>NZ_JFOM01000009.1:0-239639 GCF_001860525.1 Paenibacillus sp. LC231 | reverse complement strand
GATCTCCTCCTCGTGTTTTAAATTTGGTTGGCGAACCGAATTTATCTTAACACTTCGGAGGATTTTTTTTATACAACGCTTAAGCTATCCTGAACCATACGCATAGCGTATGGTTTTCTTTTTACAACAAAACCGCCACCCCCTAGATTCGGGGTGGCGGTCTTCAGCTTGAAATGTTAACCTACGATACCCGTACGCTCGATACTTTCCACGAAATAGCGCTGAACGAACAAATAGATGACGATTAAGGGAAGGATCGCCAGCAAAATGCCGGTATCCTGCACCATGCTCAAATAAAAAGGGTCCGCCTTCGATGGATCGCCGCCCAGCATAATGGACAGGTTGTACGGCAGCGATGACAGCTGGGTGGACATGACTTTGCTTGAAGTCAGATACGTCGTTGTGTAGAAGCTGTCATTCCACTGCCAGACGAAGGAGAACAACGTCGTGGTAATGATGGCAGGAATCGCGTTCGGCATCATGATCCGGGTAAAGGTGGTTCCGACGCCCGCGCCGTCAATATAAGCCGCCTCCTCCACTTCCTTCGGAATGCCGCGGAAGAACTGCCGGAATATAAAAATGTACAAACCGGCTTTAAGCGAATTGGCGGTCAGCGAAGTCAGAATGAACGGCCAATAGCTGTTCAACAGGTTGACGGACTTGCCGGTGAGGAGCGGAATCAGGCCCATCAGCGTAAAGTCTTTCAGATTCAAGTAAATGGGAATGAGAATCGTGGTTGGAGGCACCAGAATCGTCAGGACGACACAGGCGAATAAAAGCTGGCTGCCCTTGAATTTCAAACGGGCAAAGCCGTAACCCGCCAGCGCGCAAGAAGCGGCCGTCAAGACCGTCGTCGTTGCCGACAGCGCAAACGTGTTGAACAGCGTTTCCCAATAATCCATGATGCGGATCGCATCAAGGAAATTGCTCATTGTGAAATTTTCCGGAATCCATACGACGACCGGTGAATAAAGATCGGCCTTGTCTTTGATGGCGGTCGAGATTTTTTGCAGAATCGGATACAGAATGACAAAGGACAAGCCAGCGATCAATGTTAAACGTATGAAAGACCAGAGCCATCGTTTCCAGCTTTCGAGCGATAGCCACCGAGAAACCGACATTGCATTCACCTTCTTCTATTCATGGTAAAAGACCTTCCTGGATACAAAGTACGTGCTGATCAACAGGATGATGGAGATGGCCAGGAAGTAAATCCAGGCCATCGCTGAGCTAAGGCCGAAATCGAATTGGACGAAGCCCGTGGTCTTGATTAAGTCTGTCAGCTCATTTCGGGAGAACGAGTCGATAATCGTATAGATCATGTTGACCAGAATCAGCGGGCTGACCATCGGAAACGTGATTTTCCAGAAGGCTTCATAACCCGTAGCTCCTTCCATCTTGGACGCTTCGTACAGCTGGGGGGATATCGTCTGTATGCCTGCCAGGAAAATAAGGATCTGTACGCCGGATTGGCTTACGATCTCATAAATACGATCCACGGCTCCCGTTAAATAGTTTACGATCGTCTCGCTTACGCCGGCCTGAAGCATTAATCGCTCGAGTTCAAAGCTTCCCAATGCGTTAATCAGCCCGCCGGAACCGGCGTTCTGATCATTGATCGCCTGAACGAGGCTGCTGCTTTCCAGGGTCAGAATGACCCCGGAAGCAAGAATGACGGGCAGGAAGAATATCGATCTGGCAAAGGAACGGCCAAGGAATTTCTGATTCAGGACGACGGCCAGAAAGAGACTGAATATAACGATTAGGGGCACGTTCACCGCCATGTTCACGATCGCCTCGGTTAGCATTCGGTTAAAGCTGGTGTTAACCGTAAAGGCAGTCACGTAATTTTTCATCCCCATAAACGTAATGCCGATTCCTTCGGAATTTGCCGTTACGGTGCTAAAACTGTAGATTAGGGAAGTCAGCAAAGGGATCAGGAAAAAAAAGATAAAGCCGAGCAGCCAAGGCATCACATAAGCAACGCCCCATAATGCCTTCTGTCTCCCATAGCTTCGCTGCTTTCGCCCAAATCGCTGGGTTATGGATTTCATGGCGCTTCACCACCCGTCACATAGCTTTCGGCTTCAATGGTTACGCCGTCTATCGTCACCGGTGCACGATTGTAATTCACGATGACGTAAACGCCGCTCTCGTATGTCGTCTTGAACACGCCGTCAGCCAATTCGTCATGCCCGACGATCCGCTCATGGCGAACCTTTTTCAGAAATGCATTGACTTCCTCATAGATGCGGGCGGCCTCGTCGATCCATAACGCGTAATTGGCAGAGAACAGTTCGTTATGCTCTGTGTCCTTTATTTTGTGATTAGGTTCATAGAACCATTGAAAATACACGCCAGCACCGTACTCCAAACACTTCAAAATATAAGGTTTGGCGTCGGTATACGCGGACAGGTTGTAAGGCTCACCCGTGTAATCGATATGCCCGCGGATAACCATTTGATAGAATGGAATTTCCGCGTCTTCGATTTTAAAGCTGCTGCTAGACATAGGCGCATGGGTGATATCGGTTAAGAAAGGCAGCGCATAAGCGTTTCCTCCGTCAGCCATGACCTGAAGATTGGCATCTGAAACCTTGTTCAGCGCATCCAGAGACAACTGTTCGGACTCCGTACGGTCAATTTGACGATGCTTGCGAAAATCGCTGTCCAGCTCGGCAGCAAGATCACTCAGCGACACGCCAGTAGCGCCGTATTTTCCATAATCCTTTAAGAAAGCTTCCGTGTAGCTACCTATGAACCGCGGCGAGATGACATAGGCCGGCGAACCGGTCCGATCCCGCCGGTTCAGCGCCGGATTGAAGGAATAGATCTCTGCGGGGATGCCTCGCAGCGTTCTGGACGCCTCCTTCGCCTCGTTGAACCCGGAACCGGACAGCGCGGTAAGGATGGCGACATCCGGATACAGCTTTACCCCATTCTCGTTCGCATAGGAGAGCAGACGCCGAAGTCCCTTCTCTCCTCCTACCTGTTGATCAACGGAGACGCTGCCTGGAACCTCATGATCCAGCCCTTTGTTGAACCAGCCGCTATATTTCAATTTGATGTCATGGATGCCTCGCTTGCCCATCTCTGTCAGAATGCTTTGCGCTTGTTCGAACGTTGTGAGCGGCTCCAGCGCCCGATACGGAATTCCTGCAAAATGCTTTTTCTTATAAATGCTTCCTACAAGCTGAAGATAGAACGGCATATTCTCTTCATTCCTCTCGGCAATTGCCGGGAGCCCTCCCTGTTGCTCCAAGTAATTCCTGTAATAGGCGGCGAGTCCCGGATAGGAAGCCGACTGCTTGCCCACAAACGCATACCGAACCGAAAAATCGCTTCGCATCGGATTCTCCTGGAACTTCGGGAGCGAGCGTTGCTGGCCGTTCGCATCCAGGCTTAAGTCGCCTTTGTTGATTACCGTGAACGTCGGGTAGACGTAGTTATAGCTGTTCAGCCTGCCGCTGACGTCGGCATTGATCGTCGCGGCCGGAGCCCCTTCCTCGATGATGCCGATAAATGCCCCGCCTTCACGGATGATGCCGAACACCGGCAGCCTGACGTCCTGGCTGCTGTCCGCCGTTTCGATTCCGCTCATCGTTCGGTCCATTCCGTACACGCTCTGCTGGTAGGAAGGGTACCGCGTCTTGCCGTTATTAAAATGGATCAGCGCCCCCGATCCGTCCGGAACGAGGATTGAGCCCTTATCCTCCGCCCCCCCTGCACCGAAGAAGCTCAGGAACGAGATCGTGTTCACCGGATATTCAGCCGGGAAATCGATGCTGGAAACCGGAAGCTTGGCGATCAGACTGTCGCCGTCCAGCGTATATTCGATCGAGGCGTGAAATACCCGCGGTTCAGGCTTGGTCTGATCCAAATGGTTCTCCTCGATGTCCACCAGCAAATCGTCCTCGGTATATCCGGCATCCTCAAAGGCTTTAAGCGCACGCTCCAGCTGCAGACCTTTGAGAGCGCCGTCGGACCGGACATACACCCCTTGCTCGGCATCTTCCGTGTACGCGATTTTCAGCGTTCGCTGGCCGGCGCTGTCCAGCTTGCTTAAGAGGTTCTGTTCAAAGCGGGACTTGCTGATCATCTTGGGCATGTCGTCAATCGTTTTTTTGTCCGTGCCGAACCGGTAGTTAACGCGAACGCCGTTTGGGATTTCCTCCATGCCGATTTGCTTGTAAGCCGCGCTGTCGGCGTGCGAATTGACCGAATTTATCTGTCCGAAGCTGTTATAAAAGTCAAGCTTCAACTGAGAGGACAACAAGCTTTTGTTCACGCCCGCGGCCAGCGGATCCGACTGATGGCCGGGGGGATTGCTGTGCCAAATTTCGCCGCTTGCCTTATGCACGACGGCGATCGCCCCCGTCTGATCGTCCGCTAGCAGCTGGAGCTGATCGTTCTCGGCAATGCCTTTCATGCCTTTGACGTTCGGATTGACGAACGATGACTTGAGAACTGCTCCCGGCGTAAAGCTGTTGGCGGGCCCGTTGCCTTCATCGCCAGCTGCCTTTTCCGGTCCTTTATCCGTACAACCGGCCATAATCAGTGCTGTCAGCACACTGGCAGCAAGCAGCATGTATTTAGCGAAATTGCCCATCCTTCCTCCTCCTTAAGTTCTCATGACCAATTCTTGATAGATGACGGAAATAAAGGCCACGATCTGTTGGACCAAGCTGAAAAACAGCAAACTGATAAAAGCCATAAACCCCATGGCGACCAGGGTCAGCATCATAATTCCGATCGTTTTGGACGGGGAAAACTGATGCACCGTCATATTGCCGACAAACAGCAGATAAACGAACCAGAGAACCGCAACGGAGTTTGAAAAATAATAGAATGCGGTCTCTTGCAGCGACACGAGATTGCTGAGCCAGATCCATGGAAACTGTATGATCACGAGCGGCAGGAGCGCGAAGCAGGTCGACGTAAAAATTTCGACGAATTTGCCCTCGCCGTCCATCAAGGTCGTAAGCGACCAGTTAGCCACGCACCAGAACAAGATCGGCACGATCACATATACGATTTCCATGACGCTGTTCATGCTCTCGGGATTGTACACATGGACTAGAAAACCGCTGTACTGGCTCCCCAAAATGTTCGTAACGGCAACCAGAAACAATACGCAAAACGAGATGATCAACGTGAATTTTCGATTGCGATCGTATTTCAGGTCCCAATAGCCCTCAAAGGGATGAACCATGAGATTTAGGGGAAACCGAATCCATTCCCTGCTCATGCGGAAGCCCCCTTTCTTCGTTCCTTCACTTTCCGAAGCCTGGATGCGGCAAATATCCCGATTCCGGCCAAGAACAGCATGGTCATGATCAACGGAAAATGTTCCCTCATGACCGCTTTGCGGTATAGCAGGAATGCTTTCGAATAGTTTTTCTGATCCAAGCTGCGTTTGAAATGCATCATGGCACCCTTATAATCGCCTTGACGAAGCAAGGCTTTGCCGATCCCCGCATAGGCGAATTCCAGATTGGCATTCATGGCGATCGTTCGATTAAACAACGCAAAAGCGGTCTCTTCCTCGCCACGATAGTAGCTTTTGACGGCTTCATTCAGCGTTCGACCGTATTCGGTCGTTCGGAAGACGGTAATTTCGCCAAGCGCTTTATCCAGCACGAGAAAATCCTCGCCGATTCGGTCGATGGCGGCCGGCGTATGAAATTGACCCATTTGGTTCCCCAGCCCGCCGAACACGTACATCAGATGTCCGTCCCCGTTGTAAGTGAACACCCGTCCCCGCTTGCCATCGAGAATGGAGTATATCTCGCTGTCGGTAACATCGATGTCGATCAGCTTAGAAGGACCTTCGCTGCTGAGGTAAAGAATGTCGCCCTGCGGGTCGGAATACCCCGTTCTTCTTAAAATATCGCTGCCTTGCGCATTAAGCTTCTTAATGTTATTTCCCCACTGGTCCCCGTTCGTGGCATAGATGAACCCTTCCGAGTCAATATCCAGATTCGTAAACTCCGTAGGCGTAAACATGACCATCTGACTGCGCTGCGCCTTGGTCGAGATTTGCTTCCAGAAATATTCGATCGGATCGATATAAACGCGATTCGCGCCGATGAAGGTAGTAAACGCCCCTTCGGCATCGAATTCCATGAAACCGTCAAACACGCCGGCAGCCATGACGTAAGTTCGCTGCGCATGGTCCATGACGACCCGGACGGGCTCGAATTTAAACGAATCCTGCAGTAGCTCCGACTCCGGCGAATCGATGATCTTGATCAGTTGAAAATCCGAATCCAAGTGAACGACCCGTTTGTTTCCAGTGTCCGCTACGAGCACCTCGCCGTCATCGGTCACGAAGATTCCTTGCGGTTGTAGGAATGTATCCGGCTCGCCCTTTCTTGTGAAGGAATCCACGGTGGTTACCAGCTTTAGATCATGGTCCAGCACAACGATCCGATTGTTGCCGGAATCCAGCACGTATACGCGATTGTCGGCGGTGACGTGAAGATCGCTCGGCTCTTGGAAAGCACTCGTCCCCAGATCCGAGCCGCTTATCAATTCAGTCGCCACATAAGCGGCCGGCGCTGCTGCAGCATCGCCCCAATAAGAATAAATATAGGAGTCCGAGGCGCTCTCGGCGCTTACGTTCCCCGCTCCTGCCCCAACCCCCAATAAGCAGCAGATCATGATGAGGAGAGGCGTTTTCAGTTTGCGCAAGCTGTTCATCAATCTGACATGCCTCCTTTCTAGTCCTTCATCCCTGAAGTGGCCATCGTCTGCATGACACTGCTCTGGGAGATGATAAAGAGCGTAATGGGAACGATCATCAGGAGCAGTGCAACAGCCGCGCCGACGCCGGCTCTTGCGATTCCGCCTTCCGTGATCTGTCCGAGCGCGAAATGTAACGTCTTCAGATGCTCGCTGTAAATGAAGCTGCCCCCATCGCTGCCCCAAAGTGCCGGAAATTGTAAAATCATTAGCGTCAGCCAGGCTGGCTTCACGTTCGGCATCACAATGGACCAGTAAATCCGATATTCGCTGGCCCCGTCGATTTTGGCTGCCTCAAGCAGGGCATCGGGAATCTGCTCCATGAATTGCTTCATCAGAAACAGCCCAAGCGGAAATGCCAAGGAAGGCACGATGATGGAGGCATGCGTATTGATCCAACCCAGCCAAGACATGACCATATAGTTGGGGATCGCCGTAACATGGGGCGAAAACATCAAGGCGAGCACCACAATCGAAAACAGCGCCCTTGAGCCGGGAAACCGGTATTTGGCCAGCGGATAGGCTGCTGCAGACGCCAGCAGGATATGTCCAGCCGTGCCAATGATGGTGATCAACAGCGTGTTTGCGAAATAACGCGATAAGGGTACCCACGAATTCCCCATTAACACCATCAAATCCAGGAAATTATCCATCGTCGGATTGTTCACGAAGAACCGCGGAGGGAATATGAACAATTCGTCCAGCGGTTTGAATGCGTTGTTCACCGCGTAAATCAAGGGCAATGCCATGAAGGCTCCGAACAAGGCGAGCAGCGCAAACAGCAAAATGCTAACGGGCAAAGAACGGTTCAGCGTTCTCGGCAGCCGGAAATATCGAATCATTTTCGCAGCCAACGTTACTCACCTATCCTTCTCAACATTTTTTGCGTTAATTTGTTGGTCCCGACCATCAGCAAGAACAGGAACGTCGCAATGGCCGATGCGTAGCCGAGTTCGAAGCGGATCGTCCCGAAGTCCATCAGATGGGTGACAATGGTGTGCGCCGCATAGTTAACGCTCGGAAACCCGGCGAGCGCGATGGAGATATCCGCGACCGCGAATGCGGTTGTGATCTGCATCACGGCCCCGAACATCAGCTGCGGCCTCATGGACGGCAGCGTAATATACCAGAGCTCCTGCCAGCGATTCTTGATGCCGTCCATCGCCCCCGCTTCGATCAGCGACTTGTCGATCGTTTGCAGGCCGGCGATAAACGCCAAAAAGCTGGTGCCCAGGCTCAGCCAAAGCTGCACGATAATCACGATCCATAGAATATAGTTTTCATTCAGGAGCCATTGAATCGGTTCCAGGATAAAGCCGGCCTTCATCAGAAACCCGTTTAAATACCCGTAGCTGTCACCGGAGAAGATGATGAGCCAAATGAAGTAAACGTTGCCCGATATCGAAGGCGCATAAAAGACCAACGTCATGAACGCCCGCACTTTTGGCGACAATTCATTAATGATCCATGCGAATACAAAACAGGCGATATAACTGACGGGACCGGTAATGACGGCGAACATCAGCGTATTTTTCAAGGCGATCATAAAGATATCATCATTCAGAAACAGCCTCGAATAATTTTGCCAACCGACGAACCTCGGAAATTCCAGCATGTTGAAATAGAAGAAACTTAGGGCAAAGGAAAAAACCACCGGAATGACCGTAAACAGAAAGAAAATAATCATATACGGACTCATCAGCAAATAATAGTGCTTGCTGCGCTTCAACTCTTTTATGAAAGAGACCCAACGGCTGTTCTTCTGCACATTCGCTTTGGGGCTCTTTACGGTTTGAATTACTGGTTCTCCTTGCATTGACTACCGCACCTCCCCTGTTAATATGGCAAATTGAACTCCTTCCGCTTGATCTCGATTTCATCGTTAATGTACAAAATATAATCGGATAAGGCTTCGCGCGGATTTTCGCTGGCATTTACCACTTTCCTGAAAGCATTGTCCAAATGCCGGCCTGTGAAATATCCTCCGGGCACCTGCGGAATGCCTCGTACCCACCGCCATTGGTTATCCAAATTCCGATAATCCTTCACCGGCCATGGCAGCTCCTCCAGTGCTTCGATGTTGGCCGTCGGATAGCGGGCAGCCTCTCCCATCAAGCCTTCCATCTCTCGACCATACGCAATTTGCGTCTCCTTGTCGGTCCACCACTTCAGAAATTCCCAAGCGGCCGCTTTGCTCTTCGAATTTTGAAGCAGCATGACGGCGGTCGTATGGCTGGCAACCTCGTGGTTCACGGTGCCGTCCTCGCGTTCAGTCCCCGGCACAATCGTGAAATCCCACAGCCCCTTAATCTCGGGGGCCATGACCGTCAGCATGTTGTACGTCGTGTAATCCGCAATCCCGATCGGCATTTCCCCGGTCCGGAAACGGTTCGGGAAATCCGCTTGCAGCGGGAACTTGTAGCTGGTATAGAACTGCGTCCACTTCTTGAATGCCTCCATGGAGATATCCGAGTCGAGTGCACTCTTCGTATCGTTATCGCGGTAAAACTGCCCGCCGTTCTGGTACAGCAGCATGGCGAACGTCGCATTCGGGACCAGGCTTGCGTTGGTGGCTTCCAGCGGCAAATAAAATTGCATGTTGTGCTTCTGAAGCACGGAAATCATGTCATAGATTTCTTGCCAGGTCGCGGGCGGCTTCAAGCCAAGCTCCTCCAAAATATCCTTGCGATAGAACAACATCGGGAAGGTCTGCTGCTCAGGCAAGGCGTACACCCCGCCGTTATATTTGTACGGCTCCAGCCCGCTGTCGCGGAATCGGGTGACCACCTCTTCGAAATCATCGAATTTCGTTAAATCGGCTGCAGCCCCCCTCATCGCGTAGTTAACCGGCACGTCCTCGCCGATTTGCATGGCGACATCCGGACCTTCACCGGCAAGCGTGGCTGGCAGAAGGATGTTTCCCGGAACAAGCCGGAGATGCACCGGAATACCCGACTCAGGCGTAAACGTGTCGTCGATCAATGCTTTCAGTACTTGCGCCTGATCGCGTCCGGTCGTTATCCACACGGTAATGGCATCCTCTTCATCGCCGGCGTTCCCGATGGTGTCATAATCTTCCGTATACGAAGCTGCGTAAGCGCCTAACTCATGGCCCGCGACCTCGAAAAACGACGCGTCCGGTTTGGGCAGCTTGCGATCCGGCGAATGAACGATCAGATAATCAAGCGAGATGGGCTGCTCTTTAATCTGCAGCATCCAGGTTCCGAGACCGCCCACGTTCACCTTATACGTGTCCAAGCGCTTGGCGACGGTTTCGGGATTTTCGGCGAGCTCGTTCAGCTGGTGCACCATTGAATGCAGAACGGCCACCTTGTCGCTTCGCTCGCCTGTCGCTTCTTCCAGGTAATCGGCCACGCTTTGAATGATTTCGGCCTGCTCAGTGAACACCTCCACCATATCCGGAATCCGCTTCTCCAATTGATAATCCCGGAACGGATCCGGCGTATTGGAGGTGATCATTAGTATTTTGCGGTACATTTCGTTCAGTTCCAGCACGCTGGATTCAATCGTCTGCAAGAGCGGCGCGATCTCGCCGAGAGACACCATCATTCGGATCCGATGCGTCCCTTTGGTGAAATGGAATAAATAAGGTTCTTCTTCGCCCAGCACATTCATTTGCCAATCGCGGTCATAATGAAAGCGGATTCGTTTCATTTCCTCAAAGGGAAACTCCCCGTCGATCATAAGGCTTCGTGTGGCAAATACGCCCCGGAGCTGGTCCTGCTTCTGCTTCAAGGCGATTTGGTACAAACCGTCTTCTTCCACCTCGAACTCCCATTCGATCCATTGCCCCGGCAGCTTCCAGTTAACGCCTCCGATGGTGTTGATTCTGATTTTGGAAACGTCGTACGGCTCAACGGTCGGGCTGGATCTGTCGGATGTAGGATACAAGGTCGGCGACGATTTCCGCTTGGCATCCTCCGCCTGAATCAGAATGTACTGATCCCGGGTCGGCTCCAAGCCCCCGGACTCATATTCATTCGCCAGCTCCTCGTATGTTTTCAAGGCATGATCCTGGTACAGCTCGATATAATCAATCGCCATCGGCTCCCGCAAGGACGTTAGCGTAAGCTTCTGCTTGCCCTTGTCAAAATAAAAGGAATACGGCTCATCATAGTAGCCGTACCGATCCGAGAGCGGCGCAAGCTGCCAGGAAGGCTGCTCGATCTGCCTTGGCCGCAGATCGTTTCCGCGGTTATCCTGCCTGATTTCCTCGTCCCGGTTTCCCCATACTCTGTCGAATAGCACGATATCCGCTCCCTTGAAGGGCACCTTGTCATTGATAGAGAATTGCCTTTCGATCGCCGAACTCTTCCCTTCAATCGGATAATATCGAATCCGGACATGGTATAAGCCCGGTTCTTCCACGTTCACGTCCCATGAGATGGAGCCTGCCTCTGGCGTGATCACGGACTTCCCTTCGGAGCCGTGTAATTTCTCCGCGATCTCGAATCCCTCCCCGGAGGTTGATACAAAGGACTCGCCTTCGATGCGGACGATGCGGTCCGGGCGGCTCGCCGATGCATGAGCGTCTAAATACTGGCTGTACCCGTCCTGCCCCTCCGTTTCTATGACCGCTTCAAAGTCGGAGATCGCTTGAACGAAGCCTTGGTTTGTCGATTTCGAAGGGTAGAAGGCCCATAGAGACAAAAAAAATAGGACGATGACAAGTATGGCGCTACCGAAACGCTTCTTCCTGGTGTTCAATTTCTCTCCCTCCCATACGGTTAATCCATCCAATGACAGTCCCTGCCGCAGCAATGCGCTGCGCAGGGACGATCGGTTCTTCGGCTAATGTTCAAGGTTACTTACCATATACTTCGTCGATAGCCGCTTGGAACGTTGACTTGTATTTCTCAACAACGGTGGAAACGGATATTCCTTCATTCAGCTCGCCGACGAAATCGTAGTACTTCAAATTCGGGAATGTATGGTGGTCAAGAATCATCATGTTTGGCGCCACCATTTTGGCGTTATTCAAGTCGTCTTCGCTCGAGAATAGCGTTTCGTACGAGGCTTGGTCCGGATAGTCGTATACGGAATCAATGTCGTTGATTTTCTCCCAGATATAAAGCAGCTGTTCCGGATTTTCGACCGCTTTCGGTATGGTAAGCGCCTGGAAGAGTGCTTCGGCAGAGTGGTACTCCGTTGCGTTCGGCCCTTTCGGAAAAGGTACGAAACCGATGTCGTAATCCGGCATATCCGTCTGCATGCCGCTCAACTCATGGAGGGCACCGGCGTACATCAATGTATTGCCTTGACGGAAAAATTGGCCTGGCTCCGTCCAATCGCCGCCCTCGGTCGGTCTTGCTATTTTCTCGGTAGCAATACGGGATATGAAATTAAGGGCATCCAGTGTTGCAGGATCATCGAGATTTTGCTTATCTTCTTTGGTCAGACCCGTATTGTTGGAATACAAGGCATGATCCATAAGCGAGGAGTTTGCTAGCCCCCAAGTGTCCAGCTTGCCATCGTTGTTCGTATCTTTGTTGGCTTCCTTAGCCACTTGTATGAATGTATCCCAATTCCAGTTATCTTCGTTCACGTACTCTTGAAGCGGCTTTAAGCCAAGCTGGTTCATAAGTGTACGATTGTAAAAGATGCCTTGAACCAGATTTGCTTGATTTTCGGTAAATCCGTATCCCCTGCCTTCATACGTGTAGTATTCGTTTGTAACCTTTTGGTTAAAGGCAACGGGATTTTTGGTGTATTCGTCAATCGGCCAGAGCAGATCCTGTTTAACCAAAGTAGGCACCGTATAGGTTTTGCCAAGGCGAACGATATCACCGATCGGCTCACCAGCGAGCAGGGAAGCGGTAACTTTCTCTTGGTACTCGCCGTAGTCGATGGCCACGTACTCCACTTTAAAATTATGCTTTTTCATCAGGTCTTCAAGGTTCTTCTTGCGCTGAATATTGTCCGGGGTATCCTCCGGAATCGTCATATCCCACCAAGAAACAACCTTAATCGTCTTACCGCCTAAATCGAAATCCATTTCCGGCGTTCTGTAAACTTCCTCTTCCTCCTCACCGTTGTTTTCCGTCTCGCCAGGTTCCTTCGACGTCTCGTTTTCAGTGCCGCTATTCGTCTCCGATTCCACGGTTTCTTGGGTGCCGCTGCTTGGGTTGCCCGAGCCACCGCTGCAGGCTGCAAGCAGCAGAACCAATCCTAATAACAGAACCATTAATTTGCGAACACGCATCTTTAATCCCCCTCAACGTTTGATGTTTGGTCCAGATTCATCCAAAGTTTAGCGCTTACATTTCCATGCAACAACCTGGGGAAATCGGGATATTCTACCCCTGAAACGCTAGAAGGCCGTCTCCTGCAACGGCTTGTCCGCCGATCTTTTTCAACCCAAGCTTTGCAAGAAGTAAAGAACGGTTAGCAATGCAAAGAAAAGCACATTGTGGAAAAGGGGCGCCGGACAACATAATGTAAGCGTAACCAATTTAATGGATATTCCGCTTATCGCAATATATGGGGAGGGAGTCATCATGTCTAAGTTACTGTATATCAATCTGGGCTGCTGCTCCGATGATACGCTTCGCCTGCAGGATTGGGGCAAATGCGGGATGAACATGGAAATCTGCGATGATGATTCTGAGGTAACGCTGCATCGGATTGAGGAAAACGGCTATTCACTGGCGGTTATCAACATGAACGGCAGCCCAAAGAAAGGGCTGGAGCTGTGCGGCCGGATCCGGAGGATAAGCCGTTTGCCCATCATTGTTGTCGAGGATACCATGGAATTTGCCTTCATCCGCAAAGCGCTGCAGCTGCAGGTAAGCGATTACGTACCTAGCACGTTGCCGGCTGAAGAACTGGTGAAAAGTGTAGCTGCTGTTAACGCGAACCAACGCCGCACTGAGGATGACGTCATTCACAGGGTCAAGGAATATGTGGGGAAAAAGCTGCACGAAAATATTACGCTCAAAGACATTTCAAGCAAATTCCATTTCAACCGCTCCTATCTTGGCCAAAAGTTCAAAAACCATGAAAATATGAGCTTTAACGAATATTTGTTCATTCAGCGCATGGAAAGAGCGAAAATGCTGCTGGAGCAAACGGATCTGAAGATTTACGAAATTGCGAATGAGGTGGGCTATACCGAAATCGACTGGTTTTATAAGCGATTTAAATCCTATACCGGCGTAAGCGCGAACGAATATCGTAAGATGGTCGCCTCCTAATCTGCCTGCCCAATGCAAAATAAGTCCTTGGGTTATCCAAGGACTGCTGCCTGGCCATACGCCTGGTCGCTGCACTTATTGCGCTCCATCGCGGCTTAGCCTGACGGTTCGGTATTCCTGCGGCGTCAGGCCGGTCCATTTTTTAAAAAAACGGGTAAACGATTGCGGCATTTCGTATCCGATCAAACCACCGACCTCGGCTATCTTCAGTTCTTCCCTCTTCAGAAGCTCCTTCGCTTTGCGGATCCTGAGTTCGTCCATATAATCCGATAAATTGACGCCCCTTTCCTGCTTAAACAGCCTTGATAAGTAAGATGGATTGAAATGAAATTCATCCGCCAGCCTGACAAGGGACAGATCCTCGCTGAGGTTTTGTTCAATGAATGAACAAATTTTTTCAATGACGCCGGCAGCCCTCTTCTGTTCTCCGCTTTTCCGGAGGGAAAACAAAACGTCAGCAACGCCTTTCAAATAACCGAAGGCTTCCCTCCACGAACGATAGTCTTCCAGCTTCATCAGGCCGAACGAACCGATCTCACGGATTACCCACCGATTGATGTAAGACAGAAGCACAAGCGCAACCGTATAGCAAAGCTCCGTCATATTGGGATCTCCCCGCTCGAGTTCGTAAGCTGCCGGTTCGGTCAAGTCATCGAACAGCCCCATGAACTCCTCTCTTCTGCCGGCTTCCAAATGGACGGCCAGCGCCTCGAACTTATCGCGCAAGGATCTGTTAAGGATCATAGCGGACGGCGCGGATTCCTCGCTTGGAAACACCTTCTGAACCATCCGCGTTCCGTCACCGGTCCGATCATGCTGGTACCGTCTCATTTTATCGTACATGGCAGGCAGTCCTTCCCAGGCGAATGCCTCACCGCATAGTGTCACGGCAACCGACGCGTCAAGCGATTCCAGGCAGGATTGCTGAACCAGCTCGAACGTTCCCTCCAGAAACATGACCGTCTGTGCGAAAGCGTCCGTCCATTCCGATCCGCTCCACCGCTTGGGCTGGATGAGCCAGATCAGATCCCCGTATCGATCGATGAAACCGATGCTGCTCGTCCGCTCTGCCAGGAAAGCCTCTGCCAGAAACTTAACCGCAAGCGCCGTCTCCCGACGGTCGACATACGTGGGGGATCTTCCCGCGGACCCGCCAGACGTTACGCTGCCCAGCCCGATCAGAATCGGCATGGACGCATCCAGCGGAATTTGCAGGCGCCTGAAGTCTTCCTCCAATTCCCGTTCGAAGAGCACGTCGTGGAATAACAAATTTCGAAAATAGTCCCCGTGGGCAAGCGTCTCCAGCGTATCCAGCTGCTCTTTCGACCGCCGGATCAGATCATTCGCCCGCAGCGTCTCTTCCAGTTCCTTGAGCGCTCGCTCGACGGCCGCGATCAATTTCGGGTAGCCTTCGTTTTTGAGCACGTATTGCACGTCCGGCGCTTGAATCGCTTGATAGACATAATTGAAGTCGTTATGCCCTGTCAGGAACACGATTTTGCACTGCGGCCAATTGAGACGTATCGTTTCCATCAGCTCCAGGCCGTCCATGCCTGGCATGCAGATATCGGATAGTACGACATCGACCCGCGTCCGGTTCAACAGTTCCAGCGCCTCTTGCCCCGAATAGGCTTTGTAGATGTCCAGGTCAAGGTTCAATTTTCCGAAAATATCCGCCAGCCCATCGGTGATAATTTCTTCGTCGTCAACGATCAACATTCTATACACTTGACGGTTCACCTCCATCGCCAAGATGTATGGTTACGGCAAGCCCCCCAAGCTCGCTACGTTCTGTCCGTAATCCGGCATCCTCCCCGAATGTGATGCGGATCCGGCGATGAATGTTCACCATCCCTGTCGTTTCGGCCTGGTCCTGTTCCTCATACAAGGACTTCCGGATCTGCTCCAGCGCCTCGTCCGTCAACCGGTCTCCGTTATCCTCCACGATGACGCGAGCCTGGCCGTCCGCCCCTTCGAATCGCACCACAATCAAACCATTCTTCGTCTTTTTTTCTAGGCTGTGCTTGAATGCGTTTTCAATGATCGGTTGAACGATCAACCGCGGCACGGGAAGCGGCCGCAGCTCATCCGGCAGCGGATCGAAGCGTACCTGAATCCTTCTCGAAAACCGTAACTCCTGAATTTCTGCATACATTCTCGCATGATGAACTTCCTGCTCCAATGCAACCAAATCCGATGCATTCCTCGTCACGAATTCGAAATACTCCCCGAGCAGCGTCGTAAACTGTTCGATCCGTTCCGTATCTCCCGTCTTGGCCATCGTATTCAGGATAAAAAAGCTGTTATATAAAAAGTGCGGGTTGATTTGCGATTGCAGCTGCTTCAGCTCCGCCCGCTGCGTCATGATTTTCTGCTTGTAGACTTGATCGATCAAAGAGCGCAGATTGTCCACCATCTGGTTAAACCTGCCGTATAAGTACCTGAACTCGTCTTTGGATTCATGGGCGATATGGATGCTCAGATCCCCGTGCTCGATCCTTCTGAAGCCTTTAACTAAAGCCAGCATAGGTTTGTGGATGAACTTATAAGTAGACAGCGCAAAAACGCCAAATATCCCCAGCGCGGCTGCGGCAAATCCCCAAGCCCATTTGTAGAACTTGCTCAGCGGCTTCTGTACGACCTTCTCGGGAATGAAACGATAGATCGACAGCGCTAGCTCCGGCGAGTGCGCCTGCACGGCATAGTACCGGTTCCCATTTACCGTCAGCCGCGAAGGATTGTCCTCCAGAAGCGCCGGGATTTCCCGCAGGAAAAGGGGGAAGCTATCGTTAGCCAGCTCCCCTGTCCCGTTCGAGACGGCAACCTTGGCGCTGTCTGACAGGAGCAGCGTTCCGCTGCCGGGGTACGTATTGAATTGGGCGAGCGCTTCCTGCAGTCGCTGATCGTCCAGTTCGATCTCGACCGTGAACAGCGGCTCTGCCCCTTTGATTCCCCGCTGTTTCATGGCGCCAAGGAACAAGCCTCCGTTCCATTCAATGAGCTGAGAGCCGCTGCCAAAGACGGAACGGATTTCCCGGAAGCGTTCGGGCCTAAATTCACGCACCCCTTCTCCGGCTGAAATCGTGCGGCCGATCGCCGCGATATGAACACTGACATCCTTGATATACATGCTGCTGTTCTGAACGGTATACAGCCGCTTGATCAACGAATTCATGTTCTCCGTACGGGCGATCGTCGCCATCGTCTCCCAGGTCAGGACCAGTTCATTCAGGTTATCATCCTCCAGCAGGCTGTACTGCAGCATTTTCATGCGTTCGATTTCGTTTTCCAGATCGGTCAGGTAGAATTCGGATTGCGCCGCTGCCGTCTTGGTAATGTCGGAGCTGGCCGTTTGCACGTTCCAATGGTAAAGATACACGGCAAATAACAGAATCGGCACCATAATGAGCAGAAACGTCACGATCAACCGGAGAAATATCGTATTGCGCAGCGAAAAGTCCCGTCGGAACATCAATGGCATTGCCCCCAGCATTTTTTATTCGATTATAGCCTACATTTCGTCAGGGCAGCCAGACTTATGTCGGGCAACATCGACTTGCGCCGTGTCCTTAGCCTTAGCCCTTCACGCTTCCGAGAACGATACCCTTTACGAAATATTTCTGCAAGAACGGGTATGCCAAAATAATCGGAAGAGAGCCGAGAAAGATCTGCGACGATTTCAATGTCCGATCCGAAATCAGCGCCAAATTCAGCATATCGTCCCTCGACATATTCGACAGGTTTTGCTGGATTACGATCGTTTGAATATAGCTTTGCAGCGGATAATTGGACGGGTCTCCCATCAACAGCAGTCCGTCGAACCAGCTGTTCCAGTGCTCAACCATGGAAAACAAAGCAAGCGTGGCAAGCGCAGGCTTGGATATTGGGACAAATATCGACCACATCGTCCGCCAGTGGCTTGCTCCGTCGATGAGCGCCGCTTCTTCAAGCTCCTTCGGAATTTCCCTGAAAAAATTAAGCAGCAGAACGACGCTGAACACGGGAACCGCGCTCGGCAAAATCAATGCCCATATCGTATCCAGCATGCCGTATTCTTTTATCGTTGAATACCAAGGAATCAGGCCGCCATTAAACAGCATCGTGATGAAAAAGATCCAAGCGTACGCGCTCCGAAGCCGAAAAGAACGTGTCTCTTTCGATAACGGGTAGGCAATCAACACGGTCAGCAGCAAATTAAGCGGAGTCCCCAAACCGATCCTCGTGAGCGATACCAGCATCGAATCCCAAAACTCGTGGCGGCTTGCCGTATACAAGTAGGAAGCCAGCGTCACGTCGACAGGCCACAGCTTCACATATCCCGCCGAGGCCGCCGCGCTGGAGCTAAAGGAAACCGCAATGATGTGAATCAAAGGAAGAACGCAAATTAGCGAGATCAAAATCAGGAATATGGCATTGATCAGGGAAAACCACTCAAACCGTCTTTTTTGCCGGATACGGCCCCTTCCAGCCGAAGTTGGCACCAATCGTTGCTGCATCGTTTCCCCTCCTTAAAAAATCCGGTATTTCGCAAACCGATAGGCCAGAAAGTAAGAGCCCGAGATCAAAGTGAGCGAAATGACCGATTTGAAAAATCCGACCGCCGTCGCCACCCCGTACTGGGCGTCAAGCAAACCGATCCGATAGACAAACGTATCCAGAATGTCGCCGCTTTCGTATACTTGCGGGCTGTATAAATTAAACACCTGATCGAAGCCGGCATTCAGCAGCTGTCCCAGGCTTAACACCGATAACAGGACAATCACCATGCGCATGCCCGGAATCGTAATATGCCATATTTTACGCCAACGGTTAGCACCGTCGATCGTTGCCGCTTCGTATAACCCCGGATCAATTCCGGTAATCGCAGCCAAGTAAACAATCGTGCCGTACCCGAAGTTTTTCCATACGTCGGAGGCGATGAGCGTGAACGGAAACCATTCGTTATCGCCCAGGAAAAAGATTTTGGGAATGCCAAGCAGGCCAAGAAATCCGTTGACGATGCCTCCGGACGGGGAAAGGATATCAATCAGGATACCGCCAAGCACGACCCAGGACAGAAAATAAGGCAAGTAAATGGCCGTTTGGACCGATCGCTTGATCACATTGTTTTTGAGTTCGTTCAACAGGACGGCGAACACGATCGGAACGATGAGCCCCAGAATAAGCTTAAAACTCGAAATAAACAGCGTATTCCACAAAACCTGCGTAAAATTCGGCAGGCTCATGACATACTCGAAATTGTCCCAGCCGACCCATTGCTGATCGCCGAAGAGGCCTTTGGCAGGGATAAACCTCTGAAACGCGATCGTGATGCCGGCCATCGGAATGTACGAAAATAAAACGATCAGAATCAGTCCCGGCAATATCATCACATGGAGCGGCAGCTCTCTTCGCCATTTCGCTTTCATTCGTGAACCTCCAATTCGTAGGTAACAGGTTCGGAGGGAGTAACGACAAGGTGCTCCCTCCGGCCCGGATTATCGCTTCGCCTGTTCGTACCACTCGTTGACTTCTTGCGTGATTTGATCCCCGCCGAGCTTTTTCCAATCCTCTACGAACCGGTCGAAGGTGTCGATGGATTCGCCTAAAATAATCTTGACGAAAACCTCGTTTTGCATTTTTTCGAGCGTCGTCTTGCGCTCCACCATTGTCGGCGTCGGAGCTCCTACGAATTTTTCCTGCAGGAATTGGTCGTTTTTATCGTATTGGTCGGCGATGCCCATGGAGCCCTGTTCCCCGTAAATCCGTTCCCAGCCCCATAGCGCAAAGCCTTCGGATGAGCCCGATTCGTAAGCTTCCAGTTTTTCCTGGATTGTCTTGGCCTCTCCGGTTAACTTCGAGAAGTCGCCGGCATTGCGCGCCGCATCGATTTCCCGGAACGCATCCACGTTCTTCATGACCGGATACGGCGTGACCGGAGACAGCTGCCATACGCTTTCGGCTTCCGGCGGCGCAAAGTATTTATCGAATTCGGCGGTTTCCCCCCAGTTTTTCTCAAGATGCAGATTGAACATTTTGATGACGGCTTCCGGATGGGCCGCATCCTTCTTGACGGCGAAGAATCGGGTGGTGCTGAATTTGAGCGGCACCTTCGGTGCTTCCCCCGATTCGGATACGATCGGGAACGCTTGCCACTGCGCATTCGGATCGTTATCGCGGTTCAGCTGAAGCGGCCAGATGGAATTCCACTGCTCGCCGTACTCCATACCGATCTTGCCGGCCGAGATTTGCTCCGAAACCTTGCCTCCGTCTTTGATACCGAATTCTTGGTCGATCTGTCCGTTTTTGGACATCTCTTGCAAAACCTGAAGCGCCTTTTTCACTTCCGGTTGGATGCTCCCAAAGGCGAGCTTGCCGGAGTCATCCTCGATCCAAATGTTAGGGTAAGCACTATAGCCGGCCATAAATCCCTCAAGCCCCATCGCGCCCCCCCATAAATCCTTCGTAACGCCAAGTCCGTACGTATCCTGCACACCATTCCCGTCCGGATCGTTCTCCGTAAACGCTTTCGATATGGCCAGTACGTCAGCCATCGTCTTCGGCGGCTTAAGTCCCAGCTTCTCCAGCCAGTCCGTCCGGATCCAGATGTACATCGACCGCTCGATCGAGGATTCCAACTGAGGAATCGCCATCAGCTTTCCGTCGAACGTAGCGGCGTCAAAAGCACTCGTCCCTTCTTGCAGCAGCACTTCCTTCGTCATCGGGGAAGCGTACGTTTCGTAAAGTTCCGTCATATCCATGATTTGGTCCGAATCCGCCAATTGCTTGAGCTGGGTGGCGTTGACCGGAATCACGTCCGGAAGGTCGCCCGAAGCCAGCGTCACGTTAATTTTCTGCAGGTATTGGTCGGAGGTTGGACTTCCTTTGACCACCCATTTGTACTTGACTTTGATGCCAAGCTCCTGCTCATACAATTGCGTCCATCGATTGTTGTCAATCGTTTCGTCTTTAAGCACGCCCAGCACGTTATTTTCCACGACGTCGCTAAGATCCCTTACGAACGATACCTCGATTGCCGGATCATATTTGCCGAAAGGGCCATCATTTGCTACGGTGCTCGGATCGTTCTTGGCCGTTTCGTTTGAACTGCCGCTGCCGGACCCGCTGCCTCCGCAGGCCGAAAGCAGGAGCGAAGCCATTAACAGTCCGGATATCGCCCTTCGCCATACTGAAATCATTTTTTGCATGTGCATCCCCCGTTCTATTAAATTCACCTGCGTTTGGTTACGCTTTCATTATCACCGACCTCCCTTTATTCCAACAACCCTCAACTCTTTACATCACTTCTCCGCTGTTTACCCTTATGCAATTTTGTACATGACAAAGCCCCGACTGCATGATTGGAGTCGAGGCTTCACTGATCCGTAAAATATTTTATATTTTCAGTTCCTCTACTTGAACGTTTGTTGACGCGTCAACAGGTCTTCCCAAATCCCTCCAGAGGATAAGGGTACCATCATGTATTCGTCCACATAGCCGTATTCCCATTCCATAAATAAAAAAGCAATCCGATAACCTATTAATAAAAAGAATAATATGACAATAGGCTGCCATATATAATCTTCTTTTTAGATATGAATAGAGCCTCTAATCGCCATTTAAGTTATTCGCAT
The DNA here is from genome assembly GCF_001860525.1 of Paenibacillus sp. LC231. Classification (NCBI taxonomy): domain Bacteria; kingdom Bacillati; phylum Bacillota; class Bacilli; order Caryophanales; family Paenibacillaceae; genus Paenibacillus; species Paenibacillus sp. LC231. The sequence goes on along the minus strand of NZ_JFOM01000009.1, from coordinate 218,068 downwards.
TGAAAATGGTTTAAATACAATTAAAACAATATAATGATTATGAACTGTCATAAGAGGATTTAATTTCAAGGGTTGTTCATGTTAAGGGTGGTGAAAAATAGCTATGCGTAAAAAAGATAGGAACGTAACAGGTATTCTATTGGCCATAATTTACTGTGTTGTTCTTTTTGAGATTTTAATTGATGCACCTCCTGGTGAAGCTCCAAATAATCCGCCTTGGGCTTACGCAATGATTCCACTTGGAGCTGTTGTAATCACTTCGCTCTTTGATTTTGTGATCAAATTTGATTTCTTCAAAAAAAAGAAAAAGTGAATGGAGTGCACATGTATTGGATCTCACGACTGCCCCGGCAGGGGTGGCCGCGATACGGTTAGTCGGTGCGGATGCGTCGCCTAATCCTGCTTCACTGCCTATCTCTTTTCATTTTTACTGATAAATGATTAAATCTCTATCGCTTGCTCGGGATTGAACATATAATTCTAAAATGGTCCTTTCGGTAAAACGATTGGATAGTTTTTCACCATTTCTTTTTCTTATTTCCGAATAGGGCTAGCTTCAGCAAATAGGCTCCGTCTTTTTTGATAAAAGGAATGGTTGCAATTCCTAATACGACGATATAAATAAATGCAACCGTAAAACAAGTTGAGGTAATTTTAGAGTATTGGAACAAACTCGGAGTATCCGTAAAGTAGCAAATCAATTTCAAGATAGATATGTTCAAGGCTATGGAGACCAACGCCACAAACCCTGAGAGTGTACGTTTTCCCTCATTTTCAAGTTTTTGTGCACGAAATATCATCGACCAGAATAAGGATGTCCATATATAATACAGAATAACAATCAAAAACCAAATAAACCATAAAAATGCTAAGATTAACAATAGTATGTTCCCCAACTCCCTTCGTTGAAATCGTTGCTGATTTTGTTGTTTGGGGGAATGCTCTAGATGACCATTGCGTTCCTTCCAATTACAGAACCTGTTCCCCGCTACGATGCTTCCTTCTAACACCATTGCTTCTACTTAAATAATCCATGCCCATCATCTTAAAAGGTTTGGTGTCTTTTTGTCCATCGGATCATTTCTCCATTCATTTTCAAATCGACAAACTTGTAATTGATTCGAGGTTATCGTTCGAAATGAAATCTCCGACGCCTTTTCTAAGCCCATCGGACAACGCAACAAACCACGTAATCTCAGGTACATCTCCTACTAGGGTTATCATTCGCTACTCCTAGACCTTAAGTGTTTTCCTTTATCCAAGAACGCAACTTATCGGCATAGAAAGAGCGTTCATCTGGATCGGACTGAGAACCCATTGTCAGATAAAGTTGATCATTCTCATATCTAGGGTAAACATGGAGATGATAATGCCACACGTCTTGATTGCCAGCAGGTTCATTATGTTGCCGCGTAGAAATCCCATCACATCCATATGTACTTTTCATTGCAAATGCTGTAAGCTGAGCCGCGCGGTGAATTTCCACAGCGTAATCCACAGGGAGTTCAAAGATGTTCTCGAAATGTTGATTAGGAACAACAAGAACATGCCCTTTATTGTTTGGCCACCATTTGCTCGCGATAAATGCCGTTACCTTTTCATTCTGATAGATGATTTCCCTTTGTTTTGTTCCCTGATTAGGTCGCTCGATACCCCAAATACGACAAAATGGACATTCGTATCCTTCGGGCTAATGTGAAAATGATGCTGTCATCTTTCTCATTCAACTCCTTTCATTTTCTCCAAACAGCTATTAGACGCAGGCAGCTTCTGTCCGTTGCCTTATTGTTAGCAAAACGCGGCTTCCGATCCATCCGGCAGCCGCGTTGTAGTTATTTATCAAGTTATAGTCACTCGTCCGTTAGTTCTATACAAATCGGGTCTTTCAAAAACGTGGAGATCATGAACCTGACTAAACAAAGGTAACAAAGACTCGTAGTCATCTTGGTGAGCGTTTCGGATAGATATATCCATATTTCTGGCCTCCAATATTTTAACATATTATATCATGATTTATTTTCGGCCAAAGTAGGTTTATTGAGCATATCTGCCCGGTTAGATTAATAAACAGTCATCTTTGCGATCCTCCGATAATGAAATCATATCGGGGATGTAACAAACTTTTTCTAATCTGCATTATTTCGAATATTTCAATGATATAAGGTAGTTGATCCCGATCTTCTTTGCCCTTTTCATAGGTATTTGCCTGCGTTTATATTCTTCAAAACCTAATTTAGAATAGAGTTTCATGGCTGGAATATTGGTATCAGCAACTTCTTCAATCAAGTAAGCCTCATAAGGTGTATGCTCAAGGATATGACGAATCATTTGAGAAGCAATACCTTGCCCCCTGAATTCGGCAGCTGTTCCTACGAATTCGATTGAGCCTACACCAGGTGAAGGATTAACAAAGGGAGTTTCAAATTCTTTTTTCAGGAAAATACCAGCTAAACTTCCTTTATAAAAGCCTAAATGTTTGCGAAGCTCCTTTGTATCAAGTCTAACCGAGAGTGAAGTTCCATCCGTGCAAGAAGCCATCCCGATCACTTTTCCCTTGTATAAAGCCACATAAAATTGATCCAGAGCGAACATATGAGCGAACGCTGCAGCAATCTTCTTAGGATTTTTGGAGAAAAACCCTAGCCACTGTGTGAATCCCTCTGCGAAAATTTCAGATATCTCTCGCCTCACATCAAACTTGGCCTGATCAGCTTTAACCACGTTAATCATGGTATGGTCACTCCCTTTCCTTAAATAGAAATGCGGTGAGGATAGATGGAGAGGGCATGGTAAAGTTGCTCTTTAGTAATACTTTCATCTGAGCCAATCCCTGAATTGATGCATAAAAAAGAGCTGCCATTTCCTGCGCATCACCCGAGTGAAATTCCCCACGCTCTTGACCCTTTCGAATGAGCTGTGCCGTAGAATCAAGCAGCCTGGCATTTACCTGGAGGATCTCTTCGTAATGTTTTGAGGCTGTGACAGCTCCAGCTAATAGTGATTGATTAATAAGGATCAGTAGATGGGTTAGTTCCTCCCCACTGATCATGTCAGTGTAGACTTCGTCGACAAACTGTGCCATTAACTTTTTAGGGGATTGGTCGGATTCAAAGAAAGTAATATTGCGTTTCAATCCTGTAACCGCGTAAGCAACCAACTCGTTAAATAACTGATCCTTGTTTTTGTAATGACGATACAGCAGCCCAATGCTAATGCCAGCTGTATCCGCAATATCTTGAACATTCGTCGAGCCAAAACCTTGATTAACAAATAAATGCATCGCGGCTGAATGGATTTTTTCCAACATTCAACTCCAAATTAGCGAAATCAACTTTTACTTATCTATCCGGTAACCGGCCTTTACGGCAATCGGGACAAGAACTTATACCGATAAAACAAAAAAGCCGCTAAAATAGCGACTTTCAAAGGGAACATGTTTATGAACACCGACATTACAATTTGTCAATATTGTGCCGGAAATAATAATAATCAATCCAAAAATTAATACGGAATGGTTCCGAACCAGCTTTCTACATCTCTACTAGTATCAATCTCGTAAGTCATTTTCATAGCTGCTTCATGATTCAGCCTCTTTTTAGCCTGGGATACTTTGTGCAGCTATACTTCATGAATCCCGGGAGGTCGCAAGCTCTGCCTTCATCCGAACGGTGACGGAGGTACCTACACAGAGCTTCGACGAGACGCTCAGGCCATACCCATCGCCAGAGTACAGCTTGATCCTCTCGTTCACGTTAAACAAGCCGTAGGAGCTTCCGTTGCCCGAATGATCGCCAGAGCCGACTCGCTCCTCCGTCAGCAGACGGCGGGACAGCTCCTCGTCCATGCCGATGCCGTTGTCCGAAATCACGAAAACGAGATCACCTTGGTCCAACTCCACAGTAATATCGATAAGTCCCTTCAGGTCCTTCGCCTTACGTATGCCGTGAAGCAACGCATTCTCGACAATCGGCTGCAAAATAAGCTTAGGCATACGATATGCCTCCAACTCATCTCCCGCAGCCACCTTGAAGTCGAACGAGCCGAGGAAGCGGCTCTGCTGAATTTCGAGATACACCTCTGCCAGCCTCAGCTCGTCCGTCACGCTTACGATGGTATTGCCTTTATTCAGACTAAGGCGGAAATACTTCGCGAGACTGTCAATCATCATGCTGATGTCGGTCGCGCCCTTACCGATGGCGATCCAGTTGATTGTATCCAGCGTATTGTAAAGAAAGTGTGGGTTGATCTGCGCCTGCAGCGCCGACAGTTGGGCTTCCCGTTCGCGAATCTCGGCTGTGTAGTTTTCTTCGACGAGCGTACGCACACGCAGAATCAGGTGGTCGACGCTTCGTTCCAGCATATGGAAGTCACCATTAACCGCCGGTAACTCATGTAGACCGTCGATCGCATCCTTGCCCTCCTTGCCTTCCTTCCGGATGACAGTGATCACGTGGTTGACGCGCCGATTCATTCCCCGCACGATAATCGCCAGAAGGACAAACGGAAGGATCAGGAACAACGCGACATATTCAATCAGCGAGCGCCACTCTGACCGCTTTGTTAGTCGCTGCGTAGCGGGCGATAGCTGGGATTCCGTTCCCTGGGCGACAAGCTTCCAGCCCGTCGGGGCAAGTGTCGTATACAACACATCGCTTTTTACATTGTTCAGCAGAAGCGACTCTGTTCCTTCCGCCCCCTCGTTCAGCGCATCCAGCATGTGAGTTTCAACCGCCGTGCCGATAAGCGCCGCATCGGGATGATAAACGATTGCGCCATCCTCAGCAACAAGGTAAACCGCTGTGCCCGGGGCGAACTGCAGCTCAGATAGAATAGTGGAGACGATGTCTTGACGGACGTCGATCATGAGCACACCGGACACTTTGTCATAATTATCGGGATCCCGCAGCATACGCGCAGCAGATAATATCGTCTCATTGGGCGCGCCGAGATACGACTCCTCGTAAACGCCCGTCCATACGATTCCGCCGTTTCCATCGATGATGGAATGAAACCACGGTCTAACCATCAAGCTATCCAGCGTGAAGAAATTGATTCTCTCTTCCGCATACAGCTTAGATTTGTCCACGAACACCCGAACATGGAACACATCAGCATTAGACTGTACGGTCTCGACCAAATACCTCAAATCCTCAATCACCTTGATCTGTGTACCGATGGACTGATCATCCGAATTAATCGATAAGTACGAATGCAGGTTTGCGTTCATGAATGCGGCGTCGCTTATATCCTCGATGCGCTCCAGCCGGTAGGAGAGATTGCTCCCGGCCTGCTTAAGCGCTTGCTGCATCGTCCGGATGACCTCGCCCCTCAGAATATCCGCAGAACGCGCGTAATAGCCATACAAGAAAATGCCCGCCGGAAGCACAATGAGCAGCAGGTACGCGATTAACCAAGAACGGGGGATCGAGAAACGGCGAATCGCCGCTGGCTGGCGCAGCGGCGAAAGCAGGCTTGTTACGGCGTTCCAGGCTCTACGCATGAGAATCCCGGTACGCGCTAGGTGTAACACCCGTCACCTTTTTGAACAGCTTTGTGAAGTAACTGGGGTCGGTATATCCGATCGCGTAGCAAATATCATAGAACTTGTACTGCGGATCGCGCAGCAGCTTCTTCGCTTGGTCCACGCGCACCTGGGTCAAATATTCGCCGACGGTCTGTCCCGTCTCTTGCTTAAACAGGAGACTGACGTACGTGGAAGATAAATAGACCGCCTTGCCGATATCGGCCACGGTAAGTCCGCCGTTAGCGTAGTTCTGATCGATATACCCGCGTACTCGCTCTACGACGTTTGCCACCTTGCCAGTCCGCTTCTCCCGGATGTGTTCGCCGACAGTCGCCAGATACGATTCGATCAGCCCCCGCATATCCTTTAACGTCTCCTTAGCGTACAACGCCTCCGTAAGGTCTGCTTCCATGATTTCCAGCTCGGGGTCCCCCGCGCCAAGCTCCATGAGCAGCTGTCCAATCCCAAGCACCAACTGCATGCACAGATTGCGGCCATACTTCAGGCCGTCCGGGCGGGTGTAGGACAAGCTGGCAAAAATCATCTCCAGGGCTTCGCTAATCTTGTCCTCATCGTCCGCCTTAAGTGCGGAGATCAGCTTCTCGTTGAGCTCATAATCGTATCTGCGCATGGCGCCGTCCTCCTGCACCGCGCCCTCCAGACTGTCCATTGTGATGATACGGTTTTTGCCGAGGTACCATTTGTAATCGGCCGCTTCGCGAGCTTGCTTGTAAGCTGGCGCCAGTCCGGATAAGCCGCCTGCCAGATCGCTAATGCCGATCGTCACGCCGATCTTGAGCCAGCGCTCCAAATTGGAGCGAAGATCGTCGGCCAGCGCAAGCAATGCCTCCGCCGCTTCGGCTGCCGAATCGCCGCCGGGCTCCGATCCCTGCAGCACGCCTACAAATTCGCCGGTACGATGCTCGAAGGCATACCCTCGCATATGCGTATCCAGCAGCTCCTCGTAGATGTTCAGCACCGAATACCACAGCAGCTGGCGGTCGCGCTCGGAACGGCTGGCCATCACATCGGCAAGATCATCCACGGAGACGACCATCACCCAATAGGAGGCGTCCACGGGCAAGTTCAGTCCCAGAAACGACACCCGCTCCGCCAATTCAGACTTCGGCGCACCCTCTCTGATCATGGAGAGCAGGAACTTCTCACGCAGGAGCGGCATACCTTCCTTTAGTTTAACAAGCAGCTCCTGCTTATGAATCCGTTCGGAGCTCTCCGCGTCCAGATCGGCAATGACGCGTTTAATGACCGTACTCAGCTCCTGCAAATTAACCGGCTTGAATATATAGTCGACCGCGCTGACCTTCATCGCCGACTTGAGATAATCGGCGTCGTCGTGCCCGCTGACGAATATGATCTTAATGGAAGGATATTCGGCCGAGATACACTGCGACATTATAATGCCGTCCATGGTCGGCATCCGGACATCCGTGAGTATAAGATCGGGCTGATCACGGGTGATCATCTCGAGAGCCACGTCTCCGTCATCCGCTTCGCCCGCCACTTCAATTCCGTAAGCAGCCCAATCGAAATAAGTGCGCAGGCCCGCCCGGACCGCCGGTTCGTCATCCACGATAAGCAATCGATACATCGCCCGCCATCTCCCTTCTCCTAATTTATCGGCCTAACAGTCTGGCGTCTTGATTGGCAAGCTCGGCTTGCACCTTGTCGATGTCTACTTCGCGAACGGACACGCCGTCTTCGAGGGAGATTGCGGCCGCAATGCCCGCTGCTTGACCCAGCGCGTAACAAGTCGCTTGGACGCGCATCGAGGACATGGCGACATGCGTTGCGGAGATCGATCTGCCCGCAACGAGCAGGTTGTCGATATCGCTGATAGGCACCATCGTGCGATACGGAATATCGTAGCCGTCGACGCGGCGCTCGTCGGTTGTCTTGCCCGCGTCCGGGCTATGAATATCGATCTCGTAATTTGTTTGGGCGACCACATCCGGGAAACGCGTACCGCTTACAACATCTTGTTCGGTCAACGTGTATAACCCTTCGATTTGATTGGTCTCCCTAACACCTGTCTGCGGAGCGATGTGTGCGATGGCGTATGTCTCGAAGCCCGTTCTCTGCAAATAATGCGCAATCGAGAACACCTGCTTAAGCGCTTCGGTCTCCGCGTAATTGACTTGCTCCATATCGGCTCCGTTCGCCTTGACGCGCGACATGTTAATGAGCAACACGCCGTCGTCGCGCTGCTTCCAATATAACCTGCGCCCCTGCGGCAGGTCGGATACCTCCTCGTAATAATAACAGCCTTCCGGAAGTATCTTCTCTACTGGCTTTCCCGTATCCTGCATCGTAAACATAAGTGTCATCGGCTGCGTGAGTCCATCAGACTCGCGGCCCGAGCGGTAAGGCACACCCGCGTCGATGGCTACTCGCGCGTCGCCCGTGCAATCGATGATGACATCACCTTCTATCGCTCTTAGGCCTTCGCGCGTCGAGACGATAACCGCACCGATCCCGCTGCCGCTGCGTATCGTGCCAACGAATTCACAATGGAAGTAGACCGATACGCCTTCCTTTTTCATTTTGTCATTCAAGTATTGGCGTAGCAAAAATGGCGAATATTGCGGCGCGATCGATTCGTCGTGGCCGACGGGCAGATAGTCGGCCAGCATCTCCTTGACGATCTCGCGGTAGATGCCGGTCACATTGCCGACAGGCATAAACACGCTTACGTTGGCAAGCGTCCCCATCCCGCCGAGCTGAGCGGACTTCTCCAGCAAGATCACTTGTTTGCCGCGTCTGGCCGCGCCAATGGCAGCGGCTGTCCCCGCAGGTCCGCCTCCGATGACGACGACGTCCGCCTTGGTATGGGTTTTCACGTGACGTTCGAACGAATACACTGCATGATTCATAGTGATCTCTCCCTTAGATAGAAGAAGCGGTGTGCGTAAAAAAGGATCACGGCCGCTTATCCTGTTTTTATTTAGTCGTTGCGTACCAGTCGTTAATTTCCTTTGAAGCCGCTTCCCCGCCCGCTGACATAAATTTGGATTGAAAGTCAGCAAGGCCGTCGATGGACTCCGCGCCGGCAATCAGTTTGACCGTGTAGTCGCCAACCATTGTGCTCAGTTGCTGATTCGTCTTCGAATATTGCTGCATGTACGGAGCAAGACCCAGAACGTTTTTGATTTTCACTTCGGCAGGCTGCTCGTTGTTGAGGAAGTTAAACGCTTCGAACATAACCGGGTTTTTACGAACGCGCGCTTGCCAGTATTGCGGATAGTTTTCTTCATCCGTGCCCGCCATGTAGTTATTCGCCAGGTTGCGCTCGTCGGTGAAGATCGGCTGGATTGGCTCGTATGCTCCGTCTACTATTTTATAATGCGTGCCTTCCACGCCGATCGCCATATTTTTGAACGTTTCCGGCTCCAGGCTGGCATTGATCCATTTGATCGCATCTTCCGGATGCGTTGATGCTTTCGGGATGTACGTCAGACGGTCAAATCCGGCGTTTGCTGCGAAGCCAGCTTCACCGTTAGGACCCTTAAGCGCCGGCACGAAACCGAATTTGGCCTCCGGCTTGGTCTTCGCAAGCGAATCCGAGATGGCAGGAATGTCCGCCCAGTGAACGACAATGGCGCCAGCCACGCCGCTTGCGAATTTCTCCTTCGCCGTAGCGTCCTTGTTGGCTACGAATTCTCGGTCGATCAATCCTTTCTCATACAGGTTGCTTACGTAAGCGACATAACCCTTAAATGCCGGGTCCATGACACGCGGCACGAGCTTGCCGTCTACGTCGTTCCATGTGTTGGCGATGCCGAACGCGCCTACGAGGTTGTCAATCATCGATTGGTCGCCCTTGATCGTAAGCGGCACATTGCGGTCGCCGTTGCCGCCTGGGTCCTTCTCCTTGAACTGCATTAGAACGTTCGTCAGCTCTTCGGTCGTCGTCGGCATGGACAGCCCCAGCTTGTCGAGCCAATCCGTACGGATGAGAATGGAGCTGTTGATATCGTACGTCACGGTTACCGGGAGTGCATATAGCTTGCCATTTACCTTAAGCGCTTCCAATGATTCCGGCTTTATAGCCGCCTTAATATTTGGGCCGAATTCGTCGATGAGCGGCGTCAGGTCGACGAGCGCACCCTTCTGCGCATAATCCGAATACAAGGCCATGTCGTTATAGGAAGTGACGATGTCATACGCTTCGCCGGAGGACATGATCAAGTTCAGCTTCTCCGCCCACTTGTCTTGAGGCAGCATATCGTATTGCACTTTGTAGCCCGTTTTTTCTTCGAGCAGCTTGGCTACCGGGTATGCATTGTATTCTTCGTTCTGCCATACGTTCAGACGCTTTAAGACTGGCTTCTCCGCATCCGGTTTGGTCGTCGCTTCGTTGCTTGTGTTCGTTCCGTTGCCGGAACAAGCAGCCATCGTCATAACCAGAAGCGCAGACATGGCCATGACAGACATAAGTTTGAATGCTTTTTTCATAATGAGACCCTCCTGCAATTAGTATAATCTATATCATTAATTTCCCCACAACGTCCCGATGACGGGGCGATTCTTCGGTACCTGAAGTCATGCCATGACGTGCATCGCATTGCGGGTAAAGTTAATGCCTTCGGAAGCTGCCTTACATGGCTGCAATCAACCTTTAACGGAACCGATGAGCACGCCTTTGATAAAATATTTCTGCAGGAACGGATATACGAGCAGAATCGGAATCGTGGATGCGATGACCGTTGCTGACCGGACGCCTTCCGCGGGCACATTCATGAGATCGTCGGCCGTCTTATCAAGCGCCGAAGATGTATCGGCGTTCATGACGATGTCCTGCAGGTACAATTGCAACGGCTTCAGCGACGAGCTGTTGATGTACAGCATCGGGTTAAAGTAGTCGTTCCAATAATAAACGGCATAAAACAGACCAATCGTCGCAAGCACGGGACCGCCTAGCGGCAAAATGATACGGAACAGAACCGTCAAATTGTTCGCGCCTTCGATCTTGGCGGACTCCTCCAGGCTGGCCGGCAAGCTCTCGAAATAACTCTTGATGACCAGCATGTTGAATACGCTGATGAGCGCCGGCAAAATGAGTGAGCCTAGATGGTTAATGAGGCCCAGCTCGCGGATGAGCAGATAGTTGGGAATGATTCCCCCGTTAAACATCATCGTGAAGATGAACAAAATGATGATGATGCCCATGCCGGGAAGCTCGCGTTTGGACAGCGGGTAAGCGGTCAACGCCGTAATAAGCAGCGACGCGAGGGTACCGATGACCGTAATCAGCACCGATATCCATAGCGAGTTTAGAAACTGGCTGTTCGTGACCACGAATTTCATCGTGTCGAGCTGAAATCCGACCGGAAAAATTCCGACCTTGCCCGAGAGTATGGCCCACTCCTCGCTGATCGACTTGGAAAATACGTTCACAAACGGAAGGAGTGTAACCAGCCCCATCGCGATAAGCACAACGTAGATAGAGCCATCTAGCATAAAATCTTTGAAGGTTTTCTTATACATGGTCGTTCCTCCTTTACCAGATGCTGCGATTCAGGAATTTGCGGCTGAGCATGTTGCCGATGACGATTAACAGGAATCCGACCGCAGAATTGAATAGGCCAACCGCCGTACTGAAGCTGTAATCCTGCTGGCCGAGTCCCATCCGGTACACATAGGTGCCGATGACGTCCCCGGTCTCGTAAACGAGCGGATTATACATAGTCAGTATCTGTTCCGTCCCCGCTTCCAGCAGGCTGCCGATCCGCAGGATGAACATCAAAACGATGGTAGGCAGCATGCCCGGCAGTGAGATCGACCACATCTGTCTGATCCGCCCCGCCCCGTCGATGGCTGCGGCTTCGTATTGCTCCTGCTCGATACCCGCGATCGCGGCGATAAATACGATAGCGTTCCAGCCGATTTCCTTCCACCCGGCTGTGAAGACAACCAAGCTGCGGAACAGGCTGTTGTCGGTAAAAAACGAGATCGGCTCTCCGCCGAACGAACGGATGATTTCGTTCACGATGCCGCCGCTTGGTGACAGGATGTTGAGGAACAACCCCGAGATAATGACCCAGGAAAGAAAATGCGGCAAATAAATGATCGTCTGGATCGTCCGCTTGAAGAACATGCGCCGTACTTCATTGAGCATAAGCGCGATGACGATCGGAATCGGGAATAAAATCGTTATTTTGTACAAGCTGATGAGCAGCGTATTAACTAGCACTTGCAGGAATTCATCCGATTGAAGCAACCTCTCGAACTGCGCCATCCCTACCCACTCGCTCCCGGATATGCCGCCGAAGATGTTGAAATCCTGGAAGGCGATGATGATCCCGTACATCGGCGTGTATTTGAACAATAACAAAAACATCAGACCCGGTATAAGCAGCAAATACATATCCAAGTTGCCTCTAATCAGCTTCCAACGCCGTCCGCCGGCATCCAGGAGGGTGCCTTCTCCTCCGCTGCGTTTGCTCACGATCTCCACCTACTTTTCTCTGTCTTGTCTCTTATTGTAGGGAAGGCGGCCCAGAGGGAGTAGAGGTTGATCCTTTTATTTCTGGTCTTTTCCGACACAGTTTGGGAATGGACCAGGGACATGGCAAGCCCCTGTAGCTTCGCGTGCTTACGGACAATCGCTTTAGATAGGCTTAAAATCCTTTAAGTCCTATCTGAAAGTGATTTATTTAGATGCAAAAAAGAGCGTTCCTAATCATTCTAGAACGCTCTTTTTACTAATACCTGCTTTTCTCTAACCATAGAAGGATATGATGTTCGCATACGCAGCCAGTAAGCACAGGAGTTACTTTATTTTAATGACCACCTTTCCTTTGGCACTTCCGCTTTGCAGGTACGAGAATGCTTGCGCAGCCTCTTCTAAATGATATACCTTATCAATAACGGGCTTAATGTGGTCTCCTTCAATGAATTCTTTTAAAACCTTCAATTGTGTTCCACTCGATTTCATAAAAAGGAAATGATATCTTGTATGGAACTTCTTCTCAAGCGCTGTAATCTTAAGGCTCGCGATGGACAAAATGGCTGTTTTCATCCAACCCAACTTTGCTTCTTTTCCAAATCTTGCGTTTGGCAAGCCAGAGATGGATACGATTTGACCACCTGGCTTCAGGACACGGAACGATTTTTCCAGAGCCGCTCCTCCTAGAGTGTCGAAAACAGCGTCATATCCAGTAAGCAATTCTTCAAAGTTGTCTTTTTTATAATTAATGATAAGATCGGCGCCCATCGATTTAACCAACTCATACCCTTTATCGCTTGCTGTTGTTGCAACAAAAGCTCCCATTAATTTGGCCAGTTGAATGGCGAATGTCCCCACGCCTCCTGAACCTGCGTGAATCAGAATTTTTTGGCCCTTTTGGAGACACAAAATATCGGTAAAAGCTTGGTAAGTCGTAAGTCCGACCAATGGAATAGATGCAGCTTCTTCATAGTTTAGATTCTGCGGCTTTAACCAAATATCTTCCTCGTGTACAGCAATGTATTCCGCCAATGTGCCGATACGGCTCTTGCGTGGTCTGCCATAAACTTCATCACCAGGTTTAAATGCACTCACCCGTCCGCCAACCTTAACTATAACGCCGGAGAAATCATTGCCTAAAATTAGAGGGAACTTGTAACTCAACAGGAGTTTTACTTTCCCTTCCTTAATTTTATAGTCGATAGGATTTAAGCTGGCTGCATGAATTTCCACTAGCACATCATGTTCTCCAATATGAGGCATTGGTTGTTCAGTCATAACTAAGGGAACTTCTTTCCCGTATTTCTCAATGGTTATAGCCTTCATTAAATATCACCCCTATTATGATTATTGGTTTAAACAAATAAACTAATATGACAAAAATAATCTGCTTTACTGTTTCCCGCTTAATTCTTTTGGTAGTCACTGAGGCCAAGTGCACTCTGCTTCTATGGCAGTAATCAAGGTTTTGAGTTGCTCGAGCGGTTTGCGGACAGTCAATACATAATAATTTTCTACGCCTTTCTTCTCGAATTGAATAAAACCAGACTGTTTCAGCACCTTCAGATGGTGGGAGACAGCCGGTCTAGATAAATTGATATGGCCTGATATCGCATTTACATTAAGTCCCGATTTGTTCTGTGCCAGCACCATAATAATAGCTTGACGGTTTTCATCGGTCAGCACTTCCAACAGCGGGATGGACTCTTTGAATTGTTGCAGAACTTGCTCGGTTCGCTGGCTCATACGATCCATCCTTTCCGTTCATTCGTTTAATCAATTAAACATAATTATAACTATCTGCTTAATAAAATCAAGCCTAAAGTCTCTAAAATGAAAAGTTGAGCGGAGAAGCAGAATGTTATCCGCCCAACTTTTTGACTCTTCCTTTTGTATGAAAGCAGGCCGATGCGGCTCCCCACAGGAAAATGTGGGCCTACCACTTACTCCGCTAATCTCTCTTTACTTCATATCCGTTCGGAATTAATTCATACAAGGCACCAACTTCACAACCGATGGAATCGGCGATCGATATGGCAATTTTGAGTGGCATCACTCTTTTGTTTTCAATAAAGTCGTAAACTCGTTCCGGTTTAATAAGCAAGTCTTTGGCAAGCCATTCCGCTGACTTACCGGATTCCATCAATCGTTCATTCAGCAAGCAACGTCCAAGTTCAAATTTCAAGAAGCGATGACCTCCCGCGTAAGATTATGCCTATTTAACCTTAAGCCTTGTCCATTGCCAGTATGAATATACTTTGTAAAGGGAGCCAAACGATGAAGGTAAAATTATTCTTTGATCCGTCGAATTCCTCGCGCGATTTGTTCCCTCTCATGCTCGCTTAGCGAATATAATACAGGTGCCCTTGGAATGTCGAATTTCAGATGAGAATGAGGGATTTCCGTCAATAGAGTTCCAATAGGTTGTTGACCATTCGTACTACGTATAACGTTCCAGAAAATTCTGGACCTATCTTCCTCGGTTCCCCATTTTTCAAGCGAATTGCGAAATAGCAAACATTTCCCGATGACGAAATCATGCTCCTTGAGGGGCTCCGTTGCTTCGAACCCGGCGTCTTTAAGGCTATCATATAGTGCGGGCATCAACTGGTCCAAATAAAGCCCATAGGCAGCATCCTCGATTTCACGAAAAGCGATCGTTAACTCATCAAACATCGAATCGTATAATGTTTTCCATACCGATTCAATATACTGATTACCTGCCACGCCAATCTCCTCAATGGTCATGTCGTACCGGAATACTGGTTTTACTGTCATATAAACTCCTCCTTGAATTGGATTATCTCCATCATACGACATGAAAGCCAATTGGAAGGTTTGAGCGATGAATATGAAGGTAATCAATAAATAATCGAGAATAACATTACAACGGTTTTAATGTTGCGCATTTTTACGAAGGTGGGATAACATGGGCTTTCGACCCAAAAAATTGGCAGAAAAATACGGGTTAAGCAGCAGCACCCTGCGGAACTACGAAGCGAAGGGTTTGATACCTCCTGCAGCACGATCTTCAAATGGATATCGTATGTACACAGAACGACATGAAGCTTATCTGGCATGTATTCAAGCCATGGCTGCCGGATTCGGTATGGAAGTAACGAGCGAGGTAATGCATTGTATTGGACGAAACGAGTTGGATGACGCATTGTGGATCGTCAGGGATCGAGAGGTCATGCTGCATCGGGAAAAAGGAAGTTTGGATCAACTGGTAAGGGAGTTGAAATCGTATTCTGAAGGTAGCCGAGCTCACGATTTTAACCCATATTTCAGCATTCATGAGGTCTCCAGACGGACGGGGGTTCCTAAATCGGTAATCCGCTACTGGGAGCAAAGCGGCCTGTTCACCGCTATGCGAGACCCTGATAACGATTACCGTCTTTATAATGAAGCGCATCTTTTTAAAATTAGGATGATTCAGGTACTTCAGAGCTCTGTTTATTCCGAGGAAACCGTGTACTTAAAACAATCCATTGCGGGCTTAGAACTAGAGAACATCGAGCATGCGATGAAGCTTATTGAACGTATTCAGGCTTACCTGCACAAAACGATCAAACTTCAGATGCGAGCGCTCTATTTTCTATATCGCTTGATTAAAGACTACTGTTAGTGTGAAGAAGATTACAAAATAACATTGACACCGATATAAAAGCAAAAGCCATAAGGCGCAGCGTGCAAATAACGCTGCGTCCATGGCTTTCATTAGGAATTACAAGTTATCATGCATCCCGTTTGTTATCGAATTATCGCTTACCCGAGAAATCATTATCATTCACTGTGGCTTATAATCAAATGTAAACTTTACGGGAGTCGACATACCATCCATTGAGAGATAGGCAACGTTAGTTCCCTTCAGGTTACCGGTAAGCTTGATGGTAAATTGGAAACTTCCCATTTCTGTACTTGTCGTCTGGCCTTCATACGTAACTTTCCCTTTCGAATTGAGCACTTTCATATTCACTTTGGACTGGCTGCTTCCATTCATCACCAGACCATCGATCGTCAGTTTCCCTGCGCCGACATCTGCCACAGCTCTTACGCCATCGATTGGAGTTACCGCATCCCCTCCCGCAAGGTTGTACACGCCAAACTCATAGAAGGAGTAACCATAATCCGTATTTCTTTCGAGCCCTTGGAATTTGACGTATCTGGCTTTAACCGACTCAAAATGAAGCGTTTCTTTTCCGTCACGTGCCGTAATGATTCCCTCGTTGTTCTTGATCAGACTGGTCCAATTCTGCTTATCGTCAGATACAAGCAGTTTGTAGGTTTTAGCACGCGCATATTCCCAATTCATTCGTACGTTATCGAATTCCTTGAATTCGCCAAGATCGACCTGAAACCAGCTGTTATTCGTGTAATCACTGGCCCATCTTGTCGCTGGAAATCCGTCCACCGCTTTCTCAGGTTGCAAGTTCGGGCTGCCGCCTTCTACCGAAGAGGCTTCCACCTTTTTATTGTGCGCCAAGTCTCCAATCAGGTAATAAACGTCTTCCTTTAGTACGCTATACGCCGTTTCTTTTATAACGCCATCTGTCATCAAAATATCAAGTTTCGCGTTAAATCCTCTCAGATATTTGTCGAACTGTGTTGCATCCGTTCCTTCGTAGCGTTTCATCAACTCCAGATAATTGTTCAAAGAACGTGGCGCTTCGGCATTCGTAAATTGATTTTGTTCTACAAATCGGTTTACCGATGTTTTCATACTGTCCGCATTTGCACGGGCATTGATGATATAAGACGTTTTCTGCGACTTTCCTGCCGTTACCGTAACAAGCAATTCATGTTTTCCGGGTGCGCCCATCAGGTTCAAGGTAGTTCCGGCCGTATAAGGCTTGCCGTCAAACTGAGCCGTCACTTTCGTCAAGCCATCGTCATCCTTTAACTTCCACGTAAACTGGAGCGGCTCTGTTTCATTTACCAAAACGCCGCTTTGAAGAGGCTGTCCATTCATTTGCACGGCTGCCTCCGGCGGAGCCGCATTATTGATTTCATAGGTTCCATTCACATACTGATACAACCAATCATACAAAACGCGATTGGAAGGATCCGGGTTGACCGCCGCATTGTAAACGGCATTGTTCCCTTGATAATAGGCTCTGTATCCGTTTTGCATCAGGCCTGTTTCAACGCCGCTGTTCAAGTAGTCGATAAATCGCTCACGGAACACGCCGTCGGTCAACATCCGGTCATCAAACTCGACTTCGTTGGATATGCCGTATTGCTTCGCCAGGTTCGCGGCATCCTCAAGACGGTCGTAATCCAATGCCTCAAAGAAATAGTTCGGCTGGAAGGCAACGTTGTCAAAACCTACGTCCTTCCACATAAACACTTTGTATCCCATAAAATGCGGAATCCAGAAAAACTTAAGGTTTTTATTATGAATTTTTTCGCTGGCAGCCTGGAGTAAAGCCGGACCCGATTGGCTTGTACTGATTTGTTCATCGAGCCAGTAGATCCCGACAAGCTCCAGATTAGAATACCCGGCAGCATCCCATCTTTTTTCAACCTCATCAAGCCACCACTCTATTGCCTTGACTCGGTTTGCTAAGGCTACTTCTTCTCCGCCATCAGCTGCGTTAAAACTTAAATGTTCTCCGTTAATGACACCGAAGTCTCTCATGGATTCTCCGGGATTTGGAACCATCAACACGACTTTTTCCTTGTGGTCCGGCTGGCCCAGTTTCTCGGCGACCTCTTTGGTAGCTTCGTTTAAATGCTGCATATCGCCATCCGTTTTAAACGTTTTTTCCAAATACCAATTCCAATCATTCAGGTTCGTTTCTCCCAGACCAAAATCTTGGCCTTGGGGGGTGTTAAGTCCCAAATACAAAATGCCGTCAAACAGCCAATCTTCCGGATTGCCCTCTTTATCCACATAACTGATGTTCGGGATGATCCGCTCTTTACTCCAATCACCTAAACCATCTGCATAATACCCATTATAAAGCAGCCCGAGATTGCGGATGCCTGCAGTGGCTTCTCCCGGCGCCATAAATTGCGGATGCTCGGCAGGGACCTTTACGGATCCGTCAACTTGTCCATCGGTTCCCCGAATTTCAATCTCATCAATATATGACCATTGTGTAGGATGCATCGTAAAAGTGACTTTGACATAACGGGCATAAGCCAGTTTGCCGTCCGTATTCCCGCCTTTGATTCCATCCCGGCTGCCGTCCCATTCAAAGGTTTCCTGTCTTGGCGGTCCTTCCCCCCAAAGCAGCTGGGTGGCGTTATGGGACAGCAGTCCCCAATTTTCTTTATCGTCGGAGACATACATGGATACCGTCAAAGGTACAAGGATCGAGTTGGTAGGATAATCTTGGAAGAAGTGTGCTGTAATCTTTCCTATTGATTTTTCCTCACCGAGATCAAAGACGACTTCCCTCGTTTTTCCACGCTGATGTCCTACCCATGCCGGGTCATTCATATCCAATGTTCCGTATTGTCCGTCCGTAAGCTTATACCCATCGTCAGGACGCGACGTTTCAGGCTCCTCGGACCATTCATATGGGAGGCCGGCCGCAAGATTGCGGAATTGCGTCTCATCCGCTGCCGAAGATACTCCCGCCTGCGCAATATTCACTGCCGGAACAGGCGATTTCGCCTGCACCGCAGAAAACGGTGCCATCAGCATTACGGCTGCCAGCAGAGCGGATCCCCATTTCTTATTCAAAATCATCTGGTCAACTCCTTTTTTACTCTCGAATGTTGTAGAAATGCCTGAAATCATTACCCGTTTTGTGATGAAAACCTGAATGGATCCCCCCTTTCACGAAATTAGGAACAAACCTTCATTGGAATCGCTTTCAAAAATAAAAAATTCTCATCCCCCTTCCCTTCTTTGCTCGCGAAATGTCTTTGAAGATCAGTCCGACGGTAAACCATTAGCCGCCAGATCAACTTCTGCAGCGGCAATGGCTCCCGTCCACCGTCGTAGCTTCATTCAACGCATACGGCGAGGTTGCGGTTTAATTCAAATTCTGCGGATTTCAACAATTAAACGCCCGCTTCTTCCTTCTCATACATCTCGGTCAGCTTGATGCTTCTGCCTTGCTGTAAACGGGATCGTTCGGAAGCGAAGGCAATCAAATGGCTTTGCAAGGAAGCTGTAGCCGATGTAAGGCCTTGTGACGGGTTGCGGTCGAACTTATGTACGTTCTTAAGGAAGGAGCTCACCATGCGCTCATCGCCACCGCCGTGGCCGTCTCCCTGCACGCTGCATTTAATTTCAATCTCTTCGCCCGTCGAATAGCGGTACAGCATAAATGAGCCTTTATCCATGTCGCCAATGATCTCTCCATGCGTGCCCATAATCTGCAAACGGCGAGTTGCGCTCTGGGTCAATCCCGACATAATAAAGGTAGCGTTGGCGCCGCTGGCAAATTCCATATTGACGACCTGATGGTCGACAACATTGTTATCGCAGCGATAGACGCATCGGCCGAACGGTCCTTCCTTAAGCGCCCGGATAATGCCTTCCTGTGATAAATCGTGCGTCATATAGCGCGCCCAATGATCGGCAGGCTGCTCCAAATACATTTTAATCGCTGAAAAGGCACATTCCCTCTCGACTTCGCAACCATCGATGCAGCGGTCCGTTGCACCCTCCGGCGCGTTCTCGGCTTTAAAATGCAGCAATGAGCCAAAGGAGCTGACCGCTGTGCACGGTTCATCCATCAGCCAGGAGATGAGGTCCAGATCATGGCAGGATTTGGCCAAAATCATCGGGCTTGTTTCCTCGGAGTTGCGCCAATTGCCGCGTACGTAGCTATGAACCATATGGTGATAGCCTACGTTCTCTGTCAGCTGAATGGTGCCGATGGCACCCAGTTCCCCATCCTCGATGCATCTCTTGATGCTCGACCAGAACGGCGAATAGCGAAGTACATGCGTGACCACCAGCAAACGCTTATGCTTAAGGGAAGCTTGTTCCAATTCTATGCATTCCCGCACATTCGGCGACATCGGCTTCTCCAGCATGACATGGTAGCCAAGCTCCAGCGCTTTCAATGTCGGTATATAATGCATCCGATCAAGCGTGCAGATGATCATCACGTCGGCTATTTTCCCCTGCTCGAATGCTAGTTCCCAAGAATGATAAACCTGCTCTTCCGCGATTTGATGAATCTCTGCAAAACGTTGTCTGCGTTCATCATCTGGCTCGGCTACTGCAACAAACTTCAGCTCATTCGGAAATTTTTCCGCATACGGTCCATAGATGTATCTTCCTCTACTGCCTGCGCCTAATAGTACAGCCGTTAATGTTCTCAATGTTAGTCCCCCTTGCATGTACAATTGCATCTTAATTTCATTGTAAGGGGTGACACCGCGCATCAAAATAGATCATTGCTTACATTCCATATACAATTATTGACCTTGCTGCATCGTTTCGGTGCGGGCCGTCCGAAAATCCTGCGGTGTCATATCATTTTGCTTCTTAAAGAAGCGGATAAATGCAAGCGCGGAATTGTAGCCGAGCTTGGCGGCAATTTCATTGACCTTCATGGATGTATTGAGCAGCATATCCTTAGCTATGACATTGCGGTAATCATTTACGTATTTAGACAGTCCGATTCCGGTTATCTGCTTGTAAAGCCTTGATAAATAGGATGGATTCAAACTGACATAATCCCCAAGAGCAGTTAGGGATATATCATCCGCAATATGCTCCTCTATATAGCGATGCACCTTATTGACGACCTCCGTTGGCAGCTCAGTTCCTCTAAGCGCATTCCATTCAAAAAAGCAGTCCGCCATTTGCCAATAGTATGGAATGAGCTCCGTCCATGAAGCGGTCTTCTCCTGCCGGAACAGTTTATCCAAATTAATCTGGGTATTCATATAGTCTCGCAAATCTTTATTTTTGTGCAAATGCGCCAGAAATACCGCAGATAGGAAATGGTACAACTCAACCTTGCGCTCATAAGGAGTATCCGGATCGTTCCAGATGTCTGTCAATTCAACAAACAGATGATTAAACTGCTCGCGGTGATTATTTTCAAGACAGCTCATCAGCAGCTGTACACGTGCGTGAAAAAAGCTGTCATGATAGCTTTTCGCCTTCTCTTTTTCTTCGGATTTCTGAATATCTTGATCTGTCATGATGACTTCATGGAATAAGCCATGCCCTTGCATAAGACCGTATTTCATCGCATGAAAACGATCCGACAGCCGATCCCATGGGACAGCCTCGCTGCCAATAAGAAACGATACGGATATGCTCAGCAGCTTTTTGCCGGTCGCCTGGATCGTCTCCAAATTGCCGCTCACATAGCGGTATGCCCGGGTCCATTCCATCGTTCCGGTATCCGTCGTTATCTCCGGGCCGGCTTTAGGCTGAAAGATCCATACCATTTTGTTCATCTCAAATACGACGGAGAAGCAGCGCACATGCGCAGATAAATACTCATCGCCGATATTTTGAAGAGCGTAAGCGAGCAAAGCCTTGTCCGGCGCCGTGAACATTTCCTTCCAGGCATCGATCCGGCCTATCAGTAAATAGACAGGCAGCGATGCGTCGAGCGGGATGTCCATTTCCGCAAAAGCGTCCCGAAGCTGCTTCCCCGTCATCGTCTTGCCTTGTAGTAAACCCCAAATATATTCCTTCTGCAAGGAAGGCATCGCGATTCTCATTTTGGACTGGGCCCGCAAGATCATTTGAGCCTGACCCTGTTCCTCTTCGATTTCCTCTATCGCCCGTTCTACGGTATGAATGATCTTCTCGTCGCTTTCCACTTTCAGCAAATAATCAAAGGCGCCAAATGTTAGGGCGTTCTTCGCATAGTGAAAATCATTGAATCCTGTCAATAAAATAACTTTGCACGCCGGCCACTGCGATTTGATTTCCTGCAGCAGCTCGATGCCCTCTATGCCGGACATCTTAATGTCCGAAATCACGATATCCATCCGGTGATGTGACATCACCTCAAGCGCCTCTTCGCCGGAATAGGCCTTCATGACTTCAAGCTCCAAATGCTCCGTCTTCTCGAACAACTCCAGAAGACCATCAACAATAATCGGCAGATCATCCACGATTAAAAGCCTGTACATGGCGATTCCTCCTTAGCTCATGCTCAGTTTAATAATAGCTTGAAGCCCGCCAAGCTCAGAGCGTGATACGGTAATCCCATACGCTTCTCCATAACGAAGCTGAATTCTGCGATGAACGTTAAGCAGGCCGGTTGTCTCCTCAAGCTGGTTCGTTGAATAACGCAGCCTCTTGCCAAGCGCTTCGATCTCCTCGTCCGTCATGAACTCGCCGTTATCTTCAACGTAAATGTAAAAAGCATCATTTTGCAGCTTGCTGTGAACCCATAGCTCGCCCGTGCCGCGCATATTGCCGAGGGCGTACTTATAAGCATTTTCAATAATAGGCTGCAAAATCAATCGGGGGACTTCAATCGGCTGGGCTTCGGCTTCAAACAGCACTTGGATTCGATCCCCGTAACAAATCGACTGCATCTCCACATAAGTACGGGAATGCTCAAGCTCCATCTCCAGCGGGATGTCGTCATCATGATGGCGAGTAATGAATTGAAAATATTGCCCGATGTATAAACAGAACTGGTAGGCTTTTTCCTTCTGGCTGTCGGATTTAATCAAGCGGCAAAGCACGAAAAAGCAATTATATAAAAAATGAGGATTGATTTGCGATTGCAATCGTTTCAGCTCCGATCGCTGATTGCGAATTTGCTGCTCATAATTTTCCTCAATCAGTGTTTTCAAAGATTTCACGGTATCGTTAAAAGCCTGGTACAAATAGCCGAACTCATCCTTCCTACGGTCGATCAAGATCGGCTCCAGCTCGTTTTGCTGCATGCGGCGGAAGGAACGTACCAGCTTGATCAATGGACGATAGATTAACCGGATTAAAAAATAGGTAAAGAATAAAAAAATAAAAACGGCAAGCGCGCAAGCCCACCAAAACAAAGCTTTATATACCTCGAGCGAACCGAGGATCATCTCTTCCGGTATACTTGTTACCATGTATGAATTCCATAGGCTGGAATACTTGAATACGGTTAGATAGCGCTTACCCTTAAAATGGATCGTATCATAGCCTTCATCTATTTTCGCTGCCTGCTTCTCAAAAGCCAGCTGCTTCATCAGATCATGCAATTCAAGGTCTGAGCCGCTATTGATTTCCCAGCCGCGCTCCAGATTAAACAATACGGTCTGGCCTCCCCTGCTATTGCCGATTTGCGCTAATGTTTCTTTAATTTTGCCGGTTGAGAGCTCTACGCCTACCACATAGAGCGGGTTCTTTTTGCTTGCAGGGTACTGCATCGTAATAAACAGCCGGTCCTGCCAGTAAATAAAGGGCTCCGTATAAAGCTTCTTGTCCGGCTGCATCGCTTCATATTCTTTCGCATTCAACTTGGTTTCAAAGCTGTTGCTCAGCACCGTGCGCTCGATAAGCGGAATGTACGCCTTCGCCTCGCGAATGAACGGACTGGAATTTTTCATTAAATCCAGGCGGTGCTGAATATCCAATATTTTATACGACCGCTCATAGGAGTTCATCTGCTCGCCAGTCGCCGCCACTTCCATTAAATCCCTGTCCATGACGTAGTTAGGCAAATATCGGCTGATCCGGTCTGCTTCCTGATCCAGGGATTCTAAATAAAACCTTGTCGTATTCAAAATCGAATCGGATATTTCACTGCGGATATGATTGGCCCCTTGCTCATTCATCATCCAGGTAATCGCCATAAGCGGCAGTAAGGCCGCCAAAAAGGCAGCCATAATTTTTTTGAATATAGAGGAATCCTGTAACAAGAATATACTTTTCATCGTTTGTTCTCCTGTGCCCGAGATCTACGACCTTCCTTGTCTATTCTTTTACACTTCCCATTACAATGCCCTTGATGAAAAACCGCTGCAAGAATGGATAGACGATAAGAATCGGGAAAGCCGCAACAAAGATTTGTGCCGCCCTGCTTGTACGGTCAGACAGCTGCAGCATGAGTTCCACATTTTCTGATTTAAGAAATCGGAAATCCATCTTAATAATAACGGTTTGCAAGAAGGTTTGCAGCGGGTAATTTTCCGGATGATTCATATAAAGCATGCCATCGAACCAGCTATTCCAATGCCCTACCATCGTAAACAGCCCCGTTGTTGCCAGTGCGGGCAACGATAGCGGAACATATATTTTCCAAAGTGTTGAAAAATGCCCGGCTCCGTCAATCCGTGAAGCATCCTCAAGCTCCCTGGGCAGATTGCGGTAAAAGTTCAATAGCAGGATGACGTTGAACACGTTAATTGCCATAGGTAGCACCAACGCTCCGAGAGTATCAATAAGTCCCAAGCTTTTAATTGTCAAATAGGTAGGAATGAGTCCGCCGTTGAACAAAATCGTGAAAACAAATATCCATGCATAGACGGTTCTTAGACGAAACGTATGGCGATCCTTGGATAAAGGATAAGCTGTAATAATCGTTAACAACATACTTAATACCGTCCCGACAACAACCCGTTGAATCGAAATGCCAAAGGCTCTTACATACTCAGGCTTGCCGAACACGTTATCATAAGCCGCCGTTGTAAACTCTACAGGCCACAGCGCAACCTTGCCGGCTGCCGCCGCCGAACCCGAGCTAAACGAAATCGCCAAAATATGAAGGATCGGCATTAAGCACAAAAAAGATATAAACGCAAGAAAGATGAGATTGCAAACTAGAAAAGCCCTTCTTCCGAATGACGGTTTAATAACCACGGTCAGTCTCCTTTCTGAATCACCGACTTTTCATCTATTAGAAAATACGGTAATTCGCTAGTCGGTATGCGAGTACGTAGGATACGGAAATGAAAATAAAGGATACGACGGATTTCAATAAGCCGACAGCTGTGGCAAATCCGAACTGGGCTTGCTGGATCCCCATACGGTAGACGAAAGTATCAATGATATCGGCACTTTCATAAACCGGTGCGCTGTACAGGTTAAAGATTTGATCAAATCCTGCATTCAGGACATTGCCGATATTAAGCGTAAGCATAAGTACAATGATCGGCATCATTCCCGGCAGCGTCACGTGAAGCGTTTGTTTCCAGCGGCCCGCACCATCGATTTGAGCGGCTTCATAAAGCGTAGGATTAATTCCTGTCAGTGCGGCCAAATAAACAATGGTACCAAATCCAAATTCTTTCCATACATCGGAGATAACCATGACATAAGGGAACCAGTTATTATCGCCAAGAAAGAAAATCGGCTTCATGCCGAACCATCCAAGCAACTGGTTCAATATGCCGGAGGAAGGAGACAAAATATCGACCAAAATCCCGCTCAGCAGTACCCAGGATAAGAAATGGGGCAGATAGACCAAGGTTTGGAACGTTCTTTTCATCCATTCTCTACGCAATTCATTAAGCAAAATAGCAATGGTGATCGGCACAAACAAACCGGCAACGATTTTCATTACGGCAATATATACCGTGTTAAAAAAGATACGGCCGATATCCGGGTAATCCATTAACAGCTGGAAGTTCCTCCATCCGATAAACGGGGAGCCGAACAATCCTTTATTCGGCACATACTTTTGAAAAGCCATCATGATTCCTGACATCGGAATGTAACTAAAAATAATAATAAAAGCCAAACCCGGCAGTAGCATCAAATGAAGCGGCCATTCCTTCTTCCAGACGCGCGTCAGATTCTTCATATTTTCACCTCGCTGATTCACTTATCATGCTGTGCATGCCTTGCTCAAGAACCTGATAGTTCTTGAAAAAAGGAGGGATTGCCTAGATTCAATCCCTCCTTTGCGCTACAGATCCTATTTCATCGATTGATACCACTCGTTAACTTCTTTCGTGATTTCATCGCCGCCAAGCTTCTTCCACTCTTCAACGAATGTATCGAATTCGTCTACGGATACTTGGTTCATTATGATTTTGATGAATATTTCATCACGTTTCTTCGTTAAAATTTCTTGACGGTCTGCCATCGTCGGCGTAGGTGCGCCGTAGAATTTGTTTTGCAGGTATTGCTTGTTCTTTTGAATTTCTGGAATATGCGAAAAGGCTCCATTAGGACCAGAAATTATATACTCCCACCACATGCTTGTATCGCCTTCAACGTATTGCATGGCGCGTGCATAACGCGTTTTTTGGTCTACAGTCTCAAGGATGCTTTCGTCTTTGTTTTCAATGGCTTTAGGCAGGATTTCGCCGTTATTGTCAAACTGTTTGCCTACACGAAGCGGGTTAAGCAGCCAGTAGTTGTTGCCTTTTTCCACAGGGTCTTTGCCATACGTGTATACCTTCTGCTCATCTGTCGGATGATTGTCAACAACGATCCATTGGTTCAGCAAACGGATTACGCCTTCCGGATGCTTGGCTTTTTTAGAGATCACATAGTACTCGTCAACGCCAAGGCCAATTTGATTCAAAGTAGGCTTGTTATCGATGGAAGGAATAGGGTACACTCCCCATTCTTGAACCACCTTTCCGTCTTTCACAGCCCCTTGCACAAGCTGCGCCGGTGTCCAGGAAGCGCCAAATACCATGCCGATGCTGCCGTCGTAGATGAGCTCTGCGGCTTTTTCCGAATCTTTGACCGCAAACTCAGGATCGATCAACCCTTTCTTGAACATGTCTTGCAGCGCTGCAAGAGCTTGTTTCATTTCGGGCTGAATATCACTGTTCATCAAACCGCCGTTTCCGTCTTCCATCCAAATGTTTTCATAAGCATGATAGCCGTTTAAGAACGCTCTCAGACCGGTAACGCCTGTCTCTGTGCTAAAAGGGTTCTTGCTGACCGCAATACCGTAAGCTTGTTTTGTACCGCCAGGATTCTTCGCTTTGAACGCTTCGGCAATTTCAATGAAATCATCCATTGTTTTAGGCTCAGGCAGGCCAAGTTCTTTCAGCCAATCGGTACGAACGAACAAGAATTGATAGTTGAACGGGTTGTAGGAGCTTGGGATCCCCATCATTTTCCCGTCGATCATCGCTGTTTTCATTTGCATGCCGCCGTCCATGGTCAGAAACTTTTTTGTCTCTTCCGTAGCATGCTGATCATAAATCTCAGTTAAATCCATAATCATATCCGCTTCCGTAAGCTCTTTAAGCTGTGCAGCGTTTACAAGCAAGAAATCCGGAAGATCGTTGGATGCGATCGCAATTTTTACTCTCTCTTTAAATTGGCTGATATCTGCAATCCACTTGTTTGTAATTTTGACACCGAGATCTTGTTCATAAGCGTCATAAACGGAGTTTTTGTCGAAGTCTTCACCTTCGTCAAATTTTAAGTAAGGATCGCTTGGCGAAACCGTTGAAACCTCAATGATATCCTTGCTGTTTCCTGTGCTTGTCGTTTGGGTCGGTTCCTTGGAATTTCCAGATGGTTGGTTTGGCTCAGACGACGTTTTGAAGCCGCAGCCTGTAATCGCTAATGCAAGCGTCAAGGAGATTATGACAAGTGCTTTTTTTCTCTTCAAATTTTACCCCTCCGGTACATTTCGTTTAGTTTTCTGCAAATTGTATTGCAGTCTTTCATAATTCCAGTATAGAAAGAAGCCCCCCGCTGTTCTATATACTAGTCTTTACTTTCGTATACACCTCTTGACACCAGGCAAAAAGCAAATAATTACCGTGATTCATTTATACAACGGCAGCGTTTACTTTTCATTTAGAAACACCTCAAAATGCATGTATGAACGTAAATAACAGTATCTGGTTGAAGTCATCCCTTGTCTATATACTTAGCATATAAATTCATGATTGTCTGGAGGCATTGGATCATTATGAAACTTCATATTGCTTATGACCATCCCATTCCTATCAATGCTTTCGAATGGACCCCTGCCACGTATCGGCAGCCGCCTCATATGCACGCGAGTCTGGAGATCGGCCTCTGTTTAACAGGCAAAGGCTATTTTTTCTTTGGCAACAAACAATATGCAGCCAATCCTGGCGACTTATTCCTGGTCAATAATGAAGAGCGGCATATTGCCCAATCTGCCCCAGACGACCCGAGCCGCTATCTATTTGTTAACTTTGATCCCGCGCTGCTGCTAGCGGAGGAGCCCGGTCTGCTGCTGCCGTTTTCCTATCGCTCCACTCATTTTTGCAATCATATTATGGGCGGCTCGCCCCTCGCCAAACAGCTTACGCCTTGGGTGCTGGCTATAGCGGAAGAGCTGCGGGAGAAGTCCCCGGGTTATTTAGCAATGGCCAAAAGCGCGCTCATTCAGCTGTGCGGCCGTCTTCTTCGACATTACGGCGGTTTGCTAACCGATAAAGAGCGTCATCATATGGTACACTCCGTTCGCCAGGCGCAATCACTGGCCGCTTTGGTCGAGCATCGTTACCACGAGCCGGTTAGCTTAGGGGAATTGGCTGATGAACTTGGTTTAAGCATCTCGCGCGTGAGTCGGGCGTTTCTGGAAACGACCGGTTATCGTTTCTCGGAATATGTTTCCTTGCTGCGTGTCCAGGCTGCCAAGCGTGAATTGGCAGGAACGGACAAAGCTGTTGCTGATATTGCATTCGAATGCGGCTTTCAAAGCTTGCCGACCTTTTACCGCGTTTTTAAAGAGACTGTCGGCCTGTCTCCGGTCCGTTATCGGCAATCTATAGGGGTTACGAAAATGAGCAAAAAATGAGAATAACACGTTCATGATTTGAGAAGCCCTTGTCGTCATGACTGGTTATAATCAAGGCATATTTTGATTACATGGATTTCAGGAGGGCAATCGTGATGACGAAATGGATTGGACTGAGGGAATTAGTTCGCGACGAAATCAAACAGCGCGGAGAAGAAGGCTGTTATGTTGAGGGGATGACCGAAGGACTCGAAGCAGCCGGCACAAACGAAACAAAGCTAATGGAAGTATATCAGGCTTTAATGGTTCTTGAACCACATGCGGATTTCAAGTATTTCGAGCCGTCGGAATTGGAAGCCATTCGCGCCGAACGTCCGGATGGACCGAGAATCCTGTCCGGAAACTGGGATGAGCTTAAATGGCAGGATAAATTTCATGGTGCATGGCTTGGCCGTTCGGCTGGTTGTGCGCTCGGAAAACCTCTCGAAGCTCCTTCCTTCATGCAAGGCTCCGGCGGAAGACCCGGTTGGCACAATGTTAAGTTGTGGTTCGAAGGCGCAGGACAATGGCCGATTCGCCACTATACACCGGGCGAATCAACTGCAGAAGCCGAGTACGGTATCGAGATCGCAAGGTGGAGCAGCTTGGCCAGCTGCCGGGATAACATTCGCTATATGGAAACGGACGATGATATTCGTTATACCGTTCTTGGCCTGCTCATGCTTGAGGAGCGAGGACTTGATTTCAACTCCTGGGATGTGGGCAAGCTGTGGCATCGTCATTTGTCCTTCGGGCAGGTATTCACGGCTGAAGCGAAGTCCTATCTTAATTTCGCTCGTGTCACTTCACATATTAGCGGCGATCAGCCAGACGACTGGGAGAAACATATCCATTGGGGTCGTTCTTATTTAAATCCTTACCGCGAATGGATCGGCGCCCAGATCCGTGTGGACGGCTATGCATACGGTGCTGCCGGCCAGCCCCGGCTTGCAGCTGAGCTTGCTTGGAGGGACGCTTCCTTCTCTCATGTGAAGAATGGTATTTACGGTGCCATGTTTTGCTCAGCTATGATTGCCGCCGCATTCGTTGAAGGTGATATGAAGCGAATTGTTGAGATCGGATTGAGTGAAATTCCGAAACACAGCCGTCTTGCTGAAGATATCGCTTTAGCGGTCAACATTGCCGAGGAAACGGAAGACACATTAGAATTGGTGAGTAAAATATGGGAAGCATTTAAGCACTATCACCCTGTTCATACCAATAATAATGCTGCATTATGCGCGGCTGCGCTCATTCATTCCGGAGGCGATTTTGAAAAAGGCATTACGACAGCCGTACTTGGAGGCTGGGACACCGATTGCAATGGCGCCACCGTCGGTTCCATTCTTGGCGCATCGCTTGGAGCGGCAGCACTTCCTGCGAAGTGGATCTCGCCGCTAAACGATACGTTGTATGCCGATGTCAGTGGCTTCCACCCCATTGCCATCTCCGAATGCGCTCAAAGAAGCTATCGTGTCTTCCGAAAATTGCAGCATTAACATGATTAAGGATGAATCCAGTTGGAGGGGGCAGCTAGCCTCCTTCCTCTGTAGCCAGATGGAGTTTCACTTTTAGACTCTCGCGAACCTTACGTGAGCCTTCCGACTCTTTTACACTTAGCGACTAACAGACTACAACTTCATTCGATATACCCCAGCCTCACCGAGAAAATCTTTTCGGGTCAATTCTTTTTCTCCAAGCAATATCCGATAATTCGTTATCGTGCCATCATGTGAAATCATGATTACTTTTTTATAGCTCTCCCCGATCCAATCTAATAACCGCTTAGCATACCCTTCAAAAATATCTTGTTCGATCCTATTAATCCCTTCTTTCCAGCAATCCAAATTGAAATCAAGAATTTTAGTATCTCCATATAGATTTGTAATTTCAGCTATAGAAAGGATGTGATCACATGCTAAAAAAGGAAGTTCGGGGTTCTGAGGAAACATTCTCGGACCAACCAATGGAGAAACAATGAAGTCCACACCATTATTTATTATGTTTGCCGTCTCAATTGTACGTTTTGTTGGACTTACAAGAACTAAATCATCAGGATCAATTATAATTTCATTTCGTAGCTGCGTTACTTGAAATTTTCCGTATTCTGTAAGACTAGGATGCAGAGTATTTAACCGATTTGGATAATCGTTGAGATGTTCCCCATGACCATGCCGAATAAATATGAATTCCATGTCTGCCCTCCCTTTGCTCATCTCATTCCCCTATTCGTTCGTTATGGGAAATATGTTTTTGCCTTCCGATAACTGTCACACTAGATTATGTGAATCTGCTAGATATACCAAAACACGGTTAAAAGCGATGTTCTCCCCTGGTGTAGCTTGCAGAAAAACTAGCGGACATTGAGGAAATCTCTTCTCCATTGTACTCTTCTCCACTCTACCTATAGGGGGGCGAAATGAATATTTAATATCCCTTCTGACAATGACGAACCTCATCAAAATGCAAGGCCACATAATGTAGCGTATATGTATCTGAATCGTCGGCGCGATTTTGCCATAGTGCGCAGGTTTTCCTGGCGTTGCCGGACTCCGGCTACTTTGCCAGCCATACTATTAGTGGAAACCCTGGAGACTAGATCGCACATCCGCCTCCGCTATTGCGTTAACAAATGCAGGTCTTTTTCTTGCTGCCGATACGGCCCATCGCCTCGATCTTGCCGATATATTCCGTCGCAAGCGGCACTTTGCATGCCGTATTGCCGACATCCACATGCACTTTACCGACCACCTCCGCGACTGCCTTCGCTTCCTCCGTTAATGGCTCAACGTATGCACCGACCGAAATAACGAAATTATTCATAACATAGCGGACCCAGTTGCGCTCGTCGTGGATGGTGTCGCGCACTCTTGTCAAATAACTGTGTATCTCCTCCATGTCGAGCGCTTCGTCTGGCGCAACCGATACATAATTGGCATATGTGCTCCATCCGCTTACAGCGACCAGTTCCTCCGGCGAATCAATCCACTCCACCGCCAGGTCATGCGCGTGCGGACTTTCCGCGGCTACTCTCGCTACCGTATACTCGGCAGGCGAATGCCAATTGGCTCCTGCCACCCAATGCTGCAACTGTTCTTTGGTGATCGTCTTCGGATTGATGCTAAGCCCCGCCAGGTACATCGCATCGTAGTTGCCGGATTCATAGAGCTGCAGAGCGAGAGCTTGGTCTTTTTTCACATGCTTAACCAGCTTTTTCATGTCCCCGATTTTAACGCCGAAGAACGGCTCTTTCGCACCATGTCGAATATAAGTGCTTCTCGTCTGCTCACTGCCCATGCCAGCCAATGCCAGCATAATTTCTTCATAGGTCATCTATTATTCACGCTCCCAAACATATATTTAACCTTTGAGTGGTTCGTATTTCAGAAAGCAAAATGAATGCCAGCTTGTCGTCTCGTCCCCTTCCATAATGATTCGCTTAGCTGTTTTAATAACTATCATCCTTGTTACGATCTCTGCCAGAAACTCATGTGATCTTGCGCAAATTGCCGGAAGGTCCTCGGCTTCCTGCCTAACAATCGCTCAAGGTCGCTCGTCACTTTGTTAGCCATGCCGAGCTTGGTCGTCAAGTACAGCACCGTCATGACGGTTGCGAACTCCTTCGGAATGCCGCGGGCGATGATCGTTTTCTTGAAAGTGCCAGAAGAAGGATTGGAATATGTGATGCGACGGTCCAGTACATCGCTTAATATATCCGCGGCTTGCTGGTAAGTTATCGCCTCTGATCCGGTTAGTGTATACCCCCGATTCTGATGGTTCTCTGAATCCATCAACACAAGGGCCGAAGCCTCTCCAATATCTCTCGTGTCGATAAAGCTGACCTTCGCTTTCCCCGCTGGGATGAACAAATCGTCATGCTCCCGGATATCGGTCTGATGCGTCGTACTCAGGTTCTGCATGAAGAAGCTTGGCCTCATAAATGTATAGGCTATACCGGACGCTTTAATCATCTTCTCGATCTTGTAATGCGGCGGGAAAGGATTGCGTTCGATGCCCAGCAGTGACAAAAAGACGATGTGCGAAATGCATTTGCTGACGCACCGGTTTAGAAAAGGTTTCATGGCATTCGGATCAGACATCGCGGGAGGGCGGATGAGAAAAACTTTCTCCACTCCATCCAAGGCGGCATCAAAGGTCGCCGTATCCTCGAAGTCGAAGCGAACCAGCTCAACCACCTCGTCCACGACGCTCCTTGCCGCTTCCGGCCTGCTTGTCGCTCCTTTCACTGCAATCCCGTGTCGAATCAGATGCTTGGCAACATACATCCCCACGTTGCCGGTAACGCCCGTCACTAACACTTTGCCCGATGATGTCATCATGCTTGTCGTACCAGCTTCGGCAGCAGAATGAAGCCGGCACCGATATAGGCGCTACAATTCTTTTTGTGAGTCATTGTTATTCTCTCCCTCCTGCATTGTAAGTTCTTATTATTTATCCACAAAGTTGCAGATCATGTCCGTCAGAGAAACGCGGAACGATCTGCAATCTTGGGGGGGGTGGCGTTGACTGTAGTAGGCCCTTTCTCTTCAATCTCTCCACAATGCCCGACATCGTCGGGTTGTTGCGTGATTTTGTTCAACAAATAACCGATGTTTTCTTCTTTCTCTTTCACGCTTTCTCCCTTTCCGTCCAATTTAGTTATCGTGAGTTTATGATTAGCATACTAACTATATGGTTGTCATGCAATCACCATTGCCTCCCCCCCTCGAGGTCAAAAGCCGCTTGCGCTTTTTTATCCTGCAGGACGGACGCCGATACATGCATCTTACTGTTCAGTTCCTGTGGGTCGCCTTTGTTTTAATGACAATTGAAAAATCGCCATCTATACTAAACTCATAAAGCGTATGGAATGGAGGAGCCGTCTATACATGAAAATCCTACTCGACATCAACCCGCGCAACGAAGAAACCACGGTGACGATTCACTGCAAAGAAATGACCCCAGCCATCCAGGAGATCCTCGAGTACCTCAATAAGAATGACACGGATTTGATCGTCGGAAAAGATGGAGAGAACCAACACTTAATTAAGCACGAGGATATACACTACTTTCGTACAGAAGGCGATGTGGTCACAGCCGCCACCTCAGAAGGAATCTTTAAAGTGAAAGAAAAATTATATGAGCTCGAAAACTCCCTTCCTTCCCATCGCTTTATCAGGATCTCCAAGTCTGTCATTGCAAACCTGTATGCAATGAGCCATTTCGAACCATCATTTAACGGGACCCTTTGTGTTCACTTTAAATCAGGTGAGAAAGAATATGTTTCGCGTCATTACATTAGCCGAATTAAAGAAGTTTTAAAAATGAACCGGAGGGAAACGAAATGAATGCATTTATTTTCAGAAGCATCATCGGCATATTCTTCGGGGCTTTTATTGCTGTTATGACTACAAGTGCGCTTATTTATTTTGGTGGACAATCGACAATAGACGGGCTGCTTTTTATTAAAGATGCATTTGGCTATATTTTTTGCGGCTGGCTGTTTACTGTCACACCACTCTATTTTAAGATCCGCTCACTTCGCCTGCCCATGCAGACAGCCCTGCACTTTCTAACAGTCACCATCGTGTACTTTATATTAGGCCTATGGATTGGCTGGATTCAGATTGGTGTAAGGAACTTTTTGATATACCTGGCAATCTCTATTTTCGGTTACGCCATCGGATGGATTGGGTTTTATCTTTATTTTAAAAATGAATCGAAAAAGCTGAATAAAGATCTTAGAAGACATTGAATATTAGGAGGATCAGCATGGAGAGTGTCATTACAGTTAAAAATCTATCGAAAAACTTTGGCGGGACCCAGGCAGTAAAGAATCTTTCCTTTGATGTTTACAGAGGTGAGATCTTCGGGATTATCGGGCCAAACGGCGCAGGGAAAACGACCACCCTCGAAATTTTGGAAGGAATCTCTGATCCAAGCCATGGGGCGGTTGAAGTTCTTGGACTTGTTCCCAATAAGCAGCTTCGGGAGTTAAACAAGAGAATTGGAGTCCAGTTTCAGGCCACTTCGATCCAGAAGAAAATGAAAGTAAAAGAAGCGCTGGATCTCTTTTCTTCATTTTACGATAACGCCACGCAAAAAGATTATTTAGTAGAATTGCTTGGCTTACGCGAAAAGCTGAACGTAAAGTTCGATGACTTATCCGGCGGATGGAAACAGCGGGTAACTCTTGCTTTAGCCACTCTGCATGAGCCTGAAATCTTATTTCTTGATGAGCCGAGCATGGGGCTTGATCCCTCAGCAAGGCGGGAAATGTGGTCATTGATCCGACTGTTAAGAGACCGTGGAAGTACCATTGTGATAACCACGCATTATATGGAAGAAGCTGAGCAGCTGTGCGACAGGGTAGCGATGATTTACAGCGGCCAATTGCAAGCTTTGAACTCCCCTCGTGAATTATTAAACCAAGGTGCTGCTGGCTGTCTTGCCTTTATCAGCGAAGAACTTGGTCCCGGATATTTAAGCTCGCTTCCCGGTGTGGAGCGTGTTGACAAGAATCAAGCCGAATTCAAAGTGTTTTGTGATGACCAGCAGACAACGGCTTATCACATTTTCTGTTACTGTCAGGAAAAAGGCATCCCTTTGTCCAGCTTCAGGTTTGAGAACGGCTCTCTTGATGATTTATTTGTTCAGTACCTAGAAAAGGAGAAGATCGGATGAACGCAATCGTAAAACTCGCCAGTATAGAAACGAAAATGTTCTTTAGGGACCGTTTAAGCATGTTTTGGACGTTCCTCTTTCCAGTAGTAATGATTGGGCTGTTTGGTTCCATGTTTGTTGGAGATAACATGAGCCAACAGGCTTTTGCGGAATATTTTGTTCCTTCATGGATTGGCGTCAATATCGTAACCACTTCCTTTTTTACCCTGGGAACTGTTTTAACCAATTACCGGGAAACGGGCGTATTAAGAAGATATCAATCAACACCGCTCCAGCCATGGAAAATCCTCGCCGCCCATACCTTTCAAGGGACCGTCATCTTTGCTATCTCCGCCATGCTTCTTATGGTCTTTGGCATGCTGTTCTATGATTTAACCCTGCCGGCCTATATCGGAAGCACCCTGCTTTCATTGCTTATTAGCATCCTGGCCTTCTTCCCGTTTGCTTTATTTCTGACTTCCTTAGCAAAAAACACTCAGGCTGCTTCCGCAATCAGTTCATTATTTCTAAACCTGATGCTGTTCCTGTCAGGGGCGACTTTTCCGCTGGAGTTGATGCCGACGGTTCTTCAATATGCAGCGAAAATACTCCCGCTCTATTACGTCATTCAGTTGCTGCGGGGGACGTGGACAGAAGCGCCAATTACGGAATACGGCTTTGAAGCTGCTGTTTTGATTGGCATTGCGATTTTATCTGTAGTGCTTGCTACACGGTTTTTCCGTTGGAGCGGGAAGTGAATATTATAAGGAGAACATCTTCAAAGTGAAGGCCCTTTGAGTTTCCCTGCAATTCTTGGGCCTTTGTTTTACTACTATTTAACGAAATTTAAACTCTTTCTTAAGCAATGCATATAGGACATTATCAACAAACCGATTCCTCCAATAAAAATGCTCCTTTAATATCCCTTCTTCCCTAAACCCAACCTTCTCAAGCACCTTTCTTGACCCCATATTCTCTGGTTCTACAAACGCTTCAATTCGGTTTAATCCAAGATTGTTAAATCCGAATTCAATTATCTTCGGAATCACCTCAGTCATAATACCTAGCCGCCAATATTCTGGTGTTAGTTCATACCCGATTTCAATCTTGCCATGATTCTTCGTCCAATCATGAAATCCACAAGTTCCAATTACACAGTCTTCCGACCGCAAGGTGATTCCCCAGCGAATTCCTTGATTATTCTCAAATCTCTGATTCCATCTGCGAATTAGTTCTTCTGCTTGTTCGATATTCGTGAAACTCTCCGTACCAAAGACGGTATTTATCCCTCTATGGATGATCCAGCGCTCTGTATGTCTTTATCATTCAGGAGGTTTTTCGTACCGCGAACCACAATTCTACAAAATTAAGGCCATTTCTGCCTCCATAGACTTCGAATTCCATTCCAGCCACCTGCTCGTATCCTGCTGTTGGAAGCCATTCTGAATAAAAGCGGTGGTATAACGATTCGATGGAATCATTAAATTGATCCCATGTAAACAGCTCTGATGGGAATATTGCCCAAGTGAGTGAAGGGATCGTTATTTCCAAGTATCCATCTGTTTTACTGGAATCGCTCTTAAATGAACACAGCATATACGGAAACGTATCATTTTCGGTTTTTCGATAACTGCACACTGCATGCACTTTATACATATCCTTACTCAGATATACAGGCAATTCACCCGCATTGGCAGTAAGTCTCTCTACTTCGCCATTGGCATGGCATTGTTGCCATAATCCCCCTGGTGTACTCGGTCCATCGCCATCACCGCTTGTTTGAAACACTCTTTCAATGCCAAATACTTGGAAAGATTCCTTGGTTTCGATCCGATAATTCATCGCCTCAACCCCTTTGATTGAAATAAGAAAGGTAAGCCGTGGATATGCTTTCAACGCGACACCTTCTTGACGAGCCGTGGTTGGATTGACACCATGCATCGATTGAAAAGCTCTTGCAAAAGAAACCGGTGATTCGTAACCATACTTAATGGCGATATCAATCACTTTCGTATCGCTATTCAACAAATCAATCGCTGCAAGAGTAAGCCGTCTGCGTCGTATATATTCCGCCAGTGTAACATCCGTAATGAAGGAGAACATTCTTTGAAACTGATAAGACGAACAGCAAGCTTGGCTTGCTATCTTCGTCAGGTCGATTTCTCCGGATAAATTTGTTTCAATATAATCCAATGCCCGATTCATCCTCGTAAGCCAATCCATTTCTATCCCTCCTCTCAATCGAAGTATAGATTAACAGCGACTTTGTATCGCAACTTTTTATGCTCAAGTAAGTTGGTATTATCACCTCTCCTCATTCAGCAGGGACAGATACAGCGGCTTTCTTCTTTACTTCGACCGGATCATTGACTCTTGTTAACCATGCAAAAAACCTCCAAGGTTGTCTCCATATCTTACGACATGGTTGCATTCTCTTGAAGGTATTTTTAGTTTGTCTCACGGTATGGGGTCAGTCCCATTACTGTCTACTCTCGTGCTGCTTTTTACTTATTACATATCCGATAAAGGAACCAACCAAACTGAAAGCATACACGATTATTCCAGAGATGTATCCAAATGCTTCATATGAAACCGAGGGGAAGAAATACCTTAACCCATATACCGGTCCTATAATAAATATTCCAACTGGTATTGAAAAAAGTATTGAATCTATAAGATACATAACAAAAACACATGCAACAGAGACAAAACAGTAAAAAGAGCTGAACTTAACAAAGCGCATGCTCCGTTTGTCCCTATAATTAGTGTAACCTCCCCATGACATCCACAAAATTAAAAAGAGAACAGTGCTCACTAAGTTCATAGTTGAAGGTGTGTTGCCTTTCAGGTATGCACTGAAATTTATAATCGTAAACGGTATACTAAGAAGTAAAGCAAAGAATAATTTCAAAATCATGGCTTATTGAGGATTATAGTTGTGCTCAAAGTCATGGCTTTTATATATTTAGACATCCCACTTCTCCTTCGATTTTTTAATTTTTGTAAGTGTAACCCTTTGTTACATAAAAAAACTGAATCAGATGAAATGCCTCAATAGAACCTCACATTGTTTCAAATCCATCACTTACAGGCTTCACTTCTTTTACTCCTCCTGCATCGGGTTAGCTCCACTCATCATACTCGGCTAAAAAAGCAGATAATTTTCAATTTCCGCCAATTTAGGGTGATTGCTGTTAGAATAAAACCTATAATGTAATAAAATGAAATTAACAATTAATGTAAGGGGCTGATTTTATGAACATATCGATCTTAGCTCTTATTCTTGTGGGGATAATCACCATTTATGCCATTGCTTTTACAATGATAATTAAGTTACTTGGCCGGAAATTTAAAGACAAATGCAATATGTATTTTTTATATGCATCCATTATCTTGGTTATCCAATCTTATGTTTTAATTCAGGATTTTTTAGGAAATCAGTCTTTAAGTTCAGTCAATATTTTATTTTTCTTAATGGGATTTATGCTGATTTTCCAAGGAATAAAACGAAAAAAATCAAATATAAAAAAATCAAAGTAAGGTTCGTACGGAAATAGAATTATCCTCATTGTGACAATATCGGTCTATAATTCTTTCCAACATTCAAGAGGCAGCAGATCTCCATGTGATCGGCTGCCTATCGTTTCCCGTTATTTCAAGCGTATTGGTGAACCCACTCTCTTATCCGAGAGGCAACCTCGGTTACATCAGTAACCGTTGTATCAATAGTAGGCATAGGTGGGTTATAGACCTCATCGGCAATTTCAAGCAATCGTTTTGCAAAGTTTTTGTGGTTTTGAATCTCTTCATCCGCCCAATTTCTTTCACGTAGACGTTTTTCGCGCGTTTCCTCATCACAATGCAGGTTTAGGTAATATACATGCTTAAAAAAAGGAAAGTCCGCACATTTTTCAATATCCCACGGCATCATTGTTCCGCATATTATAGTCATGCGTCCATTTTCAGCGATATTGCGTGCAACCCGCAGCCAAATATTTCGCATTTTCTCCCAATCGTGCCCGATAAATTCAATAAGACTATCAGGGTCAAAAATATCAAAATCAGGCATCAATCTCCGCAATTCCTTGGTAACATATGTTTTCCCAGAGCCACTTGCACCTGTTACGATAAATAAAGGAAATTCACTTTCCATTGTTATGACCTCGACTTATACTGCTGTCTATATTCGCTCGGGAGCATGCCTGTCTGCTCTCGAAAAGTTCTGCTGAAATATTTCTCATCTTCGTATCCGGTTTGCTTGGCAATCCAGACAATTGGCCTGGCCGTCTGCTCCAGATATTCCCGCGCTTTATCGATTCGTACCTTGCGCAGATATTCATTGAAGGAATAGCCTACGATTTCTTTGAAACATTGATAGAAGTAGCTTCGGCTCAGATTGACCCGCTTCGCGACATCGACGGCGTATAACGGAAACTCCAGTTCATCGTGCACGATCTTGACCGCGGTCATAATACTGCCGCTTACTTCCGGGCTCAGCTGCAGGCTGCCTGACAGCGTTATCCCATTTCCCCTAAAATGTTTCAGCCAGTCCGTAACCTCCCGCCAGCACGTAAATGTGTCAGGCATCTTGATATCATCAGGTTGTATCGCTCTATATAGCCGGTTCCAGTCAACTATAAATCCGTAGATCCATTGCATTAGTTTGGAGACAGGTATTCGCAGTTCTTTTAATCGACTACAAAGCTTATCAAAGGCTTCATCGTCATGGACCCAAGTAAAGGCGTGCATTAATTTCTTCACCGTGTCCGTCTCCTCTTCTCCCGGTTCAGGATGTTCAGCCAACAGCTCCATGACAGACTTCTCAATCGGATAGGGCTCATTGCCGTCGCAGTCGTAAAAAAAATCTCTGCTCCTGTAAGCCCGTATCCGTTGATGCAGATCGGATGGAGATAAACCGGCTGTAAGCCGTATCCGCACCATATGCCATCCGGAGCTGCGCGTTCCGTTTGGAAGCGGCGGCAACGGTTCTTCTTCGTAATGGCCTTGAGGCTGAAGCTCCTTGGCAAGATCCGTCAGCCACATCAGAATAGAGCCTTCCGATTCGGCTATCCAGCCCAAGGAAACGCAATCCGCAACCATACTGCTTGTTATTGGCTCATCCGGGAATGTCAATAGCGCATAGGCCGTATCAGAAGAACAAACCGCTGCTATCGTATGCGACTCATTCTTGTGCTTCTGCTTCTCTTCCACAATGCGCGAGTGGATGCGCTGAAACACTTCTTCGAACTGTTCTTTCTCAAGCTCTACTTTGGCAATGTAATCAATGGCACCCAGTCGCAGCGCTTCCTGGATGTATTCAAAATCCTGATGAAGCGTCAGCACGGCGATCGCGATATTCGGATATAACTTGCGTACAACCCGAATTAATTCGATACCCGACATCACGGGCATGGCCAAATCGGTCATTAACAGATCTACCCGATTTGCCTTTAGAAAATCGAGCGCCTTCTCCCCGTTAGCTGCTTCGCCTACAACTCTCATTCCGAACGATTCCCAGGGTAAAAAGGACATCAGTCCCTTACGTACAAGCTTGTCGTCGTCTACGATGAGAACATGGATCATTTCGTTAATTTCCCTCCCCAATTTGTATCGAAATGATAATGCGGGTACCTTTGCCAAGCTCGCTTGTTACCGTCAGACTCGCTTTCCCTTCGTAATGAAATTCTAACATTCGTTTGACATAATTCAGTCCGATTCCCATTCCCACTCTATGATGCTCAGTCTGTTCCTGCTCAAGCAACGTCTCAATCGTTTCCTCAGAGATCCCCCCACCGTTATCCCGAATTTCGATCTCCAATCTGTCATTCTTTCTAACCACCACCTCGATTCTGCCGTTGTCATCCAGCCCGTGATAGAGCGAATTTTCAACCAACGGCTGCAGAATGAATCTGGGAACCGTCACTTCGAGCAGTGCGTCGTCCACATGAATTTTGACATCGAACTGAAAATTGTATCGAATTTGCTGGAGAATGAGATATTGTTTCAGTGAATCAATCTCATCCCTGATCGTCGCGACACTGTTGCCTTTGCGGAGATTGTAGTAAAGCAATTTGTTCAACGAGGTGACAAGCCTGTCGATCTCCTCCTGACCGTTCATAACGGCAAGCCAGTGAGCGGTATCCAGCGTATTCATCAGAAAATGCGGATTGATCTGATACTGCAGCTTCTCGATCTCCAGATCCGCTCTGCGCTTCTCCTTGGCCTTGATTTCAGAATACAGCTGCGTAATCTGAACCTTCATATGTTGAAATTGGTTTAACAACATCTCAAATTCCGGGATGCTCGACTGTGTGGCAGCCGCATTAAAATTGCTGCCCGCAATCGATTTGATCTCCTTATGGAAGCGCGACAGCGGCCGGTACACCATTTTCCATAGAAGCCAGCCAATCGTCAGACTGACTACGGCGAACAGCAGCGCCAGCCCAAGCATCTGCATCATCCAGCGATTTTTCTCGCGGTTGTAGTCGGATTTCGCAATAAGCGAAACCACGCTCCAGCCCTGATTGCTGACTTGTCGATACCAATAATAGTCGGACGTAATACCTGTTACCAGGGATGGCGATAGTGTATCCGTAAAAAATGAATTTTCAGGAAAGATATCTTGAAGTTCGCTGTAAGAAATTCTTCCGTTGTTGTCCAGAATTAAATGATTGGTATGCTTGCTGACTTCATCCAAATCAAGAATACTCTGCGTCAGCTTGAAACCGGACTCAATGTAGACAAAGGCATCCTCCCTCTCCGGCAAGTCCACCTTTCGCAACGCGGAAAGCACATATTGATTGTTGAACCGGTCTTGACTGATATGCGGTCCAAAATAGGTGATGCCATAATACTCTGCGAGGATTGGAAGATTATCGAGATGGAATGGTTGTTTCATGCCTGTATTCTCAAAAAGAGTGGTCTGATCGTCGCGTAAATAATACAGCGTTAATCCAACATTGGGATTGGTGAACGTGATGAGATTCAGCTGATTTTTGATTTCATCCGTCAGATAACTCCGGTCATACGGCTGCTTCGCCATCAAAAACATCTCAAGCTGCCTGCCGACATTCCCTTTAAAGGACAGTTGTTGGGATACGTGATTCAGATTGTTCAGCGTGTTCTCAAGCGACAATCTGACCTGCTTTAAATTGCTTTGAATGCCGGATTGCAGCTTCGTATTCAGAATGGATGTAATGGTGTTGTATGAAAGATAACAGGTGCAGATGAAAGGGATCAATGTTGCTGCGGCGAACAGTAAAAGAATTCTATTTTTCAAGGTCAATCGCTTCAGGCGGGACTTCCAATCCTTTTCCGGTTTCAACGCTAGCATCCCCATCGATTATTGACTCCTCCTCTCTTCGAATCAGGTCTAAGACGTGCATAAACAGAAACAGGTGGAAAAATCTTTCTAGAATATAACACAAATAAATTTGATTATTGAGCAAAGATTTCAATAATCCAGATGCCTGAGCTGTTATCTTTCAGTTGAAAAAAACAGGGTAGACAAATGTCTTCTCCTTAGTGGGTGAAATGTCCAACCACCCGGAACAGCCGTAAATTTTTGTACATATGACCCCCTCATTTAGAAACCACCTTCTATCCTTGAAGGCGGTTTCATTGTGTTACAGTTAAATGGTCCATAGGGATAGTTATTCCATTCAATCTGATAGAAGGGGTGTAATTATGAAAAACAAGTCAAAAACGTTAGCGCTTTTACTGGCCTGCTTTCTCGTTCTGGGTGCTTGCAGCAATACAACTAATAACACGCCGGCTGCACCGGAGAAAAGCGCGGAGTCAAGCGAACCCGCTGATCCATTTGGCCGCTACGAAGAACCTGTCCAGATCAGCATCAG
Organism: Paenibacillus sp. LC231; assembly: GCF_001860525.1. Lineage (NCBI taxonomy): Bacteria > Bacillati > Bacillota > Bacilli > Caryophanales > Paenibacillaceae > Paenibacillus > Paenibacillus sp. LC231. The sequence goes on along the minus strand of NZ_JFOM01000009.1, from coordinate 174,952 downwards.
TATTGAAATCGATCCCACCGATAATGAATTGCCGCCTGGCGACACGCCGCTGGACAATCAATACACTCGTCAGATTAAGGAAGCGCTTAATGTGGACGTCGATCATCAATTTGCTGCCTCCGGCCAGAATCTTCGTCAGAGAATCAGTCTCGCTATTGCAAGTAACGATTTGCCGGATGCTATGGTCGTCAATGCCGTTGAGCTGCGCCAATTGGTCGAAGCCGACCAAATTGCTGATTTAACGGATGTGTATGAGCAATATGCATCCCCGGATATAAAGACCATCATTGAAAACACCAACGGTGCTGCCCTGGATTCGGTAACATTCGATGGCAAAATCATGGCCCTTCCGGGTGTGCAAGCCAATGCCGATGGCATCCACCTCATGTGGATCCGACAGGACTGGCTGGATAAGCTGAACCTTGAACCGCCAACCACGATGTCTGAACTTGAGGCCGTCGCCCGTGCTTTCGTCGAAGATGATCCGGATGGCAACGGTCAGCGCGATACGATTGGGATTACCGGACCGGAGAGTGGTGGTAAGCTGTATGCTAACTTCCTGGAGTCGAAGAACAATTTGTACGGATTTGACGCCATTTTCTCCGCGCATGACTCGTTCCCTGGATACTGGCTTGAGGGCGAGGATGGCAGTCCTGTGTACGGATCAATCCTGCCGGAGACTCGCGAGGCGTTAGCTAGTTTAAGAGATTTATATTCCAAGGGACTTATTGATCCTGAGATGGGCGTTCGTAACAAAGCGGATGAGCCCATTATCGCCGGTAAATCCGGAATGTTCTTTGCGCCATGGTGGATGGCTTATGGCCCGCTAACCAATGCTGTAAAAAATGATTCCGAAGCCAACTGGCAAGCTTATGCCCTGCCTTTGAATCAGAATGGCGAATTTAGACCACATGCTGCTACGCCTTCTACTGAGTTTGTGGTGGTTCGGAAAGATTACGAGCATCCGGAAGTTCCGATGAAATTACTTAACAATTTGTTTAAAAACGAGCAAGAGAACACCTTTGACCCAAGCAAAGGCGGTCCTGGTTACTATCCGCTCCGCGTGGTGTACGCACCATCCGATGAAATTGAATTTACAGTCAAAGCCCTCCGTGATGTGCTGGCAGGGAATAAAACCGCAGAGGATTTTGCGAATGACAAAGCCTACAAACTGCTGCCTTCGGACATCGCAAGCATCAAGACGATCAAAAACGAGCCTTACGATTCTATGGATCTTTCAACATGGAACCCTGAAGCGAACTGGGGAGCATGGACACGAGCGTACTCCATGATGGTGGGCGGCAGGCCGCTGGTTGATACCGAGTTTGAGGAGGTGCCCAGTCTTCTGTATGAGCAGACGCCATTAATGGAGAGCCGTTGGGTGAATCTGCGAAAGTTAGAGGATGAGACCTTCCTGCGCATCATTATGGGCGCGGCTCCACTGGAGACATTCGACTCCTTCGTCGAGAACTGGAAACGTCAAGGCGGCGACCAGATTACCCAGGAGGTTAAGGACGCACTTGTGAAGTAACACTTGTGAAGTAATCTTAAGGCAAATTACGAACCATATAGCCAGAGCTCCCAGCACCTGTCAGGAGCTCTGGAACATTCGAAGTAGGATTCGGGGAAAGGAGTGCTGTCATGCGAATGAAAGGTTTCGCCAAACATTATTATCTGATGCTGATCCCGGGATTTCTATGGCTGTTCGTCTTCAGCATCGTTCCGATGTTCGGCATCGTCATTTCGTTCCAATATTTTAATCCAGGCAAAGGAATCCTGGGCTCGGATTGGGCGGGGCTCGAACACTTCAAGTATATGTTTTTGCTGAAGGATACGCAGGAAGTCTTCATAAATACGCTTGTCATCGCGTCCATGAAGATTGTCGCCAATCTGATTGCGCCTCTGCTGTTTGCACTCATGCTCAATGAGCTTCGTCTGATGATTCTCAGACGCTGGATTCAGACCATCGTCTATCTGCCTCACTTTTTATCCTGGGTTATCCTTGGGGGCATTGTACTTGATCTGTTCTCCTATAACGGACCCGTCAATCAACTGACTGCTTTGTTCGGATACCAGCCCAAATTGTTCTTTGCCGATTCCCAGCTGTTTCCGTTCCTCGTTGTCGGCAGTGACGTCTGGAAGGAATTCGGTTTTGGTACCATTATCTATCTTGCCGCGCTTACCGGGATCAACCCGGCACTGTACGAAGCTGCCAACATCGATGGCGCAGGACGCTGGAGAAGTCTCTGGCATATCACGCTGCCCGGGATCCGCACGACAGCCGTATTGCTTACGGTACTCAGCTTGGGTAATGTGCTTAACGCGGGCTTCGACCAGATCTTCAATCTGTACAACCCGCTCGTCTACTCTACAGGTGATATTATTGACACCTGGGTCTATCGTACAGGTTTGCTCAACCTGCAATATGAACTTGCAACCGCCGTCGGCCTGCTGAAGTCCGTTGTGGGCTTCCTGCTGATATCCGTCTCGTATTATCTGGCTTACCGTTTTGTTAACTATCGCATATTCTAAGGATTCATCCTGATGCAAAGCAATGTAAACTCATCCCATTCCAACTAGAGTAGGAGGTGCTGACCGTGGTCAGAGACCGGACGTTCGGCAACCGTGTGACGGATATTATACTGATTGTAGTCCTGATAGGCATTACTTTGTCATGCGTCCTGCCGATCTGGTACACGCTCTCCCTTTCGCTTAGCTCCAACTCTGCCGCTGCGGCCGGTAAGGTCTGGCTATGGCCGGTCGATTTCAATCTCAACGCATATAACCAGATTCTCAATGACAATCAGTTCTTCCGGTCCTTCTGGACATCGACCGAGCGAGTGCTGCTCGGGGTTATTCTCAATTTTGTCATGGTTGTGCTCATGTCTTACCCGCTCTCGCGGACAGCAAGAGAGTTCAAGGGGCGCAATGTGTTCATGTGGATTCTCATTTTCACGATGTTGTTCAACGGTGGTCTGATCCCGCTGTATCTGACGGTCAAAGAGCTCAACATGCTGAACAGCATCTGGGCACTTGTCCTGGTCGGCGGCGCGCAGACACTCGTCTTCAATGTTATCCTCACGATGAACTTCTTCCGCAACCTGCCCAAGGAGCTGGATGAAGCCGCCCTTGTCGACGGCGCGGGACCATGGTACATCCTGTTCAAGATCTACATCCCGCTGGCCGTGCCGGTGCTGGCGACCGTCTCGCTGTTCAGTATCGTGTATCACTGGAATGAATTCTTGTACGGTCTGATCTTCATGTCCCGTGAGCAATTCTATCCACTCCAGACGTATATCCAGCAGCTTGTCGTCTCGGTTGATCCATCGACGATGTCCGAGGACCAGTACCGTCGCTTGTCGGAGTTGTCCAACCGGACACTCGATGCCGCCAAAATCTTCATCGCGATGCTGCCCGTCCTTATCGTTTATCCATTCCTTCAGCGCTTCTTCATCCACGGGATTACGCTCGGTTCGGTTAAAGAGTAGCTCACACAGCCAGGACAACAACAGGTTTCAGAGATCCATACCATTTTCTTTACATTTATATTAAACCATATTGTAAATAGGGGCCGTCCCAAACGATCTTAGATCTTGAGAAACGGCCCCTTTTTGCTGTTGCTTCATGTATAAAAAACTTTAATATAATGGGACCATGAGCTCGTCTGCCTTCCTCTTTAACACGCATGCCGTATTGATGGGTTAAGGCATATGGTGTTATCGAAAGGAGTCTGTTCTCTGTTCCCTGGTTATCATCCTTCCCCGTAACTTGGGTATCCAATGTATAATAAAAAAACTACTTCGCTGCAATGGCTTCGATCTCAACAAGCAAATCAGGCGATGCAAGAGCTTTGACAATAACTAACGTCGTCGCCGGTGGAGGAGTTGGCAAGGCCCCTGCCCCAGCCTCCATGAAGGCACCCAGTTGATTTTCATCCGTTAAATAGATTGTGGATTTCACGATGTCGTTGGCATCCATATTCGCACCTGCAAGAACTTTGTATAAATTATGGATCGCCAATTCCGTTTGTTGCCGAATACCTATACCGGGAATTCCATCCGGACCTACACCTACTTGACCTGAGATGAACAGCATTTGTTGGAATGATGTAACCTCTACTCCGTGGTGATAAATGTCCGAGGAAACCACACCTGGAGGGTTGAATTTTCTTAGCATTTTTTCCATCTCCTTTATTAGCATATCGGGATTCGTGTTCAAAGTCGGATGCATGCATTAGATTTTCCTAACGGCGAACCACAGTTCAACAGTGTGAAGGCCGCCTCTTTCGCCGCAAACTTGCATTTCCATTTCATCCACCTGCTCATAGCCTGACGTCGGGAGCCACTCCGCATAAAATCGTCGATACAACGTCTCAATGGTTTCACCAAATGCATCCGAAGCAATCGGTTCGGAGGGGAAGATGGCCCATGTTTGTGCGGGAATCGTTATGGTTGAATACCCTTTTGTGTTGCTGGTTCCGCTCTTAAAGGAACACAGCATATAAGGAAACGTGTCGTTTCCCGTTTTTTTATAACTGCAAATTCCATGTACTTTGTTTGAATCTTGGCTTACAAAACGGGGCAAGTCGCCGGCGTTACAAGCAAGTCTCTCAACTTCGCCATTGGCGTGGGATTGCTGCCAGAATTGTGCCGGCGTGCTCGGTGCATCACCACTTTCATCACTTTGAAAAACTCTTTCAATACCGAAAACTTCGAATGATTCCTTCGTTTCAATCCGATAATTCACCGCATCCACCCCCTTGATCGTAATCAGGAATGAGAGGCGTGGATAGGCTTTAAGAGCAATTCCGTCTTGGCGAGCCATTGCCGGCGTGATCCCATGAAGCGATTGAAATGCCCGCGCGAATGAAACCGGAGACTCGTAGCCGTATTTTATGGCGATATCGATCACTCTAATCGCTTTGTTATTTTGCAATTCGAGCGCGGCAAGAGTGAGCTTTCTGCGCCGAATATACTCTGCCAGCGTTACATTAGTAATGAATGAGAACATCCTCTGGAACTGATGAGACGAGCAGCATGCTCTACGAGCAACTTCACTCAGTTCAATCTCTCCAGCCAAGTTTAATTCGATATAGTCCATCGCGCGATTCATCCGTTCAAGCCATTCCATCAGATTCCTCCTCTCGACAAAAGTATAATATCCTGTCAATTTCGTACCGCAACTATTTGTGCACAAATTAGTTGCGTCTTCTTGGACAATGTAAATGTACATTCATTGTAGTACAAAGCCGAGCATGGACAGCGCCATCAAGGGAGCCGTTACAAATATTTTCGTTTAATATTCGCATTATCCTGCCCGTTAGCTTAATGAAATGTCTGGCACCGAAATGCTATCTCACAAGAAAAAAAGGGGCCCGCTCGGTCGGTAAAGCCGACTGCGGAGAACCCCATAATGATTCATCATTTACTTTTTCGCTTCCAAGGCTTTTTGGTAGATTTCAAGGTATTGGGTTAGCTGGAGTCCGTCTAATCCCTTGACGTAAGCATCCCATTCCTTATTGATGTCTTTAGAACCGGTAATAAATTGAGCCATGTTGGACTTCACGTAATCGATCAACGAAGTCTTGATTTGTGCCGCGATCTCCGCGTCTTCCAGCGCAATAAATACGCCATTTGGGTATTGCTCCTTGGAATGGAACGGCTCATATTCCTTGGATACCTGATTCAGCCGCGTCCCATATCCATCCGGTGCCAGCGGATCTTGCGGTGCGGTCCAGGAAGCTCGATACGCATAAGTTCTTAAAGAAGGCCCGATCTGTTCCCATCCGTCATTATGCGTTGGCTTCTTGTCCGTTTTCGGAATCGACGTATATTTTGCTTGATTTCCGTTAATATCCAGCTCTCCGTCTTGTGCCTTTCGCCAACCTTTGTCTTCCGGTCCGTTCTCCTGAAGCAGAATTGCTTCTTCGGTGTAAAGGTAGTCCGCGAGGCGGATCGCTGCAATCTGCTGGTCGTTGGTCGCTTTATTCGTAATGGCAAACTGGGAATTACCAATGCCGGCAAAATTCAGGGTTTGCTGAACGCCGCCGGGCCCTTTTAGAGGTGGAACCGCGACGTAATCCTTATGCCGCGGCGCTTTATCATCCATGCTGTAGGCATAACTGATCAGCGCAGTAGACAAAGCTCCCATGACGTTGTCTGGTTCCCGGTTGGCCATTTGCTGAACCGCGTCAGCGTTTTGTGTAAAGGCAGCCGGATCAATCAATCCCTCTTTGTACAACTTGTTTAAGTAAATCAACCCTTGCTTCCATTCATCCTTATTTGCCGTAAAATCAACCTTGCCGTCAATGACCCTTAGGAAGGTGCCCGCGTTCTTCTCGGTATAATCATCTAAAATAAAGGAGTTCATCAGAAAGGCCGAAACGTTTCCCGCCCACATCTCATCTGATCCAGAAAGCGGGAGTTCGTCGACCTTGCCGTTTCCATTCGGGTCCTTATCCTTAAAAGCCTTCAGGACATTGTAAAACTCTTCTGTGGTGGTAGGAACGGACAGTCCCAGCTGATCGAGCCATTTCTTGTTGATCCACATTTTCAATGCGTTATCGCAGTGATAACATTCATTTACTTGAGGAAGGGCGTAAATATTGCCATCGGGGGCCGTTATCGAATCCTTCATATATGGGATATCCTGCATCGCCTTCTTTATATTCGGCGCGTATTGTTCGATCAAGTCGTTCAACGGGATAAACACGCCTTGCGATCCATACTTCATCTGTTCTTCTTTGGAAAGGTCCCCATGCAGGATGACTTCCGGGTAGTCTCCACTGGCGAGCATTAGCTGTTTGCGATCCTTCAAGGCATTGTTCGGAACCAGATCCCAATCAATTTTGATGTTCGTTTTCTCTTCCAGGAACACGGTAAAGGCATTGGTTTTCATATCCTCGATGGTCGGGAACTGCGGTGCAAACATTCTTATCGTCATCGGCTGCTTCACAATCGGATAGGTGCCGACCTCTGTAAACAATTCACTTTGTTCCGGAGGCGATTCCGCCCCTGTCTCACCAGCAGCAGCATCCGGGTTCTCCGGATTGGAAGATCCTCCACAGGCACTCAGCAGCATCGTCAAGGTCAACAGACAGATTAACAACGCGATTAAAGACTTCGTCCACCCTTTGCGCATCAAAACAACTCCCCCCATTCTTTTTCATGTTATTCCTGATCACAATCAGTAAACTTCCAATCACCCGTATCTTCCTTGAATAAAAGACCGCACCACCTCCCTTAAGCTGGGTTCCCACTTATCCTTTCAAGGAACCGATCATGACTCCTTTGACAAAGTGCTTCTGAACAAACGGATAAATGATCAGTACCGGTGCACTCGCGACCACGATCAGTGAATATTTTAATAGATCCTTCAGGCCTTGCTGCGCCTGCACCTGATCCACATTGGCCATCATCGACGGATCCACCGTGTTCAGAATCAAGACGTTGCGTAGAATGATTTGCAGCGGGAACAAGTCCGGAGATCTCAGGAAGATCAAGGCGTCAAAATATGCATTCCAATGTCCAACCGCGTACATGAGCATCATGACGGCAATAATCGGTTTGGACAAAGGCAGGACGATGCTGAGAATGAACCTGATATCGCTGCATCCGTCCAGCTCCGCCGCTTCGGACAGTTCATCCGGGATGGTTGTCTGGAAGAAGGTGCGGGCAACGATTACCTGGATCACGCCCATGGCTCCCGGCAGAATCATCGCCCAACGGGTGTCGAGCAACTGAAGATCCTTCACCAGGAGATAGTACGGTATCAAGCCCCCGTCGAACATCATGGTAATAACCAGCACAATCATAAAGAAATGGCGGCCGTACAGCGTCCGCTTGGCAAGCGGATATCCAAACATGATTGTCAGTGACACGTTGATCGCCGTCCCTACGACCGTATAGAACAAGGAGTTCATATAGCCGACGCCGATCTGCGGGTTCTGGAATACCGCCTTGTATCCATCCAATGTAAAATCGACTGGGAAGAGCCATACCTTTCCAGACACGACGGCCTGCGGCGAGCTTACGGATGAGCTGAGAATATAAATCAATGGCACGGCCACGATGATAAGAATCAAGGTCAGGAAAGCATAGATCAAAGCGACAAATATGCGGTCCCCCCGGGATTCCCGAATAACGGTTGTTGTTTTGGGCATTTTGTTCCCTCCTTGGCACCTTTTTCATTTAGGTATGGTTTCAGTCGGCCTCGGCGACGAATTCATTCGACTCACCACAGACTGCTGCTCGACAGCTTTCGGGCGATGTAATTCACGGCGATCAACAGGAGCAAATTCACCACCGAGTTGAAGAAGCCGATCGCCGCCGAGAAGCTGAAGCTCGACCCAAGCAGACCTACTTTATACACATAAGTAGATATGACTTCGGAAGAGGCGAGATTGAGAGGGTTTTGCATTAGATAAATTTTTTCGAAACCCAGCTTCATAATGTTCCCAAGATTCAGAATCAGCATGATCACTGACACGGGAATCAGGCTGGGGATATCAATCTTGAGGATCTTTTGGATGCGGGAAGCCCCATCCACCCTGGCCGACTCGTACAGCTCAGGATTTACTCCGGCGAGCGCAGCGATATAGATGATCGCCCCGTATCCGGTGTACTGCCAGACATCGGACCAGACATAAATGGATTTGAACAGATCAGGCATACCCATAAAATTCGTATTGGTTACTCCCATCATTTCGAACAGCTTGCTGACCATGCCCACTTGGGGCGTCAAATTGACGATAATGATCGATACCATGATAACCGTCGATATAAAATAAGGAGCGTAAGTTATCATTTGTACGCTCTTCTTGAACAGCCCATTTCGGATTTCGTTCAGGGCGAGCGCCAGAATAATCGGTGCCGGAAACCCGACGGCCAGACCATAGAAACTGATCCCAAGCGTATTTTTGATGTAGAGCCAGAAGTTTGGGGATTCAAAAAATTGTTCAAAGTATTTGAATCCAGCCCAAGGGCTTCCCCAAATCCCTTTAATGACGCTGTAATCCTTGAATGCAATCACGATCCCGGCCATCGGCACATATTTGAATACAATCAAGTAAAGAAAGGGCAGCAGGAGAACCAGATACAGCTGCCAGTGGCGCCTGATCCGGATCCACGTCGTTTGCGGGCGGGAGCGGGTGCCGACCTGAGCAGGACCGGGTAGCCCGGGACCGCCATGTAATTTATTGTTGAGACTTCGCATCAGCATGAACTCCTTTTCGTTGTATGTTGCGGATATCGTTAGCGCCCTTTTGGATGCGGCGGAATGTATTGCCATTGTAAACGCCCGATCTTGCGATCAACAAGAAACAAGAATAAACGGGTTAACCATTTTCGCCTGCATGATTTATAACGAAAAAGGCAGCGATGAACTCGCCACCTTAACCGTTTTCCACAAAGAAACCGTTTTCAACTGTTCGTTTTGCGGAGCTGATTGCTACGGTATTCGCCTGGTGCCGCTCCCATAATCCGTTTAAATACACGCGTTAACGAGATGGCGTGGGTATAGCCAACCCGCTCCGCGATCTCTTGTACAGAGGCATCCGTCTCCAACAACAGCTTCACTGCTTCACGCATCCGTACCTGGATAAGAAAATCGACGAACCTCTGTCCGGTATGTCCCTTGAACAACTTGCTTATATATTTGGGATTCAGCTGAAAGCGATCCCCGAACATCTCCAGCGACAAGTCCGGGTTGGCATAGTCCCTTTCGATCAGCTTGCAGATCTCCCGGATAAGCGCTGCGTACTGCCTGCCTTCTTGTAGCTGACCCACGGATTCGAACAAACTGGTCATGACCTGCTTGATTTCAATCCGCAGCTGCTCCAGTGAACTGCCATGGTCCAACATTTCCGTAAGTAGGGGAAGCCGTTCCTGGGCCCACTCGCGGTAGACATCCTTATTCATGTCCGAAAGCTCCCGGCCGACGTTGTACAGTAAATAATTCATAAGGTTAAATATCTCTTCATTGGTAAGAAGGCTGCCCTTTAACTGTCCGAACCATGCCTCATATGCCTCCTCCCACCCTATGTTCAGCATTCGGTAGGATTGAATAATCGAGCTGATTTCTCCTAGGTGAGCGTACACTTCGGCATGGCTGGTGCCAGCGATATCCTCGCTGCGGATCAGTCGGTTTTCCCCGAGTACGATTTTGTATTTAAGCGCTTGGGCTGCGCTTTTATACGACTTGGACAGGTCTTGGATCCGATAAACCTCCTCGCCGCTTCCAATCGTAACGGTAAATTTCAAATTTTGCTCGGTCCAGCCCAGCATTTTCGTGCCAAAACGGGATAAAGCTTCTCCATCTCTCTCCTCTGTCTCCTCCCCCTCAAAGTAAATGACGGCAAGGCAGGAGGGCGACGTCCATTCCGACCACAAACGAATACTCTCCTTCATCGCAATCTCGTTCACCACGTTCCGGAGGACGAATTTCAGCAGATTCTGATCACTCGCCGTATACTTCCGGCAGAACTCTCCGTAATTGTCCATTTCAATGATGAGTAACCTAAACCGGTCCAGCGGTTCGGGTAAATTCAGTATTGCGGCTTCCTCCTGCCACTCTTCCAGACTCATATCGGTTTGTCCTTCAATCAACTGATGGAACAGATACCTTGTCCGCAGATGAAGGTCTTCCTGGTATTTTTCCTGGTATTGCCTGGATTGCTCCAGGATATGATCGAACGCCGACTCAATAAATGCGAACTCATCGGGACTGCCTTTCCATAAGCCCGCGCCCCTTACAGGCAGGGAATAGTCGCTGAATCGCTCGGCGATCCGCTCGATCGGTCTGGCATTGCGCCGAGTCACATAGATCATCCAGATGAATCCGGCGGCGATCATGAGGAGTCCGATCACAAACCACAGATTATAGAGTTCTGAAATCGTGTTGACATATCCGCCATTGATGAGACCGCTTCCATATTTCCAGCCGGTGTAGTCCGAGGTATATTCCGAGAAGAGCTCGGATTCTTTAACTTTCGCCTCACTCCCGAACAACAGCTGACCGGAAGCATCTTTAGCCTGGATAAAGCTGACCTTGGATTCGTACATATTCTCCGTCAATTTTTTCAGCGAATCCGCCGAAACGTTAACCACGATCATGCCGAGATTATTTTTCATGTATGGCGATCCCCGCACCAGACTGACCACCTGTTTACCGCCAATCATTTTGAATTGCTCGAAGCTGCGCCCGCCGGTCCACTTCGGAGTCTTAGACACCTGATATTCTTCGATAAATTTGCGGTCAGGATATGAACCGATATAAGCGTTGGTTGCATCACTCAACACATATCCGTCCGAATATCGCACCAAGTATATGGAATCGATCAAAGGATAGTAATTGATCAATTCCTTTAGCTTCTGCACGGCCCTGATGTTGATGTAGGCATCACTTCCTGAGGTTGCCTTAAAAAAATTGTTCAAAGACTCGCTGTTGATACTCTCGAGGACGATCATATTATCGATCACTTTGAGCGACGTATCCACGATCCGCATCGCCTGAAGAGACAGCGTCTTATTGGCATTCAGCGCCTCGCGACGGCTTTGCTCACTGAACATTTGAAAGAAAACAAAGAAAATAAACGTGATGACAATCATAAATACCGGCATGTAGGACAATAGTAGTCGTTTAAACCATGATTTGCGCATCATAACCCCGCCCCTATGTAATGTGGACATGCTCTTGGTATTAATGAATTATACAACGGAGGGCAATCCCCTGTCGGTTGAAGTAACTTTAGAATAATTTTGATGATAATCCGACAGTGGCGGATGGAACAGCAAGTTTACACTCCTCACAAAAGAAAAAGCAGTCAACCTTTGTTTTAGGGTGACTGCTTGCCGTCATCATACTTTAGCTTTGACTTCTCTTTATCTGTTTTGTTCACTTTTTTCCTTCCTTGCTCCCCTGCCCAAATTAGTGTGCTCCCATCCATCATTGGTGATGACTGGACGATAAACATCGTTAGATTGGGTAAATGCGGTCTCGATTTGCTTGGTATCCTTTTCTAGCCAGATCTTATTAAGTATTTACTGGGTTTCGTTAAGCGCTTCGTCTCAGTTGACGAGCATCGGACGAAGAAAGTCAGGGTCCGGCAGAGCTTTTTTATCGACTTTCCCATTAGGGGTAAGCGGCAAACTTTCCATCTGCACCACAAGAGAGGGCAGGAAATATTCAGGCAAATTCCGGGCTAAATACGCCTTGACTTCCGTTTCGGACAACACCTGTTTCGCAACAAAATACGCGCATATTATCGGATTTCCACTTCCGTCGGCTTTGACGGCTACCGCGGCTTTCGAGATTCCGTTGTGTTCCAATAGCCGAGTCTCGATTTCTCCCGGTTCCACTCGATACCCTCGGATCTTCACTTGATCGTCGATTCGCCCGATCATTTCGATATTGCCATCCGGCAGCCACAGGGCCAAATCCCCCGTTCGATATAACCTTTCCCCGAGGAGCGGATGTTCCACAAACTTGGCTTCTGTCAATTCCAGCTGATTCACATACCCCCGCGCGATACCGTCTCCTCCGACGCAAAGCTCTCCTACTACTCCGATCGGCTGAAGCTTCAACTGTTTATCAAGAATATAAGCGGAGGAATTGCATATTGGTCTGCCAATTGGAATGGTCGATTCGAAATCACGTTCGATCGGGAAGTAAGTGGAGAACGTCGTGTTTTCCGCCGGACCGTACATATTGATCATCCGCAGATCGGGGCACCTCTTCCTTACGGCATTTACGTGCTTTGGCGATAACGCTTCTCCGCCGACTAGCAAGGTGTCTAACGTACGAAAGGCGTCTGGATCCTGTTCGGCCAGATTATGGAACTGAGCCGTTGTCAGGAACCAAGCCGTAATGCGGTGACCGATGATGGTTTCCTTCAATTTATAAAGGTCAAACAGGTCCGTGTCCTTCATCAAATACAAGGTAGATCCGTTCAAAAGGGATCCCCAAATTTCAAAGGTCGACGCATCGAATGATATTGTACCGGTTTGCAAAATTCGATGCTCCTTGGAAAAGTTGAAATAATTGGTATTCTTGACCAGTCTTACGATGTTGCGATGTTCAACCATGATCCCTTTTGGTGTCCCCGTTGATCCGGAAGTATAGATGATATACGCAAGACTTTGCGAGGTTACTGCAGATATCGTATGGGAACAGCTATCAAGGCTTAGCTTCGCGTTGTCCCAATAAATTACTTTTCCTTCAAATGCAATGTCAGGCTTCCAACTGGAAGGGGCCAGCAAAAATCCCGCCCGACTGTCCTCGAGCATATATTCGATTCTTTCGCACGGAGAATCGGCTTCGATGGGCATATAAGCGCCGCCAGCTTTCAATATGGCTGTAAGCCCGACAATCATACTGACAGACCGATCCGCGACAATGCCAACGACGCTCTCCGGCTTAACGCCGTGATCCTGCAGTGCTTTTGCAAGCTGATTCGCGTGATCGTCCAATTCCCGATAGGACATCTGATGGTCCTCGGTCATGATCGCCGGGCGATCGGGGGTTAAGCGGACCTGTTCCTCAAACAAGTAATGGACCGTTTGGCTGGAAGGAAAGTCCGTCTTAGTTCCGCTGAAAGCCTGAATCTTTCTCTCCTCTTCTTCTGACATCATGCGTATGTCGGCAATCACCTTCTCGGGGAAATCAACGACTTCATGCACAATTCGGCTCAAGTGGCCGCTCATTTGCTCGATCGTTTCTTTTCTGTACGAGCGGGTCGAATATTCAAGGTGTATCATGATAAATTCCTTCTTAAAAGCCGTCAAAGCAAGCTCAAACGTCCCCAACTGATCGGATTCATAAGGAGTGGCATTGGCGTTTTGCCAAGTAAACGCCGCTTTGATGAACGGGTTACCGCTCAAATTCTTTCGCATATTCCGATCTTCGAGTGCTTGCATCGTGGCATGCTTGACTTCTATCAGAAACTTACCTAATGGCTTATGTACAGTAGGAGAGTAACGTATAGGAAACATCTGTCTTTCCAACAGATACCCGATTACAGGATCATCCTCGCCGGTAAATTTGGCAAGCAGGATCGCATAACAAGCCATAAGTGCCATATCCACAGTTATTCCGAAATTGAACGCAAGTTCATGGAGTTTTCGGGTCGTTGCAAAATCAAGGGAAAAACTAACCCGGTTTCCTTCATCGTTGGCCCATCCCCCCCTCGGCATTTCGTCAATTGATACTTCATATGTCGTTTGTTCCATGACCATCAACCTCCCGGACTATCGATTCATTAATGTCTGATTGTTAACGAACAGAAAAATCCTCTTCGCATTCTGCGATGAAGCAGTGTCCCCCTTCAACCCCAAACTAGTTTTTTTATAGCGAAGCCATCGCTGTTTTATGGAACGTCAAAAAAACCCCTTTCTTCAATTCAAAATAATGAATAAAACGGAGGTTTCCCGTTGTATTCGGCAACTGGCTGGCATTGCGGTCGCAGTAGATCCCGCATTAGCCCCTATAGCTTTGCGTCGCCACCTTTCGGTGGGTTTGCTATTGTCGTACAAAAATAGTATTTAAATTGTAAACCATGATTATATTATGTATTCGATTTACATTTACTGTATCTTGTTTCCAAATGAAAATCGATAGGTCTTTTGTTCAATATTGTCTTTCAAGAATGGTTTTGATGATATTGATAACCCTCATGAGACACTAGGTCGCAATAGTTAATCTTTACTAATTTTTGCTATTCCCCGACTTCACTCCACTTCACTTAACTATGTATTAAAGCTATTTTGTTCATTAGGCAGGATACGTTTTTCTGTTATTACCTGGACATTAGATGATGGCTGATTAAGTCAATAGTTCTATTTTACAAATTCACCCCTATATCCGTTGCCCTAATTACGACAACGGAAATCATTAGATTCAATAACTTTTGTCTCTTGTCATCCGGGACTAAAATACCGTTTATAACTGGTCATGACATCTCGCTTCCGATCAGAAAACTTTCATAAGTTCAAATCACTTGGTAATTCCATTCTTAAGTTCCCGGTCTAATGGATCACTGGACAATAAAATAAAGAGCCGTTGTCCAGGACAACGGCCTCATATTGCTATATGTCATGAACAGTTTTAAAAAGGGCCGGTTATTTTTACCTTGATTTTATTGGATTCAACCGTTATCCCGTTCAATGTAATTCGAATCGACAATTCGGCTTGCCCCGGATGCTTGGCGATAATCTTTCCTTTTGGGTCGATCTCCGCCTTATCCGGACGACTGCTCAAATACTCAATGTGAGCGCCGGATAACTCCTTCGTCGTTCTTCCTCTCTCAAGGAAGACTTCGTAAGAATAATCGACTTCATCCCCCGGGTGAAGCTGGAGCGATTCAGCCTCGAGCTGTACTTTGTCTAGCGGCATGACCAGATTCGGGTCGCTATACTTCATCAGCTCGCTGCCGTATTTGAAATAGAAGTTGCCAAAGTCGTCCTGCGCAAGCTTTTCCGCATTGCTCTCCAACAAGATGGACAGCGATTTGCTTGCTGTGTCAATCTTAAACATCTTGCTCGTGTACGTGTGGTCAGCAACATATCCCGTATAAATGGTACCGTACACATTGCCGTCGGTTCCAACGGTCAAGCGAGGATTGCTGTGTGCATAATCTGCTGTAGGAAACATATCCTCGCTGTAAATAATCTCTTGGCGTTCCGTATCATAGATGAACAGAGCCCCCAGCGCCATTCCCCATATGTTACCGTCCGGGCCCCATATCAAAGAGGTTACTGCTTTTTTGCCCGGAACAGGTACCTGTTCCAGCTCTACTCGGCCTGAAGCCGTATCGTAAATGGCAAGTTTCCCCTCTCCGCCAGTCATTGCTCCGGTGGCCATAAACAGCTTTCCATTCTTGTAAAGCAACGAATTGATCGAATGGCCGGATATAATGTCGCGCTTCACATCAAACTTTCCGGTAACAGGATTGTAGACGGTAAGAGCCCCGCCTGTTTTGCCTGCGATTGGATAGGAGCCGATATATAACAGGTTTTCTTCCTCGACCCCGAGCATGGCTACAGGCCGGTCTTGCTCTGAACCCAGCTGACCAAGCCGCAGCGGATTATTCGGTTCTGATGGGTCCGTTCGGTTCCATGGTTTGGCTGGATCGTATTCGAAGATGGTCGCTCTAGGATATACGCCGAGATACACCTTTCCGTTCAAGGAACCGAATCCTTCGACTTGGCCGATTTGAGGATAATGCTTGGTCTCGTTACGGGTCGGCGAGTAAATTCCCATTCCCCCGCCTGAAATGAAGCCCGAAGACAGAATTTGCCCGTCTGTGCTCTTCCCGATGTTAAACAATTCCACAAACTGTGCCGGAAACGGAAGCTCCGGCGTCTCAATCAAACCGGTTTCCAGATTGTAATAAAATGCCCTGCCGCTATTTCCGGCCAATCCGACCAAGGTCCAGCCCGGATACTTTGCCTGATCCAGCTGAACATAACCAAAAGCGACGCCTGCTCCTTTGACATCCACGCCCAGCGAGCCGTAAACCCCCGTATTCACATCATACGAATAAAGCGACCACTGCTGCCCGCCTCCCGGGAGAGTCTCATAATAGGTGTAGAACACCGTTTTGCCGTCTGGCGATAATGGTGAGAATCCCCGGGCATTATAGGCCGTATTTTTATTTACGATCCAGCTGGAGATATCGGGATCATAGACACACATAACAGGTCCTGGATCCACGCGCACGAAAAGCTTGCCCCCTGCATACCGGAGATCATAAACCGAAGTCATGCCGTTAAATTCAGGCGGATGAAGCGCGGTGGATGTTCCGCTTGCGAGATTGTATTGATAAAGCTTGGCGACATCGGCTCCCCCCACATAGATCACTTGACGATCGGAATCGTAAGCAAGGCTGCGGATATGAGACTCTTTCGAAGAAGTCTTGAAGGATTTAAGGATTCTGGTTTGGTCGGATGCGGGATCATATTCAAACAGCGTTTGGGAATATCCCGTTCCTCCATATACTTTGCCATCTTCCCCGGCTACAAGCGTCCAGATAACGGTATCGGTAGGAACCGGTTTGCCGATCGCCCGCAATGTATCCTCTGCCGGATCATATTGAAACAACGTCCCGTTCGGCGTACTGCCGATGTATACCTTTCCGTCGGAGGCTGTCACAATCGCCCAAGCTGCCGATACGTTGCTTCCGTCAAGCGCAACAAGTGGATGAGTGGATTTCACTTCTTTCGAAGCAACATCCATCACGATGAATTGTGCCGGATCACCCTGTGCGACTGTGAACAAAGCATCCTGACCATTCCTATCCTTACCGAACGCAGCCGTCATCAAGGTTAAACTCGAAGATTGTGGTCCTAAATTCGTTAAGTACGGGGAGGAAGCTTGCGTCTTCAATGAGACGCTGTCAACGAAATACCTGCCGGATAGGTCACCATTAAAATAGAAGGCTACCCTGACCTCTGCAGCATTTTTAGGTGCCGCAGCAGCCACTCTTAAACTCTGCCATTGGCCCGATGGTTTATCGACCAGGCCGCTCACTACGGAGACAAGCTTTCCGTCTGCATCATAAAACCTGAGGTCTGCTTTGCCGCCTTGGCCTTCATCCGATAGCACACTTGCTGTCATGATGACATTGCCGAATGGCTGTACGGCGTATGCATCGCTAACCGCTCCGGAGCCTGCATCGGGCGACAGGCGTTCCACCTGAAGACTTCGTTCCCCTTCTGCGTACACGGACTCACTTACGGTAATGGCAGCTGTGTCTTCATCGGGCTGCCAGCCCGGCAAACGTCCATCTACTTCAGAATCCTCGAAGCCGCCGTTGATCATAACGTTGGCCAATTCTTCATCTGCGGCATACGTGATCGGCATGGCCCACGGAATAATTGCGAACATCATGATAACCGTTAGGACTGCGGCAACTCGACTCTTCCACTTGCTTCTCACTAAACTCTCCCCTTTGCGAATAAATTTTTTTCGCAGTCAGTAAACGCTTTCAATACGATCTCATCTTAGCATATCCTCTTGTTTGTATACAAGTAAAATACATGTAAATAACACGAGGACTCACTAGACCCTTACGGGATGTACATATGTCATCATGGTGGTTGCTGCCGCTGATTGCAATATGGATATGCTCGGCGGCAGCGGTCGAGCTGAGCCTGACCCACAGCAGTGTCAAAATACAGTTGGCAGCCGTTCATGGTCTAACGCCAGTCGGCTCCGTCCTCTGGCGCCGTCATTAATAGAATACAAAAACAGCCGGGAATACCCCCGGCTGCTGCATTTGTTGGACACCCAACCATTATTGTCTCTACGCCTGTTGATGGAAATGAATGCCTAAGCAAACATTGGCTATTCCATCGAAACCCTTATCACTCCGAAGAAAATAAATACGTTGAAAAATCCCGGTTAATATAGTCTTTAAAATGCCTCTTGGCTTTAACGGGGAAAGCATCAAGCTCCTCGGTAGTCCAGATGCTGCGGTGGGTCTCGAACTCATTGCCGTACACCGTGCCTTGCGGCCATTCCGATCCGATGGGAATGTTAAGCAGAACGTGCTTGCCTCTAACAATGCTGGCATTCAACAGGGTAAGCGCCTTATCCTTATCGAAATGCTCCAGAACATCGCCCATAATTATGATGTCATATTCTCCGGGCGAAGTTGACGGAATAAATTCAAAAGCATCAGCGATATGAATTTTATCGTAGAAATACGCATGATAACGGTCAATGTTTTTGGGGAATATTTCAATTCCTTCCACCCTTACCTTCCAATCCTTACGAAATACCCGCCCTGACCACACATCGAGGAATTCGCGGCATAACATGCCCCAGCGGCCAAATCCAACGCCGACATCAAGTACCGAGGACGGCGATATCTGCCGGAGCAGTTCCACACAATACGAAATATTTTGCCAATTGGATGTTCCCATATTGTTCTTACCACCCCACTTCTCGTTGAGGCGATGGTTCATCATTCATCATGAGATTGATGATGCGAAAATCCGGAATGGCGTACTCTTGAGGAAGTTTGGCGGTAATCTGATCCCATACCTGTCGGTTGACAACTATATGCGGCTGGGAAAGCTGGGTTAAAAACAACCCGTTGTATCTATCCCCGGGAACGTGATGCATGTTCATAACAAACACCGCCTTTTTAAATTAGGATTGTTTTTTTAGAGACAACTGCTCCGAATAAACCCCTGTCAAATGTTTGATCATCGTCTGAAGTGACCGGTTTTTTAAGGCCCACTCCAGCGCATTGTCCCCAAGCCTGCGTCGGAACGAAGGATCCGACAGCAGCTGTCCCAAATGCAGATAAAGTACATGCGCGTCTCCCGGAGGAGACAGCAATCCGTCAACATTATGCCGTACCGCTTCCTTTAATCCGCCTGCACTGGATGATGCGATGGGCAGACCTGCTAACTGAGCTTCCATAACGGAGTAGGACAGGGTTTCCATCAAACTGGGCATTGCGAAAATTTCGGCCTGACTCAGCAAATAGGGGACGTCCTCCCGGCTTCCGAGGAAACGAACCGCCGACTGAATTCCCATCTGGCGACATAACTCCTCGTATTCATACCGTTTATCACCGTCTCCGACCAACCAGCATTCCCAATCCTGGCGGTCCACGTGCATCCTGCACAAGGCATTCAACAAGACGTGAATCCCCTTCTCGTAGCTAAGACGCGATGTGCTGATGATCACGGTTTTATCCTTGGGCTTCATGATCGGATTTCCGAAAACCTTACGCATGCTGCTTTGAAAAAAAGGGATGTCGATGGCGTAAGGAATATGGGCAATTCGATCGGAAGGAGCCCTAAATTGATGGACCATTACTTCTTTAAGCCATTCGGAAGCAAGAAGGACTTTATCGCTTACCGAACTCCCCAAGTATTCCATAGATTTATAGTATTTCCAGACCAAGGAGCTCGTGGGGTCTTCCGAAGTAGTTTTGTTGTTCTCAAGCATATCCCGTACTGTAAGAGCTGCAGAAGCGTGAATGGAGGTCACTAACGGTATTTGTTCTGGTTTTATGCGTTTTATGGCAGCGGCGGCAAGAACGTCTTGCGCGTGTATGATATCGTATTGATCAAGACCGATAAAGGCGAGCGATAACTCCATGCAATACCTGTCGGTCTCCGCTTCCCTGACCCAGGGATGCTCCGCAATCAAAGGCGCGGTAGCAGGGGTTATCTTGTAATCGAACATTTCCTTGAAATGTACCTTCGGAACCTCCTGGTTGCTGTTGAAAATATAAAACCGGTCCAGTCCGTTCCCAAAAAGATCCACCTGATGTCCCTCTCGTTCAAGCCCCTGCTTCACCTGCAACATATATTTCCATAATCCACCGACGTACGGGATTTGAAAAAAGGTAGCCAGCAATATTTTCAAGGCTGCCACCCTCCTGTCAGTAATACCTGTCTTCGCTGCTCCAGTCTGTCGCCGTATATGGCCTGAAGGGTCCCGATTTCCCGCTTAAGGGCGTCTTTGTGCTTTAAGGTTCCCATGTTCGGATGATATCGGTAATGCAGAAGAATATCATGCAAATAATGAAATTCGTACCCGGCGAGCACGACCCGGCACCACATGTCGTAGTCCTGCGTGTATTTAATCTCTTCATTGAACATGCCGACATGTTCAATGAGCTGCCGCTTCATCATGATGGTACAGCCATTAATTGGACATTCCCTCTTCAATCGATCAAGCAGCTCCAGATTCGAGGTAAACGAAAAATTCGGGGCTTCCATGAGCACTAAGTTCCGATCGTTGATGAAGTTGAAGTTTGTACTGCTGATCCATGCCCCACGTTCCAGCATAAACGACATTTGTTTTGCTGTTTTGTTGGGAAGATAATAGTCGTCCGAACTGAGCCAAGCAATATAATCCCCTTTAGCTTCTCGAATACCGGCGTTTAGAGCCGAAGCCGTTCCCCCGTTGATTTTTCGGATATACCGGATGCGGTCAACATAAGGATTCAGGAGATCCATATGTTCGGTAGACCCGTCATCGACCACAATGACCTCTATCTCGGGATAGGTTTGCGCCAAAGCACTCTCTACGGCCTGTTGAACATAAACACAGTTGTAGAAAGGGATAATAACCGTTACCTTCGGTATCATGTTATCTTGACCTCCTACCCGCGTATTGACCCCGGTTAGGAAAGTACCGGTTTTCCTATCGGACTTTTTATAAATTCATTCTGGGTTAGATAGATCAGCTGATGTACGCTCCATTGAAAGAAGGAAAAAACGGAGGGACCTTCCACTTTTCGCAGCGTTCGCCGTTCGCCGTAATAAATATGACCGCTCGGGGAGCTGTACAGGCGTCCGTTAAGCACCGGGTACTGAAGAAAAAAAGAGGCATCGATGGTGTGTCCAATCTGCAAAGATTGAACCAAGGAATCCGGGACATGCACGATTTCGTCCATTTGACACCGCAAACGTTGGAAGACTTCTCCAGACTGGATCGGGAATAAACAATTGTCCATCCACAAAAAGATCCCGGATCCGCCCCCCTTTACGAATAGCGTCGCCGGGGCGCACTTCGCCCACTGTCCCGTAACCGTCACGCCTTCTCCAAGGGGATACAGGTTAAGCAGCATATCCTCAAGCGGTATGATTTTCCTGGCCATCAGTTTGTAAAAATAAAAGGAGTCGATATCCATAATGGGCCGTTTTTGGCCGTGTTCAATCAAAAATACAGCCGAGCCCGAATCGCGGACAAGCGTTCCATCCGGGATCTTGGTAATCATGTTCTGGACATGGTTATTGTAGATAACAATCCCTCCCTTCACCAATCTTTAATAATATACTCTTTGTCTTAGCGGCCTGAGCCGACGCGTGACTATATCTTCAAAAAAAAGACTCCTTGCAAGAGTGACTTGCAAGAGTCTTTTCCGTTCATGAAATCGCATCCATGAAAAGTTATTCGTCTAGACTCGGGACACAAACTTGTACCGAAAAAACAATAAAGCATCTAAAATAGCGACTTTCAATATCACAACGCAATTTCCCCCGACAGTCTCCTATCCGCTATAGCCATATCGGATGTGAAGCGTTCGGAAACTTACAAATCAATAAACTTTTTTACGGCAGACAAGAAGGCTGGTAAATTATCATCATGCACAAAGTGCCCAGCTTCCTGTATCATTACTAACTCGCAATTCGGAATAAGCTCAGAGACTTCCTGCAATTTGTTTTGAGGAATATGACTGGACTCACCGCCTATAATAAGAGTCGTCATGATGATCTCATTAAGACGCAGCCACCATTCGGGATTAGGTTCATTAAGTTGCCGTAAAATCGAAGGCACTACCTGCCAATCGAACGGAAGGGGATCAGAAGGTTTGGCAGGAATTTCGATGGGCTTATCCGGAAAGGGAGGTGGAGTGTCTTCTACGATCAATCTTTCTATTCTCGAAGGATATGTTTCCGAGAAAAGATAGGATACTGTTCCCCCCATGGAATGGCCAAGAAGCGTAAATCGTTCCAAATTCATAGCATTTGCAAAATGAAACAAGTCATCGCACATCAGTTCAAAAGTGTATTTACCTATTCTTGCACTCCCACCGTGCCCCCGTTGATCTAAAGCTAAAACGCGGTATTTTTCTCCTAATGCAACAGCGACTTGATCCCATGATTCTGCGCTTTTTCCCAGCGCGTGAAGTGCAACAAGCGGCGGTCCAGAAGATTCCCCACTCTCGCGATATTGAAAAATGCGTCCATTCAATTCAATTTGATTCACACGTGTTTCCATCTCTGATCATCTCCAAACCAATTTGGCCCAATAGTAGAAGGCGTCTACTGGAATTTTTAGTGTTATTTTATTATTGAATGAACAATTAGTCAATATAAAAATGAGAACTGCATCATATCAGCTGCACTCGTTGTCATTTGGCTCGTTAACTAAATAAAGCTGTTGTCAGGAACTTGACTACTTATAACAAAAGGGGTATCCCACCATCATCTACTGATGACTTTTGAGACAGCCCCGTCTGTTTTCATTATTGAGCGATCGTTCCCCGTTAGTTAATCAATCAAACTTTTTTGCATATATATCACAATTTCTGTTCCGATTCCTTTACTTCCATTCTCGTCAATCTGTTCCCAACTGATTAAAAAATCCCCATGGCCCCAATCCACATAGCCCAATTTTTCATAAAGTCGCTTGGCTTCCGGATTATTTATTTCCACTTCTAACCCTATACAGGTACAACCCTTATCTTTTGCTAAACGTTCGGCTTCTTGGATTATGGCTGTTGCAACACCTTGTCTCCGATATTCATATACTGTTAACCCAGCCTCTAAGAAAGCGCTATGGGTAATATCCGCTATTTTAGTAACAGGCTCATCATTAGGACCACTCCAGCGTAATAAGAAATGGCCAACAGGGGTGTTATGATGCCAAGCGATTAAGTATAGTCCCTCACCTCTCTTTTGTGTAGCATATCGGTTGTACTGAAACATGGGATTACCAGGTGAGTGAAAACTGAGCAACAAGTAAACTCAACTGGGATTCTTCTGCTTCTTTTATTTCCAAGCATAATTTGTCTTTATTCATTTCATCTTCCTCTCTCCCAAACAGCAATATATCTTTTCCTCTCGAAATTCTTATACGCCTCTGCGTCCCCAGCCGAAGACATTGACGTGCACGATGGCTTTGTTTACCCAATGCGAGAGCACATACAACACGATGAACAGGATTAACAAAGGCCTAAATAAGAGCACTGCCACAACCCAGCTGAGCAGAATCTGCCAATTCTTCATTTTCCGCAAAAATTTGACTGGCCACAAAAATATTTTAAATAACATTTCGTTATGCTGAAGCGCCTCTAGAAATTCATCTTGGTACTGTTTGTCTTCTGGAGCTAAGGCTCATATGGATCTATTCGTAAGGCCTCTTGCAGAGCTTCTTCGAAAGCCCGGCTTAACTTCTTCCGTTATTGTTGTCCCTCGACATTTTTGTCGGAGGAATCACTGTTCATTCCCTATCTCAAAGATTTTTTGCAGGGTATGGATGTGCAGTGTTCTTTCATCATCTGTTTCTTGCAGTTTATTAACTGATCCTGCGTCCATATACCACTCTACAAGCCTGTACCCGAACATAAGTAGGATCAACTCATAAACGCAGTTATCCGTTATGTGCGAAATATCCGCATATTCCGAAAAGCCCTTGTAATACGCCGGGATACATCTACGGTAGTATTCAACCATGTCTTCAACATCGGCTTCGTCCGCGATAAGGCTTGCCATATCTTCACCTAAATAGCCCCACCCCGCGGTATCCCAGTCCATGAGTATGGTTTTACCGTCTGAATAGAATATGTTTGCCACCCAAAAATCCCTGTGGCACAGCACGATGGGGAGCTTTTCAATACGGCTCCAAATTTCGTCTGCGTTTTCATCAATGTCGATGAGCATGTTACATAGGTGTTTGGGGATTTCGCAATCGTCGGAGCGTATATAATCGTACACTCTATTCCATGACCGATAATGAAGATAGAAATTTTTCATATAATCCGCTTTGCTCAGGTTGGTCAAGCTCTGTAAAACAGCTGGCTGTTCGGCATATAACTTGCCTTGGAACCGTCCTAATTCCTCGGCTGCGCGTTCATACATATCGCCGGTCAAATCTAAACCCGATATGCCGTTGATATATTCCATCCATATCTGCGTTTCGTTTTCTTCTTCGTTCATTTCGACGTGATAACATTCAGGCCAACGGAATGATTCAGAGAACAGCGCGCCGAAATTGGATGTATACAAGTCGTATTCCCTACGCCATGAATCGGGATCGCTGTAGCGCTCCCATTTCTTCTGCGTTTTTAAAACGATTTTGTAGGGTAATGTCTCACCGTCAGTGGTTTTGACATTACCCGTCACAAGCTGTACATTACCCACTGTACCGCCATGTAATGGTTTGGTTTGGAAATCGGTGCAGATTATTTTTGTACCGAGCATTTTGTTTAAAACCTGTGTTACAGTTTCAGCTTTTATTTCGTTCAATACGAAGTCCTCCAATCGTTTTTTTAACATGGGAACGCCTATACATAATCATCATATTGGAAAAGAAGACAACGATGAAAGGTGGACTATGGATTTATTCATTTATTACCTCTTCCTGCCAGCTAGCTTAATGAAATCGCGTTTGAAAAATGGTTAGTTCTCGTCTATCCGGTAATCGGAACATGTTCTCGTCCTTTTCGGGATAAAAAAAAGCCGCTAAATTAGCGACTCATGGAAAAGTGCACTTTATTTCACATCCTTATTCCTTATCATCAAAATAAACGGTTTTTCCTGTTTCCGCCGATATATATACCGCTTCTAATATTTGCGAAACAATCATCGCTTCCCTCGGTTTAACCAAGGGCTCGGTATCGTTCACGATACTGTGAATCCATTGTTTGGCTTCATACTCGAAATCGGTCATCTCTTCTCCCCTGAAAAGTTCTCTTGCATTCGCATTCACCTCGATTTTATTCAGGAACAAATTCCCGTCCCGCTCGCCATTGATCCGCAGTTCATTTTTAGCAAAATCCGCTCCTCCCTTCGTTCCGCACAGCAGGTTGCCGCCACCTTCCGCAATATTAAGGGCCCAACTGGTTTCAATGATGACCGTCGCTCCATTTTTGAATTTCACATACCCGAACGCCGAATCTTCTACCTCGAATTCGTTTGGATCCCACGCCCCCCATTCGTTCGCGGCATTTTCGGTAAACTTCAGCTTATGGAAGACGCTGCCGACGACACTCTCCGGTTCATAGTTATCCATCAGCCATAGGATCAGGTCGAGCGAGTGGGTTCCAATATCGATCATAGGACCGCCCCCTTGTTTCTCTTTATCCAGAAACACTCCCCATGTCGGCACACCTCTTCTTCGGGTAGCGACCGCTTTTGCAAAATAGATATCTCCGAGTTCCCCATCGGCGATCATCTTCTTTAGCAGCTGGCTCTTGGCGTTGGAGCGATTCTGGTACCCAACGGTGAGCTTCTTGCCGGTTCGCAAGTGAGCTTCGTACATCGCTTTGGCCTCCGCACCTGTGACGGCCATTGGTTTTTCGCACATGACATGTTTGCCGCTCTCGAGCGCATCAATGGAAATCGTTGCGTGAGAGCTGTTCGGTGTTAGCACATGGACGACCTCAATCTCTTCCATGGCAAGAAGTTCCTTGTAATTGGTAAACACCTTTGCGCCTTGCGTGCCGTACTTTTGGGCGGCTTCCTCGGCTCTTTCCGGCTTCAAGTCGCAGAAGGCCACCATCTGTACGTTATCCAACTTGGACAAACACGGCATATGTTTGCCGTTCGCAATCATTCCGCAACCGATGATCCCTACTTTTACGGTTCTCATCGTATTCCCTCCCCCGCGTTATTTGAACTCTACCGTTCGATTTTCCTTATGCGCGATGTATGCCGCTTCCAATAGCTCCGTCAATTTCGTCCCGTCCTCCAGTCCGAAAGGCATCGGCTTGTCTTGAATCAATGCATCTGCCCACTGGATAATCGGAAGGGGCTGCTCTTTAGGGAGTTGAGCGGGTGAGATCCATCCGGAAAAAGGTAATTCGAGCTTCTTCGAGATGACTCTAACGGTATCATCTGAGATCATCAAGGTGCCCTCCGTTCCGTAAATCTCGAGAGCGGAAGGTGTTCTGTACGTCACCAGGCTCGTTTCGACCAATGCGACCGCATTGTTTACGAACTCAATGGAGCATTGCGCATTATCCTCCACTGCCCGATTGGTGAAGTAGTGAAACATGGAGGTGATCCGTTTGGGCTGGCCCAACATCCAACTGGCTAAGTACATCGGATGACATCCCAAATCCATCATCGCTCCGCCGCCGGTTTGCTTCTCATCGTACCAGTATTCCGGAAGCCAATTGTTCAATGCGCCGTCGTGGCCGTTCCTAATGCGCAAAAGTGTGACGTCCCCTAATACATGGTCATCGATCAGCTGCTTCGCAAACAATTGGTGAGGCCTTGTGCGAGCGGGAAAAGAAATGCAGAACTTGACGCCTGCTTTGCGTACCGCTGCAGATATCCGATCGCATTCCTCTACGGTAAGAGCCATCGCTTTCTCGGTAAAAATATGCTTGCCGGCCTCCGCGGCAGCGACCATGACGTCGGTGTGCATGCTTGTAGGGGCATCCACCACAACGCCGTCGATGTCTTCTCGCTGCAGCAGCGTATCCAAGTCCGTTTCAAAATCCGCTCCCAATCGGGCAGCCCATTCCCTTCCGCGTTCAGGCTGTTCGTCCCAGACGGCCGCGAGCTTCACGTTACCGTGAGATTGCAGCTTTCTTGCGTAATCATCTGCATGCACATGCCACTTACTTAGCATCGCAACGTTCAACATGCGTCTTCCCTCCGTAACCGTTTATATTTTTACCAAATCTTATTTATCTTCCTAGGGAGGCGGCTTTATAAACAAGGTTAGAAAGTAATTGGGGATGGAGTGACACCATCCACACCATCCCGCAATCTTCCTTCATTAGAACCCTACATCATCCCGTTCCGCAGCTTTTTGAGCCACGAACTCCGCCATTTCTTCCACGCCGGCCGCTCTGAATTTTTCCTGAACACTATGAAGCATATTTAGAGCCTCATCATCGGACGCCGCAAAAAAGGCTTTCTTAAATTCCTCATCAAAATTCAAACTGCTGGTTTTATCGATATATTCCTGATATTTAGGCCACTCTCTGGCAAGGTAGCTGGCGCTTACTTTGTCTATGATTTTGATCGGCATTCTTGCCGAAAAACTCTCCTCCAGCTTTTGCCACTCCGTTTTTTGATCTTCAGGCGTAGGCCAAGTGACTTCGGATGAGAAGGCGCCGATGAACCTTCCTGGAAGATAATTGAGTCCTGCGTCTCTTTTCAGATCCGGGTTGTCATCAAATTGTTGTTTCACATCCGGAATCCATTGAGGGATCCCGTTTTCCATGTTGTAGTGTGTTCCTTCGATCCCGAAATTCGCAAGCAATCGGCCTTCTTCGCTGTTGACATAATCAATGTACCGCAATGCCGCATCGGGATCTTTGATGTCCGCGCTTAAGAATAGGACAGGGAAACCGGAACGACCGGGCTTTTCCACTTGCGTTCGAATGTTTCCGCTCTTATTCTTCATCGGCCCGAGCAGTTCATATTGCATTTCCGGATTCGTCTTATACAGCGTTTTTTGTAAATCAGCTAACATCGGCTGGGCTCCGAATATGGCAAGCTTGCCCGTCGTCAGCTTTTCATTCGCTGTTGTACTCGTATTGTTGAAGGCTTCAAGATCAAACAAACCTTCCGTTAATAACTTCCTCATGTATAACAACCTGGCTTCATGATCTTTCGTTTGCGTCCAATGAATCAGTTTTCCATCCACTTCACGAAAGTCCGAAATCGTGTAATCCGTCCACCCGGCAAGGAATTGGCCGTAATCCCATCCATTCCACATGGTTCCGGCCGGGATGACCGGCTTTCCGCCAATATCTTTGAAACCGCCGTCTCGGATCTTGACCAATAGATCATATAATTCTTCTTGCGTATCAATATCCTCCGCTTTTACATTTAAAGCTTTCAGGATATCTCCCCTGGCAAACAGGCCGTAATTCCAATTATGAATGCTCTCCGGGGTTCCGTCCGGGGTTTCTGTAGGAATGAGATAAGTCTTGCCTTCAAATTCGGGACTATTGAGATCGAACTCGGCAAAATCCTTCGCAATCCCGGTCGTCACAAGTCTTTTAACATTCGGGTATTTATCGAGATAAGGGGTTAAATCCAGAAGCTGTCCTTCCGTGGCCGCCTTCTTGATGACTTGTCCTTCTCCTCCTGTCGTAGACCAGAAAGGTGCATTAACGATATCCGGAACCGTACCGGAAGCAAATATGGTGTTCAGTTTTTCTACTTCGCTTGTTGTGATGGATTCGAGCTTTAACGTGACCCCGGTTTTCTCCCTGATTTGCTGGGCTACGGGATTATTCTCCTGGTTCTGCGGGAAACCAGCTCCGCCACCGTTCCAAGCACTGAGGAAAGTCAAGGTGACCGGCTTTATTGCTTCAGTACCTGACTCATTCGGACCCGTATCAACCGTGCCTGCTTCCTTTTCTCCTCCTGTTCCCGTGCATGCCGTCATGGTCACGAAAAGCAGCAAAGCGATTAGTATCATGCCAAGAACACTCCTGCGCTTGTTCTTTCTCATCCTACAATCCCCTTCCATTGGAAGTTTTATATAAGAGGCTTAGCCTTTTATACCAACTACTCCTTAAGAGAACCTACCAATACGCCTTTTACAAAATACTTCTGAAGAAATGGATACACACAGATGATCGGGGTCGTAATAATAATAACGAACGTCATCCTCAAGGCTTCCGGCGTTACGCCTCGCAGCTCCATCTGTGTCTCGGTCATGTTTTGAATCGCGGATCCGCTATTACCCGACGATGACGTCATCGACTGGAAAGACGCTTCGCTGATCATCTTGTTCAGGAACGTGGCTGCAGGCTGCAGGTTCTCATTCTGTATGAAAAACTGACCGGTAAACCAGTCATTCCACACGCCCACCCCGACAAACAAGGCAATGGTAGCAAGCACCGGCATCGAAAGAGGCAGGATGATTCTTGCAAATACCGACAACTCGCTGGCTCCGTCGATTCGAGCCGATTCCGACAGACCTTCAGGGATCCCGTCGAAGAAGGTTTTCATGATAATCGCATTAAAAAAATTGTATAGGGACGGCAGCACCAGCACCCAAAACGTATCCAGGATGTGGATTTGCCGGAACAGGATAAACGTCGGGATAAGTCCTCCACTGAACAAGGTGGTGAAGAAAAAGAAGAATACGATATATTTTCTTCCGGGCAGCCCTTTCCGCGAAAGCGCGTAGGCTAATAAGGCCGTCAAAAATACGGAGGCAACCGTTACGACAAGGGTTCGGGTTACGGAAATATAAAACGAATTCAAGATCAATGAGTTGCTAAAAGCTTTTGCATAGTTTTCTAGTGTGAACACTCTAGGAAAAAAGTAGATTCCACCCTTCATCGCATCATAGCCGTCATTAAAAGAAAGGGCTAGAAAATAGATAAATGGATAAAGTGCCGTAGCGCAGAATAAAAGTAACACCGAATAGTTAAGCGTCATATATATTTTATCTGCTGGCGTCAGCCTTCTCGCATCCATACACACACCTCCTTATCTTGAGTGCCAGCTGATTACCATAACGATACGTTACTCACACGCCTGGATATATTGTTGACAGCAACAATGAGCAGCAGCGAAATCGCAGACTTGAATAATCCAATGG
This sequence comes from Paenibacillus sp. LC231, assembly GCF_001860525.1. Taxonomy (NCBI): domain Bacteria; kingdom Bacillati; phylum Bacillota; class Bacilli; order Caryophanales; family Paenibacillaceae; genus Paenibacillus; species Paenibacillus sp. LC231. The sequence goes on along the minus strand of NZ_JFOM01000009.1, from coordinate 144,682 downwards.
CCGTGGAATAGGCTAATTGCCCCTGCTGGAGGCCGGTTTTTAAGACATAGGTGTCCAAGATCTCCGAGACGCTTAATGTTGCCGGGGACTGCATCAGCCAGATTTGGTCAAAGCCCGCGTTCAGTATTCCGCTGAGGGAGAAGATAAGCAATATGCCGATCGTTGGAGTAAGGCATGGAAGCGTGATCTTAAATAGTTTGCTCCACCTTCCCGCCCCGTCGATTTCGGCTGCTTCATACAAGTGCGGATCGATATTCGTTAACGCGGCTAAATAAATGATCGAACCCCAGCCTACACCTTTCCAGATGTCGGAAATGATGACCAACGGATAGAATAATTCCGGCTTTCCCATGAAAAAGATCGGATCCAAACCCATTTGGTACCGAATGTCATTGATAAGCCCTACGTTCGGAGACAGGATTTTTTGAAGCAAGGTAACGACAACGACCCACGATACGAAGTGCGGCAGATAGGAAATTGTCTGAAACACTCTTTTGATTCTCTTGTGCATGACGGCATTGAGCATTAAGGCCAGGATCAATGGCGCCGGAAATCCGAAAATAAGCTTAAGCGCGCTGATGGATAACGTATTTCGGAGCACATCGTAAAAGCTGGAATCATTCAAAAACTGTTCGAAATATTTAAAGCCTGCCCAAGGACTTCCCAAGATCCCCAGATTGAATTTGAAATCCTTGAACGCGATTAATATGCCGTACATCGGATAATAGGCAAACACCAGAAACCAGATGATCGCAGGAAGCAAAAACAAATAGATGTGCCTGAATTGCCAAATTTTAGAGAACTTCTTATTCTTTTTTAATTGCTCAAATCCAGGGATAACAACACCTTTGGGTACCACTCTCCGAACACCTCCTCCATCTTCGTCGGATCGGATGGTTACGAATCCATTCCCGATCGCTTGGGAACAGAGCCAATGTCTTTGATTTTCGATTTTCGACGATGTATAACGACTGCCTCCCCCTCCTTACTGCAAGCGGTTTCACTTAACGGTAGTTTAAATATATTCAATATACTGTTGGAATCATTCCATAATTTCTTCATTCCGGTTAAAGTATTTTTAGGCCGATTAAAGTACGGGTGGTTTCGTTGATTAATAAATCGGAGGTTACATCAAAAAGAAGCTGCTGTTAGCCTAGAGGAGCCTCCTCTTCTTTAGGTTATCGAGAAATGGGGTGGGGGGCCCCTTCTCCCGCCCTTATTTTGGAGGCGTTTTATTCCTTGGCGAGGATACATTATATTCAATATATATTTATGCAATGGTTTGAAGAGCCTGCTGGATTTCGTTATGGATGCAGGACATTATTATGGGGAGGATTTCATGAGAGAAAGTTGCGGTTGACCTAGTAGAGGAGTCCGGCCAGCCTCGCATCTATTGTCAGATTCGAATAGAAAGCGCATCGGACTCGTAATTAGGCTACATATATAGGGTAAGCGGGTGTGGAATATCATGAAGTGGAGAGAACGTTTTTTCCCGTCGTTTCGCCAATCACCAATTCCGGCTCCACGAGGGTTTTAAAGTATTTTCCTTGATGCCCGTCATCACTGTTAATGACCTCAAGCAGCGTATAGGCCGCTCGGTAGCCCATGTCCCGTTCAAACTGTTTAACATGCGTAAACGTGCTGTAGCCTTCGATGATGGAGGTCGGATCATCAAAACTGATGATGGAAATGTCCTCAGGCACCTTCAATCCAGCTTGACGCGCAATCTGATAGATTTTCACGCCAAGACTTCCGTTTAGCGTGATATAGGCGGTTGCCATTCGATTTTGGATATAGCGGTACAGGGGATGGGTTTCAGCTTGCTCCAAACTTCCGATTTCAAAATCGGTCACGATATGGGCAGGGTTAATGAGGGCCCCCTTTTCCTTGAAGGCATTCATATATCCGTCGATCCGCTCTTGAACGGTAACGGTTTGTATGGGCGAATCGGAGCATATGGCGATTTCGCGATGCCCCAGCTCCCACAGGTAGTTTACAGCCATGTTAACGCCAAGCCTGCCGTCTGATGCGATATAATGTGTTTCGACCCCTGGAAGGTAACGGTCAATGAGAACGAATGGAAACCCCGCAAATTTCATGCTTAGAATTTCCTCGTTGAATAATTCCTCGTCGACCGGGAAAATCAGTAACCCTTCCACTCCGATTTTACAACATGTCTTGATTGCCTCTTTTTCCTTATCAAGGCTGCCCTCCGATAAATAGATGACGCAGCGGTAATCATTCTCGTTGAGTGCCTGCTGAATACCTTGTATAAGCCGAATCGTAAAATAATCATAAATGCTGGGCAGAATCAGGCCTATTAACCGTGTCCCCATTTCTCCGCCAGCTTTATGAATAGACTTAACGGCGTTTATAGGAGAAGTCGCCGACATTTCAGATTCAGGTTCGCTTACAAAAGTCCCCTTTCCGGGCACCCTGGTTATGATTTTTTCGTTAACCAAGCCGGCCAGGGCATTAACGACCGTAATCTTGCTGACTCCGAAACGCTCCATGAGTTCTTTTTCCGTAGGAATACGGTCTCCAACCTTCAATACTTGCGACGATATCAAGTCGCGTATATACTCTTGAACCCTCTGATACAACGGCATTCTTTCCGTAGAGCTCAACCGAATCACCACATTTCATTCAATATGTTTAATATATACATTACGAATGGTGCAAGCGCTTTATTCCATATCCTTTCATTGTTTGTGTAGAGCCGAAAGAATGCATCGGATGCGTTCTCCCAGCTCTTCCATTATAGTAGAACATAAAAGCTGTATGCTAGCTGCTGTCAAGGTCTATATGTTCTTGCCATCCTGCGCTTAGAGATGATCGTCCATTCGCTGGGCGCACAAAATAAACGGACAGTCGAGACCTGCTCAACTGTCCGTCCATTAAATCAAGCTGTCATGAGAATGACTTACACCATACAAACGACAAGTAATCAAATTCTGCTTACATAAAATGATTCGAAATCAGCAACTGAGTCGAACTGGTTCAAAGATATACCTTCTGTTCTAAGATGATTCTCTAATTGTTCAATCAGCTGCAGGACAGCTATTCGCAATGGTTCGAAATCCTCGGGATCCAGAAGCGCAGTGAGATCCGGATAGCTGAAGCGACGATAATATTCCTGATACTCCCCCAAATCGAAAATGCCAGGCCAGCGTCCTGTTTCGGCTGCGTACAAAATACGTGCCAAACCATCTTGTACACCTGTAGCAACGAAAAACGCGGTTTCATAGTGGCCCTTTTCGCAAGCGGTTAGGAGCTTGTTAAGCATTCCTTTTTCCTCTTCATAGTATCCCTTCATCCAATTTTGGTATGAACGTAATCCTTTGAGCTTGTTTCTTCGTTCTGAAATTAAATGAACAGTGTCTAAAGTCAGTTTCTCGCAAGCAGATTCGATTTCATCTTTAGAGTGGCTGTACATCATTGTATCAAGATGGAAATCCAGTTGGTCTGGCTTAATTGAGAGATTTTTGACTTGCTCGCGATAATGGCCCCAACTGCGTGTATAGTACGTTTGGTTTAACAACGCAAGAGATTTAAAAATGGTAGCGGCAATTTCTTGCGCCAGTATCCGACAAAAGGATAAATCCATGGAATCTCCGGCAAAACGAAGCTTCATCAAGCTAGTAAAACAATCACTTACGACAACCTCAGCTCTATTGATCAATGTTAACGTGTTGGACGGCTCCCCCATGGAAGAGATGGTCTCACGGAGTTTCATGAATTTCGCCAGGTCTTCTTCGGAACGCACATACAATAGTTCACAATCCGCAATAATGGTCGTACTCCAATCTTCAGAAGCTGACATTCTTTCAGCACGATCCCATCCAATTGGCCAAAAATCAAAACTAATACCGTCGATTATAAACTGTATTTCCACTTGTTTTCCTCTAGGTGTGGCCGGAATGAAGAAAAAGTCTAAGTCCGATCGCTCTGTCGCCGTCCCCTGCAAATAGGATCCGTAATATCCGACAATCGCAACATCTTGCGGGCAATGAGACGTAATATGTTTGACAATGACATCGGCTACAGCAAAAACATCAACCACAGCTAATCATGGTTTCTTCATTCCAAAATTCTTTCACTTCGTCCAGGATTTGAGCAGCAGGCGTTATTGTAGCCTCGAAAATCGTTCTTCCTGTTTTTCTTAAATAATATTGGATTAAATGATATCCGCAAGCGTATCCGGCGCTATAAGGCATGTTGACCGGTGTAAAGTTTTGAAGTTTTGCGATCTCGTCACCGTAAAGATAAGGAGCAAATTGATCAAACCCCGTTAAATGCAATTTCTCTCTAAGCACAGGCTTTATGCGCATGTTAAGCGTTTCTGCGTTAGTTTTCGTTACCCAGGGACCGAGTAATTCTTCCCCAAACATGAACGTAGCATAGTTTTCAGCTAATCCTTCACTTACAATGAGCTCGCCCAAATTAACGGTGTGATCCCACTGAATAAATTGATAACGCACATTATGGTTGCATTCGTGCGCCAGCGAAGCCTTCATTCGAGGAATCGTGTAATCGTTTGGCAAGAGTGTACCCCAGATAAACCCGGGAATGCCCCCAAAGCCGCTATATCCTTCGTTTATTACTAAAGCACGGCTTTTCGGATTCCCTAGTTGAATCGTAAACAAATAGTCGGTTACAGGGAGGTTAATTTCATGCTCTGCAAATAGATGCAGGCTTTTCTTCACAGCATGCTCACACTCTAACCAAAATGATTCGGACGAAATCAGCTCGATCTCTGCCGAAATCTGAGGGGTAATCTGATCTGGGGATCGATGCATCATACTATTAAACGTAATAACGTCAAAACCATTCGCCTCTTCAGCTTTAAAAGGAATCTGTTGAATCTGCCATTGTTTCATAAAGGGAGCCATCATTTCGTTTCTGAACAATTCAAGCTTTTCCTCGGGCGAAGCTTGAGCAACTTTTTGATAAATATGATCTGAGCGCAGTGATTTAATATTCATTTCTCACACTCCTAGTTATGTATTCGTAGAGATAATACACAAACATCATATTTGAAAAGAAGACAGCGATGATACACCAACTATAGATATATTCATTTATTACCCTCTTACCTCTAATGGAAAAGGGAGCAGCTGCCGCGGCATCATCTGCTCCCAAGTCATTCAACTCGATCCTTGTTTTTTTTTGTAATGCAAGCCGGGCAAGTCCCTATGTGGCACGTTAACCCGGCCACTCAAGATCTGCTGTTTCTTCCATATACGAAATATAAAGTAACGGATGACATGATCATCAATATCACCGAATAAACCAAGGTCAACGCTTTGGTATCTGCTAGCGCCTGAGCATCCGTGCTGTTCTTGATGACGATTCCTAACGGCTGATACAAAGGATGATAGAGGAACACGGTTACGTCATAATCGGCCAAAATTCCGTTGAAATTCAAGGCAAGAACAGCTAGCGTCGATGGCAGAATGATCGGCAGCAATACTTTTCTGAACGTATAAAACGGTTTGGCACCCAAATTCCGTGCAGCGTCTTCCAAATTGCTGTCCAAACTGAAGAAGGAGGCCTTGACCATTCGCAGGGTAAAAGGAATATGGATGATGACATACGCAATCAGAAGCATCCAGACCGTGCCAACCAGCACCGTATTCCCGATCATCAGCTTCGGCGTGTTAAAGGTTACGATCAGTCCGATCGCAATCAGCGTTGACGGCAGAATCCACGGAATCAGCAATGCGTATTCCAGGGCAAGCGCCCACTTGTTCTTATATTTATGCAATATCCTTGACGCAACCAGCGCCAATGCGACAACAATGACCGAGGCAGCTGCGGCATATAGAATACTTACGAGATAAGGCTTGAATGCCGACATGGATGAAAATACTTGAATGTAATTATCCAACGTGAAGCTGTTCAAATTCAACGTGGCGGTAGAGATACTGGCCGCATCGGTGAACGAAAAGATGATGATCAGCACAACCGGAACGATGTAGAGAACAAACAGGCCGTAAGCCAAAATATGAGCGGCTAAATTCCCCGATTTGCTGCGGATTTTTTGTTTAACCAGCTCCGATTTGACTTTGGAGACCGACATGAAGTTGCCTTTACGTTCGAATCGGATCATCACGGTCAACAACACCAGTGTGGCCACTCCGAGAATAAGGGCCAGCAGCGCAGCCAAATCTCTTGACGTCATGCTTCTCGAGAACGTCAGAATCATCGGCGTGATCGTCTGGAATTCCTTACCTCCGAGGATAAGCGGCGCGGACGTGGCAGCCAGGCCGGTGAGAAAAGTCAGAATCGTCAGCGCATAGATCGTAGGTTTCAGGACCGGGAGCACGACCCGCCGGAGGATATACCAAGTAGACGCCCCCATATTTCTCGCGGCCTCCACCGTTTGAAAGTCGATTTTGCGAATCGCATTGCTCAGGAACAGGAAGTGGTTGGACGTGCAGGCGAACGTCATGACGAATAGAACCGCCCAGTAGCCGTGAAACCATGTCGTATTAAAAGAAGGGAATAATTGAACCAGGAGCTTGGTCATAAACCCCTCTTCGCCATAGACGAATTTATAGCCGGACACCAGCACGACTCCGCTGTAAATCAGGGTCGTAAAATAACCCAATCGCAAAATCTTCGCGCCTTTGATATCGAAATATTCCGAAATCAAAACCAGCGTAATCCCCACCACATTTACCGTAATAACTAGGGAAAAAGCGAGAATAAAGCTGTTATATAAACTTCGCATCGCGCGTTCGGACGACAGCAGTTTCTCTGCCGCTTCCAGCGTAAATTTGCCGTCCTTCATGAAAATTTCGCCGTAAATATTCAAGTTCGGATAAATCAGAAAGGCAATGACAAACCATACAATCAACCCGTATAAAAGGATCGAGACAGGGTTTATGGAAGCCAGCCGGGTGCTCAGGTTCCGGGCATTCATGCTTCGCCCTCCCTCATCGGATATTGCAAAATATCGCGGGTCGGGAGATAGATGTCAACATCGTCGCCGACCTCATGATGGACGAGCCTGCTTTCTATTTCGATGGTCTTTAACCGTCCGCCGCCGGCAATCTCCAATACGTACTTGCTGTATAAACCGTAAAATTCCCGGTCCGCGATCTTGCCTTTCAATTGGACCGTATCGATACCCTGCAGGGGCTGCAGACTTACCTTCTCGTTGCGGATATAGGCGATATTCCCCGGCTGAACAACATCATTCAACCGGCTGTTCTCTACCATCCGCGGATCGATCCGGTTAATATCTCCGATGAAATTGCACACAAACTCCGTTTCGGATTGATTGTAAACTTCCATGGGCGTGCCCACTTGCTCCAGGACTCCATGATTGAATACTCCGATCCGGTCGGACAGCGTTAACGCTTCTTCCTGGTCGTGCGTGACATATATCGTTGTGATCCCGAATTTCTTCTGCAATTGTTTCAGCTCATTGCGCAGCTGTACCCGCAGCTTGGCGTCCAAGTTGGATAAAGGTTCGTCCAGTACCAAGATGCTCGGTTTCAAAACCAGCGCCCTGGCAATCGCAACGCGCTGCTGCTGTCCGCCGGATAGTTCCGATACCTTCTTGAACAGCTGATCATCTTTCAAATCAACCTTCCGGGCAATGTCCCGAACCTTCTGATCCAATTCCGCCTTGGGTAATTTCTTGACTCGCAAGCCAAAAGCGATATTCTCGTACACATTCATCGTTGGAAAGAGCGCATAGCTTTGAAATACCATCCCGATCTCTCTTTTTTCGATCGGCAAACGGGTAATGTCGGCGTCTTTCAGCAGGATCTGTCCGCTCGTAGGCATAATAAACCCGACCAGACTGCGAAGGGTCGTCGTCTTCCCGCAGCCCGAAGGACCAAGGAACGTGAAGAATTCCCCCTCCCGAATATGCAAATTAAGGTTTTTGACCGCATGAAATTCACCGAATTTAATATCAACGTTCTGGAATGTAATCATATTATTCTCTTCCTTTTTGTTGTACTTGAATGAACGGCTGCATATTGGCATCCCCAACATGCAGCCGGCTTGACTCCATTCCGTTACTTAATGCATAATCTCCAACTCGATTTTCTCCGCCCACAGATCCATGTTTGCAGCAATAAAAGCCCAATCGAAATCTTGTGGTTTTAACGAAGTAAACAGTTCCTTGACGGACTCATTGGCTTGCTCAACCGCTTTCGTATTTGCCGGCATGGCATTGAACTCAGCCGCAAATTCTCCTTGAATTTCGCTGGATCCGAGCCATTCCACGAACCGCTCCGCCGTTGCCTGCTTCTTCGTTCCGTTCACGATTGCTGCATGTTCCACGACCATAGGTACGCCGATTTCCGGGCTGACAATGCCTGCTTTCACGTTATATTGCTCTTCCTTCTGCTGCAGGGTTCCGGAGACGAGCGCTCCTAGCGGCGTTTTACCGCTGGCCAAATTGGCATAGAAGTCTTCGCCCTCGACTGCGCTGACGCCGTTGTCATACAATTGCTGAATTTCATTCCAGCCTTCCTCGGATATGCCGAGATCACCGTTTGGATCTTGGAAGCGGGTCAGAATCCCCGCTACAATAAGGCGAGGCGTATTTTGTCCAAGCAGCGTAGGAGCTTCGTACTTCCCTTTGTACGCATCGTTCTTATAAAGGTCCGTCCAGTCCTTTGGCGCGGTATCGGCCGTGAATTCGTTCGGGTTATAACCAAGCAGAATCGCTTGCTTCACAAGACCATGATAGTAGCCTTCCGGATCGTTTAAGCCCTGCTCAACATCGCCGGCCCAGCTTGGAACAAACTTAGCCAGAGCGTCTTCCTTTTTCAAATTCTCATAAAGCATATTATTCAAGCCGTATACGACGTCCGCGATCGGGTTGTTCTTCTCGGCAATCAAGCGGTTCGTCAAGTCGGCGCCGCCCGCTCCGACAATTTCGATGTCAAAGCCTGCACCTTTCGCTTTCTCGATCAGCCATTCGCCGCGGCCGTCAGAGTTCGCGTTCGTGTACACAATCAGCTTCTCATTCTGGTCTGGTTCCGTAGACGACGATTCCGATGAAGCCGGTGTTCCGGCCGACGCTCCGGACTCCGAAGTGCCATCGTTTGCATTGCCGGCATTGCTGCCGCCTCCGCAAGCCGATACAATCACACACATAATGAGAAGTAACGCCATTGAAAGTTTTCTCATGATTCCCTTAACTCTCCTTTGATCGTGTCATTTTGTTTGGTTTAAATGTTGATGATCAACCCGTCATATGCCGGTAAAATCCCGGCGGGGCTGAAGATACGGACAAAATCCTCATGTAGCAGCTTGGAATTATGGCTAAAATGTGTGACGACGATTTGGCCTTCAGGCTTCAGGATATTTTCTTTTTGGAACTCGCGCTGGACTTCCAGCACCGTTTCCACGCACATATGATTGCGGTCGCGGGCATTCCCCGTATATCCATGCGTGCAGTCGAGGATGGCGCAATCCAGCTTTTTGCCCTTTAACCATGCCCATGTCGCATCCGGGAACCAGCCCGAATCATGCCCGTACAGCAGTTTTTTCCCTTCCTTTTCGATCACGTATAACAGACAGGTTTCCATCCGATCATGATCGGCCAATAATGGCGTTACCCTTGCATCGCCCATAGCAAAGGTCTCATACGGGCGCAACAGATGGAATTGATACCTTTGACCTTCAAAGCGGCCGATGGCGGCACGCGTGTGATGCATCACGGTACCATTCCCATAAATGTGCATCGGATGCTGGAGGCCGTGCGCAATCCCTTCCCTGCGGCATTCCAGATCCGCAGCATTGTAATGGTCCGAATGCGAATGCGTGACGAGCAGGTGCTCGATTGCCCCCAGATCGATATTGTCCCGCAGCGCCTGCATATAGGAATCCGGGGAATAGTCAAACTTGATGACATCGTCCATGATGGCCGAAGTTCGTGTACGGATATTTTTTCCACCAAGTTCCCGCGCTTTGGTACAATGCTCGCAGCGGCAAAAGGCATTGGGAAAGCCCTCTGCGGCTGCGGTTCCTAGAAAGTGAATTTTCAAAGTCATTTCTCCTTGCCATGCAAACTGTAGTGATCCATTTTAGGTCCTGGACAGAACGGATTGTCGTTCTACAATCGATGTTTGAATTTTAATGGTGATTGGATTCTCGTTGGAGTTGCCAACGCGTTTCATCAGCAATTCAACGGCCGATCGAGCAAGCTTCTCGGTATCTTGTCGAACCGTCGTAAGCGGGGTTGGAATATATGCCGCTAACTGGATATCGGAGAAGCCGACGATGGACAGCTTTTCAGGAACCGGAATACCCATCTGCAATGCGGTATGAATGGTCGAGATGGCGACATGGTCATCACCGCACATGATGGCCGTCATCCGGGGGTTGTCCTGAATAAACCGCTCCTGCTCCGGATCGAGCTCATTAATACGTCTGGTATCGCAAGCGACGCTTCGAAAATGAATGTTCTGGTACTTGACCGGAATTTTATGGTCGAGCAGTGCTTGGATATAGCCTTGGTACCGCTCCTTCCTGCTTGTGATATGATCGATCGCGTTCGAAGTGTATCCGACTTCCCGGTGCCCCTTCTCGATCAAATACTTGGTCATTTGATAAGAACCCATATAGTGGTCGTGATACACGCAATCGATCTCCACTTCATGAAAAATACGGTCGATGATCACCAGCGGCAGTTTGCGAAGCTTTAATCGCAATACTTGATCGCTGCAGGTCTTCCGCCCCTGGGGAAACAGAATGATACCGGTAATTCCTCCTTCGGCCAACCTCTCCAGACAGAGATCCTCATCGTCGCAATCCTTCGTCATTTTCAGAATGAGGTCGCACCCGTGCTTTCGCACTTCAGCCTCGGCGGCGGCGATAATCCTGGAAGTGTAATCGGACAAATGGGGCAAGATGAGCGCGACCTGTCCGAACGGCCTCTCCACGTTCGGCGCCGCCACGGTGCCCTGGGTAGAAATCCCTGCATCAACCATCAATCCTTCTTGAGGCTGGGCAAGGAAGGTCCCTCTTCGGGGCAGGCGGTACACCAATCCCTGTTCGGCCAGCTTTTGAAGCGCCAGCTTGCTTGTCATTCGGCTCACGCCGAACAGCTTGGCAAGCTCTCCTTCGGATGGAACCGGATCATGGGGCCGCAGCCTGCGGCTCTTAATGATCTCGATCACCTGATCAGCCACCCGGTGATATAATTGATTCTGTTTAATCAAACGTACATCTTTCATCAAATTATCCCTCAAATCATTGAGTCGACTCGTATCCGCAAGGGATCTAATTTGACGTTAAGTTATGTCACTGACATATTCAATGATATATATGTAAAATTCTCGTAAATTCTATGTTAAATCGCAATTCTGCGTTCCTATATCAAATAATACATATCAGTGATATATGATTCGCTTCACATATTAGAGCTTTAAATCCGTGATCTCACCATAATCGTTAGCAAATGAATGGGATAATGCCTCACCCCGAGTAAAAATGTCAAATGGTACACAAAATAGCCGCCAGTCTAAGCCTGGCGGCTATTTTCAACCTGATCCCCGTTCACGCACTGCCCATTAAAGTCTATAAGTTCTCTGACTGTATAATCCCTTGGTCTAGCTGTATTTCTGCCTAAAGCGGTCCGCGATCCAGTGATTGATCTCAAACAAATCGGCCACAGGTTCTCCTGTAAATGGAGTGCGAGGCATGTAGCTGACCGGACCGAACTCAGGGGTTACCGTGAAGTACGGCTTGCCTGCTTGGCTGCAATGCGCCCAAATCTGTTCCCACCAGCCTTCGAACCTTGCCAGTTCCTCCCCATATTCAGGTGCTGCCGGATGAGGAACCTGTGGTCCGTTAACATACCCCACTCTTCCATGAGTATGCTTAGTCCGCCTAATCATAAAGGCCAGATCCTCTTCTTGATCATGAAGCAATGATTCGCAGACACAGGTAAAGTGGCTGAAATCCGCCGTGATTTTCAATTCCGGGAATTGTTTCAGCAGCTTCACGGTTGCGCGAGGAGTGAACATGGCGCGTCCTCTATGGGTTTCATGCGCCACGTCAACGCCCAGCTTCTTTTCCATGCTCAAAGCGAACTTAAAAAGTGAATCTTGTTCTTCCTCAGAAAAGTAATCTTTACCGGTATGGGAGTTTACGAAGATCGGCGAAAACTCCAATGCACTTTCCAATTGCTCGTGATAAACCTCCTTATGATTTCCATAAGTGAATATCTGAGGGATATATAACAGCTTGAACTCTTGCAGCAGCTCCTTAAATTCATTCTTGTCAGCATCATTCGGAAGCCCTGTTTCAATACCTTGATAGCCGTTCAGATAAGCTCGCTCGAATTTCTCTCTTAATGTCCCCTCCATGCCCCAAAAAGCATGAAATAATTGCAGCTTCATCATAATCCTCCCTAGATTTAATCGTCCTTCGTCATCCCCATCGGCATCATCATGCCATTGTCCATTCCCATCATGGTCACGCTATTCGAATCTTCTTCCTCATCAGATAAGAACACCTCGGTACCGAATACAGGCTCGGCGTACGGGAGATGCGTGCTTCCGCGCGCAAGAATTTGGCGGTAATTACCCGAATCCCCTTCGAATCCGTCATGATCCCAAGGAACCCAAGACCGGGCGTTGCAGTAATGGCACACATAAGATCGGCGGTAACGGTCCGAAGTTCGATTGGGATAAGAGCGGTGGAACAGGTGTGAATGGAAAAACAGCACGTCACCCGGGCTCAGAATAACCGGGATTGGCGGCGGATAGCCCGCGACTACCTTTGACAGCGTATTCACATTATCGTCTATATGGCTGACGTTCTGGACCCTGTTCAAATCCTCAAACGCATCCACTGCATGAACGTTCCCTCCACCGATTCCATCAGGCGGATACACAGGTTCGTGATTCGACCCCGGAACGACCCATAAGCAGCCATTCTCCTCATCCACTTCTTCCAGCGCAATCCACGCTCCAATCAGTGTATCGGGATGCGTCTTGATGTAACAGGAATCCTGGTGCCAGCCTTGACCTCCCTTCCCAGGCGGGTTCAGGAAGAGCATGGACTGAAGAGCATAGACGTCGGGGCCGATCAGTGCTTCTGTCACATCAAGAATTCGTGGATGGAGCATGCCTCGCTCAGCCGCCGCATTCAGCCGGGACAGCATATGAATCCGTGTCGCCTTCGCGAATTCCTCCTTGAGAGGATCCGTGCTGCCAGCATCCGCCGTCTTGTCCGGCTGAAGACGGTTGAGCCTAGAATCCTCCGCCAGCTCAAACAATTCGGCGATATCATCTTTTGACAACAAGCCTCTAACAATCAGATAGCCTTCCTTGTGATAGTTCGTATATTCCTTCACACTAACCAAATAACGATTGTCCCTGGCGCGTGATTTCGGGACGTAAAATTTACCCATAATCTGAATCCCTCCGTCATTATGAATGTACACATTCATTGTAGCCGCGCCACAATCGTGTTCTCAATGGTCTGAAACCGGAAAACGATGTGTTTATTTGATCTAGGGCTTGACTAAGATATATCGATTAACCGGGTATGGCGTGCGCGAATCCAAAAGGTCGGCCGTATGACGAAATAATGGATCATTGCAGCGTTTTAGATAATCAGAGGCCGTAATCCCCCGAATCCGTTTATATATTTTGGAGAAATGGTGTTCATCCCCAAAGCCAACCGAAAAGGCAATTTGTTTGACCGAACCTGCTCCCCTCATCATCAAAAACTCTGCGCGGCGCAGCCTTCTTTCCAGCAGCATACGTTTCGGCGTCATACCCAGGGACACAACGAACACGCGGGTGAAATGCTCATGCGACCATTCGGATCGCGCCGCGATTTCTTCGATGGTTATGGGCTCCGCCAGATGCTCCTCCATGAATTCCAGTGCCCGTTGAATCGGGACTGGCAAGGAGAGTAGGCTCCCTTCATCTGTATATCCAGAATGAGACGACAATTCTTCAAGCGAAGCGGCAACAAGCACAGCCAGCCGTCTCCGCCAATAAGAAGATTGGTGATTCGCAATCCAAAGCATCTTCTGCATCATACCAGCAACAAGCGTATGCTGGTTGGAGAGAAACCGATTGCCCTGGCTAAAAAGAGGTTCGAACCTTTCATTCTCTTCCCGAAGGGCTGCGTAGTCAAAGTGGACAAACATATGCCGCACATTCTTCTCCGCGCAGAAACGATATGAATGCTGTTCTCCTGGACGAGTGAAGATGAAACAAGGCTCATCTAATAGAAAGACTTGACCGCCTATCTCATAGACTGTTCCAGAACCGTCGGGGAAGTAAACCAGTTCGTAATCGTTAATGGTTCTCGGACCGAGTATGAAACCGGCCTGGATAATAATGTCGCCGACGTTATGAACTACCGGCCATTCTTGCTCAGTCATTCCTCTCTACCGCCTTCCTCCCTGCTTTTGTCTGTTGTTTACGATTGTACCAAAGGTCTATGGTTAACCATAGATCTTCTTATCATTTTCGACTAAGTATATATGGGGTTTTAACAAGAACATTTATCGTTAAAGCACAAAAAGCCGCAGCTTCGCGGCTTTTAAGCGTATTTTTTCTTGTCAAATGGCTCATTCTTGCTTATAAAATGAAGTCCAGACTTTTCCTATTATCGATCCATCTACCGGATCTGGCTAGGCTACTCTTGGCAAACAGGGCCAAGACCAATGGTGGAAACATCGATGGTTCGGCCACCAGGGCGGCTGACCGTTAGATGTCGTGGGTTGATGGCGGACGTATCAGGCCCTGGCTCGGTATCAGTCTTCGATCGCCTGATAGACCATGGTCCAGAAGTCGTGGATAAGATGCGCCGAATCCGGGGTGGACATTCCGACTTGAGTGAGCAGGATTCCGGTGAGTTGTTTGTCCGGGTCGGCGTACGCCGAGGTGCCGCTTCCACCGTCCCAGCCGAACTGGCCGATGGACGCGTAATCGCCGCGGTAGGTGCGTACTGCCATCCCGAATCCCCAGCCGCCGTGCTGCCCTTGGCCATGCGACAAATGGACGTTGTTTTTGGCCAAGTCGTCTCGGAATGCTTGTTGCTCGGGCGTAAGACGGTTCGTGGTCATCAGCTCGACGGCGGGCCGGGACAGGATCCGTTCGTTCCCGTGCATCCCTTGGTTCAGCAGCATCCGTAAAAACGCGTCATAGTCGTCGACGGTTGAGAGCAGTCCGCCCCCGCCTGCTTGGAATGCTGGCGGCTTACTGTAGCGTCCGCCTGCCGCCTCATCCCACACGATGAACTCTCCGGTCTGCGGATCAGGGACGTAGGCGGGCGGCAGCCGGTCAATCTTGCCTTCGGGCACGTAGAAGCCGGTATCCTTCATCCCCAGCGGTTCAAAGATGCGTTCGCGCAGGAACGTCTCGAAAGTCTGACCCGTGACCCTGGCAACGAGTACGCCGAGCACTTCGTTGCTCATGTGGTACTGCCACCGCTCTCCGGGCTGGTAGCATAGCGGGAGCGTACCCAGGCGGCGCATCCATTCATCCGGCTCAGGCATCTCCTGCCCTGGCGTGTCAAATAATCCATTCTCGAAGATCGCGTTTTGGATCGGAGAACCCATTAGTGTCATATCCACTCCGAGCCCGAACGTAGAAGTCAACAGGTCCCGGACGGTGATCGGCCGGCGTGCCGGCACGGTTTCGTCCAGCGGGCCGTCGGGCCGTTTCAGCACCTGCCGGTTGGCGAGCTCGGGCAACCACTTATCTACCGGGTCATCCAGATGCAGCTTGCACTCGTCGAGCAGGACCATCACCGCCGCGGCTCCGACCATCTTGGAAGTGGACGCCATCCGGAAGATCGTGTCCCGGCGCATCGGCGCGCCACCGTCATGGCGCATCGTACCGATCGCTTCAACGTGCGTCTCCCCGTTCCGGCTGACTAGGGCGACGAGCCCTGGAATCTTTCCAGAATCGACATGCCTTGCCAGCACGTCGTGCATTCTGCGCAGCCCTTTTTCAGTGAATCCTTTGTTGCTATGTCCCATTGCAATCTTATTCATTTGATATCCCTCACTTTAATTTTTTTTTGTAAATCCCATTGTTTTAAACTACACTTTCGCCCGGCTTTGCGTTTTCCATTTGTCTTAAATAACCGTAACCTTGGATAAATCGGCCTCCAGGCCTTTAAGCGCCGCATAGGTCAGTTTATCCATCGTTGCGCCGTCAAAGCAGATGGTTTTGATGGCACGGTAATACTTTTTGGACAACAAAGATCCTTGGAAAGACGAATTCTTGATTACCGCGCCCTTGAACGAAACGCCGTTCAACCCTGCTTTGTCAAACTTGACCCCGATGAAGGTTTGGCCGTCAAGCACCAGCTCTGTCAGATCGCTATTTGTGAAATCCACCCCGTCGAACATACAATTTTCAAAGACGGTGTTTCTAAGATCGGTCATCGTCAGATTGACGTCGGTAAGTTTGGCGTCCAAGAATTTTACGCCGGCCAACCTCGACTTACTGAAGTCGGTGCGCACAAGGACCGTTTTATTGAAGCTTGCATTGGCCAGGTCAAGGGTGGACAGGTTGCAGTCCGTCAGATTCGTGCCGTCAAAATGGGTACCGTGTACGTCGCTGCTCTTAAACGAACTTCCCGTCAAATCAGCGCCCGAAAAGTCGGAACCGGAGAGCGAGCTGCTTTTAAACTGTCCATTATGGGCCGTAACGCCTGCAAAGTCGCTTTTCATCAGATTGCTTGCGTTAAAGTTTGTCACTACTTGCCGTTCCTGCGAGTTAGAGGTTTTGGTTTGATTCATAAATATTCACATCTCCCTTATAATTAGTTTTCTAACACCATTACTTTGAATCCGGACCACCTATTCATACCAACCGATGGTATGAATAGGTGTGAAAATAAGCTGCCTTTCGGCAGTTTATTTTTCTTTGCTGACTTCTCTCGCTGACACTCGAAACAATTCCTCGTATCGTTGATACATTTGCTCATCGAACAGGTCAAGCCCCAGGCCTTTCAATATTTCATCGAAAAATCTTACCTTATGCAGCATCATCTCGGGCGAAGCCTCAATGACCTCCGGGTTTAGCCAAATATTGGTGAGAATCACTAGGACTTCGCTAAGCTCCCTTGGATACTCGGTTCGGATCGAGCCGTCTCGCATTCCCTGTTCGATAATGGGCTGGATATAGACGGGTACGGCTTTTTCGAGGATGTTCTCGATCTGGGCCGCCAGCAGCTTCGGATTGCGCAAGAGGTTCGGCCCCACCGATGCCAGTTCGTTGCGGGCAGCATTGTCGAGAGAGGCTTGGGAAATCTTGCGGAGCTTCTCCAGTCCGTTCAGCCCTTTATCATCCCGGATGCCGGACAGCATCTCGTCTACGCCTTTGAACGCATGATCGATGACGGCCTGCCAGATCTCTTCCTTCGATTTGAAGTGATGATAAATCGCTCCTTTTGTCAACCCGCCCAGTTCATTGATGATATCCTGAATGGAGGTTTGCTCGTATCCTTTTTGCATGAACAGATTAAGCGCCACGGTTAGAATTTGGTTGATGGTTTCTTCCGGATATTTATTTCGTGCCACTTGCCCTCTCCTTTCATACATTCGGTTGGTATGTAACAAATATATCCAATCATCCGTTTGCTGTCAACCCCCTTTTTGAAGTTTTTTTGATTTTAGTTATTCATTGCCCAGTGTTATTGGCTTCTGTATTCAATAGAAGGCGCGGATACGCGGCTATACCACCATTCCCAGGCAAAAAAAAACCACACCAGACTAGGCGGGGTTTCTATTTGATACAAATTCATCTTTCAATCTCTGCTAGTCCATCATCAGTTCAACAACTTTTTTTGCGAACGCAGCATAGGATTCGATCAGATCCGGATTTCGATCAATGGCCCATCGAAGGTTATCGAACGCGCTTAATAGCAGCAAATGTCTCATATCAGCTAGGTTTTCTGCACTTATGCCGTACCCGTCTACAAATGCTTTTAATTCTTCCATATTCGGATTTCCGTCTAGCATATGGCACCGCATCAGCCAAATCATATCCCCATGCGGTACCGTTCTTACTTCTGCATTGCCCCAATCCAATAATATGACTTGTCCCGACTGATTGATAATCGTATTCTTCAATGAAATATCTCCATGGATTAAACCGAAACGGAACCTTTCTTTCTTCAAATTCTCAAACAGTTTTCGCACTCTCTGTGATTTCGTTTGATTGATTACTCTAAGCTCAATCAACCGATCATTCTCCGTCAAACTATTGATATTATACTGCACATATCCTAGCCAACTGCCGTCCGATCCTGCGTGGGAAGGGGAATGAAACTCACCATGGACCGGATCTATTAGATTTTCCCCATATCCCTTCACTGGGATCGAATGAATAAGTTTGGCATATTTGCCAAGCTGCCTCCAAACATCGGTCTTGAGAACCGTACTATCTGCCCCGTTGTCTCCCTCAACGAAAGCTTGAATCATATATGCGGTTTCATCAATTACACCAATAGTCAACACTTCAGGTCCGGGAATACCAATTGCGGCAGCTTGTTCAATACACCATTTTTCTTTCACATAGCTTGGAAATGCAGCTGAGTCGTTCATGCGAACTACGACTTTGCGATTCTCCGTTTCAACTACGAAAACCTGATTTACGATGCCTTTTCCTATGATCCGGTAAGATGTTTTTATTTTTTCAAGAAGAAAATCGCTTGCAATTCGTTCTGCTTGTGCAGCAACAGTGTCTCCCACAGTTTTTCACCCTCTAAAGTGTCGTATTTCGAATAGATTACCACACTTTTTTTGGAAAGTACGTTTATAATTAAACTAACCTCGCGTTAGTTTAATGAGATAGCTGGGGGTACCTCCCCGCCCGGATACAATGTCGAGCAGGACAAGCGTTTCGGCTGCGAGAGCGGAATACCCGAAGGGATCTCGCTCAGATCCGCAGGCATGCTCGAATATATGGACGCGGTTTCGCTGCTGTATATAATGACTTGCTCCGTATGGCTGCCCCATAGGTCAGCATGGACGGCATAGCCCTCGGAAGGAAACTCCACTACCGCGTTCATATGACCGTCATACAATGTTGGGAATATGCCCCCACCGCGCCGGTATGCCAAAATATAGTCTGGCGCACCTTCCGCCCACCCGCTCAAGGGCTCGATAATCGTAAGCCAGCCGGGTGTCTTGCGGTCTTCCTTCCACACCTCTTGTCCGCTGCTGTCAAGCAGGAACAAGGCGTCCTTACCAATTAAGCCCTTACCGTCGTCCTCTCTCACGACTCGATCCAGCCCGGCAATTTGCATTCCCGGCAATTCGCTTCGGAAGCGCCCGAGTGCGATATGCTGTGACTCGATTGAGCCTTCGTAGCGCCATAATTCCTTGCCGTAACGGTCATACATGACCGTTACGCTGCCTCCGATTACAACCTCAGGCTCTCCGTCGCCATTCACATCACCGATCCAAATGCAATCGGCGTGATCATCCAAATCACGGCAGCTCCATAACGGCGTGCCGTCATGGTCCAGCAGCGTATAGCCGGCCATCACTTCGTCGTATCCATCACCATCCAAATCATATGCCCAAGGGAAGTGGCCGGGGTTGCCCTCGTGCATCCAGAGCAAATTGAAGTTCCGGTCCATAGCCCACATGCGATGATAACGATCCTTAAGAATGAAATCTCGCCCATTCGGGTTGCCTGTCAAATTCGCAATGATAATGCAGTCGTGCGCCTCAGGGTCCGGAAGCTCATGGGACGATCTAACGCTTCCGTCGTGCCCGTTGATGACAACGAGTCGGCTACCCATAACGCATAGCACCTCCAACCGGCCGTCTCCATCGATATCGACTATTTGTGCCGGATAATCCGATCCTTGGCTGCCTGCTCCCGGATCCGGCTTCCCCGTTTGCCAGAGCAGATCCCCCTCTAGATCAAACGCAGTGAGGCACTGCACCTGATGGGGAATATAACGCACGTCTTGGCGGTTGTCAGGCTGCACGAGCAGCATCTCCATCCGGCCGTCTCCGTTTAAGTCGCCGAGCAGCATTTTACAGCGTGGACCTGCCGCCCGTATATCCAGCTTGCCGATGAGTATAGGTTCTTTGATCATCTCTTGGTTCATCCAACTTCCCTCCATTCCTCTCTTCGTATTAAAACTTGATTAACTCGCCGCCTTTCACTTCGAAGATCTCTCCGTCCACGTTCAACCAGACGTTTAACGCTGAAGGGTTGTAAACAAAATCCAAGTCAGCTGCAAACTTCAGCCTTTCGAATGCCTTGGCGTAATCGACAAGCTCAATGTTCGTACAATACCAAATGTCCGGATTGCCCCCAATATAGGCGCCGAACTTTTCCATAAGCTCCCAATTGTTATCGTTATCGAACTCGTAGCTGTGGCCCCATACGTACATCAGATACAGATATTGCTTTTTGTGCAAGCTGACGAAGGTTTCCGCATGCTTCATCAGGTCACGATTATGGTGGCATGTCGGCTTCCATTCCAAAAAGTCGTCCGGCATTCCGAAATGTCCAGTGCTGTCAACGACTCTGGCATACTCTATGCCGAGACCTGGCAGCATTTCTTTGATTCTGTGGTTGTAAGAGCCGTTCGGATACGACATCCCACGCACCGTATAACCCACGATACGTTCCAGATTTCGCCGGTCTTCCATGATTTCGTGCACGATTTGCTCGTTCGGGCAGCGAGCGATCGTAGGGTGAGTCAGCGTATGTGCCGACACCTCGTGACCTGTATAGAGCGTTTTGACCTCATCTGCACCCACCTTGTCATGCGTTCCGAGCAGACCGGAATTGATATGAAAAGTTCCTTTAAGCCCATATCGGTTAAACGTGTCTACCAGCCGCCGATCGGCGAATCGGCCGTCGTCGTAGCTCATGGTTAACGCTTTGTGCCGCCCTTCCGGAAAGCACATCAAAATTTTCGCCATCCTGTTTCCTCCTTAGCGTATATACTCCACAGCAGGCGTACTGCAAGTTCCCTTCGGCAATGAGCGGAGCGCAACTGACGGATAACCTGGTTTCACTGAGAAGCTGCCAGTACTAAACAGATCATTTGCCCCAATTAAAAAAGTCAACAAACATGGATGGCCACCCGCGGAAACATCAGTTGCGATCACGTATGCATACACGAGGTAAATATAGATTTGGGGTAGGGACCTTCGCCCAATCGATATCGGAAGCAAAATAAAAGCTTGTGTAGCAGGGCTGGTTATAGACCACATTCTGCCATGCGACACCGGTTCTGTACTGGGCATCATGCATTAACGTATACAATTTCCGGTCGGTTACCTCAGTGCTCAGGTAGATCCGAATCGCCGAGCTATCCTTTGTTCGTACTAACAGCTCTTCCCTCCAATCTCCGAAAACGTCAGCGACAAGGCAAGGATTTCCCTTCGTTCCGTTATTGGTAACTGCACCTTCTGCCGTAAGCAGCCTGCCTTGTTTCCAATCGTCGATTGTAACAGGCTCGTCGAAACGGCCGCCTATCATCTGTGTTGTCATGTTGGCCGACCACTTGATGCTCATGTTCGTGCCCGGAATCTGTTTTGCCATTTGGTCTCCTCTACATGTCATCAAGCCGAATGCTTCATCGCTTTCATAACCCTCGCTGCACCATGTTTGAAGCCCCTTTTGGTTCGGATCAACCTGTCCGATCATCCCGCGCCCTACGTCATCGACGGCAAAGCCGCCGTATAATACCTCGCCGGTTGACGCATCACGCAGCGTAAATCCGTATGGTCCCGAGGCACCGCTTTCATGCACCATGAAAATCTCCAATCCCTGCCGGTCTGGATCAATGTTCGCTACATGAAGGGCATCGCCGTGACCCAGCTTGGCGATTTTTCCAGGTGCCGTGCTTTCCGGAGGCATTACGGCCCGGGAGCTGTATAAAATGGATCCGTCATGGTCGATGGTCGCCGCCCCGTAAATAATTTCATGGCAGCCGTCTCCGTCCACATCTGCAATGCTTAAGGAATGCGCCCCTTGTTTAGCGAGGCTGCCAAAGTTCTCATTCCGGCCGTCCTCCAGACGGAGCGTATCATGAAAAGGATTATTCATCGAAATCCAGCCGCTGTCAACCAACCAGTGCTCCTTAAGGCGCGTGCCGTCCCAGGAATAAGCTGCGACGGCAGCCCGGGTATAATAACCGCGAGCAAAGATCGCAAACGGTTTTTTTCCGTCCAAATAGGCAACTCCTGCTAGGAATCGATCCACGCGGTTTCCGGGCTCGATGCGATTCCAAGCATAATCCCCCCACATCAGACCGTCATCATGCCGCCCCGGCTTATAGCGGATCGTCTCCAATTCTTCGCCTGTTTGTCCATGGAACACGGTTAAATATTCCGGCCCTTCAAGAATGAAGCCCTCGAATGACCGCAAGTTGTTGCGGCCGCTCCGGCCGGGAGCATAGACGTCAAGAAAATAATCGGCCAGCCGCTCCGCATCCTCCTCTAGCAAAGGATAATTGTAGCGACGATCGATTCCGAAGCATTCTTCCAGTGTAGAGGGCCAACAGCCGGTCACTACCTCTTCATGCAAGTGCCAGCTCATAAACATATGGACAATATGCTTATAGTAGTCCGCGCTGGACATTCGATAGTCGTCCTGATGACTATACCCTGCAGCCACATCCTCCGGAGGCATGGTTATATAGGTTTCGGAGGAGATGATTCCTTCCTGATCGTACCTTATGGCCTTTGTACCGGGCGCTGTCTTGAACATCAGCTCGGCTTTCCCGTCTCCGTCAAAATCATAGACCAAAAATTGTGTATAGTGAGCACCCGCCCGAATGTTCACTCCAAGCCCAATCCGGTAGAGGAGAGTTCCGTCCAGCTTATAGCAGTCGATATATACCGGACCGGTGTAGCCGGAATGCGATACATCCTTTGCATTGGACGGATCCCATTTTACAAAGTACTCATACTCACCGTCGCCATCTACATCCCCGACGCTCATATCATTTGCCGCGTATGTATAGATTTGGCCAGTTGGCGTGACACCGTCAGCCGGTTTTCGCAGAGGTAATTCATAGTATGGACCCGCCCAGGGAGTGACATCGGCACAACGGTCGACTTCCTGTCCGTCCACAACGGCACAAACATAATAAACCGATGTTAACGTCCCGCTGGGGTCCAAATAGTTGGTGCTGTCGTGGACAGCTGCGATTAAGTCGCCACTACGATACAGGTTGAAATTGGTGCCGATCATTCCGTTACCGCTATAACCGGTCACTTCATTCCCGAGCAATCTCCAGCTGAGAAAAATCCCTTCTGTTGTCGCTGCTGCAACCAACCCCCGGTCCAGAAATTCCATTTGTACCCCGGATGTCTTCTGTGCATCAAACTTGTGCTGCTCATGGACGGTTTTCATAAATCGACACCCCTCCTTAATATGAACATCTATCCGTTATCCTGTTCTCCCGTGTTGTTCATTTCGATAACTGCGGAAAGTAAGGCAAGCGCAAGTCCCTGCCCCCAGCCCTGGGCCCATTTTTTATCCACTTCGAGATAACCCCTGATATCGTTCATGACGGCGGTTCCACCGGATACGTTAAGCACCCGTCCGCGATCGGAAATATTAGCCAGCACGCCCTTTAACGCCAGCTCTACATGTTTGGCATGAAGCGGATTATTCTGCATCACCATTGCCGCGGCAATGCCAGCCGTGGCTGACACCTCGCCATAAGCTTCCGGGTAGTCGAGCACGGTGCCCCAGAGGCCGTCATCCTTCTGCAGCTTTTTGATGGCGGCAAGCTGGTCTCGCAGCGAGCTTATAATATGCATAAATGGAGGGTATAGGTAAGCTTGCGGCAGCACATGTCCCACGCGTGACATCGTATAGGCCGCCCAAGCGTTGGCGCGTGCCCAATACATTCCTGACATATGATCCTTATTAAGGTGGTTATATCCGTGATACCACAGGCTGGTATTCTCGTCCTGCAAATAATGAATATGCCAATAAAACTGATGAAGTGCATCGTCAATAAGCTGCTTCTCCCCAAGCACCACACCTGCGCGTAATAGGAAATATCCCGCCATAAACAGAGTGTCCGCCCAGCATTGCTCCGGAAAATCGTTTTTAGCCGACACCGTGTGCTGGAGCACACCGTCACCGAAACGCAGGGCGTTGTTCTCCAGATAGTCCACCTTGCTCATGATGATATTGAGGTATTTCTGATCCTTCGTCTGTTCGTAAAGGGTAAGCAGCATATGTCCCATCGAGCATGTGTTGACCGTCCATCCCGGAAGTCCTGCTTCGATATATTCATCGCACCACTGTATCATCCGTTCCAAATATGCTTGCTCGCCAGTCACTTCAAAGGCACGGCTGATCCCGTAATAAGCGACGCCGCACGGCCAGTCCCAAGTCAGATCCATGCCGAAGGTGTAGTCTGCTACTCGTTTGACAGCTAGCTTCAGATCTGCATTAGCGATAGTTAACTTCAATTTGCAAAGCCTCCTTAGCCAAAGCCCCTGCTGAGATGGAAGTGGCTCCGGCAGTAATTATGGAAATAACGGTGTAAACTACGATTTAATTTCGGCATATACGGTTAAATTCGCGTATTCTCCAATCATAGGCGCCATCTGGCGGAAACCGAGCTTTCCGCCAGCGATCGGAAGCCCGTACGTCACGCCGTCGTCTTCCCATGAGAAAAGCGGAAGATTGTTAACGGCAAACGTAATGCGATGTCCGCTCTTGACGATCAGCATCCGGTATGGTCCGACCGCGTCCATGATGCCTGGAATCGGGTCTGCTCCTTGCGCGACCAGGTGGAAACCGTAGCTTTTACGCAAATTGCATGTATGAAACTTCCGCTCCTCCGCCCACTTCCTCCGGAAGTAAGAAACGTGGAAGGCGTTCATTTCGCCGTGATGATACTGGTCGTATTCACCAGTCCGTGGCTTGATGGAAGAATCGAACAAATTCCGGCCTTCCGTACCGCTTGCGCTAAAAAACATAATCGCCAGGCCCGGCTCGCGTACCGGCCAAAAATCCCATGAAACGGCGGTGTCCGCCGGAAAGTCCTCCGGGCACCACAATACGAAATTGGCTCGCTGCCCCTCCGCCTCGTCGCGGACGCTTTCGAGCCGCATACGTCCCAAAGGAAACGTGATGGCTCCATCTCCCTCCATTCGATAATCTGCGACATGCTCGGGCTTGGCGAGTGGGTTTGCATAAATCGCACGCCACCTTTCGGGAATCAGCGGGCTTTTTGCAGTATGCACGACCCCTGTTTCGGTTGGTTGATCTGTTGTCATCGTATTCACGCTCCTTTCTTCCCAGGTCTGGTTGACCGCGCTTTGGCGACGAGCGGTAACCGAGCTTCATTACACATTCGCTTCCTGACGGGCCGAGCCTGCATGGTCAGGTAATGAATCTGAGATCAGTTCCAGGCTGATGATCGTGTTCAAAGACCATTGCGACGCCTCATTCGTATTCATCCAGTCAATCTCTTTCAGCTTGTCGACGTACGTAACGTCAACGGCGTCTTTTTCCAGGTCTGTGGTTGCAAAAGGGTGTCCCAGCAGCGTCGACCATGCAATATCGGCTGTACGTCTGTCCTTACGGTACCAAGCGCCGTAAGCGACGAGGGCCAGCGTCAGGACTGGATGCTCAAACCGCTTTGTGCTGATGGCGCCGCCTGTGATTTGATCCTTTTCTTCCTGCGAAAGATTATAGAAAACTCCGAAATCGGCCATCATGTCGTCCCACTGCTTATCCTTCAGCATGCCGGACAGCTCGAACCACACCTGCGGCGCACCCATGCATAATGCCAGATGGCGCCCCCAGTTGTCGTCACCCATCGACGTCAGCAAGCCGGTATTCGGATCATAACCGTAAGTCGGACCGGAGATCAGACCGTAATTCGCCTGTTTAATGCATTGAATGCCGGTAAGCAGTTTGTCGCGGTAAAACAAATCCTCTTTGCGCTCCCAGCGGGTCATCCAGTTGGAGCTGAAAGCCGCCCAATCCGGGCCGACCCGGATATGGGTCTTATGCTCATCCTTGGGAAAATAGGCGCGCATCGGGTCGATATGGACGGTCGTATAGTCGGCATCCTTCGCCTCGTCCATCATATCCCCGATCCGCTCGTCCCCCGTTAAATAATAATAGTAGCGATGGAGTCCGGCCATGCCGATCCGGGCTTCCTTGCAGCCGCAGCCCCAATGGATGACGTTATGCCGGGAGCCGAGCCCGGCGTATTCCCCGAAATGATAGACGTCGACCTCGCTCGTATGGCGCGTCATCGCCTCCGCCATCCGGAAAATGTCTTCGCGTCCCGAGCGCAAAAACATCAGCCACAGCCACATGTTCGGGACCAGCTCCGTATTTTGCCAAGCACAGCCGCCGAGGTCATAATTCCAGACATGGCGCGCAGGGTCGTAGCTGTGCATGAAATCGCCGTAATCCCAGAAGCCGTACCAGCGCCTCTGCTCCACCTCCCTTTGGTAAAAGGCAATGATCCCGTCCAGCTTCTCTTCGAGGCGGGCTTTGGCGGGCGTTCCCCGGTCCGGCAAGCTCCAAATGCCAAAAGCGCCCTGGCTGCGCAAATAAGCCGGCTCGCATACAAGCTGCGAAGGCGAGTCGTTATAGCTCGCGTAAGCCTCCAGCTCAACCGGCGACGGCGTAAACGCCCGGCACCAAATCGTCAGCTCACTCGTATTGCCGACGCCGTACGGAGTTGCGCGCAGCTCTTCCGCGCCTTCGTAGGAAGATTCAACATGCGTTAACGTATCGTAATGGCGCATGTCCATAACCGGCGCTTCCGGGGACCAGAACCAGGCGGTCAGCTGCGCCTCGTCCGTCGTAAGGCCGTGGGCCTCCATGCCCGAAGGATGCTTTTGCCAGAAATTGCGCATCGCAAGAGCCAGTCCGCCGCCGGGCCCACCAACATATGCAACGCCGCGCGCTCTCCGGCCTTCGCCGGATTTGATCCAGCTGCAGCCTGCCCTGGTACGCTTGGCCATCAGATAATGGTCGGCTGAGAACTGGGTCACTTTAAAGCCGTCCCAGCTTGCGGAGTCTTGCAGCAGACTCATAAAGTACTCGTCGTCCAATTCTTCGTCGGTCAGCGTTTCCCCATTGAGCTGACGCTTGAACAGCTCCAAATATTTGCCTTTTGTGCGCCGCGAATGAAGCGTTTTGGGCGATTCGCTTAAATAACCGGTATCACCGGCAAACCGGATGTGGCGGTTGTACAGCGGCCCACGGATCGGCAGGATGAAACGGATGCCGAGTCCCTTCACGAAATCCTGGTTCGGATTGCCGTCATAAAAAAACGTATGCACCATCCGGATCGACTCCAGACCCGCGTAAGCGTACAGGCGAAGCGAAAAAGGAAGCCATTCACCGGTTCCGTTCACGGCACGGTGGCGGCCCGTCAGCTTGACGACCGCTCGTACCGGACCTGCTTGCTCCACCTTCGCTTCGTAGATTTGGGATTGATAACGTTCCTCCCGGATCGTTCGGCTGCCGGTCAGCTCGCTTACACTTTCCTTGATGGCGATCAACTCGCCATAAGAGCTTATGCTGACACCGTTTCGTTGAACATCGGCGATCATTCGGCGGCCTGTTTTCGGTACCCGAAAGGAAATGACGCCCGTGTCGATGGTAAAGCCATCCTCTGCCTCACGTACGGACAATGAAGCCGCTGTTGGTGAATGTTCTGAATCTCCCTTCACGATGGTATACCCGTGAGGGGCACCAGTCGGAAATGCGGCGGCATGCGCCGTCCATTTGACGCTGCCGTCCGGCCAATATGCAGTCGGCCAGCTTTGCAGTGCGGGGGCAGTCCCGCCCTCCAAGTGCAGCGAAAGCCGGTCGTCCCGCGAAAGCTCCCCCTCCTTCCACGGCATCCCCCAACTCAGCCCAGCCGAAATATCAGCGGCTGCCTTTAACCAACGCAGTGATACTCGCGTGTCGTTCATGGAATCATCTCCTAAACGTTTTGTTGGCTTCCGTTGTTTCAACGCCCTTATTGTAGACAGCTGCGGCTTTCCCGGCTATGGCACTTTCTTGATGACATCCGCCAGGCTAGATTGCACGATTTCTCGAGAATAGCACTTTATTGCACGATAAGGTTCTCCTGGTGCTTCACAGCCCAACGCATCACAATAAAGCCGGCAGCGGTCACATCATGAACGCTGCCGGCTGCTTCTTTCGATCTGTTTATCGCGGCTTGCTTCCTAATCTGCCCGGCTAAGCTCACGATAACGGGTGGGAGTCATGCCCTCGAGCTTTTTAAAGATCCGGTTAAAGTAGCTGTGCCGATATCCGACTTGTTCGGCGACCGTGTTAATTTTCATCTCCGATTCCCGAAGAAGCTCCTTCGCTTTTTCCAAACGCAGCTCGGTCAAATAATCGATAAAGTTTTTGCCGGTGACCTGTTTGAATGATTTGCTCAGGAAGAACGGGTTCGTGCCGATGTGGTCGGCGCAATTGTCGAGCGAAATGTCGTGCATATAGTTTTGCTGCATGTAGATCATGGCATGCTCAATCAGCCGTTTGACCTGGCCATCCGTTCGGGTCGTCAGCTCCTTCATGAAAGGAGCGATCACCTTCACTTGGAACCATTCCCTGGCGCCGGCAGGTTCTTTAATCTGGGAAAGCTGCTCATACAGGTTGGCGCCCTTGAACAAACGATTCGGCTGAATACCGGATACGAGAATCGCATGCTGGATGGAACCCAACAAATGAAGCATCCCCTGCTGGACATCTATCGCTTTTGCTTCCTGCACGGACAGCGCATTCTGGAATTCGACGAGCAAGGCGTTGGCATCCGCCTCCTGTCCGGTTCGAAGCGCCTGAAGAAATTCTCTTTCCAGCGTAAAAGGGTACTTCGGTTCGGACGAATCCTCGAAATTCAGCTGCTCCATTTCGATAATCTGGTTATCGTTATCGAATTTGCGGAAGCTGGCTGCGTGTTTCACGCCTTCAAATGCGAGCGGAATGTCGCTTACACGGCTGGTAGCCTGGCTGATCGCCACCGTGACCACCATGTTCAGCAACCGGTTAACCGTCTGCGCAAGCTTTTCGCAAAACGATTTGACCGTTTCTGTACATGGCTCCCCTTCCGGCAAGATGAGCAGCACCCCTGATCCAAGATCATGGAAATTGATCGTGCTGCTTTGCTCGAAATACGAATCCGCCAGCTCTTCGATCATGTTGACGGATGCAAAGGTGACGAGTCCCTCGTCGCCAAACTTGAACTTCCCTTCCATGCTGGCGATCCCGGTAAGCTGTACGTACAGCACGACAAATTGCTTGCCACACACCTGCCATTTATACCGCTCCATCCGTGACCTCAGGTCCTCCTCCGTATAGGCGTACAAATAGCCCTGAAGGAGCTGATGGAGAAAGCTTTCCTTCACATGCGGCAGCTGCTCGAGCCACTTGGCGTTCAGCTCCCGACTCTCCCTGCTTAAATGCTGCCATTGCCGCTCGATTAGCGTAAACTCGTCCTCCCGGCCTCCGCCCGACAAGGAGGCGCTTGGCAGCAAATCCTTCATCAACCTTTTTACAGGCAAGTACATTCGGATCGATGCAAGCCAAGCAAGCCCTACTGCCAGCAGGAGAGCGCTCAAGCTGACCGTCAAAATGACTTTGGATATAAAAACGACCGGTGCCGTTATATTGGTGATCGGCGAAGCCGACACGTACAGCCAGTTATCCATGATTCGTGCGAAATAACCGTACGTGACCGCATAGGTCTTGTCGTTCCATTCATAAAGAAACGAGCCTTCCTTGTTCACGTTTGACTCGACCTCGCTCCTGACTGCCTTTACGAACGTCGAATCTATCGAGCTCCCGTTGGCGGATACGTATAGATGACTGCTCGGCTCTGTTAGAAAATTTTCGCCGTCGGCATAAGGGGTAATCGTCTGCAGTGCTTCCGCGACTTGATCGCTGTCCAAGCGGACGATCAAGGCTCCAATCGGTTTTTGGCTGCCGCCTGGAACGAGATGCACAAACGTCAATTCCCGTTTTCCCGGCTGATCGGGATCCAGCGTTAGCTGTGTCCAATACGTCGTTTTTCCTGCGTCAAGCAGTTGGTCGTATAGCTTTATGACACTTGTATCATGTAAAGCGGAATATTCCGGATAAAACAATACCGGCTGGCTTCCGCGCAAATAGAGGCTGACGTTACGAATCATCGTATTGGAGCCCTGCATGACGAGCAGCGTATTCGTAATATCGCGGGTCTTCTCAAAATCACGCACGAAATCGCGTTCTCCGAGCGAATAATCGAAGCTCGTATCGAACGCCCAATGCGCCAGCATCATTTCGAGATTGGACAGCTGTTTATTCAGGTTCTGCGACCGCTGCTCAATCTGGTTGTTATGGAGCTTCAGCAGCTCCTTTTCCAGCTTACCACCGGCCATCGAATATACGAGAACCCCGGTAATTATGCCGGGAATTCCGGCAACAAACAGGAACATGATTAAACTTTTCCTATAGAAGCTGCCAGATCTCCCGGATAATCGGGCCAATAACATTTTCCATCCATTCATCGTCAGCTCACCAACCATATCTAAAATTAGTTTTGCCTTCCCTTGTTAGGTGGTCCTTTGCCTTTCAGATATGTAAGCGTATTCAAATTTAAAACCGCGAAATAAAATCGACTGTCTTAATTAGCATAACGCGGTCCTACTAATAAAACCTGCATGTTTTCAGAGTAAATTGTTTAAAAAACAGAGAAATTCCAAAAAACCGGCCATCGTGGAGTCTTGGCTACAAAGTTGCTACCGTCATTTTGCGGGAACTCTCGGAAGAAAAATTCGGATAGAGAAAAAAGAGGCCGCTGGCCTCTTTTTTCCGCTGAACGTCACTGCTCAAATGACCTCGCCTAGGATTTGGACGCTGCGTACAGCTCGTTGATTTCCTTCACGTAATCGTTGCCGCCGGATTTTTTCCACAGTTCGATTGCATCGCGCCAGCCTTGCTCGTCGATTTGGCCAACGATGAATTTAATGCGCGCATCGTTAATAATATTGCCAAGCTGTTGTCCTTTTTGTGAATACACCTCCGAAATAAACGGCTCCGCCGGATTGGCGACGATGGTTTCCCGGTTTTTCATTTGAACCTCTGTTTGTTTTAAGCGAAGCGGTGTCTGGGCCACTTGCAGCCCTTTTCCTTCAGGAATGTAAGGTACCATCTGGTTAAGACCTTCGACTTCAGACTCGAGCAGCACGGAGTCCGTACTTCTTTCCAGCGTTGTATCGTCGATCTTGGTATAATGCACGCCTTCAAGGCCGAAGCTGGTCAGCGTTTGCAGGTCAGGCTCGTTCAGCTGGTCTAGAAATTTCAGAATGCGGTCGACCTCCTCCTCAGTCTTCACACTCGACTTCGGAATGGCCAATAGGCCGGCAAAACCGGAGGTAGGCAGCGTACGAATTTGACCATCCGCACCGGTTACTGCACCGAACACATCCATGTAATGCTCCCTTGAATCATTGCCAGCCGCCGCGTTCGCCGCCTTGATTTTGTCGTCGACTCGAGCCGCTCCGTCGACGACGTCGATAATCACGCCGGCCTGCCCGTTAACAAGCGGATCAGTCCACTTCGCCGAATCCATGACGGCAAAATCTTGGTTGACGAGTTTTTCGTCATACAGCTTTTTCATGAACTTGAGCGCTTCGAGATATTCATCGTATTCGAACTCCGGTACGAGCTGGCCATCCCTTTCGCCCCAAACGTTAGGTGCACCGAACCACAGTTTGATCTGGTCGAAGCCCGCTCCCCAGCCGGCCGTCCATTTGACCATAACCAATCCGTACGTGTCATCTTTACCATTGCCGTCCGGATCCTTCTCTTTGAACGCTTTCAGCATGTTGTAAAAATCGTCGATCGTTTTCGGCTGCTCAAGTCCGACGTTCTCCAGCCAATCCTGGCGGTAATAAACGCCGTTGCGGCCAAGCTCGCGCCCGCGATATACGCCGTACGTTTTGCCGTTAATCGAGGAGTTGTTCAGAATGATTTCGCTGGCCTGGCTGAGGTTCGGATAATTTTTGAGTTTGTCGGTCAAATCCCAGAACGCCCCCGATTTTACCGCGCTAACGAAACTCGGGCCCTTTGAGTCCGGCACGTAAATGATTTTCGGCAAATTGCCCGAGGCAAGCGTAATGTTGAATTTATCCGCATAGGAAGCGTTAGGCACCCATTCGAAATGAATGTCCGTGCCGGTCAGCTTCTCGAGCTCAGCCGCTACGGGACTGTCGTCCTTCGGATAGTTCGTTTTAAAAATCGGGAGCATGATGTTCAGCTTAAACGCTTCCTGCGTATCTGCGGAAGCGCTTGCAGGGGGAGCCGCCGTCGAATTGTTGGAAGAGTCTGTGCCACCGCTGTTTTTACCGGACGAGCAGCTTGCCAGCAGAACGATACAAACCGTGCCTAGAATTAGAAATGTGGAAGCACGTTTCGCCTTCATTGTCTTTTTCTTCATTAAATAGCCTCCCTTTATTATTAAGATCATATTGCAAACCGCATGAGCTCCAAGCAAATCGATCAGCGCGTCTAGGGTATTAACAACAGAGCCTAAGCGGAATCACACATTTGGAAAAACAAACTTTAGCCTTTGACCGAGCCAAGCAGGACGCCTTTGGCAAAATGCTTTTGCAGGAACGGATACACACACAAGATCGGAACCGTGCCGACAACGATGACGGCCATTTTGATCGATTGATCCGGCGGCTGCACGAAATTAGGGTCCATCGAGTTCAAATCGCCTGCAGCCGCTTGCGACAGCAGAACGATCTGGCGCAGCATGACCTGCAGCGGCCATTTTTCCGGATCGTTAATATACAGCAGTGCCGCAAAGAAATCGTTCCAATGCCCGACGGCGTAAAACAACGTAAACGTAGCGAGGACGGGCATTGAAAGCGGCAGCACGATCCGCCCTAAGAGGCCAAGCTCGGAGCAGCCGTCGATGCGGCCGGCCTCCTCGATCTCCTTCGGAATTTCCTGAAAAAAGTTTTTGACGATGATCAGATTAAACGCGCTGATCGCCCCTGGCAGCATGAGAGCCCAGAGCGAATCAAGCAGGTTCAGCTCCTTCACGACCAGATAAGTCGGAATCATGCCACCGCCAAACAGCATGGAGAAGATAACGAGATTCAGCACCAGATTCCGGCCGTACAACCCTCTCTTGGCTAAGGAATAGGCCATCGTGACCGTGAAAAACAGGTTGACGAGCGTGCCGATGACCGTTATGTAGACGGAGACGCCGATGCTTCTCATGATCGTATCTGTCGAAAAAATAAACTTATAAGCGTTTAATGTAAATGTTTTGGGTATGAAAAATACCGCTCTCGACGTAAGCTCCGCGTCCGAGGCAAAAGAGCCCGCAATCACGTAGACGAAAGGGAGCACGGCAGCCAGCCCGAACAACGATAGCACGATGTAGTTGGCAGCATCGAACGTGACACCGGCCGCGGATTTGTATTGCTTGGCCATGGATTGATTCCCCTTTCTTGCTTATCAGTAAAGCCCGGATTGGCCGAACTTTTTCGCCAGCCAGTTCGTGCCGAGCACCAGCGTTACGCCAACAATCGATTTAAACAGCCCGACAGCCGTACTGTAGCTAAAAGCGCCTTGTGTAATGCCCATCGCGTATACGTATGTGTCGAACACTTCGCCTACCGAGCGGTTAAGCGGATTCAACATCAGATAAATCTGTTCGAAGCCGTTGTCCAGCACGCTGCCCATCCGCAAAATCAAAAGAATTACGATCGTGCTGCGGATCGCCGGCAGTGTGATATGCCAGATTTGCCTCCAACGGTTTGCCCCGTCAATCGTCGCCGCTTCGTACTGCTCCACATCGACGGCCGCCAGCGCCGCCAGGAATATAATCGTTCCCCAGCCGCATTCCTTCCAGATTGTCTGCAAAATAATCACGGGGCGGAACCAAGACGGATCGGACAGAAATTGGATTTTGTTCCCCGTATATTGGAATAGCAGTTCGTTGACGGTGCCGCCTTCCGTGGTTAGGAACACGTACGTCAGGCTTGCCACGATGACCATCGATATAAAATGCGGAACGTAAATCATCGTTTGAATCGTGCGCTTGAAGAACGAAAGCCTTACTTCGTTTAACAAGAGTGCCAGTATAATCGGAGCGGGAAAAAAGAAGATGAGATTATAGAACGATAGCAACAGCGTATTACGCAGCAGCATTAAAAACTCTGGATTGTTAAAAAACAGGCGAAAATGCTCGAAGCCTACCCATTCGCTTTTCAAAAAGCCGGTAAACGGCTGATAGTTTTGGAATGCCAGCATGACCCCCCACATCGGCACGTATTTAAAAACCAAAAAATAAAGCAAGCCTGGGAGCAGCAGCAGGTAGAGCCATTTGTCCCTGCGAAGCCTCGCCGCGAAGCTCGTGCGGTGCTCCGCCTGCTTGGACGTTTGCGGGAAATCCCTTTGAGCCGTAGCTTGCTTCATCATTCACCACCTCCATATGTCGTTCATCACCTCGCGAGCGGTGTGGCCTTATTATGCGGCAGCGCTTTCTTTTCCCGCAATGAGACATTTTTGAAGAGTAAAAAAGCCTCGTTTTTCGGCATTTTTAAAGAAAGTGCAAAGTCGGCAAACGAGTGGAAAAGACGCGTAGCCTCTGTATAAACAAGCACTTCTCACTGAAACAAAAAAAATAAAACCTCCAAGTACTGGAAGTTTTATTGTGTAGTATTGTCTTATTCAACTAAAGCCCCCGTTAGCTTTATAAGGAATGTTAGCTTCATTTGTAAAGTTAGCACCAGCCCATTCCCCCTCAATCTTAAACAACTCATACACAGCCTTATGGTCTGTAGGCGGTTCATCTATCCAATTTAGCAGAGTGCGAATGATTGATTCTTTTTCTGGAAAGTGATGAAGAAAGACTTCAGACTGTTCGTGAAGTCGTGTCGTCCAAATCTGAGAACGCTCCATCACCATTGAATAGTATGTTCGAATGAGTTTACGAGCGAAGCTTTGTGTAATTTTTTTAAAATCTTCTCCAGAAGCTGTTGTTAACCTTGTTAACGTCCGATTAAGAACCTCATTAATATCACCATTAAAACGGATGGCTATCTCTGATGTAAGTTGATAAGGACCAAATCGTTCACCTAGATCCTCTCCATATACACAAACACAGAATTCCTTAAGAAATGCATTTTCGTAATAATTTGAGGGGTCAAGCGTATAGTCATAATAGGCTACAGCTATACCAACATCCCGAACTATAAAGCGATAATTATTAGATAGTTCTCCATCAAATTTCTTTAATTCAGCTAACTTATCAGATCTTAATTTGGTATTGAACATCGCGATAAGGTCTAAATCTGATTTAATTGCAATCGCTTCTCCTCTGGCTACGCTACCGTACACATAAACACTATGCAAATGTTGATGAAATAAATGTTTAAGGCTCTCGATCGATTCATGAATGCAAGTCGCATAGACATCCGCAATTTTGTCTTTACTCACATCGCTTACAATAAAGCCATTATGGTCTAGGCCATAACCCGCTTTTAAAATCCCTATTTCAATCACCAACTTTCCTTTTACCCAGCATTTTCCTAAAATTTTAGCACCAAAATCATGTGACTGAAAAGCGAGTAGGACGCTCCATCGGCTTCTTTAAAATGGCTTAACGACCATAAGCACCAATATGGCGATCATCAACAGCTGTGCTGCCGTCTCGACGGGTACGATCTTTTTGATCAGCAGTCCGAACTCGGCGGGTATATCATTACCCTGCTCTTGACTTTCAGATAGGATCTTAATGATCTTTTTCATACGAGGCTCGATCCATCCGTCAATCATGACGACCATGAGCAGCGATAAAAGGATGGATACATTCAGCCACATTTGGGATAACCCCATCTTAGTTATGATCATAAGCCAAATCCCGGTTAAAATAAGTACGGCTCCGCCAATTTTAGGCATGATGGCAAGCTTGGTCGCTACACCAAGAGTAAAGTGCAGCTGGCCGACGGTTCTTGCCGATCTACGAATGATGGGCAGCACGAAAGCGGGGCCAATAATGGCGATCGAAGCCAATATATGCAAAACGAGCAGTAATCCAAACAAACTCATGCTCCCCCTTCTCCTCAGCGCACCGATATCTTGCTTTGATAGGCTAGACCGACCCTTTTCCTCATAAACGCTCCTCCGAGCTCAAGATGGTTAAGCATACACATGACGACATCGTCATAAGCAACATTCAGCTCTTGAAATCGGCTGAACAAGTGACCAGCTATTTCTGCCTCGGAATATTCCTTCATCGTCTCCGGCATCGGAACGGGCAAGGTATCCGTTGTTACATGCAGATGAACCGGCTCTGGTTGCTCGATCGAATCCATCATGGTTCCCGGACACATTATGGACCAATCGAGCCCAGTCCGTTGCAGCCTCTCGAAATTCCGGTTGTGATTTTTATACTCAGGTGGGAACCCGGGTAAATTGTTGCCGATAAGATCGGTATATGGAATATCCAGCAGACCGGCTCCTCCCATGACCCATACTCGCCCAGAGAAACTAGGCTGGATTTCACATTGGCTTATAATGTTATCGACGATACGAACAAACTCTTCTCCCTGGCCCGCATGGCCGGCTGCAATAATAGCGGCGTCTTGATTCACGAGCGCTTCACTGACACTTACCGGGTTCATCATATCGTCTACGATCACCTTCACATGCTTTGCGGAATGCTCACCTAGTTGATCATAAAGCTTCTCAGAATTTCGCACAAATGCGGTCATTTCATGCCCCATTTTTATCCCTTGTGCCAGCACTCTTTTCCCTGTATTCCCCGTCGCTCCAAAAACAATAATGTTCATTGTTCTTTCCTCCTCTTTTAGGGTCCCAAATTTTGGTTAACTCAAGCTTAGCATCACTTCAAAATGATGTTAAGAACCCACTTTAAAGTAGGGTACTTACTTAAAAGTAAGCATGCAGAAAGGGATACATAATGGCGGAGGTTGGGAGGAAGGGGGAATTTTAGACAGATTGGCGACAATTCTACTCTAATAGGAGTTTTGTTATCCATTCATATCAGGATTGTGCACTGTAGGTAAACAAAAAGCTGCCCGGAATCCCGTGGCAGCTTTTTGTTTTGAGTTGATTGAATTCGTGTACAAGTTCATTGAACCAGCTTTATGACGCTGGCTCTTCATATTTCCGCTTATTATGATTTTCTCCCCAAGAACACATAATTTCTGCTACAGGAATCAATGTTCTGCCGTATTCACTAAGAGAATATTCCACTTTTGGAGGGATAACCGGGTGAACCGTTCTATCGACTATGCCTTCTCGTTCCAAATCTCGGAGATGTTGTGAAAGCATTTTTTGTGAAGCATCAGGTATAAGCTTTTCCAGATCGTTGAACCTCTTCTTGGATTCAATCAAATGCCATAAAATCATGGGCTTCCATTTACCGCCTAAAACATGAATGAGTGTCTCAATTGGACATTCGCGCTGATGAATCATAATTGAATCATCCCCTTACTTTTAAGTAAGTGCATTACCTATAATTGACATAACAAAATTTTATGATAGCTCTACAATCAAGTCAATCTCAGACGTCCGTTTCCGTCCTGTCATCAAATGATAGATGATTAAAGGCTTCCATTTCCCCCCCATTACTTC
Organism: Paenibacillus sp. LC231; assembly: GCF_001860525.1. NCBI lineage: Bacteria > Bacillati > Bacillota > Bacilli > Caryophanales > Paenibacillaceae > Paenibacillus > Paenibacillus sp. LC231. The sequence continues at coordinate 107,075 of NZ_JFOM01000009.1, read as the reverse complement.
TAAGGCCGCCTCCACTCCAACTTTATACTTCTTTTGAACGTTATTTTTCCTCTTCTCAGTCATCTCTCATTCCCCCGTTAAAAGCCTGTGGTTTTTCTAGGAACATAAGATTCATTTCAGTCCGTTACTCAGGTAAGTTTCTAGGGGAACTGTCTAGGGCACTTCGATGTTTCTAGGGCACCTGTATCATCCTATAGAACTTGAAAGTGCGTACTTCCTGATAATTTTATTACTGTTTATAATAGCATCAGCCATTGATCGTGGCTATAAGATAGCTGTTGAGAAATGAGAAAGGTAGTGAAGATACAAGTATGTTGTTTCCCACCCAAGAAAAGATTCCCTGACCTTTAAGGTTGCCGATCGTTTCGTAAAAGGTCTTACCGCGTCGGGCCACGACTATGAGATCTTGGATTTACACGAGATTGGTTTTGACCCTGTTTTAAAAGGAGTAGATGAACCTGATTGGTCAGCAGAGGAACAGTCCTTTTCCCCTGAAGTAGAACTGGAAATAAGGCGAATGAAGAAGCACGATGCCTTGGCATTTATTTTTCCAATATGGTGGTGGCATTTGCCTGCCATGCTAAAAGGTTATATAGACCGTGTATGGAACAATGGGTTTGCGTACGGTTCAAACCAGCTCCATCATCAGCATGTCTTGTGGATTGGTTTGGCTGGCGTTTCGAAAGAACAGATGAAAAAGCGTAACTATGATGAAATGATGATTCATTTGCTCAATGTGGGAATTGCAGATTATTGCGGTGTATCCAATTCCAAGGTTGAATTTTTATACGAGACCTTAGATTCCAATCCCAAGCATTATGAGATGCTGCTTAACCAAGCTCATCACTTAGGGTTGAATTATGCGAAGGAACAGTAAGCTTGAGATTAAGTCTGAACTGACTGATTGCTTTAGTATGCGTTTACTTTAAAACCTACTTCTTTCATCAGATTCGGATAAAACCAAAGACAGAAATTCGACTCGGCAACCTGCTCCCTTCGGTGATTGAGCTACCACACCCGCTGTAAACTGTTCTGAGGTGTTCATTCCAAAGTATCGAATCAATTTCCAAACTTCACCATCTGATGAGTAGTAAAAAGAAATAAGTTGATCATTCTTCGTTATTTTTAAATAAGGATTGCTTACTAATACACGCTCAGAATTACAATCATCCGACAAACCGTTCTGCGTAACAACAGACACGATCGTAGCATACTCACCGTTGAACTCTAAACAAAGCTTAGCCCAATTGTTCTCATCTGCCATCAACATCAGACACCCGGAATCATACAATTCGTTCATGTTTACCTGAAGCTGCGTTATAAGCTGAAATGTTGAATTCACCTGGATGTGCAGAAAAGGTGCTGAATGAGCTACATGTTTACCTCCAGGGTCTTTGAAAAAGTCAGCTTTCGTTGGAGCATCAATGATTAGCCTGTCATCTGCTGTAAACTCCCAATGTTCAGGTTCATTTAACCACGTTAAATTCTTTCTTGTTTCTGGCTGAAATAAATTCTTAATCATAACTCATCTCCTCTATTGAATTAACTTTCATTTCTTACGATGGGATGTTCAAGTTCAGCATGTCCCATGAGACTTTCAACCACATCACCATCTTTCGTGGTCGAGATCGCTTTATCTGAGGCGCGTTGTTTAATGAAACCTGTTTATTGTACGAAGCTAATTTTAATATGACAATATTCTACATAAATCCATATTTCCCCTTCTTAATATATCATTAATATCCCAAACTCAAGCGTCAGTTGTTCCCATCTTTAAAAATAAGTTACAATGACACATGGTAGTAAATACCTGTAACAACACTATTTTTCTTGGAGGATTTCATGAAACTCACTACCTTTTTTCCTTATCGAAACGATGCAAGAAAGATACTGATCCCTTATTTAAATCAATTGACTGAGGAACAGTGGCATGCAAGGCATCCGGATCATCCGAATTCGATCGCTTGGATCGTTGAGCACATCGCGCGCAGCGAAGACGAATGGATTAACGTGATCGTACTTAAGGGAGAGCGACGACTTCAACGAGTCTTGGATCGTCCTCAGCAAATTTTGCAGGCATACATCGACATTCGAGACCACACAGACCAGAAACTCGACTTTATGGAATACGATGAACACGAGCCAGTTGTAGAGCTCCCTCGTTTTTCAGACGGTTGGGAACCGCCTTCGCCGCCGACGCTACGATGGATCATCCATCATGTTTTCGATCATGAGTCGTACCATGTCGGTCAAATCGGCGTCATTGCACGTTTAAACGGATTCGCAGGTCCTCTCTTCTGAATGTAATGACTCGATAGCTAATCGTACGAAGTTCTTGTCCATTTCGGTAATCGGTACAATGTCTTGTCCCCCGCTCGAGACAAGAAATTGTACCGATATAATGAAAAAGCCGCTAATATAGCGACTTTCAACAAAGGCCATGTAGTTGTACCTCGACATCAGGACCAGCCGGATCGCTTTATAAGGTTAGTTACAAGTTCTTCGTCGAAGACGATTCCGAAACCCGGCGTGGCCGGAATAAGAATCTCTCCGTTTTCGATTCGATAGTCTGAAACATCCATTCCTTCGATTGTAATGTCGTCATATTCCACAAATTCGAAGTTCCGCACCGCGGCTGACAAATGTCCAGACGCGTAAATACCATAGGCATTTCCGTAACAATGAGGCGCAGTCCGCAAACCATGGGCATCCAGCTTCTCGCCTAATTCCATCCAATGCGTGAAACCGGGCCTGATGATATCGTACTGCAGCACATCGACAAGGCCGCGTGTCGCCCACTCAATTAGATGCGGCGAGGCAAGCCCTTCCCCATCCACGATAAGCACATTCTGCCCGCGTTGCCGGAGCCATTCCTTCAGGTCCTCGTACAAGGCATCATCCTCATGGAACGCTTCTTCCAGCCAATACAAATTTACATCCGCTAAAGCCGCCAAGACCTCTTTGGTTAAGTTCAAATTATATGCATTATTCGCATCGATCATGATCTTACCTGTGGGACCTGCTACCTCAGAGATCCCCCGAACGATCGCGATATCTCGTTTCGTCCCTTCCCAGAGTGGCATATGGCGTCCGCCACGGCCAACCTTAATCTTAAAATGACGTTGGCCCTTCGCATAACCTTGCATCGCTTCTTCCTGCATCAACGCGACTGCGGACCTCTCATCGGGCAAATGCAAATCGTCGAAGTACAGTGAGGTATCATAGCAGGGAACAACCAATGGGACTCCTCTTTCCATGTGGACACCGGACACCAAGTCATACACGGGTTTGTCTTGTCTTTTGCCTAACCAATCGAGCACTGGGTATTCCAATTGCAAACGATACGCTTCGAGCAGTCTGCCCCGGTCATCGAATAAGTCGAGCAATCGGCGGCCTATGATGTCTTGTGCCCATTCCGGCGTCATGTGAATCGAGCTACCGTACCCTGTTTGTCCATCGATTGTTATTCTGGCGATATCCACGGTGCAGCTTTTGCCATGAATGCCGATCCTGCCATTGGCCCCCGCGCTTCTGGCTCGTTCTCCCGTTAACTTGGCGAATTCGATCTTTTCCACTTTCCAATCAGATTGTATACCCGTAATATTCATAGAATCCTCCTTCACCGACTCGACGGTTTCATGTCCCGATGTGATTCGTAAGCAGAACACCATATTATAGAATTATACTGTTAGAAGATAAGAACATTCTTCTTCCATTGGAAATCTGTAAATGACCTTTCACTTCAATTGCTGTTTCCAGCCCAATATCCCACTTTTACTTTGTTTTATCCGTATCCTTCTTTATGGCTTTGTTACCCTCTTGATCCAGAGATTCTTGATAGATGTCAGCGTAAGTTTTTGAATCTTTGATTAGATCGTCGCAGAAAGCCGCTACGTCACTGCCCGTCACTTCGAGCACGCCTTTCCTTAAGGCCGCACCCTCTTCAAAAAGATCAATTATCCCCGAAAGCAAACCCGTCCCGTCCGTTAGTTCAACAGGACCGACCTTAAAGAGATATTTTTGAATCTCTTTATAAACAATCTGATAATCTTTCGGGAGCGCTTTGACACGCGCCACGTGCGCTCGCCACTCTTTTTTGCCTTCAATGATATCTTGGATTCTCATTTTCATCCTCCTATTTGCCTAATTTTTTAGCGATATTGTTGTTGAGTTGCTTGCGCCACTTGTCGCGAAAAGAATTTGCCTCATCGATGCCGGCCAGCGCTGAACAGAAACCTTTGATATCGTCACCCAAAACCTCTTCGATACTCTGTCCGTCTGCCGCCGTTTCTTCGAGCAGGCCAAGCACACCGTCAAGAATGGGCATGAGGTTGCGACCGGTGAAATCTGAGTGCGGCCAAAGATGCGCATTAATTTTTTCCCATGCCGTTTGATAATCAGGCGGTAACTTTTTGGCTCTCAATTCAAAAGCATTCATTTCCTTAGTCATATCGCTGCCGGTGATTTTCTCCCAAAAATTCATTATTTTTTCTCCTTTAACTCGTTAATTTTTTCCCGTTGCTATTCTGTATCACTGGTATAAAGTAATACATATTACAGCTATAAAGTAACACGCAGTAGGTGGATTGTCAATAGCGTTTGTTCTGATGTCGATTGTACATTTTCAACTATTCTGCCGTAGTCCTTGGGGACAAGAACTTGCACCCTTAAAGGAAAAAAGCCGCTAAAATAGCGACTTTCAGCGGGAGCATGTTTTGTCCCCCGGCAATAATAGTCAAACCCTGTTATCCGTTGTTCAAATTCAAATATGTTTACCGCTAAGCTTCTGTGGCTGTAAGATATTAGCCTTCCTAACGGTTTACATTGGATCTAGCAATATGGGCATTTGCCCAATCCGCATGGTCGTAGCCAGTGCCGTCTCCGCCATCAGTAACGACCAGTTTCAGTACGTTTGCACCGGAGATATCCGCATGAACTTTTTTGACGGAATCAGATCCGGTAATAAGCCCGCTGTCATATACTTTCTCGCCGTCTGCCCAAATTTGAAAGACGACCGAGCCTCTATTTCCCACTTCATCATCGATTCCGATATCTGCGGTAAACGTTGAGAAGTTGCCGCCTATATAATAAGCAATCTCAGCATTCGCATGCACACCTAAGCCTTTCGTATATTTTTCGCCGCCAATCGTTATGGTTTTTCCGTCGTCTTTTGCTTTTTCACCGTTGCTTTGATCCCGTTCTACGGGACCCCAATGATTAGCGGAATGAATCCATTCCACATCACTTACATATGAATCGGCAGCTGGGAGCCGTTCTGGTATCCAGACTATGGGGTCGGCACTCCATTCTGTTTGCTTATTGTTTTCCCCATATTCAAATGAAACGGTTGCCTTTAAATTTGCGAATCCAGGCTCAGCAGTATCTGGGGGCGTCACACGCCAATCCGTTTCAATCGAACTTCCAGGCGAAAGATTCGTGACCAGAGGATCATTTACTGCCTCTACGTTCCAACCATCGGGGGCCGTTAAGTCCAAATGGATGGCCTCGATTGTGTTTTGTCCATAATTTGTAAAGGTTGAAGTTAATAGAGCAGTTTCACCCGGAATAACATAGTCATTACGATAAGAAAATGTTGTTGCCGATTGGACATCAATCGTGTAATGCACTTCAGGAATCCATTGTTTACGGTAAAAGTCGCGTCCCTGGACTACGACCCTGTCATCGTAAATTTGCACATACAATCCTTGGCTTTCGTCCCAGTTTACTGTCGGTGCGAAGGTTGTATAATAGACAGAAGCTGTATTGATACTCGTAAATTTATTCTGTGTTAGGTTAATATTTGGAAGTCGCATATCCCGGTGAGTATGGCCAGTGAATAAAATAACTTGCGGATACTTCGAGAAGAGATCGGTTAGACGCTTTTCTGCTGTTTCATGTACGGCGGAAAGAGGTTGATGAAGAAAAACAAACATAGGCTTCTCGCTCTTACTACGCTTCTCCAACGTATCTTCCAGCCAATTCAACTGCTCGTCGCTCAGATAGGCATGGTCTTTGGCGGGCGAATCGACTGGCCCCCAGCTTTCAGAGCCAAGGAATATAAAAGGATATCCTTTTACGATTTTCTCGTAGTACACATGCTCCTCTTCGATAAAGTCTGCGAACCGACTGGTGTTCACTTCATTTCCTTCTCCATTAAAAAACTCATGATTCCCAATGGTCATATACAAATTCTTCGGTTTAGCAGATTGATCAAGAAGTTCGCGAGCCTTTGCATATTCTTCGGGAAAACCGTTATTCGTTATATCTCCGTTGATGACCATAGCATCTGCCAGCGGATCAGTGGCATGAAGGTCTTGAAGCGCTTTCAATAGTTTGTTATGCGAGAACGATGTATCCCTAATATGCAGGTCACTGATCACTTGAAAGGTTGCTTTTGGTTTTTTTACATTTGCATTTGTGTCCCCTTGGGTTGATTGTGCGTGCGCTGGAGCAATCAGGGGGATAAGCATACAAGCGGCTAAACCGAGACAAGCAATTACTTTTTTCATTATTATACCCTCCTCAAAACCTTCATATATTTTTCATTTCGCTTTTCTCGGTACAGCTACTGCGGACAATAAGTTTTGTCGGCAAATAGCTGATCAATGGCAATGGTATCCCCCCTTCCATGCGCTGAAGCAGTAATTTGACTGCGATTCTCCCCATTTCCTCCTTGTGTACCTGTACCGTTGTTAACGGAGGGTTAATGAATTCTGACATTTCGACATTATCAAAAGAAACAACAGATATATCATTTGGAATCGATAGCCCATATTCACCAATTGCCTTATACGCCCCGAATGCCATTTTGTCGCTAGCTGTAAATACGGCCGAAGGCGGACTCTGCGTGTTTAAAATTTTTTTCATGGCTTCATAGCTCTTGGTCAGATCAAAGCAGCCGTCTTGAACCCACTCCGGAACAATTTTAAGATGGTTCAACTCCATCGCTTCTTTATAACCATAGTAACGTTCCTCTTGGTCAATCGGCATTCCAACTTGAGAGCTTCCGCCAATATAAGCAATATTTCGATGACCGAGATCTACCAAATATTGAACTGCTTGCATTGCCGCATGACGAAAATCCACCGTAACATAATCCATTTCCAACTTAGGTATACCGCCCACCGATATAACAAATGGAACCCGCTTATTCAGCTCATTTATAAAATCATGCTTAAGCGGTCCAATACAAATAACTCCTAAGTCACTCTCGTTCATATTCCCGAATAAATTGAAATTAAAAATATCCTGCACCTCAAATGTAAAGTCCAATATACATTCTTGATCAAGCAATTCTTTTTCGATTCCGTATATAATTTCTGAAAAATATGGATCCTGGTATTTAGCTTTTACATCATATAAAACAAGTCCCACCCTCATTGGAACCTTTTTATTCTCTGAAAATTTTTCGTTTTTTTGCAGTGAATTGTTAAACTTATGGTAACCCAGGTCCTTGGCAACTTGAATAATTCGCAGGCGGGTTTGGTCGTTTACAAGTGCTGGCGAGTTTGCGTTGTTTAAAGCCCTCGAAACCGAAGAAATAGATACATTTGCATGATCAGCAATGTCTTTTAAAGTTATTTTCATATCGGCATAACACCTGTCTGTTATAGTTTTGGAAAGCGCTTACCTCCCCTTTGTTGCAATCTTATACTGCGTTGGCAAATTATTCAATGTTTTTTTTGCGCAATTTTTCACTTTTTTGCTGCAAATAAAAATTGCGATTGCCCACTTGATCACTTGAGTAAGCCCTCTACTTCTGCCAGTTAGCCTCTGAACAAGAACTTATACCCTCAATGCAAAAAAAGCCGCTAATTTAGCGACTTTCAATGGGACAATGTACTTGTCCCTCGACTTTACTACTATCTTTTATCCTTCAATCTTTAATCACTTTCACTGAATTACCACCAACAACCATCATGTTGTCCGGTACATCCTTAGTCAGCACGGCTCCTGATGCGATAATGACACGGATGAACCTTTCATTTTGATGAAGAACTGCAGTTCATATCATACTCGGAAGATGTCTATTTGAAGAAGGAACCGCGGCGGCCCCTTGTTTATCATTGTTAAGCTCTTAATCCTGGGATGAATCCTCATCCATGCGAACGGCAGAATCAAAAACACTATCTTGCGGAACGCTCGTGAGATCCAGCTTTTGCTTCACCTGATCGTTGATATCCCCATACCAGGCCTCAAAGGAGTCATCCAACTGCTCTTCTCGATTACGATCCTCGTTCACATCCGAATCAACTTCGATTTTATTGCCTAATTCCCCATAGTCGTCTTTGGGATGGATCATACTCTATACTTCAGCTCCTTCGCATACGGATTGTATTAAATTTCCCTGTAAAAGTAATTCTATACATATCTGCTCTTCCATCTCCGGCGCACAAACATCGTTACTATAAAAAAAAGCCGCTAATTTAGCGACTTTGCATGGTACTTTATTCTTGTCCAGCGACATGTTTCTACATTCTACCGCGACTTATCGAATAACCCTCTACGAATCAAGTTTGCTGTAACCGGCGTCTTTCCGATTTCTCGAGACCATATTGACAATTGACCGATATGGTGAATTTCGTGGGCGATCACGTGCCGCATCACTTCACCGAATGTAAAGCTTTCCTGCTCTCCGTTTTGGTTTGTATCATACATGATACGGTCTTCCAAGCTATCATTCCAAGCGTAGATGAAGGGTGCAATTTCCGCATGGCTTCGTGCCGAATAATCTCTTAATCCCTGCACGCTGGCACAATCCTCGAACGAAGGGATTTCCAGCTCTTTCCCTTGCAAATCCCCGCACAACCAGGCATATTCAACTGTCACGATGTGATAGAGTGTGTAGAGAATGCTTCCTATGCCCCCGGTGCGTCTTTTCAACAGTTCTTCCTCACTCACCGTATCGCACCAGTCAAACCAATCTTTGCGAACTTGCCAGTTATACTCGAACAATTTCAACATGTCACAGCCTCCTGTAATACAACTTTGTTGCTTCTAACATGATTCGCCATATAATCCTGTTATCCTCCAATCTGTGAAGATCCCTGATCCCGCACATATGGATAACAAACATATCTCCTAGGATAATTGAATCCACCGTATGGTCAGCAACTGGAAGATGCTCAATTTCCCCTAAACGAAAATCTGTGTTCACGAAATTCCCCTTCGTTGCATTGTTACGAGCCCGGCTAACCATTTCAGGTGTCATGACCACACCGATCACTGACCCTGTCTCCCCCACCTGTCGGGATGCTAAAAAGCAGTCAAACCCACCATCGCTGCCTAAGTCCAGTACCACTTCACCAGGAATTAACGACGCGATAGCTTGCGGATTGCCGCACTTAACCCCAGATTTGCACCATCAGGTACCGAGTCTAATTCTTCATTTGAGTAACCTAATTTGCTTGAAATTGTATTAACGTCAGAAGATGTAGTGCAGCAGCCAGTTGCTTATATATTGGGATGGCAACACGATTCAGCATTTGCTTCTTGAACGGCCACTTGCTTATACCGGCTTCGTACATTCTGGCGGATTTCATCATTATTATTTGCAAAACGCAAATGTCATTTGTGTGATTATTTGCCTTCACTTTTTGTTATCAGATCTGATTTTCCGCCGATCGAAGCCCTGGCTGGATACAAGAGCTCAGCATGCTGTCTCCGTCCTGAGACGGAGACGAAAACCATTCTGCCGCCCGTCACTCCTTAGCAAGATTTTGCGATATCTTTAGACTAACGCCTGTTAATTTACCGTTTAGTATACTTAGGCATCATCCAACAAAAGTAATTACCAGTCAAGGAATACATACTTTCTCTGTGTTCAGGCACACACCAGCAAAACCATAGTAGGAACAGAAAGGGGTAAGAATGATGAAGCTGATTTATCAATTAGAGCATGTGAATAAAACGTACAAAAAAGGAAAGGTTGTTGCTAATCGTGACATAAGCTTCGATGTACAAGAAGGTGAAATTCTCGGTTTGCTCGGTCCGAATGGAGCAGGCAAATCCACGCTAATCAAGCAGATGGTAGGACACCTTGCTCCCACCTCAGGTACAGTACGCTATAAAGGAACCAGCGTGAAGACCCAAACCAAGCGAGTTGCCCAGGAGGTAGCCTACTACTCGCAAGAGCCTCACGCCCTGACCAGTTTAAAAACCTGGGAAGCTTTATATTTTACGGGAAGATTGCGGGGGTTGACGAAAGAGTCCGCCGTAAAGCAAACAGAGGAATTGTTGGAACGCTTTGGAATGCAGGACCTCCGTCATAAGCTGCTGAAGAACGTTTCCGGTGGACAGAAGCGTTTAATCGGGATAGGAACTTGCTTGATCGGCTTTTCCCCCGTCATGATCCTGGATGAACCGACCAATGAGCTGGACCCGAAAAAGAGAAGACTCGTATGGGATCTGATTCAAGAACGGAATCGGCAAGGAGTAACCGTAATCTTGGTGACACACAACGTGCTGGAGGCCGAACAGGTCGTGGACAGAGTAGCTGTCGTAAATCACGGCAAGCTGCTCGCCATCGATCATGTCAGCGTATTAAAACAAAGGGTCGATCAGCGGATGAAGCTGGAAATTACGACCTCCTTTGGTGAAAGCGATCATGTATGCCGAAGCTTAATCGCGCTGGGACAGTGGACCAAAACGGGAGAAAACCGAATCCGGGCATTGATCGAGAAGCAGGACGCCAGCTACGCAATTGACTTCATAACAAAGCAGCATTTACCGATTGAAGAATATTCCTTAGTCCCGCCGAATCTTGAAGATGTCTATTTTCATATCGATGACGAACAGGATAAGCCTGACAAAGCGGAGGTGATCTAAACATGGAAAATACTCAACCATCTATGCAAAGCAAAGACCTGCAACTGCAAGAAGCGGTCTTTCTTCAAGAGCACGAGCAGCAGAGCGTAATCCAACGCAGAATAACAGAATGGCTGATCCTTGCCCGCATTCAATTCACGATCATCCGCGAGGCATGGGTTTGGATTTTCATCATGGCATGCATGTTTCCATTAACGACGCTGCTGTTTCTCAAATTCTTTACAGTCGACCCAACGCCGGCTGTCATGACCCGTATAATTACGGGGAATATGCTCTTCGGTTTAATCGTCATGGGACTCAATTCCATGGCGCAGGAGATATCTTATCAGAAGCACCAAGGGCACTTCACGTACTATTCGTCCCTGCCGATTGCGAAGGTAAACTTCATCTTTGCCAATCTGCTGCGCGGCTTGATCATGAGCGCCCCCTCTTTTATCATCTTGGCGATGATTGGTCAGCTGGCTTACGGCATTCAATTCCACTACAGCTGGGGACTTGTCCCTGTGTTGCTGCTCACCGTCTTTAGCGTGGTTGGCGCGGGTGTGTTGATCGGCTTCTGGTCGCCTAGCCACCAATTGACGAACATGCTGGTCCAGGCGCTGATGATGTTCATCTCGTTTTTGACGCCAGTCATGGTGGATATGGATCAGTTGCCTGCGATCCTGCAGTGGCTCTCTTATCTCTTCCCAACCACTTATGCCGCCGAGGCTATGCGGGAGGTGCTGATTTCTGGCTGGTCCGGGTCTGTCGCCTGGAACACGCTTGTACTCTTGCTCTTTTCGCTGATTTCAATCGTATTGATCTTAAAAAAGGTAGATTGGCGTGTTGAGAAGTAGGGATAAGTACTGCCCTGTCCCTCGATTAGTCGATGGAAGAGTGCTCTTTCCCTCCTTCTATGTTTAATAGTCGCTGTTCATTTTTACCGAAAAAAAACGATTCCTCGAAAAGCACCTATAGTAGATCGAATCGTACCTACTCAAACGGTTATATCAGGATAAGTCAATCACATTAGACAATCACCTAATCGGCTAACGATGGAAGTTCTTTTCCTAAACTCGGGATAAGAACTTCCATCGTATAAACAAAAAAAGCCGCGAGTTCTGCGACAACGGATGTATGTATGTTCTTTACTCTTAATCAAAGATATTGGACACTCCTTTAATTCTCTTGTTTCCTCTTCTTCTATTTGATTGAGCTATCGTTCGCTGTTAGTTGAGCGAATATTGAATTCATTAAAAAGTCTCATCAATGTCGAACCCTTGATTTCTATAAACTTGTGCCTTTCTTCTGAATCTCATATATTCATCCAAGTTCATCGATAAGAAATACGTGTCGATTATAATCCAGCTCTTGTTCAATCCATTCTTTCCCTCACTTTCTTCTTCATAATGATTAATAATTTCATCGATCACCTTTTCCCCATCACACGCTTCCTGATAACAGCTTTCTAGCGTGATATAATACCCCGTTTCAATATTCTCCCACATGTTTAATCCTCCCATTGATCAAGCGGCTCGCGGTTATTACCTGTAAGTCGGTGTTACGCATAAAACAATTATCAATTGTATTATACATTTTATTAATCTGATGCCATCCCTATAATGATGTCTATAAGCAATTATAAACGGGATGGTCCCCTTGAGTATCTCGCACATGAAAAGGGCCATATTGCGAATTGGAGGATTTTTATATGTGGGAAGAAACGGAGTTAAAAAAAAGCTGTTGATTTTTTCGTTCGAGGTGAATATTACTGTAGTCGCCAACCTGCATCCCAAGTATATGATTACGATTCTATAAAACATCTTGCTTTTGGTACACATGTTGATGGCAGAACGGACGAGTTTATCGTACATAATTCTAATTTTTCACACGTTATGGATACCGTAAATAAACTAGATGTAAAAAAAGACTATTGGCTTACCGTGTTTTCAGATCAAAATGAAAAGATGATGGCAAGGATAAAAACAACGATTATGGCAATGGATAGAACCGCAATTCGGATGCCGATCCGGACCAGCCAAAACTTTTGCGCAATCCGTTCATTGATCGACTCCATATAATAAGCTCCACCTGCAAGGAGAAAGAACAGCACATTAAAAATGTAATCTCCAGCCGATTTCGGCTCGGGGGTGTAAGCTTGGAATCCAATGTTATTTCTCATGCTTTCATCCCTAGCGAAAACCGCCATGATGGCAGCCATGATGATGTGTAATACCAAAAAACAAATGATAATCGTCCCGACCATCGATATGCCCCCTATTAATGTAAAGAATCGATTTACAGTAGAAATTTCCTTTTTTAAATATAGAGGAAGAGCAGCTGCCAGGGCAAGCTGCTCTCATCGATGTCGAGACACAGTCGATTTCCAACAGTATTCTGTAATCTTATAAGCGGCTCTTCGGTGGCCGCAGCGCCCACGAAAAGATGTTTAGTGCAGCGTATGAGAGCGGGAGGATCAGATTAAATCCGTAGTCACCATAATCGTTAGCAAATGCATGGGATAATGCCGCACCCGTCATTAAAAAGAAGATACCAGCGTGAACCCATTCTTTAAGTCGAGGTAAACCTGGCACGACGAGAGCGATGGCTCCAAGCACTTTCCAAATCCCGAGAATGGTCAGGACGTATAATGGGTAGCCCAGATTCGTCACCAACTCGAGGTTTCCTCCAAATTGCATCAGTTGTCCGATACCACTTAACATAATAGCTGCTGCGAGCAGCGATGTGACTGTCCAATAAGTTACCATTTTTCCGACAGGACGGGCATTTACTTTCATAGTTGTTTCCACACTGGTCATTTTATTCATGGGTTCCCACCTCATCAGTATAATTTTTCTTAATTACAAAGAACGAGCCCCGAATGGTTCCGGCTAATTTTGACTTCTGCCTAGCAAACTTAAACTTCCCTTCTAATTCCTCCGGTACCTCCATCCCTTCCGAAAGCTTAAAACCAACGGCTCGCTTCTTAGGGTCATCAACCGTATACATGACATTGATTCCAAGACCATTCTCATAAAATACATAGGCAAATTGGATGTTTTCCACTTGAAAACGCGACGTTTCTAAAGGTTTAGTCGCAAACTCAAGATGTCGTTCTTCTTTCAATATTCGATTCACATACTCAAGGGTCTCCTGGCTCTCGCTGGCGGGTACAACCGTAAATTCATGCTTATACTTGTTCATAAAGTAACGGGCTTCATTCGCTCGTAAACCAGCAAGCGCTTCTGCTACGGGTGAAGATTCTAAACCAACGGTAGATACATTTTTAAAATCAATGATATTGGACATTGTTATCCCTCCTTATTTCCTGACAACGGGAATCCACATTTCACCAACTACTAGGCCGGTTTCGCTGACTCATCTCACCGTTGCGTTTGGCCCGCCAACGATACGCGAAATCTTTGGCTTCCGGCAAAACTTGACCAAAGGCAACACCAGCAAGCATATTACTCAACTCATCAGCCGTCTTCCCTTCCCCTTTTACTACGAGGTATTCCCCTTTAGGAAACTGAATAACTCGGGTTGCTTCGGGCACCGGTTTCTCTGTCGTCTTCTTTAAATTTTCTTTTTACTTGATGGGTTTATCATAGTCTTAAATCATGTCAAAAAGTGATACTGTTTAGGGAGCGATGAAAAAATCATAAATAGGCCGCCGATTTATTGCTGTCGGCAGCCTACCCCAGATGATTATGGATCTATAGTTTCTAAAACAAAAAAATCCGCTAAATTCGCGGATTTTAATGCCTGATAGATTATTTATTGAAAGTGACCTTCTCCGAACCGCCCTCTAGAATGATCGACGTGTCCCGCGGCTTCGTTTCGGCGATTTTACGCCCGCCTCTGAACGAATAAAGCACTGCGGCTTGTTTGCGAATGGCCTCATATTCGTTCTCTGCTTCAAGAACGATGAAGTTGGCAGGTTTGCCTTCTTCAATACCGTACACATCCTCGATATGCAGCGTTCTTGCACTGTTTTTCGTAATGAGATCAATCGAGTTCACGATCTGATCGTAACCGAGCAACTGCGAAGCATGAATGCCCATGTGCAGCACTTGAAGCATGTTGCCTGTGCCTAGCGGATACCATGGATCAAAGATGTCATCGTGACCGAAGCACACATTAAGACCGGCTTCCTGCAGCTCTTTGACGCGAGTCAGCCCTCTTCTTTTCGGATACGTGTCGAAGCGTCCCTGCAGGTGGATGTTGACCAGAGGGTTGGAGACGAAATTGAGGTCCGCCATCTTCAGCAATCTGAACAATTTGTACGTATATGCATCATTGTATGAACCCATCGCCGTCGTGTGGCTTGCCGTCGTGCGGGAGCCCAGCCCGCGTTCGTATGCTTCTTTGGCGACGACTTCCACGAAACGGGATTGCTCGTCGTCGATTTCATCGCAATGGATGTCGATGAGACGGTCGTATTTTTCGGCGAGGTCAAACGCAACCTTCATCGAATCGACGCCATACTCTCTCGTGAATTCGAAGTGTGGAATGCCGCCAACCACGTCGACACCCATTTTCAGCGACTCTTCCAGCAATTCCGCACCGTTCGGGTAGGAGTGAATGCCTTCCTGTGGAAATGCTACAAGCTGGATGTCAATGTACGGTGCCATTTCTTCTTTCACTTCCAGCATCGCTTTAACTGCGGTCAAGCTTGGATCGGTAACGTCCACATGCGTGCGTACATGCTGGATGCCCTGCGCCATCTGCCACTTCAGTGCTGTTTTAGAGCGCGTTTTGACGTCTTCATGTGTCAGGAACGCCTTGCGTTCGGACCAACGCTGGATGCCTTCGAACAACGTTCCGCTCAAATTCCACTCCGGCTCGCCCGCCGTTAATGTTGTGTCCAGGTGAATGTGAGGTTCAATGAACGGTGGCAGCACCAGCGAGCCGCCCACATCAATGACTTCCTCATTCGCAGTTGTTTCCAGAGACTGCGTGATTAGACCAAACTTCCCGTCTTTCACGACGATATTCCACAAACCTTCTTTACCCCGCAATTTTGCGTTCTGTATAATCATTTGATTTCCCCATTTCATTGGATTCTTTGGCAGGAACGATCAGCATTAACACGATGTAGGCCACCGCCGTACCGATCAGTGCGTTTAATGGCGTTATTCCCGGAGCCAACTGGGCAAAAGCAACGCCGATAGCCCAAGCCGCCATCGCTATCCAGTTTACCTTCTTGAAAGTCATGTCGGCAAACGGTTTATAGTTTCTGCGCTTTACAAAGAAGTAGTCCGCGATGATGATGGCTCCGATGGACGGGATCGCCGCACCCAGCACATTCAGGAAACCAACGAAATTGTTGTACATCCACATGGCCAATACGGTACCCACGATGCCGTTTACGATGACGAATAATTTCTTTGAAATTTTAGTAATGTTGGCAAAGCCCAGTCCTGAAGCATAAAGCGCATTATCGTTGGTCGTCCAAATGTTCAGCCCGAGTACGATGATTGCGGGAATGATCAGCCCTTGCAGGAACATGACCTCCGAGATATCTGCCAGGTTATACGCCATTGCGCCGACTGCGCCGAACAGGAACATGAGCGAGTTTCCAAGGAAGAACGCAATGACCGTCGCGGTCACCGCCTGCCGGGACGACTGGGAGAACCGTGCAAAATCCGGCGTCAAGGTCCCGCCGCTAATGAATGAGCCGATACAAATAGTTAGTGCCGCTGCCGCAGTGAGGCTCTGTTCCGGCGTGTAATCGAGTAAGCCTTGAAGGCCGCCAAGCGAGCCTGCGCCTTCGAACATGGAATAACCGCCAAGAATGGTAATGGCCGGAACCGCAATATAACTCAGAATGACGAGCGACTTCATGCCGTAGATGGCTGATGCCGTCATGGCAAGACCAAACAAGAAGATTAACAGGTACACGTTCCAACCCATCGCTTTGGCGACCGGTATCGCGAACATGGCTACACCGACGCCGAACCATCCGACCTGCGTGAAGCCAAGCAGGAATGATGGCAGGTACGAGCCTTTCTCACCGAAAGCATATTTTGCCAGCAAATGCGTAGAAAGGCCTGTTTTGGCAGCGATATGCGCCAGCGCTCCTGTATAGATGCCGAGTGCCAAATTGCCCGCGAGCACGATTCCAATGAACTCCATGAACGTTAAGCCGACTCCGAGCGTCCCCCCTGCCAGCATGCTTGCCGAAAAGAATGTGAACCCTAACATGACGGATAACGTCTTCCAAAAATGGTTTCTGTGCGTGTTCGGCACCGCTTGCCACGAAAACTCTTGATCTTGTTTGCTCATCAGAATACCTCCAGGTTAAAGTGTTCTGATACCAAAGAAGCAGAAAAAAGAGGCCACTCGTCAAGTCTTCACTGACAAGTAGCCTCTTTCTCATATCATAACCCGCACGAAGACGCAGAGCATCCCTGTCGGAATAAGCACTGATTCTCGCGTGATTATAAAAAATCCGCTGCCCTTGCCAGCCTCTCTGGACTGAATTAAAGGTACCAGTATTCAATTACATTCTATTATTTTGGAAAAACCTACAGTTGTCAATGTTATAATTATCCAATGTGAACCAACTATCGATGTTTATGACTGTCCGGTTCGTTTTTTCGAACGATGTTTAGATCATTGATGTAGTCATCCCAACAATATGCTGAGTCATCAGACCAGACTTAGTGACCAAAGTCATAGACATAAAGTTTCATTTTTATATAATTAAATCAAATTTAGCAAATTATGGTTGTTATTCCATTCTAGGTGTGTTACATTATCCCTGATTTCATACATCGAAATAATAAGGAGGACGATGGATGTGAAGCATCGGAAAGAAACAAGTGTCGGCTGGTTGCGTATTATGTTGACCACCCTGATACTTATATTCGCAGTTCCCTTTTCCACGATGTTTGCCGACGAACCCGAAATGGAATCCAGAGCTGTGGGAGAAACTGTTGACTCTGCCCCTAACGTCACGATAATTCGTGCCAATGGGGATGTCGCCACCCCTATGGGAGCAGGCGAATGGGATTACCTTGGGAGTCTCTCAACGGTTTCCTCACAAAACCCGAATAATTACGTTCACTCTGGCGGCGGCGATTTCAAGTTTCAAGTTGTGAGCGGTCCGGGCGGCGGGGCCTGGTATCAGCTTCGGGAATACGATCCGGGCAGCAATGCCGACGAACTTGTGACTGGCTATGAATACTTTCTATACCCTGGCGACACACTGATCTATCGGGGAATCAGCAACTATGTCGACGGGGACAACAAGAAGGCAGAATTTTATGTCTATGAAAGCTTCAGTGGATCCGGCTCTGTGAAGTTATGGGATTAAACTACCGTGATTGAAATAAAAAAATGAAAACAAAGTCATTGTGACATGATGGTTGCACATTAAGCTATCATATGCATCTTATTATAAGATCAACTCTGATGTGAACTGCACCCCAATTGTTAGATACCATCTAACATTGGAGGTGCAGTTCAATGATAGGTTGGTCTTTTAATATGCTTTTTATTGAATTGCCACATTGATTAGTCACTGCAAGGGTCTGTCAAGATTTCTGTGTAAACTTATTTCCAAGTCATCTCCCGAGGGGGATTTGGCGTTTAGGACGCATAACCAGAACTTACTGGATTCATTCTCCCCGATCCACATGCCAAGCACATCCTTGTTTCCGTCCAGATCGATACCGATAACCATGTAGACCGCTTTGTTTACAATGGCCCCGTCCTGCTTCATTTTGAAGTGAAGCGCATCCATGTAAACGACGGCGTACACGCCTTGGAGCGGCCATTCTGCCATTCCTTAATAAGAGGCACGATTTTGTTGGTAACATTGGAAATAAGCGTGGGCGAGACTTCGATGCCGTACAGGTTTTGCAGATGGTCTTGAATCTCTCGTGTGCTGACACCTTTGGCATACAGGGCGATGATCTGACCCTCGATGCCGGTTACATTCTTCTGGTCTTCTGCACAACGAACTCATCCATCCGATCCCGTGGAACCGCAATTTCCTGCTCTCCGTATTCGCTGACCACCGTCTTCTTGCTCTTGCCATTTCGGCTGTTTGGCGTCATCTTGGCTTTGATCTCATGCTTTTCTTAAGTATAATTCTGAGAGTTCCTCGACTGAAGCGCCCGATAAATACGCATCCAGAATAGCATCATTTCTGTTGTTAATCTCTTTACGTGCGCCCGACAGCTCTCCCCAGACTTTAAATTCATTATTTCTAGCTGGTATATAGAGGTATTCGCCTTGGACATATTCCTGTAATTGTTTATTGACTTCAAGATTCTAAGGAACATATTGATGCTGTTCTGATCCGACTCTACAAAACTGTTTGGTGTGGCATCGGTGGAATTGTAAGGGATTAGATTAACATGATATAAATGTTCCCCATAACTTCTTCAAGTGGAAAATGATTGTTAATTGGCATTAACTCGCTTCTCTGATCATGAAATGGTGAATGAAGCGAGAACGTTAAATTAATCTGTGGAAACTCCTTCGTCAACTTTTTTACTCCAGCTAATATACCAATTGTGGAAACCGTAATTCTGCGATGTCCTAAACCGAAAAGTTTTGGATCTGTCAGCATATGCAATGCATCAAATACATATGGGTTTGCAAGTGCCTCTCCCATCCCCATAAAGGACACGCTGTCCAAGGGATGGTTATTCAAAATAAAGTAAAGCAGTTGATCCGTTATTTCATCCGTCGTGAGATTCCTCTTCAAACCGAGTGTTCCCGTAGCGCAAAATGTACAACCAAATCCGCAACCGCACTGCGAAGAGATACAATAGGATTCCCAGCCCGTTTTATAACTTAACCTTACGGATTCAATGTATTCATCGCCTGGGATAGCAAACAGAATTTTGCTAACTTGGTTGGATTTCTGCTCCATGTTTGGTGTGATGCTTAACACATTGTTTCCAAGCTCTTTGATTAATTCATTTCTTAATGGCTTAGACAAGTTGTTCATTGCTTCGAAATTTCCGATCTTGTTCTTGAAGATTGCCTCTGTTATTTGCGAATATCTATAATTCGGCTGTTTTAGAGCCGATGAGATCTTCCGTATTTTTTCATACTTAGATAAATGCTTCATTTCTATCTCCCTTTAAACGGAGAAAACGCAAAAAAGCACCAGCTTACCGGTGCTTTTTTGCGTACATTAACCTAACTATACCTATACAAAAATAAGAGACTAACAATAAACAAGTCGCGAACTGTACATATGCATAGAAGGATAAAGTTCCGGTATCTGATTTGTTATTTTGTGAACCTTGTCAAACATCGATTTACATGACAGGTTCACGTTTACATCTACAATTTCAGAGTTGGATATAGATATATATCCTGCCCGCTTATCAGCTTGAAATTGCTTAATAAAGTAAGTGTCATACTCAAATCCGGTATCGCGTGCAATTTCATCAAGCTTCATACCTGTATGCGTAAGGAGAGCGCACTCATCTTTTGACTTCATTCTCCATTCCTATCAGTATTGGATAAATCATCGTAAGAAAGGACTCTCGAAGTCATATGCTCAAAAGTTCCCTTCTCCAGAATTTCTTGGCCCATGCGATGCAGCAGCGATAGTGCGGCGCGAAAAGGTCCTGAGCCGGTGCTGATGCGCTGAATCCCTAGTGCTACAAGTTCATTTGCGGAAGGCATTCCCGGCCCGGCCAATACATTTATCGGACAGCTTATTTCATGGCGCAGTGTTTGGATGTCGGAGATTTCCTGGATTCCTGGGACAAAAATGCAATCTGCCCCGGCTTCCTGGTAGGCATGAGCCCGCTTGATCGTCTCTTCAAGCCTCCCTGCAGGCGGCATAGACTTGATCCAATAAGAATCGATCCGGGCATTGATAAAGAGAGGGTAAGCCATGGCGCTCCCCAGCTCCCGGATGACGGCTATTTTTTTTTGCTGGACCGGAATATCAAGCAGCGGCGCTTGTCGGTCCCTTCTGCTGTCTTCAATGTTAATTCCCGTCGCGCCCGCCTTGATCACCAGCTTAACCGACTCTGCGACTTCATCAGGTGTTTGTCCATACCCGTCTTCCATGTCCACGGTAACCGGAATATCCACGGTTTGCACAATCCTGCGTACCGTATCCAGCATCCTGTCAAAGGGCATATTCCGATCCGCATACCCATGAGAAACCGCAATACCTGCACTTGTCGTGCCAATGGCCTTGAATCCGCACTTCTCAAAAGTCTTCGCGCTCGCAGCATCCCATGCATTGGGCAAAATAAAGAAATTGGAATGAAGCTTTTTAAAGACGGCAAGCTGTTCAATCTGTTTTGTCATGTCCATACCATAACCCTCCCCATCCACATTCTGGTGTACTTTTGTATATAGTATAAACCGAGTACTATTCGATACACATCGAAATATGGAATGCACATTGCGCTTCAGAAGGATATGGTAAAGTCTTACAAGAATAATAATCAAAAGCTATAAGAAATTGGAGTGAATACGATTGTTGGCCTTCGACCCAGGAAATATCAATAATCTAATAGACGGCCATTATCGTTCCATTGACCGTACATCTTGTTTTCTCTCGTGTTGGTTATGAATTTGTCTAATCTGCTCTTAAATAATTCCGGCTGATTCTTATAGCTTTGTATCGTGTCGATCCGAACTCTTTTATAAAGATCGGGAAATGCCATGAAATTCTCATATACTTGCTTTTCCTCTTTTAGCCTTTGTTCTACGACCCCGTCTATTCTGAAAGAACCGGGATCCATGTCAGGAAGAACCCTCCTGCCTTCCTCACTAATGAACCCCAACTTTTCGAGGCGGCGGACACGTTCTTTATTCAATTCGGTCCATGAGCTTTTTTTGCTTCTAGGAGACAGTCTCTGGGCCAGCCCGGTTTCGGACACTTTCTTTTTGACTCCATCAATCCATCCAAAGCATAAGGCTTCCTCAACGACGTCCAAATATAACAACATATGAGGGGTTGGCGTCATACTAACCAAAACCCAGCAGAACTTCTCGGTCTTGCAATGGTTCTGCAGCCAAATTCTTAAATCCTCTCTCGTTTTTGCTGGAATCATATGTTCAATTTCCATAGATAAAACCTCTCCTCCTCCTTTCTAATGGAAATATTAAAACATGGCCTTTCATTGGAAGGCCATGTTTTGAATGAGTTACTGTTTGTTGGAAATGACACTATCAAGAAACTTATCTGCGTCGCTATTAAATTTCCAGGCAACTCCGAACTGATCAACCAGCATTCCAAAGCACGAAGACCAAGGAGTATTGGATAACGGCATTACAACATGTCCGCCAACAGACAATTGATTAAAGTATTCTTCCAATGTTTGTTGATCATCCATGACTACACTAATAAGCACGTTATTTCCTTTTACCAACTCACCCGTTACCGCCTTCATGGAAGGCAAAATATCCGACATCATGAGTTTCCCGCCTGCAAATTCTATTGAAGACTCCATGATCATATTTAATTCATTTTCTGGCAATGGATAATTTGGATCCTGCGGAAAATCCCTAAATTTCACTTTTTTTACCTCATCCGCATTGAGAGCCTCCGAATAAAACTCAATCGCTTTTTCGGCGATTCCATCAAAGTTCAAATAGGCAATAGCTGACATAAAGTTGTACCTCCTTCTTTTGATAAATGAAGTATAATTTATTAGTGGTGACAGACGCATGTCACCATTTAAAAATTTGTACCAAAAGAGGGGCAGCTATGGAGAAGGTTGAAAGATTAATATCGATTATCATGATGTTGCTAAAAAAAGATATCGTTTCAACAAAAGAATTCGCACAATTATTTAACGTTTCCAAAAGAACGATTCTTCGCGATATGGAAACACTGAGTTTATCCAACATCCCCATCTATTCTGTTCATGGAATTCATGGCGGATACGGTATTTTGGATGAATACAAGGTGGATAAACGTCTTTTAAGCAGCTCCGACTTGGAGAATATATTGACTGCGCTCGGCGGATTGGAACAAATTCTAATTAGCGAAGAAGTTGAAGTGACTATTAAAAAAATAGAAGCCATGGTTAGTCCATTGTCACTGAAAGGTTCAGTCCGACTGTCATTTTATGATTGGGAGGGTCGGTCCGAGGTTCTTCAAACCTTGAAGACATGCCAGGAATCGATATCAGTGAAAAAAATAATTTCATTTGATTATATAGATAAAAATGGCATGATAACGAATCGAATCGTCGAACCGTATCAGCTTCATTACAGCGAGACGAGTTGGTATCTGAAGGGATTCTGTTTACATCGTCAGAGCTATAGAACATTTAAATTATCCAGGATCGATAATCTCAATATGAATGAAGAAACCTTTAACCCGAGAGATTATGCATTAGAACAAGAAACAACCCGTTATCAACCGCAACTTGTCGCTATAAAGGCATTGATTTCGCCAAGCATAAAAGATCAATTCATTGAAAGGTACGGTCGAAAGAGTATTGAAAGCTATAGTTCTGAATATTTCCTGGCTACCATCCATATTCCTCAGAACCCTATTGGATTTCAATTTTTAGCAGGTTTCGGCACGAATCTGGAAATCGTAGAACCTAAATCATACATGGAAGAGTTTCGAAATTATTTATATAAAATGGTGGAGAAATATTCTTATTTGGAAAATTAGGATTTGAGCTGGGCTTCTTTCAAAAAGCACTGTCAAACGTGCGTTCCATTGATTCGGCGTCTTTAGAAACCGCGAAGAAAATAAATCGCCCCTTCGCCTTTAACACGTGATTATCGACCAGAAAATATTCATCGGGGCGATAGTCCTTGAATTTCATTTTCTGCGCTTCGATTCGTTGCTCCATATTCTTTTTGACGCTTTCTGCCTGACTCTCATCCTTCAGCTTGATAACGGCCAATTCATCAGCTTTTACATTCGATGTAGACGTATATAGAATAAAATCATCCATGCTGTCTGCATCCATCTTATACAATTTCTGCAGCTTATTCAGATCCTGCTTTTTCATGTCTTTTAGGCCCACTGCCTGTTCGATACTTTTTCCGATTTCGGTGGCAGACAATTGTTCTGAAGTCTTGTCATCCTTGCCTGCGCAACCGGACAATACGCCAATCACGACGAATAATGCAAGCATAACGGGGTAAAAACTTCTTTTCCCGCTCCATTGTTTTCTCATTTGATCACTCCGTTACATTTTTGATGGATGGGTCCTCGAAAAACGTATTCGCATTATAAAGCAATAACATGTCCTGGATCCCCTGCTCGTTCACGAACGACGCTAAATCCTCTTCATAATACCGAAGGTCTATCACATGTATTTCGCTAAAATGCTTTAATAAGAAAGGAATCAGGCTGTTAGCGTACGAATCTTTGACCACCAGGAGCTTTCTACCGCTCGGATTAGCCGTTTCAATATGGATTCGTGCATGGTTACCGTTAAGAAACACCGCATATTTATCCTTTCTGAGCAGCTGCTCCATCGCATACAATGAATCCGCAGTCTTCTCTTCATCGACATACGTTACGGTGTAATTCTCCTGGTCCTTTGGCAAGTAAAGCTCCAATCGATCGGGCCTTACATGTCTGAACCCGCTTTTTGAATAAAGCGAACCGAAAAATTCATCCGTTACTTGCTGGATATTAAAGTCTTCGTCATTCTGCGGTATCAGCCCCATTTGCCTGCAAAGCTCCAGATAGCCGACATAAGCGCCTTGAGTCGTCCAATGATGATCGGTTTTATAAAATATAGGTTGATCGCGCTCAGCATATAAACCTGGAAAAACATCGATGAAACGTATATTGGGATTCAGCCATTGCTTTACTTTTTCCAAGTATGCTTCTTGATCGCCGATGATCGCATATTTCGGGAGCTTGTCTTTATACAGAGCGGCTGCCGTTGGTACCAGCATCACATATTTATTCATTTCCGGCGTGGCCTGGTCAAACGAATGAATGGCTTCGAGCTTCTCCCTCACATCCTCTTCTGCCGGGGGAATGACATCCTGAATCAGATACCCGTCTGCTCCTAGGTAAACTCCGTTGCTCTCCTTTTTTCCCAAGAGCCGGTCCGCATCGGTTTTTGCCCCGATCCAAAAGTCTCTGAAAACAAATTGGTCGGACACATATTTTTCGAAATCCGCAGTGAAATCTCCTGACAGCAATGCTTTCAGCGAGAAGTGCGGCAGCTGCTTCAGCATCCGGTTTTCCGACTCCGAAAATGAACGATCCACCGCCAAAAGATGAAGAACTGCGATTACGCTAATAAATAGGAGCAGCAATAAAGCCAGCAATTTACTTTTGAAATTTTTGTAATATCCCATGGCTGTCCCCTTTTAAAATCGAAAATATAAAAACGGATTGTAGGTTTCATTGACCAAATAAGACGTCGACAGGATCATGAATAAAAAATAGATAAGCGGAACGGTAATCACGCCGGCGATTCTCCATTTTTCCCTCATGCAGGATAACATCTTTCCTGGAAGCGGAGTAACACAGATTGCCAACACGACAAACAATACACCATTCGT
The DNA here is from genome assembly GCF_001860525.1 of Paenibacillus sp. LC231. NCBI lineage: Bacteria > Bacillati > Bacillota > Bacilli > Caryophanales > Paenibacillaceae > Paenibacillus > Paenibacillus sp. LC231. The sequence continues at coordinate 81,779 of NZ_JFOM01000009.1, read as the reverse complement.
AGACAAATCATAGTGCGCCTGCTGATCCGCAAAAGCATGCCCGCCGAAACCGAACATCACGCTGATGAAACGCCAAGCGGAAGCCAGTTGCTCCATTTCGAACAATACCCAGCCGATCACAACGACCAGAAGCGTGTAAACATGGCCGACAAAAGCGGGTAAACGTCCAAGACTGTGCAAAAGAAATCGTTTCTCGATGATCACAAAGAATCCGAAATACAAGCCCCACACGATAAAGTTCCAGCTGGCCCCATGCCATAATCCGGTTAAAAACCATACGACCAGTAAATTCCGGAGCTGCTTCATAAAGCCTGACCTATTACCGCCAAGCGGTATATAAACGTACTCCCGAAACCAGCTGCCGAGCGAAATATGCCATCTGCGCCAAAATTCGGTTACGCTTTTTGAGATGTAGGGATATCGGAAATTTTCCATGAAATCAAATCCGAACATTTTCCCTAGTCCCCGTGCCATGTCAGAGTAACCACTGAAATCAAAATAGATTTGCAGAGTAAATGCGGTAATGCCAAGCCAGGCGGAGAGTACGCTCAATTCCTCGATCGGCGTTGCTTTAACACTCGCCCACAATAACCCGATATTATTGGCCAACAGCACTTTTTTGGCAAGTCCCCTGATGAACAGCTCCGCCCCTTCGCCAAAACGGTCCAGCGACACCTTTCGGAAAACGAGCTGTTCCGCAATATCGCCGTATTTGACGATGGGACCCGCTACAAGCTGCGGGAACATGGTCACATATGCCCCAAAAGAGATGAAATTCTTCTGCACCGATACTTTATCCAAGTAAACGTCAACGACATAAGACATCGTTTGAAAGGTATAGAAAGATATGCCCACAGGCAGCGGCAAATCGGCTGCTTGGATATCCATGTGAAACAACAGATTGATGTTGTCCACGACAAAATCCGCATATTTGAAAAATCCGAGAATACCCAGACTGCCGATCATCGAGCCGATAAAAATCGATCTGGCCATCAGCTTCCGATGCCTATACTTATCGATCAGCAGCCCGTTGATATAATCGAAGACCGTGGAGAAAATCATGATGAAAATGTATAACGGCTCTCCCCATGCATAAAAAATCAGGCTGACAACTAGTAGGACAGCATTTCGAAATTTCATCGGAGATGCGTAATAGATCAGAATGGTGACCGGCAGAAAGAGGAACAGGAATATTAGGCTGCTAAAGACCAATATTCACACCTCCAAAATGATTGATCCATTGCATGTTATTCCACTTGAGCTTTTAGCAGGTCCAGCATTCTTGTGTAAAACTCGGGTTTAAAATGAATCCCGTCCGAGTCGTACAGATTATTTGAGCCGTTTGAAAATACCGAGGACAAATCAACATATCCAATGTTCTCTTTCTCCGCCAACTCTTTTAAGCCTTGGTTATAATCATTGATATTTTTGTATCTTGGTTCCAGTTCTTCCGCTTCCGCCGTTACCGGGGTTACCGATAAAAGGGTTATTTTCGCTTGCGGAAGCTTTTCCTTGATCATACCGATCAGCTTCGCATAGTTTTTCATGGAATAGGTTTTAGGGTTATCCGTTGGCCATAAAATGTCATCCGATCCCAAGTGGATAAAGATTTGTTCCGGATCCCGCTTAGTCAACTCAGCCATATCTTGACGTGCAAACTCCGCCGTTTTTCCGGCGCCTGCCAGAACATTCTCCTCTTTAAGCACATCGTGAAAAGATAAACCCTCCGTAATGGAATCCCCCATAAAAACGCTGTTCTGGAAAAGAGCTTGATACTCGGTTTCTACGGAGCCTTTTGATTCCGTTGCCTGTCCTTGGTTTGGAGTGGTCGGTTGCTGCGGACTCGAGCTTGTGGATTCAATTCCGCATGCTGCCAAGGCAAGTGTAATACTCCCAAGGAGTAGGGTTGCAACTATTTTTTTCATGTTCATGTTCCTCTCTTTAATTTAAATTTAGAGCTTCGTTAATTCCGTCCAGAATGGAGCTTGCCATCCGGTATTGGTAATCTTCTGTCAGCATCTCATTCTCTTCTTGCGGATTCGTTAAATAACCCATTTCGATTAGAGCCGCCGGCATGTTCGAATCTTTCAAGACAAAGAAATCCTCTTTTTTTACTCCCCGGTCCCGAAATCCGCTGGTCTGAACCATATGCTTTTGCATAATTTCCGCCAAGAACTGGGAATCTTCATGATAATAGTATGTTTCTGTACCCGAAACACTAGCGTCTTCGTACGTATTTCCGTGAATGGATATGAATAAATCCGCACCCAGTCGATTGGCGATTTCCGGCCGTTCCCGGTCAATCGAAGATATAAAGCGATCCTCTGATCGAGTGAGAACCACCTCAATCCCTGGCTCTTGTTTTGCCAGTTCTTCTACCTTAAGCGCTACCTGCAGCGTAAAATCCTTCTCAAAACTACCACTGGCTCCCGTTGCGCCGTTATCCTTACCGCCATGTCCTGAATCAATCACGACCTTATAAGGCGTTTCCGACTGGTATTCTAGCGTTCTTATCTTATCCGAGCGGACATCCATGCCGGCTTTGCGGTCGCTTGCTGTCCCTTCCCCGGAAACAAGTTGATAGAGCAGAACGATCACCAGCGCAGACATAAGAGTGATTATAATCGAGCTGCCTTTTCTCATACCTTCTCTCCTCCTCCTGATAAAAGTGTAGTAGCCAGAGATCAAGATAAGGTGCAGATGATATCAAACTTTCATAGAGTAATAGGCTTTGGCGGCGGCAAACCAAAAAGAGCTGTTCCTGATAGGTCCATAAGAGACCTTCAAGAACAACTCTTCAATTAAAAAAGCGCAGAACCGGGTTCTACGCTTTCTTATTCAAATGAAAATAGAATAGGACACCATTGGGAGTGTTAGTTACACCATATCGGACACCATGCATTTCCAGAATCTTTTGGGAGATGGAAAGGCCCAGCCCGGTCCCTCCAGTCGACCGTTTTCGGGAAGGCTCGCCGCGATAAAACCGGTCCCAGATCTTCTCAAGCTGTTCGCTTTGAATGTGGACTCCTTTATTTTCGATGCATACTTTAACGGTGTCCCCATCTTCCAAGATACTGACGAGAATGGACTCCTGCTCCGGTGTATAGCGAATCGCGTTGCTGAGGAAATTGACAACGACCTGCTCCATTCGCCGCTCATTTGCCAGCACTTCGACTGGCTTCAGTGACATATCAAGATGTAACTGCTTTGTTTCGATGTCCGCAGCCAATTTTGTGCATACCCGCTCGATAACGGTGTCGATATAAAAAGAATCCATGTCCATGGTATACGTTCCGGATTCGTACTTGGCCAATTCCAGCATATCCACGATCAGCAGATCCATTCTTTTGACCTCGTCCTCCATCGCCTTAAAGTAATAATCCCTTTTATGGCTTGCCACCCCGTCCTTCATAATGGCCAGACAGCTCTGAATAACGCTTAGCGGAGTTTTCAGCTCGTGGGATACGCCGGATATAAATTCTTTTCTCGTATTCTCCAGCTGCTTTTCTTTCTCGATATCCTGCTCAAGCCGAAGAATATGAGAGTGCAGGCGCTCGGAGAGCTCATTAATGTTGCGTGATAAGTCCCCGATTTCATCCTTCGTTGTAATGGGGATTTTCTCCGAAAAATCAAGGTCTGCCATTTGCCGTGTGGTACGGTTGATGCGCAGCAGCGGCCGAGTGATCTGACGAGAATAATAGAACGATGCCAGCACCACGAGAAGCAGAGTAGCAATAATGATGTACACATAGTATTCCTTGATCATCCCTGCGGCTTCATTAACCGGCTGGAGTGACGCCATCGCGAACAGATATGCGGGATTTCCGTCGCGATCTTGGATACGATTCACGAAAATTTTGTAATTCACATCATTTTCTTTATAATCCACGATCTGATTGGGGTTCTTGCTATCCTTCCAGTCGCCGTATAAAAGATCCGCTTGGAAAGCCTTGATGCGGTCCAGCAACAAGTGATTGGTATAAAGCGAGACCCCTGCGCCTTCCGGTAACTGGACCTTCATAATGGTTCCCTCGACCAGAAATGTGGGATATTTCTCAAAGTATTGGTTCGGACTCTCAAATCGAGTGACGACCTCGTACTCTTTTCTCACCATCTGCGAATTTTCCAGCCTGCTTTCGTCTCTTAGGTTAGAATTGCCCCTTCCCATACGCTGGATCACCGGCTGGCCATTCATAATCAAACCTTCCATGGCGATCTCTTCCCCTTCTTTAATCCAAGGCGTGAGGAAGGGATTATCACTGCTGAAGTCCTCTACGTCGATCACACTATACAGAGGAATGATCATCGTTTTATTGGAAAACATGGTTTCATCCGAATGTCTTAGCTTGACTTCCATGAAGAAATCATCGGTGTACTTTAAATTACCTTGGGTGTCCACCGTCGTAACCCAGATGTTATGCTTTTGATAAAAATCTTGCTCCAGCTTTGCCGTCTCCTGCGTGTCCGTTGTTTGATTCAGGTAGTCTTGTTCATAAACCTGAAGCGCCGTGCTCACATCCTTCACTTTCTGATGAACATAATACTGTTTGAAAAATACGGTCTGCAAGGTAAAGATAACAGCAAGAATGAATAAGCATAATCCCGTCGTAAATAGAAACAGCTTTAGAACAATCCCTTGCTTCATAACTTGTCCTCGAACTTGTAACCTGATCGAACGATCGTGACAATATGCTTGGCGTGCTCTCCCAGCTTGGAACGCAGATTGCGGATATGACTGTTGACCGTGCGATCATCACCGACAAAATCATACCCCCAAATTTTTGTAATCAGCTGTTCTCTGGTTATAATAATTCCTTTGTTTTTCATCAGATAAGCCAGAATTTCAAATTCCGTATGCGTCAAACTGCAGTTTTCCCCATCCACCGCCACCGTTCGGGATGGAAAGTGGATGGAAATACCGTTGCTGGATAGTGTATCGTCTTCTTGTTCCCGAGTCTGTCTGCTCTCCAAAAGCCGCTTCGCCCGTGCCAGCAAGATTGGAGGGCTGTATGGTTTGGTTACGTAGTCGTCGGCTCCCAGTTCAAAACCCATCAAGGTATCATCCTCATCCGAACGGGCCGTCAGCATGATAATCGGAACGTTAGATGCTTTTCGGATGCGTTTGCATACGGACCATCCGTCCAATTCAGGGAGCATGATATCCAGAATGATCAGATCCAGCTCATGTTCCTGGAATAGCGCCAAAGCTTTTCTGCCATCATCCGCTTCGAGCACTTCATAACCTTCTTCAAGCAAATAATCTTTTATGATTTCTCGTAAAATATGCTCATCTTCTACAATCATTATTGTTTTAGGCATGTGACAACCTCTCAAGTTTATATGAGCATGAGCATGAGCCCCTCAAACTCACCAGTGTGTACTTCAGTTGGATCGTAACACTTTTTCAAATACTAGACAAACGTTGTCATCTAAGACACAACTCTAATCTATTTTGGGACTAATCATAGAATAGAGAAATGAAGATCGGGTGCAGACAAGATCAATATGGAGTGATTATGTAACAGGCTTCGTCTTAAACTCTTGTCGTTCAATTAGAAAAAAACTAATACTACAACTGAAAAAAGCCGCAATTTATGCGGCTTTCAAAATCCATATGTCATTGTCATCTGAATCATCTGACAATTTCGGCATCCTGCCATGAAGTTCCTTCATACATTTAATTACCGCTCAACTACCTGACGTAATGAGACGGAATAAGAGTTTCGTTCACTTCTCCATTCCCGTACCGGCGCCCGTCAGGCCGAGGCGGCTGTTGAACAGCTGCTCGATTCGGGTGCAGGTATCCGCCGGGGTTTCCATGCCGGCCCACAGCAGATTCAGTTCATCCAGCAGCGTCAATATTTCAGATTGGCTCAGGTTGAGTGTATGAAGCGGATAAGCGTGAGGGAGCACCTCCAGAAAACGGTTATAGTGCTGCGGATGAATGTCCGGATTCAGCAGACGGTCATCCTCGGCCACCGACCGCAAAGCCGGAATGGTGCAGCCGTGCTTCTTCAGCAGCGTCTGCGCCTCCTCACCTGTCATAAAATCCACGAGTTTCTCGGCGATACTCCGATGACTGCTCGCAGCATTGATCGACAGCCCCCCTCCAAGCAGCATCGTTGCGGGCTTGGTGCCGTTCGGCAGGGTCATTACATCCCAGTCGATGGAATGGTCGCGGAATTCATTCATGAAGTAATAGGTGGACATGATCATGGCAACCCGTTCCTTCATAAAGAGGCTCTCGGCCAAATGGCTGCTGCCATGGGAGAAGATCGGCGACACATGTTCCTTGTACATAAGCGATACGCAAAACTCCAAAGCTTCGATATTCCGCTGATCCGCCATCGTGCTCCAGCTGCGGTCTGCAGCCATAATGCTGCCGCCATTTTGAAGCAGGAAGACCGGCCAGCGGTTCGGAGACGAGGAGAAGCAGAAGCCGTAATGATCGGTCATTCCGTCTTCGTCCGGGGCCGATGTGCAGGCTTTGGCCGCCGCCAGCAGCTCCTTCCAGTCGCCAAGACTGATAGGGTAAGGCAGGCCGTGCTGACGGAAGATCGAACGGTTGTAGCAGATGACCACCGGAGAGAAGACGAACGGCGCCGCAAGCATGTCGCCTTCATGATTGAACAGCTCGAAGACCCGCGGATAGCTGACCCCTTCCTCCCTGAGACGAGGAGGAACATATCCTGTCAGCAGATTCGTTCGCCCGCTTTCGGTCCATTCCCGGAAATGCTGATCCGACATAATAAACAGATCGGGGCCCTGACCGTCATCAATGGACCGAATGATGGTTTCGGTGTAGAAGTCCTCGGCGTACAGCACCATTTCCACCTGAACGAACGGATGCTTCCGCTCAAACGCCTCGATCATTTTCTCGATAATCGGAATCTCATAGGAGGAAGAGAACCAGGCGAGTCTCAGTACGACAGGCGTTCTGTCCTCATCCGGCTCCTTCACACGGTTGCCCTTGCCCGCAATCTTCTCGATCAGTCCTTCGTTCACCAGCTCATCCAGCGCCTTCCGGATCGATACCCGGCTCATTTCATACTTCTGGCTAAGCGTATTTTCCGGCAAAATAAATTCACCCGGCTGCAGAACACCTGAGACGATTTCATTTCTCAATTCCTGGACAAAGCGTTCATAACGCTCATGAAATTCATTTCTTCTACGTAACAATATATACCGCTCCTATACATGTCTATAACAATCAGTATATCATGAGGAACATCAGGATTCCATGTACTCCGCTTAAAGAACGTGTATATATTTTACTCTGCAAGCTTCTTCTCAAGAAAAGCATAGGCACGCTGGCGGATATCCGGCGGGAAGTCATGCCCTTCATGACCGATCCAGCATTCGAAAGCAGATGAAGCGCCAAGAAAATCATACAAGCCATCCAGTTCCCCAAGACCCGATGCAATCTCACGCCAGTTCGGAAAAATCGGATCTCGCATCCCGCACCACATCAACATCGGCACCGGAGCCGCAAGCGCCGCGATTTCATGCCATTCGAATGGAAGATCGCCGTTACTCAGGCTGTCCGTTATGGAAGGGATATGGGAAAACCACTCCCGCTGCCCCCAGCGGTTCGGCTCCGGATCACCGCGGAACATCGTAAACCCGCAGCTCGAGACGACAGCCTTGATGCGTTTATCCATTCCGGCCAGAAACCAGCCATTATAGCCGCCCAGCGAATGACCGATGACGCCGATCCGGTGGGAGTTTACCTGCGGCAGCGAGGACAACACATCGACTGCCGTGATGTGGTCGGAGAGCATTTTACCAACCGCAGTCCACGCGGGGTGCTGCCGATAGAACGGTGCGGTTTGAAATGGCGCTTCCCCTGCATAGACCCGGTCGCCGAACGTGATGGAGTCCGGTGCCAGCACGGCAAATCCGTGCTGAACCAGCTCCAGGCCATACCGCCGATTCTCCCGACCGGAAGGCAGACATACATCGTCTTTTCCGTTCTCGGTTGTCGGATGAAGAGCCAGAACAGCGGGATAACCTCCCTCAACTGGCTTTCCATGAGGAAGCAGAAGATAAGCTTGGATCGGATCCCCTTCCGGGGAATGGTAAACGATCTTAAGTCTTGTGTGATCTTCCTCGTCATGCTCTGATACCACCCGGAAGCCACCACTGTTTGCGGCCGCACTCGGCTTGTAATCAACCGGCCCCGGGGGCTCCCCCAGCAGCTGCAGCCAGCGCTCTCTCAGTCTGGACTCCTTCTCCATCCAAGCATCAAGGGTATGTATACCCTCTAATAGCGGCATCATGTTCCCATTAAACCGATTCATAAAATGAATTACCCTCCTCTTCCAGCCGATACCGCCACAGCTCAGCAAAGGAACCGAAATACACGTCTCCGTTCAGGCAGGCGATCCCACTGGTAGCTTCAGCCGGAAGCCGGTCCAGCAGCTCTGGCTCCATGTTTACAGGATTCACGGTGAACAAAGCCCTGCTCAGCAGACCCAAGAGGAATGGACGGCCCTCCCGCTCGGTCATGAGCAGCCCCTGCCGAACAATACGGCCCCATGTAGAAAGATCGCTCCAGTGAACCACTTGTTTCAGGTCAGCATCATAAACGAAAAATACCGATTCCGAGGTCAGTCCATACAGGATACCCTTCACGCCGGGAGCCAGCTGAGCAATCTCTTTGGCTCCTTGGATCGGCACCCAGCGCCGAATCACTTTCCGGTCAGGCCAACTCAACTCATACATTGCCGCTTCCCCCGCCTTGCTTATCCCACCGCCAGGTGTTTCAATGCTGGTGCCCCCGAATACCCTGCCGTCCGGCAGTACCGCCAGCGAAATCGTGCTCTGCCCGCTGACAATTTCCTGGTGCTCTAGCATCTCCACCTGACCGGCCTGCACATCCACGATGCCGAGCCCGCCGCCTGCGGCACCATAACCGGGAAATCCGCCATACAGAACATGACGGCCGTCCGGATGCGCGGCAGCGCATCTCGGCCTGTGGACAGCGGCATTTTCATAGATCAGCCTAGGATTCCGACAGAGTCCTTCTTCCGTATTCCAATCTTTCGCCGTATCCAACAGATGGACCATGCCGCCTGCATATGCCGCACCCACGATGATGTTCCCTTGAGCCGCATAAGCGGCGATATTACCGCCGCCTCCCCGCTCCACAATATCGCCGCCCCAATCGGTCAGACGTCCGGCTGTGGTATCATAAGTAAACAGATGAAGCGGGTGGTTCGAGGTGCCGTACAAAATGCCGTCCGGGCCTCCATACAGCGGGGAGAGGGGTGTTCCCCCTCCCTTGTAAGCAAGCGGTATCCGGCTCAAGCTCCCGTCCGCTTCCATGATGACGACCTGCCTGTCGGACAGCTGCCATTTCAGCAGCGTTCGACCGCCGTCAAGGTCCAGATGCAGCTTGTTGTAACCTGCTCCCTTATACAGGGATGGACCGACTTCCTCCGCCGGCACTGGCTCCACCCCGTGCTCGCCCAGCCGGTACCATCGTCCGTCTCCATTCTCTCCTGAAGGCAGCCAGCCGTAAACAGAGCCGTTGCAGCCCTGGAGAACTGCAGCGCTGCCGGGCATATCCGGGGGTCCCTCGAGCAATATCTCCAGCTCGCCGGTTTCTTCATGGAAGCAGGCGATGGCCGACGATGTCGTGCCTAGTCCCGCATAGATCTTCCCGCCGCTTCCGCATGCTAGCGTCATGGCATACTTCCTCTCGGAATCCAGCCTGCATAACGTGCGAGATGAATCCGACGAAGCGTCGAGCTCAACCAGATAGCTTCCCGGGTACGTTGTGGCGTAAACCCGTCCATCCCCCTTAACGGCAAACGCAAATCCCGCTTCCTCTTCCCCTTCAGGAACCCGGTGCTGTCCAACAAATGCTGGAGTGAACGGATCTACAATGTAAAAATAGCGGCCTGCTCCCGTATAGAACCACCCCCGGAGATCACTGGCCGACGCGAACGGATACTGGCTCTCACCCCCCGGAAAATAAAGCTGGCTGCAGCTACCCGTCTCGGGATCCACAATCAGCACGTATCCCCGGGCAGCGATTACGATGCGTTCGGCTCCGTCGTCTCTACGACAGACCGCCGCTGACCGGCTCTCATCCACGTCTGCGGGAACGCCGATCCGCTCAAAAGCCCCCATCCTCGCCGGGATCTTACCGCCGCCCGCTTTATCCGTATTACTCATCGCTTTTGGCATAACAAGCACCCACCTTGGCAACTGCGTGAATAATATCCTCAATATCCTTCAGCGAGTAGAATTCGTTCAGTGGAATCTGAACCGCCGTGACCAGAATCTCCTCCGCTACTGGACACAGGCCGGGTTTATAGGAAACGCTGCTGCCGTCAAACGGAAAATGGCTTCCCGGATAAGCCTGCCGCTTCTGGAACAGCGGCTGCAAATAACATACCTGTGGGATATAGCCGGCACGGTTCGGGATGCCCTCCGCCTCCAGCGCTCTGCAAAACTCTTCGCGGCTGCAGGTCAATTGATCCAGGTCAAGCCGCAGCATGTAGAACCAGTATGTACAGTCATGCTCCGGGTCAACCTGCGGCGGAATGACACCCTTAATACCTTGCAATCCTTCATTGAGCCGGTCCCCGTATTTCTGACGCCGCTCGCATATCCAGGGCAGCTTCTTCAACTGGGCGATTCCGACGGCTCCCTGCAGCTCGGTCATCCGGTAATTCGGTGCAATATAACTCGTTCCTCGGTCAACCGTGGTGCCTAGACGGCGATAGTTTTTGTCCGCAAAGGCGTGAGCGGTTTCGTAATCCTCGCGCGCTCCCGAATTGATCAGCACCATACCGCCGTCCCCGGTGGAAATATGCTTGAAATCATTCGTGCTGAAACAGCCGTAATCTCCGATGGTCCCGGTCAGCCTGCCCTTGTACCGGGTCAAATAGGCCTGTGCGCAATCCTCGATAACCTTGATGCCATGCTTCTTCGCGATCTTCATAATCGGATCCATATCGCATGGATATCCTGCGAGATGGACGACGATAATGGCTTTGGTTCTCGGTGTGATGCGCGCCTCAACCGAAGCCGGATCCAAATTGTAAGTGTGCGGCTCCAGATCGGCAAACACCGGGATGGCATTCTGATACAGAATGCCGATCAGCGTTCCCTGGTCCGTAATCGGGCTTGTTATGACCTCATCCCCTACGGTGACACCCGCCGCACCAAGTGCGACATGAAGGGCTGCGGTGCCGGAGGATGTCGCCACACTGTATTCCCGGCCGTACATCGCATTGAAATCGGCCAAAAACTGTTTAACCTTGGAGCCGAAATGATAAAACAGCGTGTTTTGCTCCAGCGCCTCAAGCAGCTGCGCGGCCTCCTCGTCCCCGAATCGTTTACCTGTGCCAAAAGGACCGGTCTTGACTGGCGCTCCGCCATGAATCGCTAACATTTCCACGATCTGATTCCTCCTCATCGTCGTTATTCAGCTGCTGTTTTCACGCTGCTCGCCGCTTCAGCACACGGGCGCCCAAAGCGAATTTCCATCCGTGAAGCTGACAGGTCCGCCTCCGCATCAGAAGGCTGACGCAATACCGCTCCCTGCGGAAGATTCTCGGCGATCAGGATTCCGTCTGCGCCGACCCGCAGTACCGCAGCTCGTCTGGCCTCCTCCCAGCGGGTGATCTCCTCGCTCGTCCAGAATACAAAACCAAGACGCTTCGCGGTTTCGACGGCAAGCGTAAGCGCGTGCCGGACCTGCTCCAGGTTATGGATATGCTGCTGGTGAAACAGAAAGTGAGCGACGCCGCGGACCTCCGCCACCTTTTCGAGAAACGGGGCAATCACCGACACATCCGAAAGTGTAGGATGCTCCAGATCCTGGGTCAGAAAGCCGATCTGCAGCACCCGGTAAAACCGATTTCGCTCATGAGAACGAGCGATAGGATAATAGGGGTGGCAGGTACCGAACGGAAAGCCGACATTTCCTTTTTTGCTCGGCCCCCGGGTCTGATCCGCTTCAATGCCGTTCAACTCGCACCATTCATAGAGCTCTCCCCAGCCCTCAAACCGGGTATAGTGGTTCTTGTTCGATACGATTGGCGATCCGCTGGTGCTCCGGATCACGTTCAGTTGACGTGTGAATTCTTCGGCGCTCCATATGCCATTCTCCTGCTCCAAAGCATTGAAGTGAAAAGCCAGCTCATGCCCGGCTGCCCGAATTTCCTTGTACAACGAAGGAGAGTAACCCGGCTCAATCATGCACCAGGTCGATCGGACGCCGTTATTCTGAAGCACGCTCAAGGTCGTTCGGGCCGCCTCCTCAACGTTGAAGTCGCTGTCGTGCGAAATCATGGCCACCTGATGGACGCCTTCCGGCCAATAATCCAGAAACGGAAGAGACAATCCAAGCGCATCCGCTTCCTCCATCAGCTGGCGGACAATCACCTCGCGCCACCAGTCTGCATACGGCGTATCAAAATAAGGCATCCCGGTCTCTGTCACCGAGCGGTCCTCATTCCAGTCCAGCTCACACCGGTCATCCGCCTTCAGAATGCCTTCGTCCACCGCTCCTGTTCCGTCCGGAGCAGGTATGCCGTCCTGCACGACCGGGCCTCCGCCCTGCTGCAGCATGACAATGTTCGCAGGAATGTCCACGTTCCAGCGGATCAGCCGTCCGCCGCCGAGCGGGAACTTGATGACGGCCGCGGACGCCTCGGCACCATCTTTCCGTAGCCGGCGCAGAACGCCGTCTGCTTCAACCGGCATGACAGATGTCTGCGATACCATCCACGGATCACTGATTACCGCCCTCAGAACCGGAATGCCTTGCGCATATTTTAACCCCGACAGATCGCCATACACCGCATCCCGGATGGCAAACCGGGTACAGCCCAGCCGGCCGGCCATACGATTCAATCCACCGTAGCTGATGAGCGTCGCTCCCTGTCGGGCCCACTGCTCCAGTCGGTTCAGATCCTCCTCCTTCTCTCCAGCGTGCAGCACGACGATGATATCGGGATGATAGGACTCAAGGGTATCGGCATCATCAAACCTTGCATAAGGAATGCCGGCATGCCCAAGCACCTCCTCCACATAAAGCTGAAACAGGTCCTGGCCGTGTCTCCAGAGATACTCCGCCGACCGCTTGTTAAACCATAAACCGATTTTGGCTGTCTTTCTCATGATACATCTCTCCCCCTTCCCCTGCTCGCATTCGCATAGGTGCCTGTCATCCAATGCAGAACAGGGGCAAAATGATTTGCCCCGCCGTTCTACAGATCATTTATAAAGCGTCACTTTAACCAATCTCACTTAAAAAGTGCTTTAGGATCCTTCTCTTTTATATTCGCGTTGTATTCCTGGACGATCTGGGCTCCGCCTTTGTCCATGTACTCCTGAACCAGTTTATCCCAATCGGATACGGGACGGGTGCCTGCAATCATTTTCACCTGCTCATCCATGACATACTTTTTCAGTTCTGCGCCTTTCTCGTTGTCCGTCGGCGACTCCAATCCATTGATCGGGTTGATATAAAGCTTCATATCCTTGTACATCGTTTCAATGGCTGCTACAAGATCTACCAGCTGTTTGGTCTGATACGTAATGGAATATACGTTGTCCGAGTCCTGCGGTACCCAGGATGAATTATCAACATAATACGTTGATGGCCCCAGGCCGTCTCTGCCGAAGTTTTCGTTGAAGACAGGCACGCCGTCTTGCATAACGTAACCTGAACCGACTTTGCCTGACCACCAGTCAAAATCGGCGTTCTTCTCATTCTTCTGATCCTGCGGATAGAATTTGCGGCCGAAATCGATCATTTCCAGCACTTTCTTCAGCTTTTCCGGCTCATCCTCAAGTTTAGCGCTCAGCACGGTAAGGCCGTTATACCCTGCTCCTGCCGTCAGTCCCTTGTTTCCGTATGGGTCCTCGAACGGCTCCAGGTGTATAAACTCGGCTTCGGGATGTATCGCCAGCAGCCCGTTCATATAGTCCTGCGACATGCCCCGCGGCGTTCCGATGAAGATGCCTGCCTTGCCGGAATAGAATTCCTTGTTCGTGTCTCCCCAGTTCAGGATCGCGTAGTCCTTCGTCATGGCTCCCTGCTTGTAAAGCTCGGACAGCATCGTAACAAACTCCCGGCGGCCTTCACCGATTATGCCCGGGATGTAGTTGCCCTGCGCATCCTGATGGTACCAGGCATCCGGGTCCCAATAGGGTCCCTGGTTAAAGTTCGGATTAATATCCTGGCCGATGGCAATCCCGTACGTGTCCTTTTTGCTGTTGCCGTCCGGATCTCCGTTCGTAAACGCCAGCGCTACCTCCTTCAGCTCCTCATAATTGGTCGGTGGTTTCAGGCCAAGCTTATCAAGCCAATCCTTGCGGATCACCGGTACCACCTGATACTTCGGGGCATATTGTGGAATCGCATAAATTTTGCCGTTTACTCGCATGGAGTCCCATATGTAATCGGGCACGGCCCTCAAGGTCGGATAATCGTTGATGAACGGCTCGAGGTCCAAAAACGCACCCTGCTTCGCAAACTTGTTGTAGCGGTTTTTCAAGTCGGTCGACATTAAGCCGATCATATCCGGAATCTGACCTGATGCGAATACAGCGTTGATCTTTTCATCAAAAGCGGTGTTCGGTACAAAAACAGGCTTGTAGTCCACATTGAATTTCTCGTTGATCATGTCAATGCCGGGACTTGAAGTCGGCGGCGGATCGCCATACCGGAAATCGATTGCGGTAATCGAAAACTTTGGATCCGCCTGCGCCGGGCTCTTATCTCCCGAAGCCGGGGCTTTCGGCTGCTCCTCCGCTTTCGGCTGGCCTCCGCATGCAGCCAGGCTGATAGAGAGCAAGGCCGCCATGACTGCGGTAAGTCTGCGTTTCTTTAACATGAGCTTTCCCCCATTCATATCAATGTCGGAGTGTGACCTCCATCTATGATTCATTCGACAGCCGCCATGGTCCGGCCGTGCGAAGTCATCAACCTTTGACGGCGCCCAGCATGACGCCCTTGGCGAAGTGCTTCTGCAAGAACGGATACACGATCAGGATCGGCAGCGTCGCCATCAGAATGGCGGCCATCTGAATCGTCTCGGGCGGAGGCGGATTTTCGAGGAACATATTATCCCCCCCGAGCGTGCCTGTCGTTTCCCCCACCACCACTATCTGTCTCAGCACCACCTGAATCGTCCATTTGGAGGGATCATTGATGTACAGAATCGGCGCAAAATAGTTGTTCCAGTGCGTAACTGCATAAAACAGGCTGAATGCCGCCAGTGCAGGCTTCGAGAGCGGCAGGATGATACGCCCGAAAATCTGCAGGTCATTCGCGCCATCCACAATGCCTGCCTCGATCATGTCGCTTGGGATGTTCATGAAAAATTGGCGGATGACAATCAGGTTGAAGGGCGCAATGGCCACCGGAAGAATTAGTGACCAGATGGAATCAAGCAGCCCTGTTTCCTGCACGACCAGATAGGTCGGAATCATGCCGGCCGAGAACAGGAGCGCAAATACGACCATAAACATAACGGTGCGCTGACCGACGATCGGACGGGACAAGGCGTATGCCATCGTCGCCGTAAAAAACAGATTGACGATGGTGCCAAGCACGGTAACCACCGAGGTGTTCAGCAGCGCCTGCCGGAACGTTCTGGAGGCCCAAATATATTCATAGGCGTCGGTCGTCCACTTGGACGGCCAAAGCAGCAGCTTGCTGCCCAGAAAATCCTCGAACGAGGAAAATGAAACCGAGAACAAATATACAAACGGAAATAGCATGACCGCGGATATGACAAGCAGCAGACTGATATTCACACCGTTAAACAAACGGTCCGCGATGGATTTTTGCTTCATGTGTCGATCTCCTCTCTGAAAGAATCGAATCGCTTAATATACGCCCTGCTCGCCAAAACGCTTGGACAGCCTGTTGGCGGCCATGACCAGCACGAGACCGACCAGTCCCTTGAATACGCCGACCGCGGTAGAGAAGCTGTAGTCCGACTGTTGAATACCCTTGTAATACACAAAGGTGTCGAGCGTATTGCCGATGTGCATGTTAAAGGCGTTCAGCTGAAGGAACACCTGCTCGAAGCCGATCTCCAGCACGTCACCGAGGCGTATGATCAGCATGATAATGATCGTGCTGCGGATGGCGGGCAGCGTAATATGCCAGATTTGGCGGAAGCGTCCTGCGCCGTCCATGACGGCCGCCTCGTACAGAGCCGGGTTAACGCCTGCGAGCGCCGCCAGGAAGATAATCGTTCCCCAGCCGGCTTCCTTCCATATGACCTCCAGCACCAGAAAGGCACGGAAATAATCGGGTTCAGTCAGAAAAGGAATCGTCTGCTCCAGGCCGAACAGCTCGCGGAGCACATCGTTGATCAGTCCTTCATTTCGGAAAAAGATCGTCACGATGCCGACCACCACGACCCAGGAGAGAAAATGCGGCATGTAAACGATGGATTGCAGCCCTCTTTTCAAGAGCGGATTGGTCACCTCGTTCAGCATGATGGCCAGAAAGATCGGTGCCGGAAATGCGAACGCGATTTGCAGAAAGGAAATGGTCAGGGTATTCCAGATAACCTGGATCACCTCGGAGCTTTCGAAAATACGGGCAAAGTTCGCGAATCCGACCCAAGGACTCTCCGCAAATCCCCGGAACGGACTGTATTCTTTAAAGGCAAGTGATATGCCCAGCATGGGCAGATACCGGTACACAATAAAATAGAGCAGGCCCGGCAGCAGCAAGAGGTACAAATAACGGTCCCTCCACATTCGAGTTCGGATTCGCTTCCATGCGCTCTTTTTGGCAGGAGCCGGTTTATTGATTTTCGAAGTCACGGTTTCCACATAGCTTCTCTCCCTTCCGCCTGACCACCTCTGCCGATGTTCATAAGATTACATTCATAATAGCCGGGTGGCGTGGTTTGTTCGACTTCCACGCCGGCAGTTATCAGCTTCAGCTTGAAGAGAACTTCTACCGGATGGGGATTATGCACGAAGCAGGTTGAATCGCGGGCATCGGTGTATATGCTTAGAGGCAGTTCCGCCTCGAAAGCGATGTCCCCACCGGACAGCCGCTCCGCCTTCCATAAATTAAGCTTGCCGTCACCGGAGATGCGGGCGGTATCTCCCAGGAAAGTAATGCCTCGGTAGCGTGCTTCAGCCGCGTCAGCGCAGAACAGCCAGACATCCTCCGTCCCGTTCTGCCATTCCACCGTTAAACCGTAGGTAAGGCTGCCGGCATTCTGTTCCTTTTGACGGATTTCCAGCCTTTCACCATATTGGAATCGCGGGTTGATCAGCGTGAGAAACCGCCGTCTTTTTCCCGACGCGCCCCCGACAGCAACATAAGGACCGTAGCTCTCCGCCCCTGGGTATTCACGGAGGGAAAGCATCTTCTCCTCGGGAAAAGGGAACATGAGCTGCAGAGCGGCCTTCTCACCCTGGAATACAACGGAGTCGCTTTCCAGGTTCTCGCCCGGTGCCTTGGGCTCATCGCCATCCAGAACCGCCGAGGTCGTATGAAACAGCAGTTCCGCCTCATCTGAATCCTGATGCAGCTCCACATCATCCACGACGACGTAATAAGCCGAATCGATATGTATGACAGATCGCTGGTAGCCTTTCAGCAGCCCCCCATAACTTTCGGTAGCGTTCCCGACAACCGCCTCGAATGACGGTAGCAGCAGTTCCTCCCGAAGATCGCCTCCTCCCAGGTGGAGCTGTCCCTGACCCTTGACGAGCAGCGAATTGTGTCCTACCGTGCCGGTAGTGTAATCCGCCTTCGGACCGGGTACATAATCCTGATAGCCAGGATTGGTCAGCAGCCATTCTCCGCCGACATTGATCACCAGATTGTTCTGGTCTCTGTGATTATGGTCCTTCGCCGAGCTGCTTGAGGTGAAGCACAGCAGATGATCCTCATCCCCCCATCCTGACCGCAGGGCGGCCCAGCCTACGCTCCGGAAGACCGCTGAAGCACATGCGCCGTACAGCTCTGACGGGCTCTTCGGGGAGGTCTCTTTCCGCAAATAAAGAAGCGAATTGTGATGTGCCGCAGCATGCTTCTGCAAGTACCACACCGCTGCCGGATGGCCGTAATGGGTAGCTGTCATGGCCATGAGGTATGCGATATCGAGCTTGGAAAATGAATCCGACAGATTCGGGAACGAGCTCTCCTCCCCCGGCGCCATCAGCCGAAAAAAACGCTCGGGAAGCTCTTCCCGTAAATACGGGTCCTGAACCAGGCTGTCATCGCCGCTGATCCTCCGGTAAAGATCCGCCGCCATCCAGGCATGTCGTGCTGCCACATTGTCGTACAGCAGCCCCTCTGTTTCGCCGGACACCCGTTTTCGTTCCAGATAGCTCTGAAGATAAGTAAGTCCGGCGTTTAAATATTTGGCGGCAAACGCGACCTCATCCATGATCGCCGCCGCACCGTACACCATCGCCACCTGCTTGGCTGCGACAATATTGTGCATATCACTGCTTCCGATATCGATGGCCAGCGGCTGCAGCCCTTTTTCCAGAATGGCTTGGCGAATGGATCGCCGCTCATCCTCCGTTAGAAGACGGTGAATGGCATCATAGGCACTCGAAACGCCAAGCAGCAGGTGAGCGTTGCTCAGATTTCCTTCTGCACCCCGCTCGTCAAACTCATACCATTTGCCGAAGGAAGTCAGGGACATCAGATGCTCCTTCACTCGCTCCGCATATTTTCTTTCATTCGTCACCAGGAAGGCCGTGGACATGACGACCAGCCGATCCTCAATCGCTCTGGCATACATCGTCCAGAAGGGGAAGAAGGTATGGCCTTGCGGTTCGGGCGCCCGCTTCGGCTCTGTCAGAGGCAGCTCAACCTTCCACTGCTCCGATATGGACGGATACAGCACTTCGAAGCTTTCTTCCTCCACATAGGCGTCCGCTTTTGCCAAATATTCCTCCCATAGCCGAGATGCATCGATGATCCTCAAAAAACGGCCGTCGCCCGGCTTAATCCGTTCCCGAAATGTCTTGAGTTCTTCTTCCGAAAACAATATTCTCGGATGGTCATGCAGCTTCATGCCTGAAGCCATACCTGCCGGCTGTACCCGCACCTTCCAGCTGCACGCTGATGGGCTATCGCCCTGGAAGTATACGGATACCTCCGTCTCGCCCGGCTTTAGCCCGGTTATCAGACTTCCGTTCACCCCAAGTGTCTCCGGATCGCTGCAGGTAATTCTATACGCTGAATCCAATTGGGGTTCTAGTCTCCCGCAGGGCTCCGCTAGCATGAAGCTCAGCCGGTGCTCCTCCCCCGTCTCCAGCAGCGAGGGCTTTATAAATTCCATCCGCAGCATCAATCTCAGCTCCTCCGTTAATAAGTGAGTTTCTTCCTGTACAATCGACCAAGAAAACGCTGTCATAATTTTATGGCAAACAATGCCCAATGGAGATCAGTCTCCGTTCATACCCTTCTCGGCAACTTGCTTACTTACGGACCCTCATTAACATACATGTATATTACTTGTATTTTAAATGATCTGTCAATTCAAATTTTTACACAAGATTCGCTGCTTTTCCTTTCATCCCAATATGGTTATCTCTTTCTATTTAGCTCATTTTCAGGACAAGGACTTGGTTTCACAAAACAAAAAGCCGCTAATTTAGCGACTTTTGAATGGTATTTGGTTCGTTCTTGTCTCTCGACAGCTACTTTAAGCTATACGGTTTTCTCTCCCTCTACAGCAATTACCTCCCTTGCTGCTTCTATGAAAGAAATTATGATAGGTGAAAGCCACTTGTCTTTATGCCATGACATTTGTGTATACACGTGCAAGTCCGGAATTTGCCATGGAAGGGCAACAAGTTCGCCCCGCTCAACTTCGGCTTCCGCGACGATTTCAGGAAGAAAGGCAATGCCGATTCCCGTGATTGCGCATTGTTTAATGGCTTCGGCACTTTGAAACTCTAAATAAGTAATACTATCAATGCCCTCTTTCTCAAAGGACCGGTCAAACATGGTTCGATAGGGACAACCCTTTTCATTCGTCAGAAACACTTCTCCGTGAAAATCTTCCAGCTGCAGCACAGTTCGTTTTGCAAGCGGGTGGTTCGGAGCGGCGAATAATCGGAAAGTTTCTTCCACCAACGGCTCCACCGCAAGTCCGCTTGAGCGAATAGGTTCGTCCAACATAAAGACGACATCCGCGGTCCCTTCAAAGAGCGTTTGCTTGAGTTCCTGATTGGGAACGGAGCGGAAGATGAGGCGCACGCCCGGATGGCGCGAACGAAAACGTTGAAAGACAACGGGAAGCCGATAGGCGCAAAGAACTTCGTTAGCGCTAATCGTTAGAGTGCCGCTTAAGTTATCATTGTCATGTACGACGCTGCGTGCTTCGTCCAATTTGTTTAGCACCCCTTCGACTTGAGTCAAAAAACGCTTACCCGCAGTCGTCAGAACGAGCTGCTTGCCCAAGCGGTCAAAGAGACGAACACCAAGCTCATCCTCCAATGCTTTCATTTGCATCGTGACATTGGAGGGGACATAGTTCAGCACCTCCGCAGCCCGACTAAAATTTAAAGTTGTGGCAACCGTGCGGAACGTGTTCAGTTGGCGCAATTCCATCATACGATCCCCCTTTTACCTTTTCACCTTCAAAATTATTGAATATAGCTTTGAAATCCATTCACTTTTATTGAGAGTATCATGGAACTATACTAACAACAAGAACTACATTTTAAATATATGGTTTCATTTTGAAGGGAGTAAACAATACGATGGATTATGAGATTTTTAATTTGGGTGACGTCACCTTGCAATCCGGAGTGACGTTACCGAACGCTTTTCTTGCTTATAAGACATATGGACAATTGAATGAGAAGAAAGATAATGTCATCGTCTATCCCACAGCTTTTGGCGACCACCATGTTCAGAATGAGTGGTTGATTGGAAACGATATGGCGCTAGATCCGAGAGAATACTTCATTATCGTTCCAAATCTGCTGGGCAACGGATTATCTTCGTCACCCAGCAACACGCCTCCCCCATTCGACCGGGCTAATTTTCCGCAGGTAACCATCTATGACAACGTTAAGTTCCAGCATCGGCTGGTCACCGAAAAATTCGGGATTCATAAGATTGCACTCGTCGTTGGATGGTCCATGGGAGGCATTCAAGCATTCCAGTGGGGAGCAAGTTATCCAGACATGGTGGAACGAATTGCCCCCTTCGCCGGTGTTGCAAAGACTTGGCCTCAAACGTATGTCGTCTTGGAAGGGATGAAAGCTGCACTCATAGCTGCAGTCGGCTCCAATACAAGTAAACTAGACCAGTTGACTTCTGCAGACATGCGTGCCGTTGGCCGTGTCTATGCGGGATGGGGAGTATCTCAAGCGTTTTACAGAAAGGAAATTTATCGTGAGCTGGGATTTGACGCATTGGCGGATTTTGTGGCTGGTTTTTGGGAGGAAAGCTTTATGCAGATGGATCCGCACAATGTCCTGGCCATGTTATGGACAGGGCAGCATGCAGATATTAGTGCAAACCCCTCTTATAACGGAGATTTCGATCAGGCGCTCAGAAGCATCAAAGCACTTGCGTGTGTGATGCCAGGGAGCACGGATCTTTTCTGCACGGCGGACGATAACGAATACGAGGCTAAGCTTATTCCTCATGCTGTGTTTAATCCGATCGAGTCGATCTGGGGACATTTTGCTGGTCGCGGTATCAACCAAGCCGATAATAAATGTATTGATGACAACCTTAAACGCTTGTTGGCGCTTAAGGCAAAAGGATAAATCATCACTCGATGCTACAAAATATCAATTCATTTCTCAAACTTTATTTTCTAATTATGGTTGAAACATGGCTCTCGTCTGTCATAACTCTCATGAAGTAACGACCCTGCCCGATCGTAATATGAGGTCACCAGAACTTGCTGGTTGACCTCTTTTTTGTAGTGCCCTTTCACATTCGTAATAAAAGCCATGCCTGAGGCAGGCCAATCCAAAAACCCGAAGCTGGCATTACGATAGCGCCGATCAAGCAGACACATAGCAGCATCCAACCGAGAACTGCGGGAGGAACGATCCCCTTCTTTTTAATCAGCCAATCCACCATATAGCCAAGCAACATTAGCAGAAATCCAAACATCGTGAACCAGAACGCGGTTCCACGATCCCACTGATCATCTGCCACTGTACCCCACAAGCCTTCAGTGATGAGGGGTTGTAATTGACTTGCGTATGCAAAAAGTCCATAAATCACATGCAGTAACCCGGTTAACATAAGCATCAGGCCAACATGGCGCTTAGCCCCACTTACCATATTGCTCCCTCCTTTTCTTCATAGCGATCAAGGCGCTGCCGCCGAGGATCCAGTTGATGTGCTGAACTGTATGAGTCCTGGCACGATTCATCTGATTACTGCTTCGGCGAATAGTGACCTCCGACTTCGCAAACGGCCTGACCATCGTCCGTTGGGTCAGAATGCCATGAATCAACGGCACTCCGATTCCGATGATCCGCGCCACTATTAATGCTATGTCATGCCAATTCAACTCAATACGTATCAGCAGCCGCAACGGTCATTGCAATATTTAGTACGATTTCGTAATAAATAAGAAAAATAAAGTGCCAGACTGGAATCAGTCACTCCTAGATTTGGACTTTACCGGATGATAGGTCGCGATACCGGTCCTCGAACGTAGGAGCGCCCCCATTCCGGCGACTTCTTTTTAGTACGAACTCGTAGTAAGTGGCTGCACCTAATTTAATACGTTTTCGTAGCAATGTCAAGATGCAAATGCCGTAGTTATTTTGTAAATAAACTCTTTGTGACCATTTCATTCGTCTCTAGGTAAATTGCTGCGCTATCTCCCAGACATGTCCTGCCGGATCCATGAAGGCAGCAGTGCGTACTCCCCAAGGCCGGTCCATTGGACCGTTAAGTAGAGTTACGCCATGTGGTTTCAATTCATCACACACTGCATCTACATCATCCACCCGGATGGTAAACTGGAAACGAGATCCGGATTCCCGGTTTGCGACTGTTCCAGGATGGATCAGACCATATGCTTCAGAAATATCCAGGAGATTTATGCTCATATTTCCGAAGTTGAATACCGCTGAAACAGCGTCTTCATATACGGCGGATAATCCGAATACTTCTTGATAGAACGCCCTCACCCTTTGCAAATCCTCTACAAACAAAGTTATCACATCAACATTCAAGGACCCTAAAGTTTTCATACATATCCCCCTTCACATTATAATTAAAACTCGAGTTTTTGTTCCAGTTCGGCCTTCTGGCGTAAGTGATGGCGGAAATGCATACCAACCAAATCAAACCACTCCCGTGCGTTGAGCCACCCAAATCCCTCATGTCTGACTTTATAATTTGGGTTTATTGCATGTAAGTTCTCCTCCCATTCATACATTCTCTGAAGCACCGTATCAAGTCCGCGAACGAGATCATCCACGGTTTCCGAATTACTTGGGGTATTCTCAGGCCCATCCGGTAATCTGATTTTTATCGGAGGAAATGAACCGGCGCAAAACAACTGGTCGCCAGCCTCTGTCTTTCCTTTCAGCTGCACTTCACTCATGGACGCACATCTTTGCACTTGGTCAAGGTAATCGAGAGCAGTGAGGATCATATGGTCATACATTTGGCCGAGCGACCATACTCCTCGTTCAGATACATGTCTTAATTGGTCGATGGAATACTGCTGCAGATTGATCTTGTATACATCGATTAGTTCCGAAGAATTCAATTGCCTCACCTTTCCATAACATCAAATCAACTCATCTTCATCCTATTACAGTAGCGTATTTAATATTTCTTTTTATTTGCTATTTTGTCTTGCTTTTCAGAGTCAAGCAATTTCACAAATCAGGCATGGTTCCAATAGTATATGTATCCTGTAATATTGGAAATTAATTACTGGGCAGTTGGATGCCATGCCAACCGATTACATCACATTGGCTATATTCATTATCGCCTACAGCCACCACCGTGCCATCTGATTTTACGCCGACAGTATGAACGCAACCCGCAGCAATTGCCACAATATCGCGCCAGCCGCTTACATTGCATTGGCCATGCTCATTCCAACCCACAGCCGTAACCGTACCGTCCGATTTTATGCCGATGGTATGATGACTACCCGCCGCTATCGCCACAATATCGCGCCAGCCGCTTACATCGCATTGGCCATGCTTATTTAAACCCGCAGCCACCACCGTGCCGTCCGACTTAAGCCCTACAGTATGAAGGTACCCCGCCTCTGCAGCCACAATGTCGCGCCAGCCGCTTACATTACATTGGCCATAACGATTGTTACCCACAGTTGTCACCATTCCATTCGATTTAAGCCCGACGGTATGCCAGTCACCAGCCGCAACCGCAACCATATCACGCCAGCCGCTTACATTGCATTGGCCTTCATGATCTCGACCCACAGCCACCACCGTGCCATCCGATTTAAGCGCGACGGTTCGACGCCAACCCGCCGCAACCGCCACGATGTCACGCCAGCCGTTTACATTGCATTGGTCATGCTTGTTCCAACCCACAGCTGCCACGGTGCCGTCCGTTCTAAGCCCGACGGTATGAGCATTACCTGTGTTCGTCGCCATATGAACATTCCCCGCCGCTACCGCCACCATATCGCGCCAGCCGCTTACATCACATTGGCCATATTTATTATCCCCTACAGCTGTTACCGTACCGTCCGAATTAAGTCCTACGGTATGACGGCAACCCGCTGCTATGATATCTTTCGGAATTGCCCATACCTTGCTAAACCCAAGTTCACCCTTTTCCATTAAGCTCTCCTCCTCGTTTGTTCTTGCTAACTTCGATCATACAACATTCATGCAAGTCCTCGTTTGATATACCCATAATCCTTGTGGGGATGGCTGTAAATCTCATAATGTTGTCATCATACTTCAGAGTTTGTCTTTAAGGAAGGTATAGCCAATGGTAGCAAATTGACATCCATACAAACCTTATGATACTATCCTTCCTATTCATAGAGTGAACTCGAAGTCTATAGTAGTTAATAGGAGAGATATGATGAAGACATATTCGATCAGTGAAGCAGCAAAGGTATTAAATGTCACAGCTTATACGCTACGTTACTACGACAAGGAAGGACTTATGCCTTTTGTTGAACGCACGGCAAGTGGACAACGTTTGTTTAAAGAATCCGATATTGCCGCTTTAAAGGTAATTGAATGTTTGAAATCCACTGGTATGCAAATTAAGGAAATAAAGACCTTCATAGATTGGGTGACAGATGGAGATACCACGTTGCAGCAAAGATTTGACATGTTTATGGAACGAAAAGCTATAGTGGAAAAACAGATGGAAGAACTAAAACAAACAATGGAACTGGTCGAGCATAAATGCTTATACTACAAAACGGCATTAGAAGCCGGAACTGAAGAAATTCATAAAAACAATAAAATAGAAATCCCTATTTCTAACTAATAGATGAGCCTCCTGTAATTAAATAAATACGGGTGGCTCTTTCTTTTATTTCTTATACATTAGCCGATCTCTAAATTGTTAAAATCCTCTCTTGCTTTAGAGTTAACTCTATGGTTTACACTCAATTTATACTCAAAGGAGGAATCGAGATGACGATTGAAAACAAAGTAGTTATAATCACTGGAGCTTCTTCCGGAATTGGAGAAGCTACTGCAAAATTATTGGCAAGTAAGGGTGCCAGAATTGTTATGGGCGCACGCCGCGAAGACAAATTAAAAGCCTTGGCTGAGGAAATTCAAAAAGCTGGTGGACATGCTGCTTATCGTGTAACAGATGTTGTTAATCCAGATGATAGTCATAAACTTGTTCAGCTAGCTAAAGACACTTTTGGCGGTGTCGATGTAATCTTCTTGAACGCTGGACTAATGCCTAATTCCCCCCTGTCCGAATTAAAAACAGACGAGTGGCACCAGATGGTTGACGTTAATATTAAAGGTGTATTGAATGGTATCGCCGCAGTATTGCCAACATTCACATCGCAAAAGTCTGGACATATCATCACTACTTCATCCGTGGCCGGGCTCAAAGCTTACCCAGGCGGTGCGGTTTATGGCGCAACAAAGTGGGCTGTGCGGGATTTGATGGAAGTGTTGCGCATGGAATCAGCCCAAGAAGGTACGAACATCCGCACAGCAACGATATATCCCGCAGCAATTAACACGGAATTGTTGGATACGATTACGGATAAGAATATTTCTGAAGGAATGACTGCGTTGTACGAACAATATGGTATTACACCCGACCGGGTTGCCAATGTTGTCGCATTCGCGATTGATCAGCCAGAAGATACGAACGTTAATGAATTTACAATTGGACCGACAAAGCAACCTTGGTAATACTCACAAGATAAAGCGAAGAGCTATTCAGCTTCTTAAGATCAGGCTGTCGAGAAGACCTCGACAGCCTTGTTATATGTATCATAATAAAAAGACCCTCAAAGAGAGCCCTTTTTAGGTCAATGCTATGAATATTGATTAAGGACGATTCTGCTAACACCTCTACTCTGCAGTCGTTGTAGCGGGATTCTCACTATATTATTCTTCGAACAACTTCTCGCCGCGATGGAGCCGCCATGCAATTTTAGCCGTATGTGGCGTCTCACGGGAAGTTGGAGCATGCGACGCCAAATAACGGGTAACCGCAAGGATCAGCGTTTCACGGGCCTTCTCTGCGAACGGTCCAGACTCGGAAGCCCAGCGGTCATATTCCGTCACGGCCGCCTCGTACATCTGGAAGGTGTGGAATTCTGCATCCTCTCGAAGGAGCGCATGACCCAATACGTTGAATAAAGGTTCTGGCTTTCCGCCGCTGCGCAGATAACGGATCACCCATTCCGCCGCCGGCGCCACTTGCTGTTGCTTGTTGAGAATCTCAAGCAGCTCGGCGGGCTGCGGTACTTCCTCTGTTGCACCCATTGCATCTGGTCTCGCTGCAGCTGGGACGTTCAAAAACCGGTCGAGGTAAATCGTAGCCGCAGTATGGAAAATACCCCGAACCAGCCATAAATCAGCGGAGCGGATCAAACCTTCGTGAACGGCGTGAGCATGCGTAAAGGTGTGCAGCACCGAGATCCAGTCCCCGAAATCGTTATGCATATGGAAGCGGACGATCCGTTCTGCCGCAGCCAATGCGGCAATTTGCGAGATCCGCACTGGAGAAACGCCCCCGAGTAAAGCATCCTTCAACATGTGTACTGTCCGAAGCGGATCATCGCCAAGCAGCGCTTGAAGCAGTGCCTCGTCATCGATGCCAGACCCCCCGCTTCCTGTTGAAACGCCTTTTTGGGACAGCTCCTCAAACGCTTCTTTTATCGGTTGAACCAAATTGACCGGGGACTGCCAGCTATGAAGCTCTTCGCTCCGCGATGCGTTCCCAAACATCGGAACGAGTGAAGCGAGTACATATTGGTGTTGCTCGTGCCCGATGTACTTCAAGCTCTCAAATGCCTTATTATGGAAGTCTAGCGTATGGCCTCCATTAATATAGAAATGATCCGTTGCGGCCATGCTCATCATAGAGAATAATCGCTTCTTATCGGTCCCCGCCGCTTGCACGGCAGTCAGCAGTACCCGTTCCGCACCGCGCGTATCCCGAACCTCAATGCAATCGCGGTACCATCCCGTCAACCGTTCTTCGGATACGCCTGCATCCGGAAGTGGATCGAGTAAGAATCGCGTTCCGCTACCGGCTGATTCGCGCGCCGTGTGCAGGAGTCCTTGAAACAACGCAAGGATCCGGCCTTGTTTATCAAGCTTTGGCAAGACGTTGGCCATCGCGGTCAGAATCGTTAATCCAGAGCCCCACCCTTGCCTGCGCTGTTTGACCCCAAATTCGATCCCAATCGCGGCAATTTCCGTATCTGTAACGCCCGCCTCCATTAATCCGACTATGGCCTTGGCTATGACAAGACCGATATTTTGCTCAAGGCCGCTCAGAAGTCGGTCTTTATACAGCTGTACTTGATTGCTGTTCCTGGATTTTGGGTTGACCCATATCAATCCGTCTTGAACGGTTATATCGTGTACCGGTACATCGTCCGCCCAAGGGTCCAGCGTTCCGCCGCTGCATACATCAAACCGGGCATGATGCCAATGGCATGTCAAAATTCCGTTGCATAAACTTCCCATGTGGAGCGGAAAACCGAGGTGAGGGCACCGGTTGTCAAGCGCGTGCACTTCATCCTCGTGATAAAATACTACGATGCCCCCCTTAATCAGCTTCGGTCCTTCTCGAAGATCATCCACCGTACCCGCCTGAATCCAACCATTCATGAAAACGCCTCCATTTTTAAATATCATGCGAATTCCTTGCATATAGAATATCTTATTTCCAAAACTTTTGAAACATGTATGTTTAAAAAGTGAATAAAAATCGATTACTAGGAATGTTTTGTAGGATTATACATGGAGTTCCTCAGAAATATGGATACAGAACTTAAAACCAAAAATAGAATTCCCCCAAAGACAACGTATTGGATTCCTAATCTTGATATAAATAGTCCACACACTGTGGCTCCAATGGTTGTTCCTAAATTTGTCGATGTCAAGAATATACCATTCGCAAACTCGGGAGCCTCGGGAGCTGTGGACGTAATCCAGTATTGATTGATGTTAGCTCCTATTCCGGCCAAAATTCCCCAGAGTAAAATGATTAGGTACATTGGTACACTAAAGCGTCCCAAGAAGAACAAGATGAGATATATTGCTCCTAACGCAAAAGGAAAAATGACCACAGATTTAATGGCATTTTTAGTAAGCAGCTTCCCGGCTAGAATGTTTCCTACAATATTAGCCCCTCCGTATATCAGTAACATTAGGCTAATCGTGTTCCAAGTCATCATCGTAATATTCTCAAGATACTTCGAAAGGTAACTGTAAACACCGAATACGGCTCCATTCATGAAAATGACGGCGGCAATGGAATGCCAGGTAATTGATCTTTTTAGTACACTTAATTGTGTTCCGTATGAAGTTTTTTCACCAACAGGCATAGACGGTACAAAAAGGAGTGTTGCAATAAAAACCACCGCATTTACTATCGCAAAAAATAACATCGCCATTCCTAACGAAGTAGCGTTCGCTATTACGCTTGTAACAGGAACTCCAAGTACCATTCCTGCGGATACTCCAATAAATACCTTGGATACAGCTTTTGGCGCATCTTCCTTGCTAACCGATGCAGCAGCCACTGTAAAAGCCAATGAAACATAAATGGGATGAAAGAATGCTGGAACCACACGAGCAATTAATAATATTGTAAAGTTTGTTGTGATTGCGGAGACAACGTTACCCAGAAAAAAAATACCGAGTACAAGGAGCATGACCTTCTTCCGATTCATGCCAGAAAACAATAAAGGCAAGGTTGGACCAGATATTGCAACCGCAAGTGCAAAGAGACTCACGATCAGCCCTGCTTTGGTTATACTGACATTAAAGTCATCCGCAATTAACGGCATGATCCCAATAACGCCCATTTCGGTATTTAGAATACCGAAAACCCCAAAAGTCAAAATGAATATAAGCAAATTTGTTCGTTGGGATTTCATATTTATCTCCTATCTTCATTTGTCCAAAAACCGGGTTAAGGAATAATTCCCCGACCCGGTTTTAGACGTCGAGATGTCTATGTTGTGGTTTATCTGATCTTGGAGGCCGACAATCTTGTGCTCTGCAATACTAACGGCATCAGATCCGGCGATAAAGCCGTTACCTTTGTTATTTATTTTAACGTGCTTTGTGCGCATAGCAAATACTCATATCTTATACCTAGATATGCTTGATAAGCATTTCTGAAACGTTTATTGTTAAGACTAAAGGAGGAGTATGAATGGATGTTAGAGTTTTGCGTTACTTTCTAACGGTTGCAAGTGAAGGAAGTATTACGGGTGCCGCTAATTTTTTGCATCTTACACAGCCAACCTTGTCAAGGCAATTAAAAGATCTCGAACAAGAGTTAGGAAAGAAACTATTTATTCGTAGTAGTCACAATATCATTCTCACAGCTGAAGGAATGCTGTTAAGAAAGAGAGCAGAAGAAATCGTTGATATGGTCGATAGATTAGCGGCAGAATTTAGATCCATGGAAGAAACAATAAGTGGTGATGTTTATATAGGCGGTGGGGAAACAGACGCCATGAAGCAGATTGCACGGGTAGTAAGAGACTTGCAGTCAAGCTATCCAAATATACGGTATCACCTCTACTGCGGAAACGAAGATGATGTAACTGAACGGCTTGACAAGGGACTGCTTGAATTTGGTATTTTGATTCAACCAGCTGATTTATCAAAATACAACTATATCAATATTCCCGCCAAGGATGTTTGGGGCGTTGTTATGAGGAAAGACAGTCCTCTTGCTTTCAAAGATACCATTCAACCAGCAGATTTAATACATGTTCCGCTAATCTGTTCAAGACAGGCCATGAAGCAGACATTTTCTAAAAATGAATTTGCGGCTTGGTTTGGTGATGGTTTTGATAAATTAAACGTCGTAACTACATATAACCTTGCATATAATGCTGCCATTATGGTTGAAGAAGGCATTGGTTATGCAATAGCGCTTGATAAAATAGTGAATACGTCTAGTGATAGCAGCCTTTGCTTTAGACCGCTAGAGCCAAGATTGAATCAGGCTTAAATATGGTTTGGAAAAAACATCAGGTCTTTTCGTCAGCTGCCGATTTGTTTTTAAAAGAAATTCAAGCGAAATTCAGAAATTTATTATCAGATGCGTAGAAAGACCTTTCTCGGGAAGGACTTCACATTACTTGAGAATTCGTCGTAAAAGTTACTTCTCCACAATCTGAATTAGGTTACCGCACGTATCGTCGAAGACAGCTATTGTAAGCTCGCCCATTTTTGTCGGCTCCATAGTAAACTTTACGCCTTGTTCCAACAATCGTTTATACTCTTTATTAATATCTGCAACGCCAAACATGGTTGCTGGGATGCCATCGGCATATATCTTCTTTTGATACTCCTTGGCGGCAGGATGGTTATTCGGTTCGAGTAAAAGCTCGGTACCGTCCTGCTCATCGGGCGAAACAAGCGTTATCCACCTAAATTCTCCGACGGGAACGTCCTCCTTTTTTACAAAACCCAGCTTTTCTGAATAAAACTCCAGTGCCTTGTCTTGATCTTCCACGAATATACTGGTAACCATTATTTTCATGCTGTTATTGCCTCCTTTGATATTTGCAACGTTGGTGCTCTGTTAACAATCTGACTCTAAACAGAAAAAACCATACATTCGTCAGAAGAAAGAGGCTGTTCTTGAGACAGCCTCTTTCTTGCAGCTTATATGGAGCGATTTTCATGCATCGCCTCGTATTAGGAATCGCTTTTAACCGTAGATAACGAAACGAGGACCGGACCGGCAAAATCCGAAGCTTCCTCGCCTTTTGGATTGTGAAGACGGAACAGGAAAGCGGCGCCTGTTTCAGACTTCCACACCATATAATCGTTTATCCCTTCACTACCCGATGCTTGAAGATAAAGTTCTGCGGAACCCAGCGGATGCTCAACGAGCTCTCCGCTAAAATCGGATACTTCGCCACGCTCTTCCAATTCCTTGTTTCCTTCAGTTTTAAGCTGCGTTAGGTCATAATTTGCCGGCAGCGCTTCGATGGTGACCTCGTATTCCGGATTGCCGCTAAGAAACAGACGTCCTTTGTCAGCGTCGAAAGCAAACTTTTCGAATACGTATAAGGAAAAGCCGTTGCCTTGATGCAAGGTGGCTGGAAGTGACTGGTTACCCTCACCCGTCATCAACTCAAAATTCTCGCTCTGGGGACGCGTCACTTCGGGTGCTTGCTCGTTATCAGTTTCAGGGGCCGTGGCCTCTTCATTGGCCGGTGTCGATATTTCAGGACTGGCGGGTGGCTCAGCCGTTCCTGAACATGCCGTGAGCGATAGAACCATGACGAACATCGAAATTTTTATGAATGCAGAGAGTCTTGGATTCACATGAGTTCACGCCTTTCTGTATTTCGTTCATACGCTTCATGACTGCAATGGATGATCACTCAGCCA
The DNA here is from genome assembly GCF_001860525.1 of Paenibacillus sp. LC231. Lineage (NCBI taxonomy): Bacteria > Bacillati > Bacillota > Bacilli > Caryophanales > Paenibacillaceae > Paenibacillus > Paenibacillus sp. LC231. The sequence goes on along the minus strand of NZ_JFOM01000009.1, from coordinate 49,739 downwards.
CTGATTTCACGATATTGGCAATCGGTTTGAGTCATTGATTAATGTGATCCGTTATGAGTCATTACCCAAGGAAGGGTGTCGAAACGCAAAAAACGTGGTCGAATTCTCCAAAATATCGAGCAATGCATTCAAATAGTCGGCTCTCCCCCCTCTTCTTAGATAGACGTGACTACTGCATGTAAAGTTACAGATCTGTCTGCAATGAGGCGGATCTCAATTTCATTAAGTCTCCACGAGATTACACAGCAATAACTCCCATCTTTATCCTTCTGATGCCGAATAATGCTCGTCGCTAAGGTATGCGCGAATGACAATGTCTTGGTCGTGATTGCCGAATCCGGCTCCATAAAGCGTCAATCCCCCTGCGTTAACCGCATGCTCATCAACCGCGAAACGAATTGTCCAGAACGGTTCCCACAGCTTGATATCCCCGAGGGTCACCTCTGACATCCGTTCATTATCCATGTACGTACCCGATGCATCAATCCGGATCGTTTTCAATAACCCGTATTGATTCACATTTCGATGCCACCAATCAGGTGTAAATCTCCCTCGAGCCGCTCTTCCGAAATCAGCCGGACTTGTCCATGTCCCAAGAGGGATCCCGTTGAATGTGAAATCAATATCCGATGGCCAATGGTCTCTTAAACCTGGAGCTTCTGAAGCAATTTCCATGGAGATTTCAATGTATTCGGCGGATTGATCGGCTAGTAAAAAGTTAGGCATTTTGTACTCAACATAGCCCCACCCAAACCACAGAATGGCGGCGTGTACCCGCTCGGGATCGAGAAAGTATCGCGGGTCGTCCCAAATTCCGATTTCTTTCTCACGCGTACCAAGCCCGCAAGTCGGATGGACCTCAAAAGCGGTGTAATGACCGACTGAAATACGCTGCTCTCTGATCTTTGGGGGTTGGCTGGCAAAAGGCAGCTCAATCTCGATGGTTTTTTGTTTGAGGAAACACATTTTGTGCGTTCCCCCGCCCTGCCGTACCCTACGACTTCCGATGAGTCCGGCTTGTTCGAGTTTTCGGATGTGCATGGTGACGATCGATGGACTAAGTTCCAATCGATTGGCAATATCCTTCACATTCAGCTCGTGATCGGCAATGAGACTCATGATGTTCCATCTGACCTCGCTGGCTAAGGCTTCATATAGCGGCATGAATTTCGGTTCCCCGTTTGCTTTGATGATCATCATAATCTCCTCGTATCTGTTGAAATCACATATATATTAATTTAATAGAATCAACATAAATCTTCAAACCAAATCCATTGCAAGACTTTAACCCATGGTGTTTAATTTCCTTAGTTGCTAATCACTTTAAATTTATATACATGTTAATTTATGAAAGAGGTGGACTTATGAAATACCATAACCCGGTCATCAAAGGATTTTATCCTGACCCCAGTGTATGCAAAGTAAAAGATACTTATTATTTAGTATGCAGTTCCTTTCAGTACTTCCCCGGTGTTCCGATTTTTGAGAGCAAAGACCTGATTAACTGGAAGCAAATCGGTCATTGCCTAACCAGAGAGAGTCAGATTCAGCTCGGCAAGGTAAGCAGTTCCGGCGGGGTTTTCGCCCCCACGATACGGCACCACAACGGGAGATTCTACATGACCACGACCAACGACACCACACGTCAAAATTTCTATGTATGGACGGACGATATTTACGGTGAATGGTCCGAACCGATTGAGGTGGATCAAGGGGGGATCGATCCCGATTTGTATTTTGAAGACGGGAAAGTCTTCTTTATGAGCAACGGAAAAGACGATAACGGGATTGGCGGCATTGTTCAGTGTGAAATTGACATTGAAACGGGCGACAAGCTGTCGCCAAGTCGTTCCATATGGCAAGGAACGGGCGGACGATATTTGGAAAGCCCTCATATGTATAAAATCAATGGCCAGTACTATCTCATGGCAGCTGAAGGCGGTACGGAATATGGACATATGGTCACTTATGCACGGGGGGATTCGATCTCCGGCCCGTTCGAAGCCTATCCGAACAATCCCGTACTGACCAATCGCAATCTGGGTGGATATGAGCTGCAGGGAGTTGGCCATGGCGATTTGATTCAAGACAACGAAGGCCATTGGTGGATGCTCCATCTGGGTTTCCGTCAAATCGGCCAATGGCTTACCTACCACCATCTTGGTCGCGAAGTTTTCTTAACACCGGTTACTTTTGGCGAGGATGGCTGGTTTACGGCAGGACATAACGGCACCGTCCTTACGAGTTTTGAGACCGATCGGATCTCCAATCATGTCGTCCAGCAGGAGAAAAAAACCTTTAGGTTCGAGAACACGGACTGGAATCTGGACTGGTGCTTCCTCCGCCATCCTGCTGCAGAGAACTATCGGTTAGAAATCGATAAGGTTCAGCTTAAAGGGACCGGGGTGAGCTTGGATATGCCGGTGTCCCCCACATTTATCGGCATTCGCCAAAGAGACTTCAACGCGGAAATCTCATGCGATGTACAGCTTACGAGCGGAGAAGCCGGCATCACGCTTTATTTGGATGAACATCATCATTACGATTTAGCCGTACGTAAAGAGGAGACCGGGTATAAAGTGATCGAGCGCTTGAATATCGGTGACATTAAATCCATCGAATCTAAAGTAGAACTGGGGAATGTCAATCATGCGACCTTAAAGATACGGGCAAGTCATGAGCGCTACAGCTTCTTCATTCACGCTAACGGCAAGGACATTCTCTTGGGAACGGCGCAAACCAGATACCTTTCCTCTGAGGTTGCGGGAGGATTTACAGGCGTACTCATCGGTTTATATGCCTTTGGAGAAGGCTCTATGGCTGAGTTTTCAAAATTTACGTGCGATTATTTTTAAAAAGCTCTTCTCCCTGAACGGGTATATATAAATAGAGAGCCGGTTACTCAGGATTAACCTGGGTACCGGCTTTCAATGTAACCATGGTTTATTTTATTTTCTTCAAAAAATCAACCAAAATCGTTATAAATTCATCCGGCTTCTCAAAATGAATATCATGCCCGGATTTAATCGAGATCATCTCATTTCCTTTTAAAAGGCTGTGTACCTTTTCAGCATCCTCATCACGGTTTGCCGCATAAAGCACTCCATCTTCACCAAATTGTGTGGCTGCCTTAATATATACAGAAGGAGCGTTTATTTTGGACAAGGTTTCCTCCTGATTAAATCCTTTAAACCAATCACCTGTATAAAAAGTCTCAGCAAAATCGAGGTCAAACTGATCTAAATAATGTGTGCCATGTATCCATTTATAGGGGACGTACCATAACTTCAACGGCTCACCAGGATGTGCTTTCCGGTACCCTCTTGTACTCCTTGCAGTAAGTTTTCTTAAATCACCAAACTTTCCCCATAAATAACTGTTTTCCATGTAGTACACGACATAATCATCTTCAATGGTTTGATTCTTAAAGTTATGGATGAGTTCAAAACTATCAAGCCAGACAAATGTTTTCTGCATTTCATGCGGCTCTACACTAAAAAACGGCGGGTCCTCCAAAACAATGCCTTGCACGACTTCGGGTGCATTAGCTGCAATCCATGCTGCTAAAATACCGCCGGAAGAATGACCTGATACCACGGCTGGTTCACCTATGACATTATCAATAAACCAAACAAAATCCTTTCCCATAGCAACAGCCGTATACTTTGAAGCATCATGACTGGACTCTCCATGCCCGTGACAATCAACTGCATATACATGATAATATTGAGCGAGCTCCGGAAGTACTCTAGCATAATCTTCCCACTGCATGGACTGCCCGTGTATTAACAGAAGAGCCGGTCCATGATCCGGTCCTTCAGCGTAATTTAATATCGTTCCATCATCAAGAGTCACCTGTTTTTCTATATAGCCGGCATAATAAGTTTGCTTTAACGGTTTTTTATCATAATTCATATTTAGATAAGCATAAATGACTAGGGTAATTGCAACAATTAAACCAATGATTGCGAGTACCAGTAAAATTATTCCTTCACTATGTATCACTCTCTCTACTCCTCCTCCTATTTCGCATTATACTATTCTCATTCGGATTATCTACCAATCATCGGTAACATGAGTTGTTAGTTTGAGTTAACATTCCTAGATAAACAACCATAAATAGAACCCTTTTCAGGGGCTGCGAGAACACAAACCTGTTCGTGGCTTTTCCCCGATGTTTGAGCTTTCCGCCATTCACGTTCTGTAATGTCGTTGCCTTTATCTCATCCTAAACGAAAAAAATGACCGGCGGTTCAACCGGTCATTTATCTCTAAACCCCTAGGACAACATAGGTCTCTACATTCGTTTAAGAACCTTTTTTCGCCCATGACGTTCATCATATCAAACGGCCATATTTCAATAAAAAAGGGCGCTAATTTTGTCTCATTTTTCTAAGCAAGTCCATATCTCCGCTTACAATTGCGCCAATATATTGATTGATGACTTCGATATCGCAATCCCACCATTTAATATCCAATAACTCTTGAATGACTTCGGTGGAATATCGCTTGCGGATATCCTTCGCTGGATTGCCTCCAACGATCGTATAAGGCTCCACATCCTTTACAACGACAGCTTCAGCGGCAATGATAGCTCCATCGCCAATCCTTACACCCGACATGATCGTTGCACGCCTTCCGATCCACACGTCATTTCCAATGATCGTATCTCCCTTGATCGGCAATTGATCCAAAGATGGAGTGAATTTCTCCCAGCCGTTTCCAAAGATATTAAATGGAAAGGTTGAACCGTCCATCCGATGGTTCCCTCCATCCATCATAAATCTGACCTCGGAAGCAATGGAACAAAACTTGCCGATCATTAATTTAGTTCCAATGAATTCATAATGATACAATACTTGATCCTCAAATGATTCTCCGTTTAAGGCATAGTAGTATGAATAATCCCCTGCGATAATATTAGGTTTTGTAATCGTGTTCTTGATAAACTGAAGATTGTTATCTCCGGGTATAGGATATCTCTCATTTGGATTCGGTCCTGTCATTATTACATCATCCCTCTCTTCGCAATTTATCCGGCTGAAACGATAAATCTTTCACACAACTATCACCACACAAAAAAACCTCCTTTCCGGTCAACGCCACATAGGGAATCAACCGATTGTGTGTTTTACCGAGGAATCACGCTAAGTACTTCGCCGCTTCCATCATCAATAATACGGATACTTCTATCATCAATGAGCTGAATGGTACCGTCCGACTTCAAGGTTTCATGCTGCTCCGTTAACCCGTGAGCAATGGATTTGCGAATCAGCCCTTGATTCTTGAATACCAACGTATATAGATCATATTCTTCAGTCATTCGATTCGAATATTCAATAAATGCAATAAGTAGATTCTTGGAAGTCCACTTGAAGTTTAAGGTGAGATCATGACTATTCACATTAATGTCCTTCATACCTAGCGGAATCGTATTTTTCTGCCCGGTATAAGCATTCGTAATTTCAAGATCCCCTTTTGCTGCGCGTATGGTATAGCTGTATCCCATCATGCTGCCATAAAAAGTATCTGTGTAATTATTGAGTCCTTTTACGGTTACCTTCCCCGTCTTTGTATCCCGGTTGGCCACTTCCCCATCCAAAGCAGCTGCAAGGAATCTAATCGGCACATAAAGGTGACTGATATACCACACAGGTTCCCTGCCCATATCCACTTTAACCCCATCTACATCGGCAATGCTGCTTCCCAAGTGTACAACAATGCGCTTCTGATCCCTCTTCAGTACCGCCGTATTGTCATTCTCCATCCCCCAATGGAGACCTGCCATGCTGCCTAGAGAGAAAAAACTCCCATAAGTCACTCCGTCCTTATGAAGCGTCTCAATATGACTGTTACGACCGTCTTCCCATTGCATTTCCAGCTCGACGTACTTGGAAGCTGCATGAGATTCTTGAGCTCCCAGCGGTAAAAGCACGGACATGATAAATAAAACGGCAACCGCATATTTCCAATGTTTTATTTTCAAAGAATTCTCACCTACTTATTGTAATTTTTTGAAGCTACAATAGAGACGCGAATATCTTTAGAAAAGTTACTCTCACAATAAAAGTTGTCATGCAGAATGTGGATTTCTGAATTTAGCTCTTTCGTTTTCACTTAGGTTAATCTGGTAACTTCTTGCCATTGAGTTGGACACAACAAACGGAGGTTGTTTTATAATTGGGACGATTATTCAAAATCACTTCTTAACTGAGGTTGAGTGCTTAAATACCACCCAATTGACGTTCCCTTGCTTCGCATGATTATAAGTGGAATTCGCCGAATTTATTATCATAACAGCCAGTGAGGTCCCAACTTTGTCCTCGATTCAGGGCAAGACGGGGTTATTAAGAACATGAAGTTCGAAAAATATCGTATGCTCTGTAACTGCAGAGTAATAAAACCATAAAGTAACGGGAAGTCTAACAGCGATTTAAGGTCAACTTGCTGTGACGGAAATATGATAAGGGGTGGGAAATGATGAAAGTAGTGGTGACAGGAGCAGCCGGAAAAATCGGCCGCTGGGCGGTAAGAACCATATTGGAAGCTGGCCATGATGTAGTAGCCACCGATCGATTACTACGGGAAGAATCAGCATCAAAAAACTTTATTCAAGCTGAGCTGCGTGATTATGGTCAAGTCTGTCAGCTTTTAATGGGAAGTGATGCCGTTGTCCATCTTGGGAATATCCCAACTGATGTAAGGAATACACCCCAAGCGATATTCGAGAATAATATGCTCGTTAATTTTAACATTCTAGAAGCATGTAAAGATTTTAAAATTCCCAAGCTGGTATGGGCTTCAAGCGAAACGGTTTTGGGCTATCCGTTTGTACCGGAGCAACTGGATTACCTCCCTGTTGATGAAGAGCATCCAACTACCGCGAAGTCATCCTATGCCATGGCGAAACTGCTGACGGAACACCTAACAGGCATGTATCATAAACTTACGAATCAACAGCTCGTCACGCTTCGCTTCGCGAATATGTATGAACCGGATGAGTATGAAAAAATCCCTATCATGCATTGGAATGATGAACAAAAGGATATTCAAAAGAAAAACGCCTGGGCCTATTGCGATGTAAGAGATGCAGCTAAAGCCTGTCTTCTTGCAATAGAGAAGGACAATTTAGGAAATCAGGTATTCCATATCACAGCCCCGGACACCATCATGCCGGATCTTAGCCAGGATTTGGTCAAACGATTTTTTCCCAATGTGTCCTTAAAGAGAGAGGTTCAGGGACATGAGACGCTGATGGCAATTGATAAGGCAAGGGATATACTTGGATATGAACCGAGGTATTCATGGCGTAGTGTTCTTCATAACGATGGTTCATCGAAGGCGCTGCCTGAAGATCAGCTTGCTTTATCGAAAACAAACATATAAGCCACTACACATATATTCATGTTCGAAAAATACACCAAAAAAGAAAAATGAGCTCAGGCAATGAAGGCCTAGCTCATTTTTTCTTTGACTTGGGATAGAACCAAATGCTGAGCGGGTTTTGTTTAATCAACTATAGTGGGAGCCCCCAATGAATAAGGGAGTTTACTGTAGAGGCAGAGGTTCATCCGGATCTATCGTTTCCGTTACGTCCGGTATAACGTTGGTTGCTGTGGATGGTTTTGGCTTTCCTGGAGGGAAACCGGCATAATCGATCCGCAGTACTTGGGCTAAATCCCGGTCCACTGTAACCAGATCCATTTTGTTGATTTGTGCCAAATCCGTTTTCCCAAGGGTATAAGCGACTAATTTCATTTCCTCGACAGACGATTTGAGGAATTTAGCCAAATGTTCGGCGCCCTTATCAACATCCAATCCTTCTTTGAACTTACGCCAATCCATAGGAACTTGCTGCGGTTGTTCGGTCGCCAGCGCCTTAGCCGCTTGCGTCTGTAGGGCTATTAAGGCGATTGAACCGATATAGACCGCGTCCGCCCCTAACGCCATTGCCTTTAGGAAATGTCCCGGCGTCGTTAACCCCCCACTAGCGATGACCGAAATGCTTTGTTTAACCCCGCGTTCTTCCAAATACTGAACCGTTCTTGCGAGCGCAAATAACGTTGGGAGCCCGACGTCATCCAGAAGTGTCGGCGGACCTCCCTGCGTTCCTGCTTCCGCACCGTCCACGACAAAATAATCGACTCCCGCTTGAATGGCGACCTCCAACTCCCGTTCCATAAAATGAGTCGCACAGATTTTAATCCCAACCGGCACTCCGTATTTATTTTTCAAGTCCTGCACCAGTGTAATCATGTCCTCCGTTTTGTTTACTCCCGAGATACGGGTATGAATCGCGGCATTTTCCCCGGGTTTCAGCTTTTTGGCGATCCGCAAATCCTCTTCAATCTGCTCCGACGCCATCGACATCGGAGCGGCCGCGAGGGCCCCTTGACCGAGCTGGATTTCTATAGCGTCCAATTGCCGGAGAGATTTATCGTCGTTCATCCACCCGCCGCGATGAAACTGGCCGATGAAAAACTTGGCTTCCCTTCGTTCCTCATCGACTAAAGGCGCTTCTCCAGAATTGGTTGCCGTACCTGCGATACTGGCACCACGAGCCAAAGCGACCTTCACCTTCAAACTTAGTGCTCCACCATATGACATGCCGCTGATGAGAATAGGAATTTCTAGATTTAGTGGCTTTTTCGCTTGAGGACCAATTGTGACGCCTGTTTGGATTTGCACGCTGTCCTCCGTGGGCAGGCGGAACATATGTACGGGGTTAAGCAAAATTTTATGCCAGTCGGACAACATTATCGGACTCCCCAAAGTGCGCTTGATTGCTTTCCCGCTTTCCGCCCGCATCCCGGCTTCAATGATTGCCCGCGGCGTCAGCTTTTGCATGGTTGTAAACATGGAAAACGCATGTTCCGTATATGGATCTTGTATCATACCCTTCATATAATGGTCCACAATCACGTCCATCACACCGTTCGTCATCTTGCGAATCAACCAACGAAACAAACTAATCCCCCTCTTGCAAGCTAATGGCTATTACCAATTCAATGATGAAGGAAATTGCTAAATTGATCTGACATTTTCAAGAGCATTCATTCCCAGCAGTTGCTTACGAAGGTATCTCATGCTGTCATGAATTTACTTATTATTTGTTAACCATCTCATCCTATACATGGGATCACCGTATAGCTCTATGCTTTTAAATTGGGATTGATCCGTAATTTTATCCGATAGTATTATGGTTGAATCCTTTAATGATTAGCCATATAGCCAAAACCAATTGATGAAAGGCTATTGGAATGTTCAACATCATATAGGTTGTATCCAGACCGATGAAGTGGATCATTAATAATAAGCTTGCCAATATGGACAATGTAGAGCCAATAAGAGCCCAGACAGACAACCAGCGTGGAACTAATTTCGTTTGGTAAAATATGCAGTTAAACAAGAGCATAGCCAAAACGAACGCCAGTGTTGTTGCCACATGATTCACCAAATCTCGTCCTTCTCTTAACAACCCACCCAGGGTCTGAAAAGACGATACATCCAGCGTTCCAACTTTTGCAAATTCATGGCTTAATGTCAATAGCAACAGAAGTATGATTACACCAATAATAATGAACACACCCGCAATAATGCCGAAAGCAACCGATCCAAGAGCTAAACCTTTATTATGCTTACTTAAAATCGGATACATTATAATAGGAACACCAACGTATGCTACAACCATCAACAACTGAAAAAACGCTCCTGTTAGTAGCTCATTTTCATTTGTAGAAGCCTGGACAAGGTAATCTACCCCATCTATAACAGGAACCACACTAAATATACCTGTAACCAATCCGACTATTAATAACACCCCAGTAATTACTGCAGACCTTCTACCTGAATTTGTACGCTTCCTCAACATGAACAACCTCCTTATAACACCTACCTTTTAGAATTAATATGACAGGAATAGGTAAGATAAAACAGATACTTTAGTACAAATTAGGCCTCTGACAAGAAAGTGGTTGGTAAACGAAAAACAGGCTGCCACAGCAGCCTGTAAATCTGGATTATCGCCATTCAGTATTAATGTAAAGGCTTATCACCATAGAAACAATTTTGCGGCTTTCATTAGTTGCTCTTTTGTCATAGCAGGCGAGTCGCTTCCTAACCGATAAATGATCGCCTCACCGTCTTGTTCAAACATCCAGCTGATTTCTTGGTAGTAATGACTATCGGTATATATGGGAAAACGCACCATCTCAGCTGCGCTTCATCTTGCTATGTTACCGCAAAATAATCAAATAGAAGAGAGCCGCTAAGACAAAACGATATAGAGCAAACCATTCCAACCGAAGTCGCTTAATCAGTTTGATAAACGTCACGACGGCAATCATGGCCACAAGAAAGGATGTTGCAAAGCCAATAAACATTAGGACGAAATCATCAGAACTCAACAAATCCCGACTATCATATAAATCTAGCAAGCTTGCACCAAACATAACAGGCACGGAGATTAGGAACGTAAAATCTGCGGCAGCTTTTTGGCTGGTGCCAAGTAAAAGTCCGCCTGAAATCGTCGAACCCGACCTCGAGAATCCCGGCCATAAAGCCAGACACTGAAACAAGCCAATCCCGAAAGCTTGTTTATAATTAATCCGATCCATCGTATCAGCGGTTTCGGTTCTCCTACTCCGTGCTGCAATGATCATTAACACGCCACCGGCCACTAGCCCGATCAAGACTGGAGTTGGGCCGAATAATTGGCTTTTTATTGTGTCCTTGAGCAGAAGATATACAATTAATGCCGGTAACATAGCCAAAATCATATGTATAACATTTAATCCGCGACTACGGGAAAAGTCCATTCGAATCAGATTAGTCCCAATCGCCAAATACCTTTTCCAATACAGAATGAGAACGGCCATTACTGCACCCAACTGTATAACAATTTTGAAAGTTATGGCAGCGTCTCCCTCAAAGCTTAGCAAATGGCCTGCCAAAATTAAATGTCCAGTAGACGATACCGGTAAAAATTCGGTTAAACCCTCTATTATGCCGAGTATGATTGCTTTAACTATATCAGTCATCAGTGGATATCCCCCTTTGGAAATCTAACATTTCCAGTATAAGGGGGACATCTATATATTCCCATCGATTCATATAACATTATTTCATTCCGAGTGACAACATTGTCACATTGCTCAATTGCTACTGTTGCTGTCCCCCCTGATAGATCGTCTCATCCTCACGCACTTTGCGTCCCGCTGCCTTGGCCAGCTCAAGCAGCTTTGTCGCATCATCCTGAGGTTTGTATCCGATCAGTTCCTCCAGATAATCGATGTTGTAGTAGTTATCACTGTTGGCAGAGGTGCCGTACAGATTCAAAAATTTCAGTTCGTCATCTGCTTCAATGCAACAAACGATTAATTGGAGCATATCGCGTTCGGATATCCAGATATGCCCCGCACGTTCTGAATGAGGACGATTGTCCCCAGGAAAGTTGCCAATCCGAATATTGAACGAAGAGATCTTGCCTTGGTCCGAATACAGTCGGCCCAGCAGCTCGATATAACATTTGCTGAGTCCGTAAAAGCTATCCGGACGGTATGGATCTTGGGGCCCTACCATCTCATAAGTCTTGTAATACCCGGTGGCATGATTCGAGCTGGCGAATATGATACGGCGCACACCATTTTGCACCGCCGCCTCAAATAACTTGTAGGCACCGCTCACATTTCCCCCGAGCACTTTACCAAGAAAATCCCCCTTGTCCTTGATCCAGGCAAAATGAAGCACCGTATCAATTCCTTGCGTCAGCTCCGTCAGCCGCGCTTCGTCTCCGATGTCCATTTGTACAATGCCCAGTTTCTCGTCCGCCTGTATATCCGCTCCAACAACCTCATACCGGTTGTCTTTGAGCAGCCTGTTGTAAATGACATTTCCAATGGTGCCTGCCGCTCCCGTTATTAACAATTTCCGTTTCATTCGTTTCGATCCCCTTTCCCGCTTCATAGTCACACGGTTGGTGTGTGTGCTGTCAGTAATTTAATTACCCGTAACGAGAAGGATATATACGAAAATCCGGATCAGGAGAATAGGTGAAAGCTGGTTACGCGCCGACATGAACCGGAAGATTGAAAGCAGGTCAGCTCTTCTTTTGTGTTACGTAGTAGTGAAAATCTGAAAAGTAATTCCGAACTTATCCGTTACCATTGCGTAAGCTGGGCTAAAATACATTTCTTGCAATGGCGTAATCACTTGACCTCCTTGTTGTAAAGCCCCATAAAATTGTTCTGATTTTTCAATATCGTTTGTCGTAATGCAAATGCTCAATCGATCTCCCGGTTGCGTTTGTTGTCCAGGTTCCGTATCCGCTACAAACATTTCAATTTCCCCTATCCTTAAAACGGAGTGAGCCACTCTATCCTTTACATCTGATGGCATGGTGTTCTGGATACTCTCGGGTGCCTGTCCAAAAGTTTGCTTTGACAAGACTTTAGCATCCAAAGCTTTTTCGTAAAATGCAATCGCTTCATTGGCGTTTCCGTTCAGCATAATGTAGGGAATGAATTGTAACGTCATTTCTAAACAGCTCCTTTAGCTTCATTTTTTGGATTCTAACAGGTAACATCGAGCTAGTACCTAAGCGCATTTAGGCTTTGAACCTATTATGATTGATAATAGTGACAGTTATTGTCATAAATATAAAAAATGCCGGGACGTATACAGCTTCCAGCGTAAAATGAAAAAAAAGCCGCGGATTGCGCGACTTCTTTTGCATACTGTTGATTGTGGTCTCGTGGCGAATGCCACGGCTTGTCGTATTGAGCTATGACAATATTTCAATATAGCCTTCGGACCCATGTACGCGAATGCGCTGCCCGTCCTTTATCCGTTTGGTAGCATTCTCAACGCCGACAACGGCCGGTAAGCCATATTCACGCGCGATAACGGCTCCATGGGTCATCAGTCCGCCCACTTCGGTGACCAAGCCCTTAATGGATACAAACAGAGGCGTCCAGCTAGGGTCGGTAAAAGCGGTGACTAATATATCTCCTTCCTCGAGATCGGCGTCTTTCATGTTTAAGATGACACGCGCTCGTCCTTCGACCGTTCCGGAAGAAACAGGCAGGCCGACAATAGCTTCGGCTGGGATATTTTCTCGTTTGTACTCCCCTGCGATGATTTCACCATCCGACGTGATCACGCGCGGAGGAGTTAGTTTTTCAAATACGTTGTACTCCTCTTTTCGTTTGCTGATCATCTGTCTGATCGCAAGCTTTGCTTGCTGCTCGACCATGGAACCCGGGTTATCCAGTTTATTTGTGCGTACGACCTCGTCAAGCTCTTCAAAAGTGAGATAATATATATCTTCCTTATGATGAATAACGCCCGCTTGTACGAGTCGTTCAGCCTCTTTCAGTAAAGCCTGCTTATAAATAAAGTAACGATTCACCATACCGTATTTCGGGTATTCCCGATAACCCATGAAATTCCGAATGAGGTCAATCATTCGTTTGGTTTCTTGGGCTTTTCCTTCACCGTCCGGCAATTGTTTCAATCGATCTAATAGCTCTTGTTCTTTTTTCAAAGCTTCCTGCCGCCCTTGCTCGAATTTCCGATGGCTGGCATTAGGCTCGAAGTTTTTGATGTTACCCAGAATCAACGGAACAAGCGCAATTGGTTTTTCACTCCAACGAGTTCTTGTTAAATCGATTTCTCCAGCACATCGCATGCCATATTTGTCAAGAAAATCTAGGATCGCGTCTTGAGCTTGCTGCCCGCCATCAAATGTAAGCAGCTTATCCAAAAAGTGATCATCTTTTGCTTGCTCCAAATAATCAATGATTTCCGGATAAGGACGAATGACGTCTGCAACATCCAGCAGCGCCAGACCCATTTCCGAAGTAACATTGCCCGGTACGGATTGAGAAAGCGTGTCGGCTGCGTTTTTTTCGCCTAACCATTCATTCATTTTTTCGTTGATCCAGGTTGAAGCATTCATTGCAGCCATGATGACAGCCGAGCTTTGTGGGTCAAATAAATTCTTCTTCAGTTCCTGGATATCTTCCAATATAAAATCAAATAAATCGGATCCGGATTTCGTTTGGATGTTTTGTTTCAACACTTCGATCGATGATTGAGTACGTTCCATTAAATCAGAAACGATTGTCGGATCGTGGTCGATTGGCGTTTGATAACCCGCAGACGATATATTGTTTTTTCCGGGAGTCTGTTCATTTTCAGCGATGGGTAGCGATTTTATAAAATCTCCTCGCTCTAAGATGGTCATAAGAGCGTCTTTGATGAGTGGATCGGATTGTCCCAGGGTATTTAATACATTTTCTCTGCTAACCGGTGAAGCCAGCATAGCCGTAGTATCAACAAACAACCTTCCGCCAGCTGTACGCATGGGTGCAGGAGTCGTTAGCAGGAAAAAAGACAATCCCAGCGGTTTCATGGGATCCGTCATCATTTGTTGATGACCGACAGATACGTATACGTGATTTTCTTGATCATTCGCTTCAGGTATCGGGTATAGCGTCGTGATTGGCCGACTCTGGACAATATAAAAGGTATCCTGGGCCAAACACCACTCGATATCTTGGGGTTGGCCAAAATGAGCCTCAATCTGTCTCCCGATGCGTGCCAGTTGTAAAATTTGCTCATCCGTAAGTGTTTGTGACTTTTGCTGATCGGGATCGATTTGCTTTGTTTCTGTTCCGCCTTCTTTTCGTCCGTAGATCGCCAATGTTTTGGCTGCTATCCGCTTCTCGATGATTTCTCCTTCCCGTACTTTGTAACCATCGGCAGATACCAAGCCAGAGACCAGTGCTTCTCCAAGTCCGAAACCGGCATCGATGGATAGCAGCTTTCGATTAGAAGTCATCGGATCAGCGGTGAATAATATCCCTGAAGCCTCGGGGAAAACCATCCTTTGAACGACTACGGATAAATAAACTTGACGATGGTCAAATCCATTTTGCATGCGATAGATCACCGCGCGATCTGTAAACAAGGAAGCCCAGCATTTGCTGATATGCTGCAAGATGGCATCGACGCCGATGATGTTTAGATAGGTGTCTTGTTGACCCGCAAAAGAGGCATGCGGTAAATCTTCAGCAGTTGCACTGGATCGTACGGCATAAGCCTGTTCCTCGCCAAACCGGGAGAGATAGCGAGTTACTGCTGTCACTACATCGGATGGAATTTCTACCTCCATAATGGTTTGTCTGATCTTCCTGCTGATTTCAACCATTTGATCTCGATCCTCTGCTGATAGCATGGTTAGTCGATTGAGCATAGCTTGATACGTTTCGTTTTGTTCGATGGCTCTTTGATATCCTATGGTTGTCACGCAAAATCCTTCGGGAACTCGTATTCCCTCAATTTTTGATAATTCCCCTAAATGGAGCCCTTTTCCACCAACGAGCCCAAGCTGCTTTTTGTCCATTTCCTGAAAATCGAGAACCAACGAACGCATTCAACATCTCTCCTAACCATTAATTTGAGAAAAAACATTTGACAAGAGTTTTTCTGCATGATACACTTAGATTGTAAGATAAGATAATTATGTCCATACATAAAATCTCAGTCGTGATCCGATTATATCATCGCGTCTGTTTATATGCAATAAAAAAGAACCTGATAAAACTGCCAGGTTCTTTTTTTTAGTTTCACTACTATTATTCAAAATGGCTGGAATCCTCCACTTGCACTTTTGCTTACTTCAGTATTCTCCTTTTATCACAAAGAACGAACCCCGAATGGTTCCAGCTAGTTTAGACTTCTGCCTAGCAAATTTAAATTTCCCTTCTAACTCCTGCGGTACCTCCATCCCCTCAGAAAGCTTAAAACCGACAGCACGCTTCTTCGGATCATCAATCGTATACATGACATTGACCGCAAGACCATCCTCATAAAATACGAAAGCCCATTTGATATTTTCCACCTGAAAACGCGACGTTTCTAGCGGTTTGGCCGCAAACTCGATATCACGTTCTTCTTTTAGAATTCGGTTTACATAATCAAGGGTCTCCTGGCTTTCGCTTGCTGGTACAACCGTAAATTCATGCTTATATTTGTTCATAAAATAACGGGCTTCATTCGCTCGTAAACCAGCAAGCGCTTCTACTACGGGTGAAGATTCTAAACCCGCCGTAGACACATCGTTAAAATCAACGATATTGGACATGTTCATCCCTCCTAAAAGTTTGGTGAGCGTAGGTTCATGGACCTACTTCGAGCAAAGCTTGCATCGAAACATGCACTTATTTCCTGACAACAGGAATCCACAGCTCACCAAATACCAACCCGTCTCGCTGCCCCATCTCTACCGTTGCGTTTGGCCCGCCTACATAGGCAAAATTCTGAGCTTCCGGCAAGACTTGTCCGAAGGCAATGCCAGTAAGTTTATTACTCAACTCATCTGCCGTGTTCCCTTCCCCTTTTACTACGAGGTATTCCCCTTTAGGAAACTGAATAACCCTCGTTGCTTCGGGTAGAGATGTCTCTGTCATGACGCCAGCATAATACATCATCTTGTTATTGACCGCTTCGTTTACGGCAAAAATGTAGTCATTTGCGGCGACAGCCTTTAACGTATCAAGGCTTCCATCTTGTTTCACTGCTTCCCAAAAGTCTGCCTTCTCCTTGTTTATGCCAGCATAGTCTGTGTAATCGCTCTGAAGCTCAGTCCCAATTCCCAAAACGATAAAGCTGTCTTTTTCCTCAAGCGTATAATTTGTCATATTCAATCCCTACCTCTTTTTTTATTTTTATCAAATGATTTGTCTTTTCACTTGATGGGTTTATAATAACCTTAAATCATGTCAAAAAATGATACTGTTTAGAGGAGCACCGATGAAAAAAGTTGAACGGATCAATATCATTATGCGCTATATCAACAACCGTGCCCACTTTACCATTTCTGAAATCATGCAGGAATTTAACATTTCTCGTTCGACAGCGATTCGAGATATTAAAGAGATTGAAGCCATGGGGATGCCGCTTGTCGCTGAAGTTGGGAGGGATGGGGGTTATTTTGTCATGAACAACTCTGTCCTGCCCACGGTCCGCTTTACCGATAATGAAATTAAAGCTCTGTTTATAGCCTTTATGGCCACAAGAAATCAACAACTCCCTTATCTGAAGAGTCGTCAATCTTTAGCAGAAAAATTGTTGGGTCTCATCTCGGAAAACCAGCAAGATGACCTTGTTCTGTTAAATCAAATATTGCTTTTTGAAGGGACCAACCCTCATAATCCAGACCTGCTTGATTTGTCTGACCTGCCCCACCCGATGTTAGAAAAACTCATCCAGATCCTTCTGGTGGACAGGTGTTTATTGGTTTCCATTAAGGAAGAGAAGATCATAAAGTCTTATCCCCTTTATCTCTTGCATCTTTATCGTGAAAAAAGCCTCTGGCAAATCGAAGGTTTTGACTTAGAGGAAGGAAAGAGGCGGATTGTTCCTGTCGACAATCTCACTGATGTACACCCATACCCTGAGAAAAAAAGAATAAGCAAGAAAAAGATTCTAGAGCTACTAAGTAAGCAGGAAGAGATCATCAATCTTGTCCTTGATCTTGGCCCGAAGGCAATTGCTCAGTTCAAAAAGTACCATCCTTTAAAAGTTTCGATTTCTTATACGAATCCGTACCAAACCACCGCAACTCTAAAGACTTATATCAATGTTCTTCATACAGAAGAATTAAACGAAATGACCAATTGGCTGCTTTTCCTAGGTCGAGATATTAAGATCAGGGAGATACCGGATGAAGTCGTTTCAGGTTTAAAAGAGCGATTAAGCCACTACTGTCCGTAAGTTATGCCTTTGGAAACATCCATTACTGTGGTACTCTTCCCATTGTCTTTGATCGTAAGGTATATTCCGGTCCCAAGCGTTCGATTACTCGATCCAATTGTTTGGTTAGATAAGGCGAAACGACACCAATGCCGGCCGTTGCTTCTAACAAGGAAAAAGTTTGCCCACCCCACGGGCCTTGTGGATCAAAGACTTGTCTACCGATTCGCAAACCCTCTGCTGCCATTGATGTATTCAAGCGTTCCAATCCTTCATGAATTAACCCAACCGGAAGCAGTTTGTTCCTACGCCGAGACCATTCTGCTAAGAAGGACATGCCGCGCAATATATCATATTCAAAAAACCTCGGAAAGCAAGGTTTCAGCCAATCGGTATCGATGACATTCCCATTTTGTTTAGAACATACAAGTCGATGCTCAATTAAATAACGTGCACCTTCGTCTAAGAAAACAGCTTCCTGTTCGGTGAATTCCCGGTCAGTATGCCATAAAATAGCTTCAAGCGGAGGCAATGTTGAGACAATCGAGCTTTTTTTAGAATGAGTATAAGCATCAGGATCGCAATTCAGTCCGCCATCAGGAAGCTGATGCTTTAAGAGCCATTCACGAATCCAAGGCAGTTCCTTGTCCAAATCACAGCCATACGCCATAAGAATCATATAGAATACGGCAAGTTCACAATGGCAGCAATCCAACTTTATCTTATCACTTTCAATTGTTGGATGATCATCGGCGGATATAATAAAAGTTGGCCAGACTTGGGTTTTGAGAAGGTGTATCGCTCTTTCAATAGCGGACTGGGGGATTCGTTTCACTTCTCCCATTTCATAAAGAGCAGCCATATGCCACCAAGCTCCATCCCATTTTCGACGAGTGTACTCGCCGTGAGCCATCGTAAAATGCGGTGCAAATTCAAGAAACTGAATAGATTCTTCAATGGCCAAACGAACAGCTTGATTATTTTCCATCTAGTATCTCCTTTTTTAAACTTCGCGAAGTATAGTTATAGACATGTTGAACAGCCTTAGCAAGTAGATCCCTTGATATGTGCACTAACAACTTATTCACCTGTCTTTCTTATTAGCGGCGGCGTAATAGGACTCCATAATATTTCTAAAGAATGAAGACCGAGAGATCGCTCGTTCTTCACACTCCCGATCAATTTCTTCCCAAATATCTTTTGTCAGAGTCAAGGATATCTTCTTTGTTATGCCGATTCCCTTTCTTCCCGCCCCCTCGCGAGGCCCTCCACGATCAAAGACGAAGCCGAGCTGACCGTCTTTTTTAGAAAGACCGATCTTGAATTGTTCATCCTCCACTGCCAAGTCACCCCATTGAATTGAGTTACTTAAATCAATAATACATATTCATATTTTATCATAGATTTCTATTTACTGCCAATTAGAAATATCAAAAAAGTTGTCTTCTAACAAGCTGCTGGATACCGAAATCATCAGGAATAACATTTGATAAATCATAAAATCAATGTGAAACTGGACTTTAGTCGAGGTCCCCTCCCTTCCGCAGTCTGTTTCGATTCACGGAGATATTCGTTACAATATAGCTAAGTATTTTTGAGGAGCGATTGATCATGAATTACGAACATAAAGTACAGAGGGAAATTGCCGACTGGGAACAAAAAATGTTCAAACCGCCGGGATGGCTGGAAAAGACATCGAAAACCATCGGTAATCGAATCAATCATTTGATTCCCCCGAAGGTGCACAGCATCATTACGACCACCATACGATCGATCGTGCGCACATCCCTGTTCGGTGCGGAATATACGCCTAACCGTCCGGTTCAGCATACTCTGGAATTGGAGAATGCCGATCAAGAAGCGAAAGAGTTGTTTGCCCTGTACCAGAAAGTTGCGGTTGCCGAAGGCGCTGGAACGGGTGCTGGCGGCATTATGTTCAGCATGGTGGATTTTCCAGCTTTAATTGCGATCAAAATGAAATTTTTGTTTGAGCTGTCCCACGTTTACGGTTACGACACAAAACACTTCTCCGAACGGGTGTTCATTCTCAAGGTATTTCAAATGACCTTTTCAGGGCAGGAAAACCGTGCGAGGTTGCTCCATTCCATCAAACATTGGCATATGGAAAAGGAACAATGGCTCTCTGACGCCGATTACGCCCAGAATATGGACTGGGAGACATTTCAGATCGAGTATCGCGACGCCATGGACTTTCGGAAGATGCTGCAGATGGTCCCTGGGATCGGGGCTGTCGCAGGCGCGTGGGCCAATTACACCATTCTCGAGGAGCTGCGCGAATCCGCCATGAACGCTTATCGCCTCCGCAGATTGCACGATAGTTTCGTGGATTTGGGTTAATCCTCTCTATATCGCCATATGCACATCCAAGAACGTTGCTTGAACAAAAACAAAGGCAGCTAATCCGCAGATTAGCTGCCTTTAGGTTTGCCTTGAACCCACATCCGATATCACGAGCCCAATACCCGTTTTTAGCTAAAATTCTTTTCAGTGCTCTATGCATGTTTTGGTCATGATAAAATCCTTCTGTTCTTCATCCCCCATATAGAAAGTATGGGTTCCTGTTTGAACAAACCCCCTTTTTTTATAAAAAGCAATGGCATTTTCATTTCGTTCCCATACGCCTAGCCAGACACTCTTTTTATTTCGTTCCATCGCGATCTCCACGGCTTTATTCAGCAGAAACTTGCCAAGCCCATGCTTTTGATATATGCCCTTAATATATATCCTCTCGATTTCAAGCGAATCATTGCCCATGATTTCAGTTTGGGCATCATGGGTGTTGACCTTTAAATACCCGGCGATCTCCCCATTAGAATAAATAAAATAGAACTCCGAAGAGCTATTGCATATCTCTTTTTCTAATTGGTTTAAGTTAAATGCTCTTTCTAAATAGGCTTTCATATTTTCAGGTGAATTTTGATCTTTAAATGTCTCATAAAACGTCTCAACACTAATGTCTTGAAGTAATCCTAGGTCCTCTAACGTGCATTTTCTTATTTTTAAAGTCAATGGGTTTCTCCTCCATTTAGTAATTCAATACAATCTCTTGTTGCCCTTTTTTACAAACTCCCAGTCTTTTTCAACGTTCTTTCTGACTCTTTGTAGCAGATTAAACATGGCTTCTGCTTCACTTTCGGAAAATCCCTCTAATGCAACCGTATTGGAGTAATCATGTTCTCTTTGTATAAAAGGATAAACATGTTTCCCTTTCTCCGTTGGAAAGAGTTTTTTGATTTTTCTATTATGTTGATCTTCTTTCTTTTCAATAAAGCCATGAAGTTCAAGCTTTTTGATAGCCCGGGCCGCAGTTGTTCGATCTACTTTTATCATCTCAGCTAACTTCTCTTGAATGATTCCTGGGTTTTCACATACTCGCACAAGGTACAGATACTGCCCTTTCGTCAGGTCATATTCTTTAAATTCTATATTGCTTATCGAATCTAATGCCCTTGCGATCATTCCAATTTCACGAAGAATTCCTTTCATCCATTGACTCCCTCGTTTTCAATTATGTTGTAAATGCAATAAAACGCATGTTTATTTTAATATAAAAATGTTGTATTTGCAATAAAAAAAAAACGACCACTTCAATGAAATGTCCTGATTCATCGAAATGGTCATTAGATTGAAGCTGCACTCGACGACCTAAACCCGAGCAAGCTTATCCGGGTTCCGCACGGCATACATTCTGGCCAGCTTTCCGTGCCGGAGTTGTATGCATATCGCCGCCAAAATTTCATTCCCCGAACGGATGACGAAGCCGGTCTCACCGTTAAGAGGTACGGGTTCGAGGTGAAGTTTCCCCTGTATGCTCTGGAACCCGTCGAGCAAGACTCGGGCCACGTAATCGCGCGTTTGAATTGGGCGCTTGTACGCCAGGGCTTTGCCGCCTCCGTCGGCAACGAACATGACGTCTTCGGTAAGCAGGGACAACAAATGATCGATATTCCCTTGCTCGAGGGACACGAGGAAACGGTTTATCCATTCCTTTTCATCTGCGTCGTTCTTTACGGGCTCCTTCTCGGAAACCCCCATCTTGCTTCTTGCCCGGCTCATCATCTTGCGGCAATTCGCCTCTCGCTTCCCGATCAGATCGGCAATTTCGGCATATTCGAAGCCAAGCGCTTCACGCAAAACGAAAACCGCCCGCTCTGTCGGGGACAGCCGCTCGAGTAGTACGAGCATGGCGTAAGATAGCAGATCGAAGCGGACAACGGTTGTTTCGACGGTATCCGCCTCAGGCGTCCGAATCGGTTCAGGGAGCCAGGGACCAACGTAAATTTCGCGTCTCTTCCGTGCTGATTTTTGCTGATTAAGGCAGTGGTTGGTTACCATTCTGCACAAATATGCCTTCGGCTCCTCCAAACGCTCGGGATGTACGTCGTGCGCCTTAACAAACACGTCCTGCACCGCATCTTCCGCGTCTGCCGCAGAACCTGTTAATTGATAGGCCAGCGTGAACAGGAGCGCTTTATATTGATCGTACAGTTCTTCCACTTCGTCTTCTCACCTTCTCTTATCTGCAAGCTAGATCTCTTCTTTCTAAAGAAGTTTACTGCCTGCTTTCCATGCAATATTCCTAAATTTCCATGCAAGTTTTCCGGTTATAATCAGGTTGATCCCCCGTTTGCGTCCCCACACCAACCCGCGGTTCTTCCCAAGTCCAATGCAGAAAAAATCTAAGGGAACCTTCTTGTGAACCGGAGCGGGGCGTCCCTCCAAATCGGCCATAACGATTTTCCCCAATCGTTCTCCCTGCAGGCCGCCTTCTTTGCACGTCATTTGATCTGCGATGTCGTTTCTCGGATCGACGATTCTCGTACAGTCGCCGATGCTGTACACACCCGTTGCCCCTTGCACGCGATAGGATCCATCCACCAGTACTTGACCGTCCGGAGAAAGCGGCAAGCCCATACTGCGAAGGTCAGGATTCGGAATCAGCCCAATCGTCCATATACACAGGCCAACCGGCAGACGATCACCATTGCTGACCGTCACCACGCCTGCTTCCTCTCTTATCGCCTTGCGATTATGAAGCACGGTCACTCCGCATTTGTTAAGCGTCAATTCCAGCTTATGTCCCACTTTCTCGGGTGCTTCTGGGAATAACCGCTCCTGCGCATTCATTAAATAGACAGAGACTTCGGACGAATTCCAAGTAAAGCTGCTTCCTTCTGCATCTCTAGCGCCAGCTCAGCCGATGTCTCAATGCCACTGATACCCGCTCCCGCAACTGCGACGCTCATCAGTCGCTTACGTTCCTTAACATCTGTCTCGTGAACAGCTTGCCGTAGATTGGCGCGCCAGCGCTCCCGGATGACTGCTGCGGTTTGCTGATCGGTTAAAGAAATGCCTCCCCGATCAGGATCAGGGCGCCGCACGACGCTGCCGACCGCTACGACTAAAAGATCATAACGAATCCAGGCCTCATCTCCTTGCGCATCCTTATATTGAATCTGCTTCCCCCCGCTATCCACAGACGTAACCGTTCCTTGCACGAATTCGACTCCTTCTGAAAAACTATAATGCGTCCAAGGAATCATAATCTCTTCCTCACCTACGGCCGGACGGAACAACAGTATTTTGCGCACATGACCGGGCTGCTTGTCAAACAGAACAAACCGAATCCGCCGTCCATTCGTCATGTTCCGGGTTGTTTCTTTTATCGCTTTAAGCGCTGAAAGCCCTGCATGGCCGCCTCCAATAATGATGCATGTCAAGTCGTTCATCATTCCTCAGCTCCTTTGCATTTTGCACATAAAACAATATAGGGCGCTGATTTGTGACATTTCCGACGGCGATTCTTTAAGAGCCGGGTTAGAGCGCCTCCCCAATCTGGAAAAGCCCCGTTCTATTTCAGAGTAAGTTTTAAAGCGGGACGCACGCCGTCACGGGAGAGACTTACATTCGCATAGCTGCGAATACTGCATCTTGGACCGATAAAAAACGCACGCGAGGGCTTGTTTCCTTGCGTTCGCAGCCACCACCAGGAACAGCCGACTTCTTCGCCGTTTCTGATGATGTAGTTATCCTGATTTGCTTTATCGTATACATATAAGCTGCATCCATCGTTTTTTTTCGATTTGGCAAAATCCGTTCCAACGGCGCGCCGTAACTCCTTTCCGTGAATCTCAGATAACTCCTTGATCTCCGTAACGCTAAGCAAAAAAACTTTATCCTCCGTGTCCGGGCTGCCTTCTCCGTTGTCCGCACAATGCGTCGTCTTTATGAATTCCTTTTCTGTCGCACTAAATGCGGTGTTGTAGAATTCATTATTCAGCCACTTGCGCAAATCACAGTCATGCCACGTAATATCCACGCTATCACGCCATTTCATATCCACGCTTTCGCCGTGATACCGCCTGCAGTCTAAAATGTACTCGCTCAACAGGAACAGCTCTCTTCCTGAATTTTGCAGCACCCTCCACAGGATCGGGGATCTGTCTGCACCGTCAGAAGACTGCGGGTAAGTGCCGAAAGTAATGATGTCGCCGGGCTTTGCGCTTCGGAACGGCGCGGAAGCAAGATAATCCATTCCCAAAAAGATCTCCTCCTTTACGTATCTAGTTGGATTGTACAACATGGATGCAAGTGCTAAGTTAAAATCGGCACACCGTTGATCCTTCCCATATCAATTTATAATAGCTTAGCAATGTACTTGAATGTTTGTTTCTAAGGCTTGTGTGCGTTGAATTTGTTTGATGCCCATGAAATTTCACCTCAGTTACGGCTTGTCCTCCGACAATCATATTTGTTATGTTATAAATAGTCCTACGCTTGCTGTTGATTAGGAGAGCACAAAAATGCCGTTAAACTCACGGCATTTTTATATGTTATAGGTTGGGGGATTTAGGGATGAGAAGTAGACAGGAAGCCATCGATTACTGCTTGAGTTTGGACCATTCGTATGAGGATCAACCATTTCGTGATAAGAATTGGACCGTGATTCGACATAAAGATACAAATAAAGTTTTTGCGTGGATTTTTGAAAAAGAGGATCATATCTGGATCAATGTTAAGTGTGAATCCGGCATGCTGGAGTTCTTACGGCAGGCATACACTGCAGTAGTCCCGGCCTTTCATCTTAATAAAGACCATTGGAATTCGATTATTCTTGACGGCACCGTACCTGAAGAAGAAATCCGTGAAATGATCAGACAGAGCTATGTTTTAACTAAGGCGTCTTCTCGAAGTTAACATGGTTAACTGCATTCCTATCCAAATGATAAATGAGCTGCACGACCCCGGAGGAGAATGTTTTTGTATTCACCATCTTTAAATTCAACCTTTGCTTGATATCCATAAACAACGGTTTTCCTTCTCCCAAGATGACAGGGTGAACCGATAATCTGAATTCATCAACCAGCCCTAACTGAATAAAGGTTGTAATTAGGCTTGCTCCCCCATATAACCAGATGTCTTTACCCGGCTTATTCTTTAATGCATGTACTTCTTCAAGGATATGATCATTGATGTATGTCGCTTTATGATCGCGCCCTGTTTGCGTCCTAGAGAACACATATTTTTCTTTACTGTGATAGTTTGACCATAATTCTTGCTCAGCATCCGACGGATCCATATCCGGCGTGAACTGCCCCCATAAATCATAACTTTTTCTTCCATACATAATCGTATCGATTTGATTTAAAAAATCCGCAAACCCCATCTCAGCGTCCATAATGCACCAATCTACTTCCCCATTCTTCCCTTCAATAAAACCATCCAAAGTAACGGCTAAATCTAAAATGATTTTACGTTTCACGATTTGTAGCTCCTTTCGGGATATATCACTCATTGTAAATTATAATTATGTCATCTTATGTCTTATTTCATAAAAGTATTTTATCAGTCCATGCCGCCCGTTAGCTTAAAAAAGACAACCGATCACAATGATCGGCTGCCTTCTTCTGTCTGATTAAACTATGTTTCTCTGATAATACAATGAGAACTCGTAACTCGTACGTTACAATGCTAGACAGTAAAAGAAATCCACTTTAGAAACCGCCTCTGGAATGAATAATTTGTCCGGTAATCCACTCTGAATCTTCACTTGCTAGAAAAGCGATCAGACGGGCCGCATCTTCGGGAAGACCGATCCTCCCCATCGGAAATCTCGGAAGCAGGGCTGTCTTCACCTCTTCGGACATCCAGCCCGAATCGGTAGGGCCGGGATCGATAGCGTTCACAGTGATATGAAGCGGAGCCAGCTCTGCAGCCAATGATTCGGTGAAAACGGAGATGGCTCCTTTCGTTGCAGCATAGATGAGATTACCAGGCATTGGGCCTTTTCCTTGGCCAGAAGTAAGATTAATGATTCTTCCGCCGGGTAACCCGTCGGTATGTGCACGTTGCTCTGACTCAAGCATACGAGCGAATTCGGCACATAGCATGAAAGTCCCCCTAATGTTGACAGCACAATGGGCATCGATAAGAGCCTCATTTAATTGACGAAAATCGGCATCGACGCTATACGTAGCATTATTGACAAGGATTGTCGGAAGCCCGAGCGTAGTTCGGACATCTTGCAGCAGTTTGACAGCCGAACCGGAATCGGCTAAGTCCAAATTCACATGTGCGGCTTGAACGCCCAACTGGCGAAGCTCGTCGGCAAATAAATTTGGCCAACCCTTGTCTGCATCATTCGGATATATTGTTTTATCATAGTCATATAGATGAGTATAGAATAGATCGGCACCTTCGCGAGCCAATGTCCGGCATATCGCGGCTCCGATCCCCCCAGGACGGCTTACGCCAGTGACGATGGCAATTTTCCCTTGCAGTCTCTTCATGATTAGAAATACCTCCTACTATTAAGAGAAGACAAGAGAATCGTTCATCTTCGGAGATGAATTGCTTCCGCTGCCTAACCAAAAAAAGCGGATACATCCAGTATTCGCGCAGCGGGTGAAATAAACGGTCTCTCGCATCCCTTGAAATGGTTGAGGATGGCATGATTCACCAAACCTATGGCAATTAGCCAAGGTCGAATCACGCGATCACTTACAATCAAACCATTACAAGGAAGTCCACATTTGAATACGAGTCCCCTTTCCTTCATCTCCAAAAACAGATTACAAAATATAACCAGAACATGTCAAGGAAGATATTTTAAAGGGAACTCAACCTCATTTGCCGCTCAATTACATCGACTATTCGGATTATAAGCGAGCAAGGCTACATGCCTCAACTACCAAGTACACCCACCAGTTTCCCCACAATGTTATCTTTGGGTAATGGACCGAACAATCGGCTATCATTACTGCGGAACCAATCATCACCTACAAGATATACGCTGCTATCGGGGATCTCGATTTCCTTCATACTATATTGTTGAAAATAATCCACAACATTTTCAATGTTTTTTCGGATGTTCTCTTCTAAGTCATTACGCTCTAAAGCCTTTTTCAAACTTTCGAGATCAGAACCCAGTCGATGTGCTCTTCCGTAAAAAGTATCAAGCAATTTTCCGTTAATAAAGATTTGTCCCTTTTCAATCTTTACTTTCTCGCCAGGTAGCCCGATTACTCTAGAAATACTGTACTCACCAAGATTCTTTTTAGTTTCAGGATTTTTGAAGTATACGATATCACCTCGGCTAATCGCGTGCTCATTATAATACTGCAAATCAATCACAACCTGTCCTTCTAAATCATGATTTCCTCGATCCATATTGTCATAGTTGTGATTATAGATGATGTGCCGGGAATTCAACTCATTATTGGTTACTGTATGAATCGCTGGTGTGGTTATGGAATCGGAGATAATTTCCCTTGAGTCACTTGAACTACATCCAGCAAACAACAGTACAAATACAAAAGCAACTTTGACCACTTTCATCATTTCGCCCCCCCTCGACTCATTCTACTTTATACCAAATCTTATGGTTGATGTGCCTAAAGTATAGTAACTTAATTGAACTAATCTGCCAGTTAGTTTAACAACAGCCTGAAACCACAGTCGCAACCGAACGGCAACAAAAAGAGCGGGAGGCTCCTCCCGCTCTAATTACGTTAATCCATTAACATGATACTAACTCGTCTTTACTCTCATTCTTAAGAAGCTTCCCGGCTTTTGACCAGGTAGTTGTACATCAGCTCTGCTGCCATTGCCCGATCGGTAACGGACTTCGGTGACAGCTTGCCTCCACCTGTGCCTTGAATCAATTCGGCATCCAGCATGAAGTCCATCGCTTCCTTCGCATAACCGGATACGTCTTTCGCATCGGTATAGCGTTCGATGTTATCATCTCCGCCCGGCAACTCGCTACCGGCCGATTCCATGATCGCATGGAGCATGACGACAATATCCTGACGCGTGATCGAGTCCTCCGGTCTGAACCGGTTATCTCCCGTTCCATGGACCAGTCCCAGCTTCTTCGCTGCGGATAAATACGGCGTATAGTACCGGCTGCCCGCGTCGGCAAAATTACTGTCATCATCCGTATTCTCCGGTTTGATGCCGAAGGCGTTCATGGCCATGACCAGAAAATCGGCCCGGCTGATCTCCTTCTGCGGGAGATACAGACCTCCCCCTGTCCCCTTAACTATGTCTCGGGCAGAGAGGAAATGTACGGCGTCTGCATACCAGCTGCCCGGTTCTACATCCCGATAGTATACTTGCTTATATGCGACTGCATACGTGCCAAGCTTGTCCGTCTCGAAAGTCAAGGTACGAGTATTGGCATTGTAATATCCGTTCAGCACAGCAGATACGGAGCCCATCGCATCGACTTCCCACGTGACTAACTGATCCACTCGTTCGTCAGCCTTGGCTTCATAATGGAGCGATACCGTTACAGGGGTGCCGCTTCCCGACCCTTCCACCGTCTTGCCATCGATTTGCAGCAGCAACTCGACGACCGGTCTGTTCCCAATCTCGACAAGTCGGTCCGCCGAAAGCCCGCTTCGATTACCCGGCCGAATTACGAGGCTCGTCAACTTCCCTGCTTCTGGTAGACGGTTCAGCATATCGGATGGCAGCTTCATAGTTGCCTGCGGAGTAGCAATCTCGATCCGTTCCCGCGCGTGATTGCGGTTCAAGTAAGCTGACGGAACCTGGATGACGATTTCGCCGTTGAACGACTGGGCACTTTCGTCCAGTTGAATTGTCACGGTCTTGATTCCGCGCACGTTTGCTGCGACGCTGTCGAAGGCACGGCTGAGCTCTGCTTCGCTAATCGCTGCCTGAGCCCTCTGACCATTGATGGCAACTTTCGCCGTAATCATTCCCGGTCTGGAAGGTCCGGTGGTCGGCGGCGTTCCTCCTGGCTTGCTTTGACCCGGATGATTACTGCTGCCTCCGTTATTGCCGTTGTTTCCGTTGTTGCCATTGTTGCCGTTATTTCCGTTATTTCCGTTGTTGCCGCCGCCCCCATTGTTTCCGCCTCCGTCATTCCCGCCGCCCGGAGGAGACGTTTTCTTCGAGGTCGTAAAGCGATAGATTGGGCTAAGCTGCTTGGCGCCGAATTCATCGGTAATATCCATATACCAGTAATACGTCTCACCGGCTTCGCGTCCATTCCATACGGTAGAGGCGATTTCCCCGGACTTCACGTCCTTTTGCTCGCCAATCAGTGTATCTTTGTACACGTTAACCGCAAAATAATCGGTTGCCACCCGTTTTTGAATGTCCCTGAACGCAAACGGCTCGGTAAAATCCTCGATGGCATCATCAAAGAAATTATAATCGTCTAAGTAAGGTGAATACGTATCCACGTCCAGCGTACCGGAGGTTGGATCGAATTTCAGCAGGCGCAGATACCCGTTGCCTCCGTTCGGTCCTCCCTGATAGTCCGCCAGCATTTCGATGACCTGCCTTGTCGATCCGTCCGGATGCGTCACCGTCTTCACGACCCGGTTCGCAGCATGATAATGTCCGCTTAGCACCAGCTGCACGTTTTTATTCGGCGCGATGACCTGGTCATAAACGCTCTGCGCCATATTGGACAAGGTGCCGTTGCTCTCCAGATAAGCGTGCATACCGACGATCGCGATGCGGTCCGCATGCTTCTTCAGCGCCTCGTTGGCCCAAGCGATCGTCTCTGGTGTGTCCTCTAGTCCAAAGCCGATATACAGGAAAATAAAGTCATGACCTCCAAACGACACAAGGTCGTAATGATTGCGGTTGTTATCCATTTCGCCGCCATACCAAGGATTGTTCTTGTACCGGTCGGCCCCGACATACTTACCGTAGTAGGAGTAATCCACACCGTCAATGATGACGTCGTGATTGCCCGCGAGGACGCCATACGGTACGCCCGCTTCATCCAGCTTCTTCAAGTTGCGGTCGGCTACCACCCACTGCTTCTCGTCGTCGGCCACATTCACGATATCGCCGGTATGGATCACATAACTGAACAAGCCCTTCTTATATTCTTCTGCGATCCAATCGCCCAGTTTATCGAAAATGTCCGGGTACGATTCTGCGTAATACTGCGTGTCCGTAAACCACAAAATGTTGAACGGCGCGTTCGCGCTCTTCACTTCATCCTGAACCATGGCCTGAATTTTACCGTTTCGCACGTAACGCTTAGGATCCACTTCTGCTGTCAAGGCAATGTCGGATTCGGCTTCGTCACCGGTGGCCGACTTCAGCGCGGTCCACTTGCCCGTCTCATAATCCCATGCATACAGCGTCACGATGCGTCCAGGAAGCGTACGTCCTTGCCAGTGCAGCTCTACCGTATCCTGTTCCGACCATGCTTCGTCCAGCTGGACTTCGAATCGATGATATGGGAAGCCGGAATCCGTATCCGTAACAAGAAACTCCCCGTCAGGGTAAGCAACTTTGTCGGCCTCCTCCGTGCCGATTCCCTTTTCGCCGTCCGGCGTCAGTACAAGCGGCGGCTCCCGGTCTGCAACGTTGATATGGCCGTCGATCCCGTCTTCACGGGCAAAATCGTATTTATCCCCTTCCAAGAAGCGGACGTCCATCGAGTCCCCGCTCGGATCGCTGAGTCGCGCTCTCAGGCTCGGATTCAACCCTGTGTTCTCCGCGAAATCGGCTGGAGAAACTTCGCCAGGAAGAAGAGGTTTCTCCTCTTCAATCATGAAGGTACGGGAGATGTCCGCCGAATTGCCGGCTCCGTCGTGTACGGTCACTTTTAGATTATGCTCGCCCGGTGCAAGCAGCGCGGAAGACGTTTCGTAAGGAAGTGAGATTGGCTCACCATCAAGCTCCGCCGTAATGTCGGTTACACCGCTTAAACGGTCCGATGCGACCACATCCAGCATGATCAGCCCTTTGAGCTGCATGGCGTCGGTCAACAACTGCCCTTCCCCATACGATATTCCTTCAATCTCGGGAGCGGTATTGTCCACAGTCACGTCGATGGACTGGAAGACTTGTCCGTTCATTGACATGCTTAGAGGATACACCCCATCCTTTACGGAAGCGGTGTCGAGCTCTGCATATCTTGCCGTGAACTTGTCCTGCGGAATCGGAAAATGGAAATCGCTGATCATCGGCTTGTGTGGGTTGCTGCCGTAATCCGCATCGCCGAAACCGTAATACGTATCCTCCCGGTAATTCACGGTCGACTGTCCGAGATTGCCCAGGTAGTTCAGCACCTTATCCGGTTTGACTACCGAACCGTCCGGGAGCACGAGATGGAGATTCATCACTTCGAAATCGTCATGATTGTTCTTGCCGAATACCTTGTCATGATCTTTGAGTTGATACGGCGCATTCTCATTCCCGGTATGGACGGAAACAGTCGTTCCGGTCACGAAGAGGTCGGGAGCCATATCGAACATCGACCATGCGCCGTCGATATATTTGGGCAGTATGCGCCCGAAAAACTCCGTCTCTCCGCTTGCATTGAGTGCGCTTGCCGACGCTTGATAAATCTGATCGATCCCCCGGGTCTGCATGCCCAGGTTTACCTTGCCCGGCAGCGCCTTGCGAAGCGGCAGCGGATTGCCGTCGAAGCGAACTTCGATATCGTCCTCGGCATGGGAGCCGTAAGCGTAGAAAGATGCCTTCCCGTTCAGCATGCTGCCTTTTGCTAAGGATAACCCCGGATCCGGCAGCTCCGTCCCCGTGCTTTCTTCGTTAACTGTCAAAAGCCCGCCTCTGGAGTTATATGGGACCCGCGTGCGGTTGCCGCTGCCGTCGACGGCATCGATGATATAACGATAGGCCCCGGTCTCATTCAGCGTGATCGAGCCTTGGTAGACATAACGTCCATTATCCTGGGACGCAAGCGTCAGCGCGTGTTTATCCGTAAAAGCCGTTAGCTCCTCGGAGGCTTCTCCAATTAACACCTCGGCGGAAGCAAGTGGCTCGTCGCTAGTGACGGTAACTGCATATGCCTGACCCTTGCCCAAATTATAGGCGGTCTGCTCATGCTCGAGCGTCGGGGCTATCATGTCGACGCCTGTTACAGGCGGCACCTGACCCGGATCAATGCTGCCTGGATTGGCGTACATCCGGTTATCCAATCTTCTCATGGTCGTTCCTGCATCCGGATAGGCATATCGAACGACTGCATTACGTACGTCGTTGACCAGCCTGTCCGGGCTGTCCGGCGTGCTGGGATCATACCAGGCCTGTACGATGTACGAATGGGCTTGTCCCGGCGCGGACAAGGCAAGCCCGCGATGCAGGGAATTCGGAAGATTGAAATCCGAAGCTTTCGAATTATCGTAGAAAATAATGTCGTTATCGTTCAGTGTGCTGTTAAAGTGCAGGTTGAAGTCGGCCGTCGTTGTGTATCCTTTGCCGTTGGCCACGGCTTCCTTCGCGAACCAGATGACGGCCGAGCTGTAAGGCTCGATTGCGGTATGATCCGGGATCATCCAACTCTTAGGTGCCGTCTGACTCGGGTACAGGTACCAGAGCGTGTAATCCTTAAGGTCCAATACCTGATTCAAATTATTGTAGATTTCAACGTATTCGTACTGGTTGCCGCTTCCCCACCGGTAATCCCCGGCCGGATTCGGCAGAAGCTCAGTAATCAGGATGCGCGGAACGGTCCCGCCGGCAGCTCCTCCGGTTAAAGCCGTTTCATAATCGACGGATCTCGCCTGCTGAATTCCATCCGCTGCCTCGATATAATACTGCAGCTTCTCCCCGATCAACTGATCGGCCGGAATGGTCGCATCAAATTGATCACCCCCGCGACCGACCATGTCGATCATGCTGTAAGGGCTGCTGACGTCCGCTTTGTAATACAGCTTTACCTTTAGCGCATCTCCATCTGCGTCATAGACACTTGCGCTTACGGTCAGCGGCTGCGTCCGATCGGCCGAAGCGACCGGCGTGTGGCTGATATCAGGCACGCGATTGTCAGGCGGCGATAGCTGCCCCGGATCGATGAATCCGGCGGAAGGCGCAGCTTCCCGGGCGTAAGGAATCATTCCTGTACCGCCGGCAGGCGGCTGAAGATGCACGCTCTTGCCGTCACCGACATCCTCGGCGGTATAATAGAAGCCGCTGATCACGGCG
This sequence comes from Paenibacillus sp. LC231, assembly GCF_001860525.1. Lineage (NCBI taxonomy): Bacteria > Bacillati > Bacillota > Bacilli > Caryophanales > Paenibacillaceae > Paenibacillus > Paenibacillus sp. LC231. Next base: position 16,514 of record NZ_JFOM01000009.1, on the reverse strand, counting down.
GCGTCATCGCCTTTTCGGGTTATGTATAAACCGCGGTCCGTGTTGTTAAGGCCGTCCTGCCCCCGAAGCTTGAATACCGGCACATGGCCGGGAACCGAGTGATACTGGCGAAAATCGGATTCGGTCAGGGCGGCGGCCGCCCCGGTTATGGACGAGCTTGTCCGTTCCACCCAGAGCACAGCCGGGCTGTCTGCCGGGATGACCACCCCATCCGGACTGCCGTAAACCGTGTCCGTCACCGTCAACGTCTTCACGCCCGTATTATAGTCGTAACGAATGTTGAACTCGTCATTAAGCGAGATCGGTGCTCCCGAATGATTGTAAAGCTCAACATATTCGAATAGATCAGCCCCGCCCGCGCCATCGATTGTTTGCTGATTCGACCGGTCATCGGGATAAACTTCCGAGATAAATACGGGCATCGCTCCCGAAGGCGCAGCATAGGCCGGGGTGCTTGCAAGTGCAAGCTCAAATAAGCTGCTGCCGATCAGTATGCCGGATAATAAACCGGCGATCCATTTTCGCTTCATGTGCTCCTCCTTTATGCTTTTATCCTCTAAAATCCTAAAGCATAAAGGTCAAGCGGATATCAAACGAAATCGCATGTTTCGTAAACGATTGTAAGGGGAACGTTTAATCATACAAGGAAACAAATTGCAGAGCATCATTATACCCATCCTTTTTCTGAATGAAGAGTTCATAACGTACCCATAATACGATGGTTCGGAGCTCGAACAAATATTTCAGATAAAGGAGTGAATGAAATGCAGCGGATGATCCCTTTCAAAATCAATAATCAGAAAACCGTTATATCTTTATTGGCTGTTGGGGTGGGTGCTACACTGATTGGAATGGCATATAGACGCAGGCTCAACGGAAATGCATGGAGTCGTATGCTCAGGTCTATTCGATAATTTTCCTGAAGAGTAAACTTAATAAAGCAGTCGGATGACAAACTCCGGCTGCTTTATTTATAAAAATAGTTTATTTGTCTTTATCGATGGGAACCGGTTAATTTTTCTACGTATAAGGAATGGGACGATGAGTCAGATTAACCTTTGTGCTATATAAAAAGGGTGGTGACTTGTTAGAAATGCCTCTGTCTCCGCGTTTGTATCACTGGTTTGTCCGTCCCCAATGGATTACCAAAAAATATATCCATGACCATATTCAGAAGCACTTCCAATTGGAGAATAAGTTCATCCTTGATTTTGGGTCGGGTACTGGAGCCAACTGCTCTATTTGTCATTCAGATCGGTATCTTGGCATTGAGCCCAATATGGATCGGGTTCGTCTGGCCAAAAGACTGTACCCCAACCATACATTTGAAATATTTGATGAACGCCAGATCCCTATAGAAAACAACTCCATTGACTATATCTTTGTCGTTGCTGTTCTTCACCATATATCAGATGAGCAGATTCGTTCATATTTGGTCGAGTTTGAACGCATTTTGAAACCAGGTGGCAAGGTTATCGTCATGGAGCCGTATTTTTGTATGAAAAGAAGATTTAACAATCGATTTATGAACTGGTACGATGATGGAAAGTATATCCGCAGCGAAAATAGCTACCTAAATTTATTCCAAAACGGGCAATACCGATGTGAGGTACTTAAGAAGTTTACAAAGTGCATGGTATATAACGAGATTTACTTCACGGCGGAACCAACCAGGCAACTACATTAGAGTCCTCGCAGCCGCCAATCTGCATAAATCTGATCTCAATACACATTCTATATTGTACATCTTAGAAAAAAGGGTGGTATGCGAAATGGCAAATAACAAGAACTATAATCATAATCAGCATGATCGTACGGATAATAATGGTCAGCGCCAGAACAAGGTTCATGGTGGTGAGTATCGCAATGGACGTCTTAGCCAAATTAAAAACAATAACCCGGAAGGTGAAGATATTCCGAATGAGTTTATAAGTCGGAAAGAGTAATAGATATCTATTTAACAATTCTTCACTCTAGCCTCTATTATCCAGGTTGTGGTTAAACCCCACTGATTTTTTTAACAGTGGGGTTTAACATGCTGGAAGCCGCTATTCGAGTGTCTTTCCAAGTGCATTAAGCATCTCATTCGTCCCATGCTCACGCACTTCAGGCGTATCATTCCCGTCTAAGAATGCCCCCTGCTCCGTGAAGACCAGCTTTGTGCCATCCTCGGTCGGGATAAGCTCGACCGTTGTGAGCGAAACGGAGATACGTTTGTCATCCGAATCCAGGGTATAGCTGTAGACGATGCGCTCTTCCGGCACAATCTCTTGGTAGCACGCGTCAAACGTAAAGACGGGCCCCTCTGGCGGGCCACCGCTGCTATATTCGCGTCCCCCGACATGAAACTCGAAAATATCGGGTTTTGAAAACCACTTTGCTTTGGCAGCCGGATCGGCCCAAGCTTGATAGACCTTCGCAGGCGAAGCTGCATAAGTCCGTTCGACGACGAAGGTGGCATGTTTAACAAATCGTTCGTTCATAATTAATCCTCCCTAGATTTCGATTTTTTCTCTTCCTCGGCAATAAAATTACCCAATACATCCAAATGGTGCTCCCAGCTCGTTCTCCGCTCGATGACTAACTTCTCATGGCTTTTTTTAATCGCTTGCATGAGGTCAGTGAAGTCTTCAACCGCTAATGGCGCCATCCCCTGCATCGACTTGGATAGATGATGAAGCTGTTCAAGAAGCTGCTGCTGCACCTTGATTTGTTCCTTGATTCGGGCTATTTGCAGCTTGACGATCTCTAGTGGGCTGATCTGCTCGTCCTTCAGGATGAGCTTTACATCCTCCAAAGATAAGCCTAATTCTTTAAGCGATATAATCTGCTGCAGGCGTGACAGGTCAGATTCGTCGTACAGCCTATGACCGGACTCTGTCTTGCCCGATGGCGAGAACAAACCGATTTGATCGTAAAATCGCAAAGTCCGCACGGTGAGTCCCGTTTGTTTAGCAAGCTCCCCCACTTTCCAATATCGTTTCATAAGAGCTCCTTTGTTAGCGCTAACTATGTACCGGTAGATTAATTATAAAAGATGACGTTACGTTAGGTGCAACCGAAATTTATTTTTTGTTGAAATTTGTTTGGATTGCTCTCTTATCTAAAGCAGTGATCCATAGGATAGGGAAATCACCCCTAATAACGGTTAATTGCAAACAAAAAACTCCGCGTTTAACGCGGAGTTTAATCTATGTATGTTCTATTCCTTCCAAAAAAAGATAACATATACTAATCATTTAATCCCTTGCCACTGAGGATATGCGAGATATATTTTTCAACCCTTGACTCACGGGTTTTGGATTGCTTGGGTGAAGAAAAATGCAAAATGTACGCTCTTTGTCGTCCCGGTGTCAATGCTTCAAAAGCCGTTTTTAAATCGGGCATTTCTACGAATTTATTTTCTAATTCTGCCGGTATGATGTATTCCGTATTCTTTTTATAGTTCACTTGCAAACCGGCTTTCTCAACCTCGATGGCTTCATCAATGTATGTCTTCAAGATAAGTTGCATCTCATCTATCTCCTGAACATTCGTGAACCGGATCTGGCGCGCTGCCTGAACATTTGCCGTTTGTTGGATTAGGATCCCATGGGGATCTTTTAACAACGCTCCTTTGTGAAACAGAAGCGCACAGTAATCCTTAAAGCCATGAATCAAAACGATGTTTTTATCGTCAAGCGTGTAACAAGGATGCATCCACTTAAAATCCTCGGTCAACCCGCAGTCAAGAACGATTTCCCTCAGCAGCTCAAATTCTTCCTTCCACTTCTTAAGCTTGTTAAAATAGGGATCAATCTTTGAATTCCTTTCACCTTTTACCATAAGCTACCCCCTTCTGTTTTTTTGTTTTAACTTGCTCGATTGCGTTACGATAAATCTAAAAGCCTGTGGTTTTCACATGCTTCGTACGGTCCTGTTTTGTTCAACCGATACTTCTATAATCTAAATGGGATGCGCCAATCCCAATCCGTTTACGAGCACCGGGGCGGCCAGCTCCGTGCGAAATTAAAGCTTCTCGATCTATGTCTTGAATTGTAAATCCATGATAATGTTAAACTCATTCTCAGTTAAGGATGACCTTATCCAAAGCATTGTGTTGATTCACTAATAGGACACCATTTAGTGACGATTCAATTGTAGGCCAATTTTTGGTGTCGTGTCAATAACGTATATAAACTAGACTTAAAAATAAAAAAGCCCGCTATTTACACGGTAAACTGGACCCTTGTCATTGTTTTTTATAACAGGTTAGAAGAGTTCTCGCCGACCTCAGCCTTACTTTTAGATTACTGCCAGCGAATTTCTGCAATGACCGGATAATGATCCGAAGCACCATAAGGAAGAACCTTGGCTGTGGCCAGTTCTGTCGGCATGTTTACAAAGATGTGATCGATCTCCATACCATTTTCCATGGTAGGCAGGTTGTTCTGAAGAGTGACTTTTGTCCACCGGGAGCTCAACCGTTTCATGAAAGGATCGTCCATACTCATATTAAAGTCCCCTGCCAGGATCGTCGGCTGTTCCAGTTTCTCTAAAGCACTCCAAAGAATTGGGTTCTGTTTTATCCGTTCTTTCATATGTACCCCCAAATGGGTATTTACTATTGTAACCACATTTTCATTGATTTGCAGTTTTACCACTAAGATGCTCCTTCTCTCTTTAGACCCGCCAATATACTGAATTTCTTTTGAAATTATCGGATAGTGGCTTAAAATGGCGTTTCCATATTGAACAAAAATGAGATTTACGCTAGGAGAGAAACAAGCGTGCATCCCGAGCAGTTTAGCCAGCCTTTTCAGCTGATCTCGAAAGCCGCTTCGGGGCATAAAACGGTCCACACCTTGCAATGCAACAATATCCGGTTGAGCTTTTGTGATCACTTCCGCTATGCGGCTCAAGCTTGCTTTCCCATCTAATCCTTTTCCGTGACGTATACTGTAGGACATCACTTTCAGATTGATATTGTCATCCATAGAATTCACCTTTTCCGTTTGATGTATCATTCGTATAGTTTACAATAGAGATAAAAGATAATATGCCAGAGGAAACGATGAAAACTAAAACTCTTTGTTATTTTTTCACAAAAGGACATCATTCATGACTCTCAATTAATGGAAATAATGCTAAAAATGTTGTTTCAGAAAACACATTCCTTACATCAAGCAGTCGATCCGAGACAAACAACGAAAAGCGGGTATAGAAGTATATTAAAACTCCCATTCTCTAACTTGCATGTTATAACAAAAAAGCCGCGATTTCAGCGACTTCGTATTCGTATATGTTGTTGTCCTACCTTTTTTTGATTGTAACTGCCTCGTTCATTGAATCATTCCGGTGATCAACTGTAAATCCATGCCCGTCCCGCTAATCAACAATCGTTCCTTCTTGTTCCCGAGCAATTGCTGAGTCCAATCCACGAAACCACCATCTACTATATTCACTCCATTCACATTCACTTCGAAGTTCAGGCCTTTATAATACTGGTTGCTGCTCTCTACCCTGTCTTCGATAAATAAGCAGGAGGGAAACTCTACATTCAAATGATCGACCATTCTGTCCAGGAAACCTTCTGAATCGGTATAGCCCTTGCGCATATGAAGAAATACCTTTGTCTCCTGACCAAGCTTCCCACCATAATAATGGAGATAGAATGCGATGTGCCGGGTCAGTGTATCTTTCTCGAAGCGATATGAACCGGTATCTTTTCCTGAACTAACCAAGGTAAATAAACCGAAATGAGGCAGGACGTTGGCCTGTTTATACCATTGCCCTCGAGTGACTCTGCTGGCTGCGCAAACATGCACATCGTTGATGCTGTTGTTTATTGATTTGTTCTTTATGCCATTCGCCAGATAAATCGCAAGCATATTGGTGCTGTCCGACATCAATTCAACGCCTCTTGTTGCTGATATCACCTTGTTTTGATCAACCTTTGCAATCACTGAACAGCTTCCCAACGGACTAGCTGGAGAAAGCTCCAATGAGGTAAATCCGCTATTTTCGGCCAATTCGAGCATATCAAGCTCTATTTTCTTCAGTTTAATTGGACTGAGCTCGGAAGGCTTCACAAAACGATTCGTGGCATATTTGTTTAACAAGTCGACGGGAGAACTTTGAGCCGTCATTTCTTGTGAAAGCGCGAGAAGAAGCGTAGTCATCTCCGATTGCGACAATTTTGTTGTCAGTTCCGTAATCAAACGTTCATTACCTAATTTAGCAAGGATTGTATGTACGATTTGGGAATGTTCCATGTTCCATCTTCAACCTCCTCAAGTCACTCTTGTCCCATCGTCCAGCCGCGAGATACCAACCGCTATCTCCTTATACGTTTCCCAAGAGACGTCGGCAATCCGTCGAGGCTGCTCAAGTTCTTTTCCTGCCAATAACTGTGCAAGCCTTCTTCTCCTTTTTGCTCCGCCCACCGCTGGAGCGTCTCTCGCTCTTTCTCGAACGACATGAATGGAACCGCATAGCCGCAGGACGTCTGGACTTTGTGTATATCGACCATAATGATCTGCCGGACTCCAGGCAGCGGCTCGAACATTCCGTATAGCTGCTCCCACTCGTTGTCCTCTGGGAGAATCACCGTTCCAGTTCCATATAGGCGCAGGATGTTCGGCGGCCCCTGGAATGCGCAGAACATCATCGTGATACGACCATTCTCTTCGAGATGGGAGCTGGTCTCATTGCCGCTTCCGGTCAAATCCAAATACGCAACCTTACGATCGGACAATATCCGAAACGTGTCATATCCCTTCGGTGACAGATTAACATGCCCATCCCTCGACATGGGCGCCGTTCCGACAAAGAACAGCTGCTGCTTTCGGATGAAGGCCATATGCTCGGGGAGCATGGCCGGAAACTGTTTTCCCAATCGAATCCCCTCCGATATACTCGTATTTGGTTTGATTCACGCATGAACACCGGCCCCTAGTCGCGCTCTAAGGCATTGGGGACGGATCGCTGCTTCAGGCTTGATCTCGTGCTTGGCTATACGTACATTGTATTCGAAGGCGGCCCATAAATATAATATATTCTTAACACGCATAGATACACTTCGGTTATGAATGAGACAACGAGCTCTTCGCGGGAGGCAAGCAACAATTACTCGGTAGTACTGCCTGAAGGCGGGATGATGGTTTTTGGTGGTAACGCGGGGGATGTTTTTAGAATTAATCTGAAGGATAAGTAGAATTGCAGCTCATAAAGCATACTGACAAGGCCGAAAGCGTTTAATTGAGCGTGTACGTCTGGAACATGTATTGGAAGCCTGATCCGAATGGAGTCTGGCTTCCAATATACACTGCAGCTATTGTATCTATTATGGGTTCTCGTAGTTTTTTAACGGCATACCTACATATTCGCGGAAGGAGCGGATCCGCCCTGCTTCGAATTCGAAGACGATTGCAAGCTCATTACGAAAAGGCCGCCCATTCAACAAGCCTTCCGAGCGAAATACCACCATCCCGTTGTCCTCATTCTCAAGAACGATGAGCGGAGTGAGCTGCATCTGAAATACGAAGCGCTCGAACCTGACCAATTCCTCAAACCGCTCTTTGCCTTGCTGTTCATGATTCCACCCATCTAGCGGGAGCGGAACAGAGAAATGAAAATCTTCCGTAACCTTATTAAGAAAATCAGCCGTATCCCCCGTTTCCAACGCATGCCTAAAGGCATCAAACCCTTCACATGTTCGGGATTGGACTGAGTCTAGAGATTTCTCCATCACAGAATCCTCCTCATTATGGTTTATTGGTCGCTCCAAATATTGAGATTTCATTGCATCGTTTTGAATGGTTCGACGTCATAAAATAGGAATCTTGCTTAACATTGGTTAACTCGACGAAAGAACCTTTAACTGGCTCGAAATCGTTCCAAGGTGAAAAGCTTCGTGAATCAGGATAAAGTTTAACAGCTCACCAGAGGTGTTGAAATGGAACGGTCCCAAGTCAAACGGAGCCGAAAGCTCCTCGCCCAGCATTTCAGGCTTCAACTCAGTGATACGGGAAAGCTGCGCCGTTAACATCTCGACCATCGCTTCCTTCGATGGAGGAGCAACCGTCCAATCCAAGGGCTTTGTTCCAGAGTTAAACAGCGTTTCATAAGAGCCCGGTACGATAGGCGTGGAGTCGAAGATCAAGGGAGAATACTTATCCATCCAATAAATCATATGTCCGACATTCCAACGGATCGTATTGCTGAATCCAGCCGGTTGGATATCGAACAGTTCCTCCGGGATCGCCTGCACCTGCTGCCGCAGCACTTGACGTGCGGTTGTTGCCGTATTGATAATCATTTCCGACATGCTAATTCCTCCTTTATCGTGAGAACCGCTTGATATGTTCCCATTTTATGTCTTACGGAACTAACCATCAATGCAGTGGGCGTTACCGGAACGTTAAGTATCAGTTAACGATTATTCGTTGACAGAAGAAGAAGCCGGAGCAACAATAAGGATTGAGCATGATACACGATGCATTAGAAAGCAGGTGCGAGCATTGGAGTTAAAACAACTGCAATATTTCATGGCCATTTGTGAAGAGCTTCATTTCACGAGAGCTGCCGAAAAATTAGGAGTCAGCGCACCCAACATTAGCCAGCAGATAAGAAGATTGGAAGAAGAACTCGGAGTTCTGTTGTTCGATCGTGTGGGAAAAACCATTGTCCTTACTGACGCTGGAGCCATTCTTCGTGAACACGGTGCTGCCGTTTTCAGACATCTGCAGCAAGCGGGCGACGCCATTGCAGATCTGAAGCAAATGCAAGGCGGCTCCCTTTCCATCGGGGTCTTGCCCGGTGACGCGGATCTCATGTTCAATGCCATGCTATTAAACTTCCATCAGACCTACCCCACCCTCTCACTGTCCCTTTTGGAAACCACGAAAGTAACCGAACAAGTCCTGGATCGAAGCATCGATGTGGGCGTAACCATTGGACCTGTTATCGATGAACGTCTCACGACAATTCCCCTGTTTCATGAGGAGTTCTCATTGGCTGTAAGTATGAATGATCCCCTTGCCACGGAGAATTTCATTCCCTTGAACAGGCTGCAAGGCTTAAAGATGGTCATGTTCCCAGGAGACCACCAATGCCGCAAGCTGATTGACCGCTTTTGCATGGAAAACGGGTTTACACTACAGTCGCATTTGGTGACGACAACGTTATCTTCCCTCCTTCAGATGGTACAGAGCGGAGTCGGCGCTTGTGTTCTGCCGCGACTTCTATTGGAGAATCTTCACAATCCGGACATCAAGGTCGTGCACCTCAGGAACCCTACGCCTTCACAGGACATTTGTCTGATCTACCGCAGCGACAGGTATGTCGGATACGCCATGCGCACGTTTATCAAGACTTTGAGAGCCTACATCGACACAGCTATTCATCAATCCAAGTCTTCGTAGAAGGTAGCACCACCAGTATCAAACCTGCTCAAGCCTTCTCCCTTCCACTATCTCAACTAAGAATACAAACATTTCAAAATTCTTTTTTAGTACTGCATTGCGAATCTAGTCAATATATTCTAAAGACATGATCACGATGGCTTCTTCTATTCTCAGGAAGGGAAAAAAGAATATGCCGATACCTCCGCCAATATTGCAGAGGGGCGATACCGTTGGAATCGTTACCTTGGGCAGCCCGCTCGCTGCAGGCATCATTAATGCACGAATCGAATTTTTGAGGGCAATGGAGCTTAATGTTGTATTGGGTCAATATGTATATGCGCAAAACGGGTTTCTTGCCGGCACAGACGAGCAGCGAGCCTCCGATTTAATGAGGATGTTTCGAGATGAGCAGGTAAAAATGATTCTGCCTACCAGAGGCGGTACAGGCGTGGCCGGAATTCTTCCGTACCTTGATTATAATGAGATACGAAATAATCCAAAAATCGTCACGGGGTACAGCGACATCACGGTACTATTAAATGTACTGCATCAATATGTAGATTTAATAACATTCCATAGTCTGATGCTTATTGACTTCAAACCCGAAACGCCCGCTTATAATTTCGATCAGTTTTTTTCCGCGACATCCGTATATTCACTAACCCGGCCAATCTTGAATCCGCCAGGGATGCCGCTGATAAGTCGTATTCCGGGCAAAGTGACGGGGCAGCTTGTGGGGGGGAATCTCACATCGTTTGTCGATACACTGGGCACGCCATTCGAAATCGATACACGGGGTAAAATTCTCGTTCTTGAAGAAACGCATGAACCTACCAATACCGTCTACAGATACTTGAACGATTTAAAGCTTGCCGGTAAATTTAATGACTGCATCGGCATTATTATGGGAGAATGCTCAGGCTGCCAGGCGGCTTATGGCATATCCTATGAAGATTTAATCAACGAATTTGTTGTACCTCTCGGCAAGCCGCTTATAACAAATCTTGCTACAGGACATGGGATGTATAAAGCCGCTTTGCCAATTGGCGCAACAGTACAACTCGATTCCGTCAATAATAGAATAACTACGGTTGAACCTACAGTCAGCGTTTAACTTCGACTAAGACGATAAAAGGTCATGTCTATCGACAAGCTCCACAATTCTGAGCCGGCAAGGAAAATCCCCTACCCTTGTAATGAATGACGCACGGTTCAGCCTTATAAGCGCAAAAAAACAGCCTTGGCCGACTAACGGCTAAGGCTGTTTGCATGTTTTCATACGAGCGAATCAGCGCCTTTGTTTGCACAGGAGCTGACATGATCCCTGCTTTTTTTCTCCTCGAGGGCATCATCACCGATCCGTCAATATGCTGCTTTCTCATATAAATCAGCAGGCAATGCCTGCACGAACGGTGACCAATCGTCCGTTGTGTATACATGAAGTCGGTGCATGGCCCGCGTACATGCTGTATACAGAAGTTTGCGATCGTTATCCCGGCTGTAAGCTTGAGGTGATGCCTCATAAATCAGAACAGCATCAAACTCAACACCCTTGGCGAGATATACGGGAATAACCATAACTCCTTTTTCAAAGGTGACCGTCTCCTTCGTAATGAGTTGCAATGCTTCGCTTCCTTGCTCCCTTAAAGATTCAAAGGCTGTGCGGCTTTCAGCCGCAGTCTTCGTAACAACGGCAATAGAGTCTAAGCCCTCGGCTTTAAGTGCCGCGATGTCTTTCAGTATTCGTGCATCACGCATTTCTTTGTCATCTAACTTCACAAGAAGCGGCTTATGTCCGCTCCTGTCAAAGGGGACGATTTCCAACTCAGCAGAGAGCAGCGTTTTCGTAAATTCCACAATCTCCCGTGTTGAACGATAGCTGCGCACAAGGCGGATCAAGCAGGTTTCGGCTTCACCATAAAGTCGAACCAGCGGCGAATCGGACTCATGCAGCTTGGTAGACTGCGTAAAGATCGCCTGCCCGAAATCACCGAGTACCGTCATGCGGGCACGCGGAAATAGTTTTTTGAGATACTCATATTGAAACGGCGAATAATCCTGCCCCTCATCGACGAACACATGCCGAATCTCCGTGTTCGTTCGAACGCCTTCGATCAGTTCTTTTAAATACAAATACGGAGTCGCATCCTCATAGAATAATTCGAGCCGGTCCAGCTTTTCTTTGGTTTGCCTACAAATTTCAGACCATAGAACGGGGATCTCGGTCTCATTCGTCTTCTCTTGATAAGCAGCTTCATCATCAAACAATTGGACGTATAAGCTTTGGACATCGATAAACGAAAATCTCCTCACGCCTTGCCTTAGCGGTTTGAAGCTCATCTTCACAATCCTTTGGCTGAGCATGTCTTCCTCCCGCTCGGCGAAGTCAAAGTCACCTTCATCTTCTCTGCGCTTATTGCTTATTTTCTCGTAAACAACAGCATAACGCTCGGCGATATCAAACACTTCCCTATCCTTATGCAGCTCGCTGAAAACTTCCGCATATTGCTCGTTGTCGAGGTATTGAAGCTCCTCCTCAACCCAGGACGCCCTCCGCTCTTTGCGCTCTAATAATGAAAGTTCCTTCAGAAGCCACTTTTGTAAGAGATCAACACGATTGGCTAAGCTCAAGGAAGGATCGTAGCTGTAGAATTGGGTTCTCATTTGCTCAGACGTTATCAGAACACGATCCCGAAACCGAATGCCTTTGAACAGCATGCCTTCCCGCCCCAGCCACTTCGCATAATTCTGCAGGGCCCTCATGAAAGCTTCGGATGCCTTGTACTTCATCCCTTGAAGACGAGCCTCGTAAGTCGGAGTTGATTGTGCGGTCAGCACATATTCGATCTGATTGAAGGGATCCTCGACATGGAAGGATGAACCCAGCCAATATTCGAGATATTCCTGAAAAGTCGTCTGCTGCATGTTCTCCTCGCCGAGCTCGGGAAGGACAGTGGATACATAACTGTTGAACATTTGATTTGGCGAGAAAAGTACGATCTGGTCTGCCTTAAGCGAATCGCGGTTTTTGTATAGCAAATACGCCACACGTTGCAAGGCTGCGGAGGTCTTCCCACTGCCAGCCGCCCCCTGCACGATAAGCAGCCGGCTAAAATCGTTTCGGATGATGGCGTTTTGTTCCTTCTGGATGGTTGATACGATACTCTTCATTTGGGAGTCCGCGCCTTTGGCCAGCATTTGCTGGAGCAGCTCGTCGCCGATCGTTACGTTCGCATCAAACATATGACGAATTTGTCCATCGTGAATCTGATACTGCCGTTTCAACTCCATCATACCCGTGATCTGCCCGACCGGCGTGACGTAAGAGGCTGCACCGGGGGAATGATCGTAGTAAAGACTCGCGATGGGACTGCGCCAATCATATACCAGGAAGCTCAATTCATCTTCATCGACGAAGGATGATACGCCGATATAAATCTGCTCGCTCACATTCAGGACGTCCTCTAGAAAATCAACACGCCCAAAATAAGGAGACGGCAGCAGCCGATGTAAGCTCCTCCATTGCTGCGTCAGAAGCCGGTGACGACGCTCCCTTTCGGATAACACCGCAGCCTGTTGTTTAATCGTATAAAATGTTTCTTCAAACTCTTCGTCCGAGCTCGTGTTGACCGTAACCTCTTCCCAGAATCGCCTGCGAATCTCAGCAGCCTGATCGCGCATCCCGGTAACGCTAGGTTCCAACTGGTCGATCCTCGCTTTCATCTTACCCCTTACCTGATCCAGCCGTTCTTGTTCTAACTGCCATTCCTGAGCTTCTTCCATGTTTTTCTGAACACACTCCTTCTCAATCTGGTCCGAAAAATGTGCATTGACAAATCAGGGTCACCGATGTACAATTAGATTAGGATAATAAATTATAATATCGATTTCATCATGACTTTTCAATTGCGCTACTGATTATAGCATAGCGCTTTTTTGTGTTCAATTGTTTTTTGTACTCCTTGGCGCATCTGCCAAGTTTTTTTTATTTTCCCGTAAAATCAAAAAAAACCGCGTTGTAGGAAGAGTTCCCGCAACCCGGTTTTATCCAATGTTAGTCCGCTGGCGTTTACGTGTTTTTCTTTATGATGGTTTGGTCGTGACAGGTTATAACGCGCCCACAACCCGGTGAGGTACATACGGCTCTTCAAGGGAGGCAATCTCCTCCGGTGTGAGATTGACCGAAAGAGCAGCTGTTGCATCTTCGAGATGCGAAATTTTGGTCGCACCAACGATAGGTGCTGTAACCGGTTGTTTTTGCAGCAACCAGGCAAGAGCAACCTGAACACGGGGAATGCCTCGCTCTGCCGCAATCTCTGCAACCCGCTCCACAATTACCCGATCGGCATCGGCAGTAGCATCATACTTGGATTTTTGAACCATGTCTGTTTCGGAACGGTGCGTCGTTTCCGACCAATCGCGTGTCAATCGTCCCGATGCTAACGGGCTGTAGGGGATCACACCGATTTTTTCGGATAAGCACAGCGGCATCATTTCGCGCTCTTCTTCGCGGTAAATGAGGTTATAATGGTTCTGCATCGAGACGAACCGAGTCCAGCCATTCATCTCGGCAACATGCTGCGCTTTTAGAAACTGCCATGCATACATGGCTGAAGCTCCGATATAGCGGACCTTTCCGGCTTTCACCACATCATGCAGAGCCTCCATCGTTTCTTCGATAGGCGTATTATAATCCCATCGATGGATCTGGTACAGATCGACATAATCTGTATCCAAGCGCTTGAGGCTTTTGTCGATTTCACTCATAATCGCCTTCCGTGACAGACCCATACCGTTAGGACCTTCGTGCATACGGAAGTGAACTTTGGTCGCGAGGACAATTTCATCCCGATTGGCATAATCCTTCAATGCGCGGCCCACAATCTCCTCACTTGTACCGTCTGAGTACACATTCGCCGTATCGAAAAAGTTGATGCCGAGCTCCAAAGACTTTTTAATAATAGGACGACTGTTTTCCTCATTAAGCACCCATTGATGCACCCACCGCTCTGCTTCGCCAAATCCCATGCATCCAAGACAGATGCGGGATACGTCGAGCCCGGTATTCCCTAGTTTCACATATTCCATGAAGATCCCTCCTTACATGTAGTCTATCACCTACAGTTAACTCTAGGTCAATCCTTAATTCATATAAAACCAACTATTTATATTGGCGCGATTTCTGCGACTTTGTATGCCTATTGGATCGACAGGCCCTCCCAGGTATATACTCATTCCTTAAAATGCGGGCTTAATCACCATAAGAAGGATAATCATGACTGCTATTAGGTTTGCCACCATATCTCGGGATTGCTTTCTCTGAAATAACGTCTTATATTCTGAGGAAATCTCGCCAGGCCCTGACGGATTGGACGCGATTCCTTGCATTTGTTTCAGAATGGGTTCAACCGCAAAGATCGCATACATGCCTGAGATAAAAAACAAAACTAGCGAAGCGATGTACCATTCCGTTTGAAATAAGTAAGGGTTTATCCAGCCCATCAATAATCCTGATATGAGGATAACACCAAAGGAAACATTGGCATTTCGGTTCAATTTTTCAACGATATGATGAGCATATTTCAACTGTTCCGCCGACTTCGCCCTCTTCAAAATCATATTGAACAGAAACACCGGTCCAACTCCAAAAATTGCGGATAGAATATGGAACACTAACAGTGAAGTATACAGGTAATACATCTCATCACCCCCTCTCTATTCCTTGCTCCAAGTAACACAATATATTTTCCTGAAGTTCGCATTGTTATCAAGCGCATCAACTAATACCTTAGCCAAGTCTGCTCTAGAAATTTGATATGGACCGGAAGGGAAACCATGACGTTGTTCCTGAACCCTTATCTTTCCGGTTGAAGGGTCATTATTTAATTGAGCTGGTCGGTAGATACTCCAATCAAGGTCACACTCCCGGATGACTTTCTCGGCTTTCTCAAGTTCCACCAATTCGTGACGAAAGATCCATCTTGCGAGCGAAGCGAAGATTTTGGGGCTTTTGGCTTCTAGTAAATAAGAGCTGACAAAAATGAGACGCCGGATTTTGCTTTCCTGCATCGAGCTGATCATTGTTTTCGTAACCCCGGCTATATCGGTTTTGCCACCGATAATCGCAATCACTGCATCACTACCATCAATCGCTTGAAGAACGTCAGATTTATGAAGTCCATCTCCAGCTACGATCTTGTCAAAGCTCTGATCCATACTTAACAACTGCGGGCGTCTTGTAAACGCAATAAGCTCGTGCCCACGCGTCTTACCGTACTTTAGAACCTCCAGTCCTGTCGGACTCGTTGAACCTATGACGGTTATTCTCATATCCATCTCCCCTGCTCATTAGAATCACTGACGAGTTGAAGTTTGTACATGTTTGTTCAAATTGTTTAATATGATTTTTAACAACCTCATTAATTCCAGGTACTCTTCTGCTGAGATCCCTTCTGTTCCAATCTCCATTACTTCTGCTAGCGCTTCCTCAATCTTCGGAACGACAGCCCTTCCGGAATCGGTTAGATATATCTTTTGGTTCCGTAGATCGATGGGGTCAATTTCTTTGCGAATATAACCCTCAGATTCAAGCTTGCGGATCGCCTTTGCCGTCGTTGTCTTGTCGACCATCAATTGCTCGCTTAGTGTTTTCTGATTCACCTCCTCTTTCATTGAGAGCATCAGCAAAAACATGTGTTGCCCAAATCCCAAGCGAAGCGGGGCAAGACGCGGAGTAAGCAGCATATGCAAATGTCGATTGATTGCGGTTATTTCTTTTCCGTACGATTCGTTCTGGAATTCAATCCTTTTCATCATATTCAACCCCAATAGTATTATTAACCAACTATATACATTATAATTGAATTTAGTTGGTTATGGCAACTGAATTTATGGCATACAACAGAATTCCAGTTTGTTTACCATTCCAAGCTTCTACTTTCGAATATTTTCTATCCATTTAGATAATAGATTGCGATCCTTTATAAAAAAAGCCGCGATTATGAACTGCACCCCAATTGTTAGACACATCTAACAGGTGGAGGTGCAGTTTTTTTATGACTAAATTTACTAAGGATAGCAAATTGGCATTAATTCAAGGGTATGACTCTGATCTTCTATCTCAGACAG
>NZ_JFOM01000008.1:0-243824 GCF_001860525.1 Paenibacillus sp. LC231 | reverse complement strand
GATGGCGATCCACCTGGATCGCCTGGAAAACAGGGGGTAATCCCCCCATTTCCCCTCTTGAAGTGACTACTTAGAAAGGGAGAAACCCTGTACTTTGAAAAAAGTACAGGGTTTCTCGACAATCTGAAAACTCCCTTAAAGGGAGTTTGGCATCTTATCTCAAGACATTGTGGTCACCTTGACCTCTCGTCACGGTGCAAAAATTAAATCAAAAACATGCTTCCATGTGCCCCATTCAAACACTTCACTGAGCTCCTGATCGCCGAGAACAACATATCCGAAGACCATGCCTCCGAATAATGCCAATACGAGCAATACAGGAATCATGATACGGACAGCGAT
This sequence comes from Paenibacillus sp. LC231, assembly GCF_001860525.1. Classification (NCBI taxonomy): domain Bacteria; kingdom Bacillati; phylum Bacillota; class Bacilli; order Caryophanales; family Paenibacillaceae; genus Paenibacillus; species Paenibacillus sp. LC231. The sequence goes on along the minus strand of NZ_JFOM01000008.1, from coordinate 243,482 downwards.
TTTCCATCCGGATGTCTTGGATCGTTTTTTGGCGTTTGATTCACTCATGATGCCCACCTACCCTCGCATTGTGTTGGCAAGGTTCATCATGGTATCGCTTGAACTAAGCGCACGTGCCGTCAGCTGGTAGGCCCGCTGTACTTCCATCATTTTGGTCATTTCATCGGTCAAATTGACATTGGATTGTTCAATAAATCCGGAAAGCACCTTCGATTTCGGAGGCTCGCCCGGAGCCGACGGTGTTAAATCGAACACATCGCCTTCCGTCAAGCCGCTTCCTACGACGAACAGGTTATCGCCAACAGCGACCAAGCCCTCCGGACGCTCAAGCTCAACCAGCTTCAAGGTTGCATAAGGAGCCGTTCGACCCGTTGGGGTCTCCACGATAATCTGCCCTTTCTGGTTAATGGCAACTTTCCCCTTGGCCGGAAGCGAGATTGGATTATTGTTCACGTCAAGTACAGGATAGCCTTGTGAATTGACCAGCAGCAGGTTGTTTGGATTCCGGGCATCCGGGGATACATGAAATCCGCCTTCGCGGGTATATCCAATCGCGCCATCTCCCTGAACGGCAAACATGGCTTGTCCATCAATCATCAGATCGAGCGGATTACCGGTTTCCTTCATGGCCCCCTGCTCCATGTTCTGCACGACGGAAGATAGTCTCATGCCATACCCGAGTGTGTAGCCAAGCGGTGTCGCGCGGCCCGTCCGGTCGAAATCCTTGTGATGCCGCTGAACCTGCGTCAGCACATCTTCAAAGGATCCCTCCTGTTTCTTATAACCAGCCGTATTGACGTTTGCTATATTGTCCGCAATGACATCCAATCGCTGCTGGAGGGCATTCATCGACACCATGGCGCTAATCATCGAGTTGTTCATCACTTACCTCCCGTGGGCTCACATTTTCATACAGCAGTTGTGCTGCCTGCCTACTTACAAACACAGCTTAGACTCGGCCGATCTCATTGACCGCCTTCTCCAGCGTTCTGTCGTAATACTGAACGATTTTTTGGTTTGTTTCATACGCGCGCAGCGCAGCTGTCAATTCAACCATCGATTGCGTCGGATCCACGTTGGACCCCTCGATGAATCCCTGGCGGATGACTCCGTTATCACCGGGTGCCATAAAACGCACTTCCCCGTCCGGATCGGCCATACGGAACACGCCATGACCTTCACGAATCAGTCCATGAGGCTCGCTCACGATGCTGACTCCGAGAATGATGCCTGTCCCATTGCCTTCTGCGTCCATGATTTCTCCTTGCTCATTCACTGTAAAGTTACTCGCCGAGCCTGTCAATACAATCGGTCTGTTATTGTTATCCAATACCTGATAGCCGCTCTCGCTCAAGAGGCTGCCATTCGGGCTAACCCGGAAACTGCCGTTACGGGTGTAACGGATATCCCCATTCTCAGTCTGAACCGTAAAAAAACCTTCCGGCCGGTAGATCACCTCGCCGTTCTCATCCACGTATCTGCCGGAAGCATCAAAGGGATAAGGTTGGCCCGTTGCCGGATTCTGTACCGCAAAAGAGGATACCAGCGCAAAGTCTGTTGACTTGCCCGTTTCACGGAGCGCGCCTTCCGTATAAAGCGATATGCTCTCCTCAGCGTAAACACCCGTGTTGAACTTACCCAGCTTCCGCCCCGCATTCGTCGAATCATTGCCGCCGATCATGGAGACAAGAACTTCAGGGAACGAACGCTGTACGCTGTTGGTTGCCTTGTAGCCTGTCGTGTTGACGTTAGCGATGTTCTGCGTCACCGTATTATGTCGCTGCTCCTGAGTCATCATCCCTGAAGCGGCTGTATATAGACCTCTTAACAATCAAGGCACTTCCCTTCCATTAACGAATCATAACAACCTTAATCGATATAACGACCGCTACGATGACGGATTCTACTTCCAATCGCTGTTGTCTTTGGATTTCTTGTTACCATCTTGGATATGGTTTGAAATCCAAAAACAAAGGCGAACTCTTCGCTTTTCCATTACAATTCCGCCCTCTCCGCTGTTATCAGCGTGTATGTAATGCGGAGCAGATCGCTAATTTCATCGTGGTGATTATACCGATTCATATCCATATTCATGTTGTTCCTATCATCTTTATCGGAAGGTTAGAACTTTTTCTTTACGACCTTGTCCAAATTATCCAGCATAATTCCCGTTCCCTTAACCACACAATGCATCGGATCCTCCGCAACAAGCACCGGCACCCGCAGCTCGTCCGTTAACAGCTCGTCCAAACCATGAAGCAGTGCGCCACCGCCGGTCAATATGACGCCGCGATCGATAATGTCCGCTGACAGCTCCGGCGGGGTCCGCTCCAAAACAGATTTGGCTGCGAGTACGATCGATGACACCGGATCCCACAGTGCTTCCTGCACCTCTGCCGAAGACACCGTTACAGTAAACGGCAGCCCCGATACCATATCGCGTCCGCGAATATCCATCTCAGCTTGTCTACCGCCTGGACGAACCGTTCCGATTGCTACCTTCAAATCTTCTGCCGTCCGTTCCCCGATCAGCAATTTATATTTATGCTTCACATACTTCGTGATCGCCTCGTCGAACTTGTCCCCCGCCATTTTAATCGAAGAAGCGGTGACGACATCGCCCATGGACAGGACGGCCACGTCCGTGGTGCCGCCCCCGATGTCCACAACCATGTTACCGCTCGGCTGGAAAATATCCATTCCTGCGCCAATTGCCGCTGCCTTCGGTTCTTCTTCAAGGAACACATCCCTTGCGCCGCTGCGCTCAGCCGCTTCCCGGATCGCCTTCTGCTCTACCGAAGTAATGTTGGTCGGTGCACAGATGAGGATTCGGGGCCGGCTGTGCCAACTGCGCGCGCCCACGCGATCAATAAAGTACTTCAGCATCGCTTCCGTAATTTCGAAGTCGGCGATGACCCCGTCCCTCAGCGGGCGGATCGCCGTAATGTTGCCGGGAGTGCGCCCGACCATGCGCCGTGCTTCCTCACCGACGGCAAGGACTCGTTTGGTGTCGGTCTCAATAGTGACAACGGAAGGTTCGTCTAACACTACCCCCTTCCCCTTTACGTGTATGAGCACGTTCGCCGTTCCGAGATCGATTCCAATATCCTTGCTCAACATCATGAAAAGCCCCCAAAGTGTTATTTTATGGTAAAAGAGTCTGTTCACTGTACCGAACCATCCTTCGACATAATCTAGCAATCGATGATGATCTTCGGCAAAACAGGTCCCATATTTCGATCCTATACCAGCTTTTAACATATCATACTTTAGGGGAGGGATTCAACGTCAATCTAGTGACCTAAGCCCTAAAAATCAGGATTTCGCCGTGGCCACCGGTTCGCGGTTGCTGCCGGTTTTTTTGTACTTGATCTTGGTAGCTTCTCCGCCTCTCAGATGGCGGATGGATTTGTGGTATTCGAGAATGTGCTTCACCTGATCCGCCAGGTCCGGGTTGATCTCCGGCAGACGTTCGGTTAAGTCCTTATGCACCGTGCTCTTCGACACGCCAAATTCTTTGGCTATAGTTCGAACCGTATGCCTCGTTTCCACGATACAGCGTCCGATCTTAATGGTCCGCTCTTTGATGTAATCGTGCACGCTCCCGCCTCCCTACTGTGTGGATAGTTTGGTACATTATATGAGGGGCATGACGGGATATTCTCGGTTTCAAGGGGTGACAAGCTTACTTGGACCCATTTATTTTCTGGACATGCCTGTGACGGACAAGTCTAAACAGTCCAAAAAACAAGGCCCAGCAAGGGTTGGACTTGCCGTCCGAAACCGCAACAAAAAAAAGACAGGATCACAAGATCCTGCCCTCTTCATGTGCGCGGTGGGCGCATGGCTACAAAGAAATGAAATTATTTTTGCGGAAGCACGCTCACAGGGTTGACCAGTTTCCCGCCCTCGTACACTTCGAAGTGCACATGGTTGCCGAGATCCTTCTCAAGCTCACTGCGCCCGGCAGTCGCGATGGAATCGCCCTGCTTCACTTCAGCGCCTTCCTTCACTTTCACTTCGTTCAAGCTTTGGTACACGGTTTTCGTGTCACCTGACGTAATTTCCACAACGTTGCCGTTAACCGGATGATTCTCGACCCGGGTCACTTTACCTGTCAGTGCGGCACGAACTTCAAACATCGTGTCATCCGCAGCAGCCAGGTCGATTCCCATATTCGGCGTAAAGGTGTCATTATACTGTACCATCGCCTCTTGATGCGAATCCGGGTTCGTCTCGTCAAAGTAAGGCTTGACGATGCTGACTGCCACGTCATCGGCTACCGGCCAGATCATCGATTGCGCATTGGCCGTCACTTCTACAGCTTCTCCGTCATTGCCTTCCGTTGCAGCAGGTTTCTCTGAACCTTGTACGGATTCCGATACGGTTGTTGCTTCCTCTTGTGGGTTCAGCGTCTTTTGGCTGGCGTCCTGGTAGACCCACACGAGGGTTAGTATAATTGCCGCTGCTGCTAAGTATGCTGCCGGGAACACCCACCGTTTGGATAATGCTTTCTTCCACGAAGATGACGGTACCGCCGAATCTCCTTGCACAGTTTTAGGAGTTTCTTCGTGGGGTTTACTATTTTTGTTCTGTTCATTCATTTGCAATCACCTCAGTAACCATTGTTACCGGGGGCAACTCTTTTATACGTTATCTAACTATTATTTTTTTGAGAGGTTGTTCAAAAAGTCGTCTTTTGATCACGAAGTGAATCAAGAAGTAGTTCGGCATCGAATCTTGAATTCAGCCGGGCCTTCCAGTGCTCACGTACCCAAAAAGTACGCTCCGCTCCTCAGGCCCTAGCTTCATTCAACCTTCTCGGTGCTGAAAATCCGACCTTTTGAATTTCCACTTAAAGAGAGAAGATTTGAAGTTTTGTCAAAAGAAATATTCGTATAGTAGTGCGCCAGAATCTCTTTCGCTTCATATCCTTCGCGGGCCATGCCCTCGGCTCCGTATTGGCTCATGCCCACGCCGTGACCGTTGCCGTAGGTCGTTATCTCAATCTCGCTGTCTTTCATATGAAGGGTGAATTGGCTCGAACGAAGCCCCAGCTTCTCTCTCACCTCGCGACCGGTGAACTTCTTGCCGCCGACCCGTACGCTCTCAATTCGATGACCTTGCGTATATGAGAGTACTTTCAAAAAAGAAGCTCCCCCATCCCCGCCTGCCGATACCGGTACGGCTCCATCCGCCAGACCAAGCTTTCCTATGAATTCCGAGCGGGGCATCGTGATCGTTGTCTTGTACTTCGGTGAAATCTGTTTATCCCATGGACTCTCCACACTGCGCAGGTAAGGAATCTCGTTCTTCCAATAATCCTCTGAATTTTCGGTATAACCGTTACTGGTGGAGAAAAAAGAAGCGGTAATCGGCTGACCCTCATATGTCATTACCACTCCTGCCGTTTCCTTTACCGCTCGCTGGAGCTTCGCCAGCTCGGCTTCCTTCCCGAGCCGCTGCCATTCCTTCGTCAATTCGTCTTGGGCGATGTAAGCCTGGTGGCTGACCGTATCGGTCACCACGGCCTTGCCGTCCGGCACGCCGCTGCGGTCGCCGGACGCCAGCCGCTGCACGATATAGGTCCGTGCCGCGATGGCCTGGGCCTTGAGTGCCTCCAGCTGGAACACGGCCGGCATCTCGGCGGCCAGGACGCCGACGAGATATTGTTCCAGCGGCAGTTCCTCCACGGTATCCGTCTTGGTTAAGTAGACGGATACCGTGGGCTCTTCCGCCGCCTGCGGCTCGGCGGAAGGCAGCGGGGCAGGCCCCGGCGGAAGCGGCTCTGGTGCGTTGTTGCCGGGGGCAACCACCAGCAAGGGCAGCGCCAGCGCTAAGGCCAGCAGCACCGCCACCGCCCAGACGGCTGGGTGCACCCGCACCCGCCGCCTTCCGGCGGCCGGTCGCCGCGAGGCAAAGCCGCGGCGCCCCCAGCGCGCAGGCCGCACACGGAACGTGCGGCCGCCGCGCGGTACGCGGCCCGCTGCCGCTGGCGCGAAGCGCTGCGGCTCGGCCGCGGAATGCGGGCCCTGCGGCATCGCCGCCGGCCCGCCGGGGGCTGGCGCGGCGCCGTGCGCAGGCGCGCCAGCGGGGCGTTCGGGCGGCGGCGTATGGGCCGCCCGCGGGGTGTAGCCGGACTCGCCGAAGGCGTCCGGCGCTCTCGGGCCGCGGTGCCCGCGCGGCCCTTCCTGTATATCCTTTTTATCCGGATTGGAATCATGGCTATGTTCTTCAGTCGATCCGGCTTTCTTCTCAAGTTCTCCGGGAAAGTCCCACTTCAATACGGGAGCAGCCGATCCCTCGGATGGTACCTGGTATGATTGAGAATTTCCTTCCTTCAAATCGTCTTTTGAATCAATCGCTCGTTTTTTTCCTGCAGAACTCACATTCACCCGAACCTTTGAATCTTTCATTGCACTTCCCCCCTGTGCCTTTTTCCCCTGGTATATACTCTTGTACATGCTCCTGCACGCTCTACTTATACTTATGAGACACGGGCATTTGATAGAACTATTCTAAGAGAAAGGACAAAGTCACATGGATGAAGAACGGGGTCACTGACTGCAAGCAAGCTAGCAAAGAGTCTCCCAGTCAACCGGAATCTCAACATACGAGAATGAATGATAGCCTATGGTGATGCATTATACAAAAAAGAAGGAGCTTCGCCCTTATCGGCAAAGCTCCTTCTCCTATACTCTATTGTGGTCTATCCTGAGTCGCCAGATCCATCCTGTTGTTTACACCCAGGTAGGTTGAACTTTGAAAACTTTTGCGTCTTCTGTTTCGCCTGCCACTTTTTTTGAAACCTTCTCCGAGCTCTGGTCCTCCGTTGAAATACGCCAGATATCCGCGCCAAGTCCAGACAGCTTTTCCGCTAAATGAACATAACCGCGATCGATATGCTGTACGCCGCCAACTTCGGTAGTCCCTTCCGAGACGAGCCCGGCTAATATCAAGGCAGCCCCTGCACGCAGATCCGTTGCGGTTACTTTGGCTCCTTTAAGCTTAGCTCCGCCCGTAACGATCGCAGAACGTCCCTCAACCTTGATCTCCGCATTCATCAGCTGGAATTCATCCACATGCATAAAGCGGTTCTCAAATACCGTTTCCGTAACAACACTTGTACCTTCGGAAACCAGCAAAAGCGCCATCATCTGGGACTGCATATCCGTTGGGAAGCCAGGATAAGGCAAGGTTTTCACATCAACCGACTTTAATGGTTTGTCAGCGATAACGCGAATCCCATTCTCGTCCGGTTCAATGGTAATCCCCATCTCTTCCATTTTGGAAATAACCGGTCCAAGGTGGTCCGCAATGGCTCCTTCCACATATACATCCCCACCCGTGATCGCAGCCGCAGCCATGAAGGTGCCTGCTTCAATCCGGTCAGGAATCACGTTATGCTTGACGCCATGCATCTGCTCAACGCCCTCGATCCGAATCACACCCGTGCCCGCACCGCGAACTTTGGCACCCATCGCATTCAGGTAATTCGCTAAATCGACAATTTCCGGCTCTTTCGCCGCATTTTCGATTACCGTGATTCCTTCAGCCAATGTAGCAGCCATCATAATATTTTCAGTAGCACCTACGCTGGCTACGTCCAAGTAGACCTTCGCCCCACGCAATCTGCCATTGCTTTTAGCTTCAATATATCCTTGTCCGAGGCTGATCTCTGCCCCGAGAGCTTCAAATCCTTTTAGGTGTTGGTCAATGGGTCTTGTGCCGATAGCACATCCCCCGGGAAGCGAAATCCGGGTTCGTCCACAACGTGCCAATAAAGGCCCCATGACCAGAAAAGACGCCCGCATCTTCCGCACCCATTCATAAGGCGCTTCACATGTCGTTATGTGCTCTGCATTCACACGTATCACTTCATCCTGATATGTAATGCCCGCACCAAGCGACTCCAATACTTTACTGATTGTAATTACATCGTCAAGAGGAGGCGCGTCAATAATAACACTTTCCCCAACTTCCCCTAGTAGAGAGGCAGCGATGATCGGAAGAACTGAATTTTTTGCTCCGCTGACTTTGACGCTTCCGGTCAGTCTTTTGCCACCGCGGACGATAAATTTGCTCATCATGGTTTCCCTCCGCGTCCATAATTTTCCTGATTGCGTGTGTTAGTAATTAGTTGTTGCTAATTCCCTAACTTTCATCTTAACATTAGAGATTTCCGCTAAACAAGCGATTTTCGAACTATTTATGACATCTGTTTCGGTGTCCACATCAGGTTTCAGAAATCCATGATGCCACCTTATGAAGCATCTGTTATCCGCAGTATGGACCTACGAAAGGTACCATGACCGACCAGCACTTGTCAATGCATAACAATTACCGGGTGAACATTATAGTCCGGAAGTCATACCGTCCGCCCGATCAATTTCTTATTTTAAGTGTTAACATAATAAAATGCGTTTATTCGACATCTTCTCTCCAAGCAACCTAACAGAGATATAACCATTCATGCCGCAATTAAAACAGACGAGTAAAATATCGCCAAACACATAACCAACATGCAACAAATGTTTGATTACTAGCTGCAGCACCTCGTGTTATGTATGACGCTCATTCTCTGCGCTAAAATATATATCGGATCATTTGACTCCATGTAATATAGTCAATTAGGAATTCAGCCACGAATCGTCCAAGCACCACCGCCAGCAGCAAATGCAGCAGCTTTCCCTGCGGCCCTTTTGGATGACGGACAATCAAATCCAGCTTCAGTTGTTGTAATGCCCACCAAGCCAGTGCGATACAGATCAGCGAAATGACAATAGACAACAACCCGTTAACACCTACAGCACTGATTGAATTAGATAAATCCTGGTTCATACTCCCTCCTCCTTCATAAATTATCCTGCCCTGTTCAGGACCGACTCTTCTATAATACTTGGCTGGAGGCTAAGAATCCAGCACTTTCTATACGACATTTCCTCGGAAATAATTAAGTTTATCGACAACTTCCCAAAACGATCATGTATGCGCTATTAGAGGAAGCCTAATTTTCCATTTATTACACTTGAAAAATACATCCAGTAGCCAAAATCATAGTATAGTTTTATATTTCGAACTTCTATTTATACCGATGATATAACAAAAAAATACCCAGTCTTTGAAAATAATAATGTTCACAGACCAGGTATAGCTGAAATAGGGTTACAAAAGGTGAATATTTATGCATCAAATAAATCTATGCCTCAGGTCCTTTCTATAAGTAATCGATGGCTGGGGACCCAGTCACGCCACCAATCAAAGGTGTATACCATCGGCCCCATTGTCCCAATAGAAATATCCACCCTATATGTGATTTGGGAGAATCGAGTACATTCATAACAACTATGGGATTTCAACTCCCAGTAATAGAGCACAAAAAGACAGCTTGGCTGTATCATTACAGCAAGCTGTCTTCGTTCACCTTATTAGTTCCGCGTCACTTTAATCCGGTTCAGCGCTCTTTGCAGAGCCATTTCCGCGCGACGATGGTCAACTTCATCTTGTCTTCCCTTCGCATTCAGGCGGGTCTCCGCTCTTTCCTTCGCGGCTTCCGCACGCTCCAGATCGATTTCTTCCGCTTTCTCTGCGCTTTCCGCCAGGATGACAATCTTATCTTTGCGGACTTCGACGAAACCGCCTTGTACCGCAAACGGGGTTCTCTGGTTACCGATCTTCACATAAACTGGCGCTATCTGAAGCGGCGTAACAAAGGAAATATGACCAGGTAAAATGCCCAGTTCTCCCTCGACCCCACGCACCGTAACACTATTCACCTGCTCTGAGTAGACCAGGCGGTCCGGCGTTACGATTTCCAACAAAATGGTGCTCACTTCCATCCCTCCTCACCGTTTTCCGCAGAAAACTCGCGCAGCAGACCTCACAGACTCGCAAGAAGTACTGTTCCGGTCTGCCGATCACGGAGCGTCAGCTTACAATGTTTTAGCTTTTTCAACTGCCTCTTCAATCGTACCTACGAACAGGAAAGCCGCTTCCGGAAGGTGGTCATACTTGCCTTCCAGGATCTCTTTAAAGCTGCGTACAGTTTCTTTAACCGGTACATATTTACCCGGGATGCCGTTGAACTGCTCGGCAACGTGGAAAGCTTGGGAAAGGAAGCGTTGAACACGACGAGCACGTCCAACAATCGCTTTATCTTCCTCGCTCAGCTCATCCATACCGAGGATCGCAATGATATCTTGAAGCTCATTATAACGAGCCAAAATTTTCTTAACGCCTTGAGCGACGTTATAGTGCTCTTCACCAACAATTTCCGGAGCCAAGATACGGGAACTGGATGCAAGCGGATCTACCGCAGGATAGATACCCATCTCGGAAATTTTACGCTCCAGGTTCGTCGTTGCATCCAAGTGAGCAAACGTTGTAGCTGGAGCCGGATCCGTATAGTCATCCGCCGGTACATAGATAGCCTGGATGGATGTAACGGAACCTTTTTTGGTAGAGGTAATCCGCTCTTGCAAGCGTCCCATTTCGGATGCCAGCGTTGGCTGGTAACCTACCGCGGAAGGCATACGACCGAGAAGGGCGGATACTTCGGAGCCCGCTTGAGTAAAGCGGAAGATGTTGTCGATAAAGAGAAGTACGTCTTTACCTTCTTGATCACGGAAATATTCCGCCATTGTCAAACCGGTCAACGCTACGCGAAGACGGGCACCCGGAGGCTCGTTCATTTGACCGAATACCATCGCGGTTTTGCTGATAACGCCGGAATCGCTCATCTCGTGGTAAAGGTCGTTCCCTTCACGAGTACGCTCCCCTACGCCGGCGAATACGGAAATACCGCCGTGTTCTTGAGCGATGTTATTGATCAATTCCTGGATCGCAACGGTTTTACCTACGCCGGCACCACCAAACAGACCGATCTTACCGCCTTTTTGGTATGGAGCAAGCAAGTCGATTACCTTAATACCCGTTTCAAGCATTTCCGCTTGCGTGGAGAGCTCATCATAAGCAGGAGCTTCACGGTGGATCGGGTTATTAATTTCGGATACGACGGCACCTGCATTATCGATCGGCTCACCCAATACGTTAAATACACGGCCAAGTGTAGCCGAACCTACAGGAACCGTAATCGGTCTGCCCAAATCCACGGCTTCGATACCGCGAACGAGACCATCCGTGGATGACATCGCGATACAACGAACCAGATTATCACCCAAATGATTGGATACTTCCAAAGTCAAATCAACCGAGCGGCCGCCTTCCAGCGTTGCTTCAATCTTGACAGCATTAAAAATCTCGGGAAGATGACCGCGCTCAAATTCAATGTCAACTACAGCACCTGTAATGCTGACAACGCGTCCTTTTTTCATTGATTCGTTTTCCCTCCTACCCGCTCACCTCTAGCGGTGAACGATGATCGTAAAAGCGGCTTATTCATGACATGGCCGCATATCCGTAAAGTACTAAATTAAGAATTCAGAGCCGTGCATTATTGCTGAGCGTTTGCTCCGCCCACAATCTCGGAAATTTCCTGCGTAATGGCAGCCTGACGAGCACGGTTGTAAGTGAGGTTCAACTCGTTGATGATCTTGCTTGCATTCTTCGTTGCAGCTCCCATAGCAGTCATCTTCGCACCCAGCTCACTTGCCTTCGCATTCAGCATCGCACTGAAAATCAGTGTTTCCGCATATTTCGGAAGCAGCACCTCAAGCACGCCTTCAGGAGACGGTTCATACTCATAACCCGTCAGGTTCTCAGCGCTGCCAATGTTCTCCATCGGCAGAAGCTTGGAGATCTCCTGGAGCTGAGTCAAAGCATTCACGAATTGGTTATAGCACACGTATAACTCATCGATCTGACCCAGCTCATATTGATGAACCGCCGCATTAGCGATGGTCTTAATATCTGCATAGGTCGGACTATCGGATAAATCGGTGAGTTCCTCAACAACCGGAAGTTCACGACGGCGGAAATAATCCCGTCCTTTACGTCCGATTACAAACAGGCAATACTCATCCTTGGACTGATGGCGTTCTGCGATGAAGTTCGATACTTTTCGCAAAATGTTGGAGTTTGATGCACCAGCAAGACCGCGGTCGGAAGTGATCACCAGATAACCGGTTTTCTTCACTTCACGCTTTTCCAGCATCGGATGGCTGATTCCCTTGGTTCCAGCAGCAATGCTGCCAACCACTTCTTTCAGCTTCTCGGAGTATGGAAGTGCGGAGGTTGCCTTCTCTTGAGCTCTTCTCAGCTTGGCGGCAGCAACCATTTCCATCGCCTTGGTGATCTGCCTTGTGTTCTGAACACTCTTGATCTGCCGCTTAATATCACGTAATCCTCTTGCCATGTTTTCACCACCTTAAAGCTTTGGCGAAGCCAAAGCTAAACTTCGTAAGCAAACACCTTGCTTTGGCGAAGCCAAAGCTAAACTTCGTAAGCAATCACCTAGCTTTGGCGAAGCCAAAGCTAACTTCGTACGCGTAGACTAAGCTTTGGCTAGGACCAAAGCCGTACCTTTTGTAAAAATCACTTTGGTCACAGCCAAAGCTACATTCCATATGATGAAAGAGGATGCCGGGCTTACCCCGGCTCCCCTCCTATTACTTACCTGAGGAGCTTAAACCGAAGCGGCAAAGCCCTTCTTAAATTGATCGATTGCCGCTTTCAATGCGTTTTCGTTATCGGACGTCAGATCCTTCGTATCCGTAATGGATTGAAGAATTTCCGGTTTATTGCTTCCAATAAAAGCAAGGAATTCGCTCTCGAAACGACGAACATCAGCAACCTCGATATCATCGATATATCCTTTAACGGCTGCGTATAAGCTAACCACCTGTTGTTCTACGGATAACGGCTGGTTTACACCCTGTTTCAGGATTTCCATCAATCTTGCACCACGGTTCAAACGAGCCAAGGTTGATTTATCCAGATCGGATCCGAACTGGGAGAACGCCTGGAGCTCACGATATTGCGCAAGATCCAGCTTCATGCCGCCTGCAACCTTTTTCATCGCTTTGATCTGCGCGGAACCACCGACACGGGATACCGAAATACCGACGTTAATCGCTGGACGCTGACCGGAGTAGAACAGCTCGGACTCCAGGAAGATCTGTCCATCCGTAATCGAAATTACGTTGGTTGGAATGTATGCAGATACGTCAGAAGCCTGTGTTTCAATAAATGGCAGCGCGGTTAATGAACCACCACCAAGCTCATCGTTGAGCTTCGCTGCACGTTCCAGCAAACGGGAGTGCAGGTAGAAAACGTCACCCGGATAAGCTTCCCGACCCGGAGGACGACGGAGGAGCAAGGACAACTCACGGTATGCTGCTGCTTGTTTCGACAAGTCATCATAGATGATAAGTGCATGCTCGCCCTTGTACATGAAGTACTCACCCATTGCGCAGCCTGCGTATGGAGCGATGTACTGCAGTGGAGCCGGCTCAGAAGCCGAAGCCGTAACAACAATCGTGTACTCCAGTGCGCCATGACGGCGAAGCGTTTCAACAACCTGTGCTACAGTGGATTGTTTTTGCCCAATGGCTACATAGATACATTTAACACCGCTACCTTTTTGGTTCAGGATCGTATCGATTGCAACGGTGGTTTTACCCGTTTGGCGGTCACCGATGATCAGCTCGCGCTGTCCGCGGCCGATAGGTACCATCGCGTCGATCGCTTTAATACCTGTCTGCATAGGCTCATGTACGGATTTACGGTCGATAACGCCTGGTGCGCTGCTCTCAACTGGACGGTAGGCAGCCGCTTCGATCGGGCCTTTGCCGTCAAGCGGTTGACCCAGCGGATTGACAACGCGTCCTAGCAGAGCTTCACCTACAGGAACCTCCATAATACGTCCCGTACGCTTAACCTGATCGCCTTCCTTGATTTCAGAGTAAGGTCCCAGGATAACGACACCGACATTGCTCTCTTCAAGGTTCAGCGCCAGACCGAACACGCCGTTCTGGAACTCCAAAAGTTCCCCGGACATCGCGTTCTCCAGGCCGTACACGCGAGCAATACCGTCACTTACTTGAATTACCGTACCTACTTCAGAGACAGTGATATCGGATTTATATTCTTCAATTTGACTTTTGATTAAAGTACTGATTTCTTCAGGTCTGATACTCAACGTTTTCACCCCTATCTACTATGCTCGTCTATTAAAAGACTTTTCAAGACGTTCCAGCTTCCCGGCAAGGCTTCCGTCATAAAGCTTATCACCAATGACAACTTTCAGGCCGCCGAGCAAACTCTCGTCCACAACATTGGTCACCCGGATATTCTGATGTGCTAACTGCCCGAATTCCGAAGCTACCTGTTCTTTTTCCTGATCGCTAAGCGGGTAGGTGGAGTACACAGTGGCGTCCGCCAATCCTAAGCTCGCACCTTGTATCTTCACATAACTGTTCAGCAGTTCAGCGAACATTTCTGTACGCCCTCTGTCGAGAAGCAATTCGATCGTGTTCAATACAGGCTGCGATACCTTCCCTGCCAACGCCTGGCTGATTACGTTCATCTTCACGGACTGGGGAATATTCGGCGTGGAGATGAATTTCTGAATGTCGGCATCGCCTTCAATGGCATGCACAACAGCGCGCAATTCCTCTTCCACTTCCAGACCCTTCTGCTGCTGAGCCGCCACTTCGAACAGCGCCCGCGCATACCGCTTGGCTGCTACTGTATTTTGGCTCATGGTCTGCCTCCTACCTCTTTAAGGTATTGATCCACCAGTTCTTCTTGAGCTTTGTCATTCTTCACTTCCCGTTCAATCAGCTTGGTAGCGATTTTCACGGAAACACTGCCGATTTCACTGCGAAGCTCGTCGACGGCTTTCGTCTTCTCACTCTCGATTTCACGTATGGCATCCACTTTGATGCGATCCGCTTCCTCTTTTGCCAGTTCCAGAATCTGTTCAGCCTGCTTGCTGCTCGTTTGCTTGGAACGTTCGATGATCTCGTGAGCTTCTTGACGCGCTTGGTTCAGTGCTTGCTTTTGCTCTTCAACATAGACATGTGCCTGCTCGCGAGTCTTGGAAGCTTCGTCGATCTGGCTCACGACCAATTCCCGACGCTGCTCCATGATTGCAAACAATTTACCGAAAGCATATTTATGAAGCAGAACATACAGAATAGCAAATGCAAGAATTGAGATTACAATATTCTCCCAAAGTACTTCCATGGATGAAGTCACTCCTTTCCGTTAATGCGAATTGCAGTTCTTAACAAAACGAAGGCGCGGATGGCATCGGCCCTCCCCGCCAAACCGTTGTATTCTTATTAAGAAAACATAATCAAGAAAGCAATAACGGTAGCAGCGAGTGGAACTACCTCGACGATACCAACACCGATAAACATTGTCGTTTGCAACGGACCACGAGCTTCCGGTTGACGAGCGATAGATTCTACTGTTCTACTTACGATCATACCGTTACCCAGACCTGCGCCCAATGCGCCCAAACCTACTGCAATAGCTGCTGCTAAAAATTCCATTGATAAATATCCTCCTTAAATTTGGTTCAAATTTGGTTAATATAATATATCTCTTTCGAAAGTGCCGATATGCCGGCATATTTCGGCCGAGCTTATTAATGCGCTTCTTCTTCGTGAACCGTGGTTTGTGCAATATAAACCATGGTCAAGATTGTAAAGATGAAAGCCTGCAATGCTCCGATAAATATACTGAACCCTTGCCATACAGCCAGGAACGGTATTCCGAGGAATCCCATCTTCAGGATTACCGTGATGAGCACCTCACCTGCGAAGATGTTGGCAAACAAACGGATTGCCAGTGCGACCGGCTTGGCCAAGTTCTCAATGATATTCAGCGGTAAAAACACCGGGAACGGTTCAATATAGTGTTTCAGGTAATGCTTGCGGTTCAGCTTCAGACCCAAATAGTTCATAAGGAAGAATACGACGATCGCCAGACCCGCAGTAATGGATATGTCTGCTGTCGGCGATTTCCACCAGAGAACGTGAGCCATATGACCATCATGAAGATCTTTCGTCGCTTCGATCGTCTGCCCAAACACTTGAAAGTTAGCAGGCAAGTCTGTGATGATAGCAAACGGCAATCCAAGCACGTTGGCTACGAAGATGAATATAATCAAGGTCAGGCCCAACGAAATGTAAGGCTTCCCTTTTTTCAAATCCATAGCGCTGGCTACGATGCCTTGCACAAATTCTACGACCCACTCCATGAAGTTTTGCATTTTGGAAGGGTTTTCGACAGACAGATTACGAACGGCCAGCCGTGCCATTACAAAGACAATAATACAAGTTACTAGCAACATAATGACGGCTGATAGATCAAGTCGAAATCCACCTAAATCAATAATCGGTGAATCATGCATAAGATTGTTTTCACCCCTTTCCAATTAGCGCTTATCAATTCTTCATTCTCAAACCAACAATAATGCTGACAGGAATCATCAACAGTTGGGGAATAAACAGGCCAATGATCGTCGCGCCGAGCGATACTTGTTCGAGCTTGGCTGCCATCATCACGATTAAAAACGCGATGCAAAGTCTTGTGACGAATCCAAAGCTGAACCGTCTGCGCTCCTGGCTCACGGCCAAGTCCACAAGCTGCCTCACTTTAATGGAAAGAAAGCGAACGTTGAACAAACCGCCAACGATTCCCAAGATCAACCCAGATTCCTCTGGTCGATAATCCGGATATAACGCCCATCCCAAAAACAAAGCAGATAATAAGAGTATCGATACTCTAGTCACACCGTTCACAATGGATGTTGTCAAATCATTCACTTTGCGCCCCCAAATACTTCTTAATGAGAAGAGCGATATTCAAAATCCCTACAAAGAGCCCCGAAAGCGTACCAATGGCAAGCCACACTCTGGGCCCGTCCAAATGATTCATGAGCCATCGCCCGGTAAAAAAACCGATGAGAATGTAAGCGGCAAGCAAACCGCCTGCCCCGCTAATGTATAGCGCTATCAACCAAGGGTTATCTTGACTTTTCGGATTTTTCATATGAACCTCTAATCCCAACTCATTTTACTGAATATAACAAGAGTTTGTCAATGAATCGATTTGATGGATTTACCGTGTAAAATCGGCGTTTTGAGCAGTCTAAATTGCGCAAAACGCCGCGGTAACCGTACAGTTCAACTGTATGCTGTCCCCTTGCTCATCAGAATACGGTAAACTATACCTTTGTGAACATTCTGTGAAATTCTTCTGGACGCTCTTTTCGGATGCCGAAATGGTGCAAAATCGCATTGACAATCCGCTGTGAAGCTTGTCCATCGCCATACGGATTAGCAGCTTTGCTCATCTTTTCGTAGAGCGCCTGATCGGTCAGAAGAACCTTAATGCGTTCATACACATTCTCCTCCTGGGTGCCTACCAGCTCCAGGGTACCGGCTTCAATGCCCTCCGGACGTTCGGTCGTATCCCGAAGCACCAGCGTCGGCACGCCGAATGACGGAGCTTCCTCCTGCATGCCGCCGGAATCCGTAATGATGAAATGCGTATGGGTGTAAATATTGTTCATATCCACGACATCCAGCGGATCAATCAGCTTGATGCGCGGGTGATCTCCCAGAATGCGATGAGCCGGCTCTTTAACAGCTGGACTCGGATGTACAGGATATACGATGGCAATATCCTCAAATTCATCGGCAATGCGCTTTACCGCTTCAAATATTTGACGATGCGGCTCCCCTTGGGATTCGCGGCGGTGTGCCGTCATCAGGATCAAGCGTTTGCCCTTCGCCCAGTCCAGAACCGGATGGGTATAACCTTCGCGCACCGTGTACTGGAATACATCCGTAGCCGTGTTACCCGTTACATAAATGCGGGAATCCGGCTTGTTCTCCTTGCGGAGATTCTCAGCGGACCAGTCCGTCGGAGCAAAGTGAAGATCAGCAAGCACGCCGGTCAGCTGACGGTTCATCTCCTCCGGATAAGGATTCAGCTTGTTCCATGTGCGCAGACCCGCCTCCACATGGCCGACCTGAATCTGCTGCAGAAAGGCTGCATAGCTGGCCAGGAACGTTGTCAGCGTATCGCCGTGCACCAATACAATATCCGGCTTGGCTTCACGCAGAACAGGCTCAAGACCCTCCAGGACGCGCACGGTGATCTCGTTGAGCGTCTGACGGTCCTTCATGACATCCAAATCATAATCCGGAACAATCTTGAACACATCCAGCACCTGATCCAGCATTTGCCGATGCTGCGCAGTAACACAAACGACCGATTCGATATGCTCAGGGTGACGTTGAAGCTCTAGAATTAGCGGCGCCATCTTGATGGCTTCGGGGCGGACCCCAAATATCGTCATCACTTTCACTTTTGACATGTTTGAAAATACCCCTCTTTGCTTGTTTTCAAATATCAAGACGTACGAGTGACTGGCTTGACTCTTATTTCGTGCCGTACAGCCGATCCCCTGCATCACCAAGGCCCGGTACGATGTAACCATGGTCGTTAAGACCCTCATCGAGAGCAGCAACATAAATGTCCACGTCCGGGTGAGCATCATGGACAGCCTTCACACCTTCCGGTGCAGCCACGAGGTTCATCATCTTGATCTGGGTACAGCCGCGTTTCTTCAGCACGTCGATAGCAGCGATAGCGGATCCGCCCGTCGCGAGCATCGGATCAATGACGATCAATTCCCGTTCCGTCACATCGGTTGGAAGCTTCGTATAATATTCAACAGGCTGAAGCGTTTCGGGGTCACGGAACAATCCGACATGCCCTACCTTTGCCGCTGGAAGCAGCTTGACAACGCCGTCCAGCATGCCCAGACCGGCGCGCAGGATCGGAACCAAGCCGAGCATGCGGCCGGAAATGACTTTCCCTTGGGTTTCAGCTACCGGCGTCTGCACGGATATCGATTCAAGAGGAACCTCCCGCGTAATTTCATAAGCCATCAAAGTCGCGACTTCGTCTACCAATTCGCGAAAGTCTTTTGTGTTAGTCCGCATATCGCGGATAAATGTAAGTTTGTGTTGAATCAACGGGTGATCACAAATCACCAATTTTCCCATGTCTGGTCCCTCCGGTTTGAGTACAAATGTTATTTCAATATGGGCGTAAATAGTTGTGAGCTCCATAAATCCTGTCTATTATATCATTCCCTATAGTCAATTGACACCTGCACGGGTCATGTTTTATTCCATGAGTTTTTGACCTTATAACGGAATCGGATCTTCTTCTGCCCTGAACCTAGGTTTTCCATTCTCGCCTATATTGATGCTAACCGCGAAAGGACCTGACCGGGAAAATGAGAGCATAGCAATCTGGCCAGAATGTTCATAGCTCCTAAAAGGACCCCACCTGCATCAGGCGGGGTCCTCTTATCATAGACTTCTTATGCGAAGGAAACTGTGATTAATATTTCATTTCAGCATAGAGAGGATATTGATCGGTAAGCTCAGCCACCAAACGGCCTGCTTTTTCAAGCGTTGCCTCGTCTTTCGGCTGCTTCAAAGTCATGGCAATAATTTTCGCGATTGTAACCATCGCTTGCTCATCCATACCGCGGGAAGTAACCGCAGGGGTACCAATACGGATACCGCTCGTTACGAACGGGCTGGTCGGATCAAACGGGATGGCATTCTTGTTCACGGTAATCCCGATGGAGTCCAGAACCTTCTCCGCGTCTTTGCCAGTGATGTCCAGATTACGGGTATCCACCAACATCAGGTGGTTATCGGTTCCGCCGGAAACGATGTTCAGGCCTTCCTCGATCAGGGTATCGGCCAGCACTTTCGCATTCTTCACGACATTCTCTGCATACGTCTTGAAAGACGGATCCAAGGCTTCGCCAAGCGCTACGGCTTTGGAAGCAATCACATGCATAAGCGGCCCGCCTTGGGAGCCGGGGAATACCGCTTTATCAATCGCTTGCGCCCAAGCCTTTTTGCACAGAATCATACCGCCGCGAGGTCCGCGAAGCGTCTTATGCGTCGTTGTCGTTACAAAATGGGCATGCGGAACCGGATTCGGATGAAGACCTGCCGCAACGAGTCCTGCAATATGTGCCATGTCGACCATGAACAACGCGCCTACGTCGTTGGCGATGGCAGCAAGCTTTTCAAAATCAATAATGCGAGGATAGGCACTTGCACCCGCCACGATCAGACGAGGGCGATGCTTGAATGCCGCTTTGCGGACTTCGTCGTAATCGATAAGGAACGTGTCTTCTTGCACGCCATAGGCAACGAAATTGTACAGAAGACCAGAAGCGTTAACCGGGCTTCCGTGAGTCAAATGGCCGCCATGGGCCAGGTTCATGCCGAGCACGGTATCTCCGGGCTTCAGGGCTGCCAAATATACCGCCATGTTCGCTTGGGCACCGGAGTGCGGCTGAACGTTGGCATGCTCGGCTCCGAACAATTCTTTGGCGCGGTCACGGGCGATATCTTCCACGATATCCACACGCTCACAGCCACCGTAATAGCGTTTGCCAGGGTAGCCTTCCGCATATTTATTCGTCAGCACCGTCCCCATTGCTTCCATAACCGCTTCGCTGACAATATTCTCAGAGGCAATCAGCTCAATGTTGCTGCGTTGACGCTTCAGCTCCAAATCCATCGCTTCCAATACAGCCGGGTCACTCTTCCGCAAATGTTCCATCATGTTCATATCCTCCCATAATCCATCGTTATTTTTTCTTGCAAACTTAAAACTACAAGTAGTCATCATTGAAAAAGCGAGTTCTCATTCGAATCAATCGCACAGCGTGGAATCATCCCTCTGCTCGAGTCGGTACACCGCACGTTCTCCGCCGATCAGCTTGGGGCGGGTATAAGCCGCAGTTACGCGCGCCTCCCCGATATAACGCTCGGTCGGCCGGAATGGAACCGCCACTCTCCGCAAATGCATGCCGATCAGCGTCTCGCCGATATCGACACCCGCATGGGCTTCAATCGATTCCGCAAGGCAGGGCTCCTTCATGCTGCGGTAAGCTGCGGAAGCCATCGACCCGCCCGCACCCGGAATGGGAACTGCAGCCACTTCCGTCAAGCTCAGCCGCTCAAGCAGCTCGCGTTCCATGACAAGCGCACGGTTCAGATGCTCACAGCATTGATAGACCACCGCGAAACCGAATTCCGCTTGAACCTCGGCAATGCCCTGGAGAAGCTGCTGCGCCGTTTCAAGAGCCCCGCCCGTACCGATTCGGCGTCCAACCACTTCACTGGTGCTGGCTCCGATGACCAGCACTTTACCCGGGCCTAAAACGGCCGCTTTGGCCAGTTCGCGGACAATACGCGCTGTCTGTTCGTTCAAGGAAACCTTGGAGATATCCGTCATGTCACAGTCCTCCCGATGATTTTTTCACAGAAGATGCTTCAATCCCATATCACGATAGCCGCCGCTGCATTACGCGTTCACTTATCGCGATTCATTCTTCAGGTAACGCTCCTCGATGGCCTTGATCTTGTTCACGCGGCCGACATGGCGCTCGCCATGACTGAAATCCGTCGTCAGCCATGCGCTGACGATTTCGGCAGCAAGTCCGGGCCCGACGACACGCTCACCCAGCGCAATCACGTTGCTGTCGTTATGCTCGCGCGTCGCTTTAGCTGAGAACACATCATGTGTCAGCGCGCAGCGAATGCCAGGTACCTTGTTGGCCGCAATACTCATGCCGATCCCCGTACCGCAGATCAGAATGCCGCGGTCCGCTTCACCCGAGACGACCTTCTCGCATACCGGAAGGGCATAATCGGGATAATCCACGGAATCGGAACAGCCGCAGCCCAGATCCTCCACCTCGTGGCCAAGACCCCGAATGACTTCCACGATTTCCTCTTTCAGACGAATGCCGGCATGATCCGTACCCAATGCAATTTTCATCTATGAAAAACCCCCTCGTATGTTCGCTTTTGCGTTTTAGCTTGTTTCATTATAACCCAAATCGGGCGCAAAAGACGAAAAAAGAGCAGTCGGCGCACGTATTGTGCTCCAAATGCTCTTTGCCCAGGCGACCGGCCGTATATTCCGATGCTCCATCGTGGTTTCATCCACTTCGTCGCCAGTTACACCGGATCATTTGTTTTTCAACTTCATCTTAAAGCAATACCATACGAAAGGCAAGTGGCTTTTTAGCCCAATGGCAGGCTTCATATCTCTAAAGACAAGGCTTAGTTGTGCCGATCCGCTTCCAGCTTGTCCAAAAGACGGAACAACGCCGTCCGTATCTCTGCGGCCGTCGCTTCATATTCCTCCCGCGAGCCCCCGAAAGGGTCGGAGATATCGAAGCTCGGGATGCGCTGACGCAGCTCGATCAGACGCTCCCGGTCACGGTCGCTGACATCGTGGCCCAGAGATCTGGCCAGCTCAAGCGCTGCATACAGACTATCCTGCTCCCGCAGATCGTCCAGCACCCGGCGGTCATCCTCAACGAACTCTTTCAGCGTGTGCATCTTGTCTGCGGCGTGCGGAAACTGCCTTATAGCATACTGCTTATGCGACTGGGTCAGCGTCAGAATCAGGTCCGCCCATTCCACCAGGTTCGCGGTCAACGGCTTGGACACCAAGCGTTCCTGGATATCCTGGTCTCGCAGTATGGATTCCGCATGATGGGACACCGGCATTCCATCCACGGCCGAGACGCCGGCGGACTTCGTTTCCAGCGGAATGCCCCGTTGTTTGGCAAGCTTGCGCAGCATGCCTTCCGCCATTGGACTGCGGCAGGTATTTCCCGTGCAGACAAACAGTATATTTTTCACGGTCCGTTCCTCCCGTTCGTAGGTTCTTTGGGGTTATTGTAACAAATATTGCGTCAAAAAATAAACATGGTGCCAAAGATAACCAAAATCAGTCCGCCCAGCATTTCACCGTACTCCCCCAGCTTATTGCTTACCTGACGGCCAAGCAGCAAACCGAGAATGGACAGCAAACCGCCCACGACCCCGAAGGAAATTACGATTAACAGCACATCATTCACAAACATTCCGAGCGAAACGCCTACCGAGAAGGAGTCAATGCTGACGCTAAGCGAAAACAGCAGCATGCCTAAAAATGCGGTAGGATGTATTCGCTGCCCCTCTCCGCCCCGCAGGGCGTTATACATCATATGCCCGCCCAATAAAAGCAGCAGCCCGCCGGCAGCAAGCCCTGTGACGTGGCCCAGTAACATGCCAACGTAGCGGCCGGCAAATAAGCCCAGCAGCGGCATCAGCATGTGAAACAACGCGATCATGAAGCTGATGCCCAGCATATGGCCTAAGCGCATACCGCCTCTCATTCCAACTCCGATTCCAAGCGAAAATGCGTCTAGCCCGAGTGCAACCGCCATCAGCAGAATCGCCGCAAGCTGTCCCGATTGGACAGACGCCTCCAGCATGCCCATTCCCCCAAGTCCCATGGTCTTGTACACCATATGCGGACAAGGGGTAAATGATGCCAACAGCGTTCATGCGGCTGCTTTAATTCACGTCGATGATGTGGTGTCCCGCGGCCTTGAGCAGCCGGTTCATGACGGCTGCTCCGAGGCCCTGCTCCGGGCACGCTTCGGCCAGGATGAAGGTTGCGCCTTCATCATCGAACCGGCGCAGGCCGGCGTACAGCCGGCGGGCCGCTTCCTCCGGCGCGGCCAGGCTGCCGAGCGAGACGGCAACGTCCGCGCGGTAGTGACCGATGTGCTCGTCGAACGACAGCACGCCGGTCACCTCCCCGCGCCGGGCAGCCGCCTCAAGCTCGGCCGCGATGCGTGCCGATACCGCGTCGGCACGCGGGCCCTGCACCACGCACATCGCACCCTTCGGTGCGTAGTGCGTGTACTTCATGCCTGGCGAGCGCGGCGCCGGGCTCTCCGCCTCCCCGGCGGCGCGATGAAGCGCCGGGTCCATGCGCACGCTTGCCGCAACCGCGGCAAGCTGCTCGGCCGTGACGCCGCCCGGGCGGAGCACCGTGACGGCGCCGTCTTCGCCGACTTGCACCACCGTTGACTCGACGCCCACCCCGGCAGGGCCGCCGTCGAGGACGCCGTCGATCGCCCCGGCCAAATCCTCCAGGACATGGCTGGCCAGCGTCGGGCTTGGCCGACCGGAACGGTTCGCGCTCGGCGCAGCCAGCGGACGCCCGGCGGCGCTGATCAAGGCCAGCGCCACGTTGTGATCCGGCATCCGCACGGCAACGGTATCGAGCCCTGCCGTCACACGAGGGGATACGGTACCCGGTTTAACGGGCAGCACCAGCGATAGCGGCCCAGGCCAGAACCTTGCCATCAGCGCCCTTTCTGTCTCATTCACATGACGGACCAAACCGTCAAGCTGAGTTAGCTCTGAAATATGCACGATCAATGGATTGTCCGACGGCCGGCCCTTCGCGGCAAAGACACGCTCGACCGCTTCCGTATTACCGGCGTCTGCGCCAAGCCCGTAGACTGTTTCCGTCGGAAAGGCCACGGTTCCGCCCCGCTCGAGCATCTGCCCCGCTTCCTGCAGCGCCTGCTTCGCCTCCTTCTCCAAACTCAAGCTCTCCCTGGAAAGCGAGTTCGATACATGCCACACCTGGGTTGAATTTGCAGCAGCCTCGCGGAAGCCGTTATCCCGCAGCTGGCTAGGTTCCATGCCATTCCCGTTCTGTTCCATTCCTATCCCAAACTTTCTGTATATGAATTATATAAACTCCAACGCATGTGTTGCCTATGCCCCAAAATAAAAAGCGCTTTTCGTTCTTCAGTCCCGTGCCGGTTCCCATTCAAACCAGTCGCGCCAAAGAGAAAGCACTCTTCTAGAGGTTGTTCAAAAAGTCCGCTTTTGATAAGAAAACCAATCGAGGTCAATTCAGAGCTGAGCGACCGCGATTCGGAAGTAGGTTTTCTTGCGATATAGAATTCCATCAACACCGTTGATAACTTATAAATCCTATATCTAACACGAAGCGAATCAGGAAGCAGCTCGGTATCGAATCTTGAATTCAGCCGGGCCTAAGTGGATGCTTACGAAGTCATGTTTCCTGCGGAAACATCTTAGGTGCTCACGTACCCAAAACAGCAGATGCTTTCGAAGGCGTTTTCTGAAAACGTGTAGCTCCGCTCCTCACTCCCTAGCTTCATCCAACTGAAGCGTTTTGGAAAAACGCACATCGGAAGCATAAGCTTCGGTGCTGAAAATCCGACTTTTTGAACTCGCACTTCTACTTCAAAGTTTATCATACCCGATCAGGATTGAAAATCAACTCGTTTATAATCCTAGAACAAGCTTACCACCCAGTTCCAAATGCCAAGGAACATATCCCACAAGAAGAAGCGGACCTCCGGTTCACTGTCGCCTGCATTCTTCGGTGTTTCCTCTTGGGAAGCCTCGTCGCCGGCCTCTGCTGAAACCGTTTGGATACCTGTGTCAACAGGCTGCGCCGCCGCATCCCCGCTGCCACCATCGATGAAACACAGCGGCGGGAACAAGACGCACCACCAGTTCTGCCCTTGACCTTCACCTAACGTAATCCGCAGCGCATCGTAATCGCCGGCCGGATACACCGTGCCCCCGTATAACTTCGTCGGAAACGGCACAACGCCAAGCTCTACGGTGTAACTGTACGTAATCCCTCTTTTCTTCAGCTCTTCACCCACCAATTGGCGGATTTCCGGAAGATGCTGCCGGGTTAATTCTTTGGCGTCTTCCAGGCTTTGCGGGTTCTCCAGCTGCAGGACCCAGAGCTGCATTTGCTCAACGACCGAATCACGAATCTCTCTTTTGACCAGCTGATCGGACGGGCTATCGGAATTCGCCAATATGCGAAGTCGTATCGATTCCTGAGGGATCGGACCGCCAACAACGGAAGCATCAATCTGCTGTCCTTCCCAAGCCATGATGACCATAAACATACAGGATAAGAGCACAACCATTTTCTTCACGATAATACGGAGGGTTTCACTATAATTTTTCATCTCGGACAACCGCCTCTCTATGAACGAAACTCTATGATGCTATCAGTATGTCCGCTGGTAAAAGATATAAACGTTGAATCTAGCAAATTTGATAAAAATCATAGATTGGTCCAGCATGAACCAAAAAAAGATGCGATCCCCAGTCGGAATCGCATCTTTGTTAAGATCGGTTATTCAGTTCGTCTCCGTGATTATGGAGCTTCCCACAAAGAAAAGCTTATCCCTGCTTAGAAGCCGCCGGGCGATAGGCATGCGGATCCGGCATATCTTCCTCCACTTCCTGTCCATGCAGCTTCACGCTCATGGCTACTCCCAGACTGGCCATACTGATCACAAGGGAAGTTCCCCCATAACTGATAAAGGGCAGCGTAATCCCGGTCAGCGGCATTAAACCGATAAACATGCCGATGTTCTCGAAGATCTGATATAGGAACATGGCCACGATCCCTATAATGAGAAACGGCCCCGCACGCTCCCGGGATTCCAGGGAGATCAGGATCAACCGATGGATCAGGATGAAATATAACAGAAGCAGAACGGAAGATCCGATAAACCCGAATTCCTCGGCAATCTGCACAAATATGGAATCGGAGTACGCATAAGGCACTCTGCCCGACTGGATCGACGATCCCTGCATGTAGCCCTCGCCGCTCATGCCGCCCGAAGCGATGGCAAGCTTCGCATTCGTTGTATGATAGCTGGCCTTGGCGGTCGCTTTCTCCGGATACAGCCACGGATCAATCCGTTCCACCCAGTGCGGCTTCAGTATTTTCGATTCCAGCAGTTCATCATGATAATGAATATAGGCCTGAGCGCCGCCGAAGGCCACGCCTGCCACAAGCGCAAGTCCAATGAGCGCGTGGGAGAACTTAACGTTCCCGATCCAGAGCAGCCCCAGCAAAATGACGACATAACTGAGCGCGTTACCCAGATCATTTTGGGCCATGACGAGCACAAAAGGCACGAATGCCAAGAGTCCGATCGGAACAACGTCCTTCCAGAAGGACAGCAGCGGTTTGTTTTTGCGCACCAATACAAAAGAAAGGAAAATAATCAGGATCAGCTTGAACAATTCAGCAGGCTGTATACTTAAACTGCCAATGTAAATCCAGCCTTGGGCGCCGTTGATATCCTTACCGATAAACATAACGAGGACCAACACGGCCAATCCGCCCAGATAAATATATTTAGCATATTTAATCAACAACCGGTAATCCAGCAGGCTGATGCCAAAAAAAGCAATGAAGCCGACAATATAAAAGGCAATCATGCGAAGATGAGAGCCTTCGAATTTGGTGTCAACGGTTGTGCTGTATATCGACGTAATGCTGATACCCATCATCAAAACCAGTACGAAAACAATAACGTAATCCATCTTCTTAAATTTTTGAAGCATGCTTTATGGTCCCCCTGTGCCCGAAGCTGTTAGCCCCGGTTTGCCTATACAGGCATATAACGATTATTCGAAAAAAAAGTTTGACACTGCTTATCGTTGATAGAGACGAAAGCCTAAAGGCAGCACTGCGATGGAGCGTTTCAAGGAGTATGCCAGCCCCTATGAAATATTCTAAAAGATTTCCTCCTCTAATACAATTCACGGGCCCTCCTGTAGTTACCAGCAAAAAATACAAAAGAGATGCTGCTCTCGATAGCATCTCTCTGAATCTAAATCCCAATAAACCGAATCAAGCCTGTTTGGGCGGAGCGGAACGGTACGTTTGAGGATTGGGCATATCCTCCTCCACTTCCTGTCCATGCAGCTTCACACTCATGACGACCCCGAGACACGCCATATTAATGATGAGTGAGGTTCCGCCATAACTGATGAAGGGCAGCGTAATCCCGGTCAAAGGCATCAATCCAATAAACATGCCGATATTCTCAAAGATTTGATACAGCAGCATGGCAACAATACCGATGATTAGAAACGGACCTGCTTTGTCCCGACTTTCCAATGATATCAAAATTATCCTGTGAATGAGTATGAAATATAACAACAACAGAACGGAAGAGCCGATGAAGCCATATTCCTCTGCAATTTGCACAAAAATCGAATCCGAATACGTATAAGGCACACGTGAGGATTGTACGGAGCTCCCCTGCAAGTACCCTTCCCCGCTCATACCGCCGGAAGCAATGGCCAGCTTGGCGTTGTTCGTATGATAACTCGCCTTCGCGGTAGCTTTTTCGGGTACCAGCCATGGATCGATCCGTTCCATCCAATGACCGCGGCTCTCCATGATTTTCGATTCTTTAATTTCATCATGATAGTGGATATAGGCCTGGGCTCCACCAAATGCAATCCCTGCTACAAGCAGCAATCCGATAAGAGCGTGCGAGAACTTCACATTACCGATCCATAACAGCCCAAGCAAAATGACAATATAACTTAGTCCATTACCCAAGTCATTCTGCACCATGACAACGGCAAACGGAATAAACGTCAATAGCCCAACCGGTACGATGTCCCGCCAAAAAGACAACTTCGCTCTGTTCTTACGGATAAGAATATAGGTGATAAATATGATCAGCACCAGCTTAAACAACTCTGCAGGTTGAAAATCAACGATACCGAGATTAATCCAGCCCGTGGCATTATTTTTGGTCTGGCCGATGAATGAAGGCAGCAAAAGGGTTAATAACCCTCCGATGTATATGTGCAGTGCGTATTTATTCCATAAACGATAATCAATCAAGCTGAGTCCGAAAAAGGCTGCGAATCCGAGGATATAAAATATCGCCATCTTGATATGGTGTTTTTCGAATCCGATGGTGTCGAGCGTGGCACTATATATCGATGTAATACTGACAACCATTAGCATCAACAGTACAAAAACGATAACAAAATCAATCTTCTTGAATTTCTGAAGCATGCTTTGGTCCCCCTGTGCCCGGAGCTGTAAACACTGATTTGCCGATTGAGGCCATGTAACGATCTGAACGACAACACCCCATTTAATCGGCTCAGCCCATCATCTATTTTAAAAGATATTCTTCCAGAACACAATTAACGGGATATTCCCAAGACATGCCTGTCAATGCCCGCCAAATCCGGCACCGTGACGATTTCCTTCCAGTGCCCTGCACCCCGTAAAAGCTCTGCCACATCCCCGGCCTGGCCCATGCCCAGCTCAAAGGCAATCATCCGCGGCGGCGTTGACAGCAAGGGCAGCTGCTCCATCATGATCCGGTACGGATTCAATCCGTCCGGCCCCCCATCCAGTGCCGTTCGCGGTTCATAGTCTCGGACTTCCGGCTGCAGTCCCTCGATATCTTCCGCCGGAATGTAAGGCGGGTTGGAGACGAGGATGTCCGGCGCCATGCCGGCGAACGGCTCCAGCAGGTTCCCCTGCCGGAACTCGACATCGGCATTCAGATGCTTCGCATTACGCGCAGCAACCTCAAGCGCCTCAGGCGAAATATCGCTCGCCAGCAAATCCCACGCCGCCTCCTGCAATGCCAACGTAATGGCAATGGCACCGCTACCGGTGCCGATGTCTATGGCCTTTAGTCTTTTTGATCGCGGAGTGAGCTCCCGGCCATACTTCAGCACCGCTTCCACGAGCAGTTCCGTTTCCGGACGAGGAATGAGAACCGCCGACGTGACTTCAAACGGCCGGCCGTAAAATTCCTGCTCGCCGATAATATACTGCGCAGGTACGCCCTGCGCCTTGCGATTGATGACGTCCTCCAAGGCATAGCGCCGGTTCGCCGGAAACGGCTCCGCAAGCGCCATATAATATGAGGTTCCCGACAATCCCAGCACATGCTCCAGCAGCAGCTGCGCATTCCGCTGCGGCTCCATCACCCGCATGCCATCTAAAAAAGAAGAAGCCTCCACAAAGGCTTCTCTTATGCTGCGCTGCGGCGTTAATTCAAATCTCGTCCGCTTCAAAGCGTTATACTCCTTTTTCCATCGCTTCAGCCTGCTCCGCAAGGGTCAGCGCCGAAACGATCTCTTCAATCTCCCCGTTCATCACTTGATCCAGCTTGTGAACGGTAAGTCCGATTCGGTGGTCGGTTACACGGCTTTGCGGGAAGTTGTACGTACGAATCCGTTCACTGCGGTCACCTGTACCTACTTTGCTCTTCCGCTCACCGGCATATTTCGCTTCTTCCTCTTGGCGCATCATATCAAAGATACGGGCCCGAAGCACCTGCAGCGCCTTCTCCTTATTGGAGTTCTGCGATTTGCCGTCTTGGCACGTAGCCACGATCCCCGTCGGGATATGCGTTACGCGTACCGCCGACTTGGTGGTGTTAACGGATTGACCGCCTGCACCACTAGAGCAGAAGGTATCCACGCGGATGTCCTTGTCATGGATCTCGATGTCCACTTCTTCCGCCTCCGGCATGACCGCCACGGTGGAGGTGGAGGTATGGATACGACCGCCGGATTCCGTTGCCGGAATACGCTGAACACGGTGCGCGCCGCTCTCGAATTTCATTTTGCTGTATGCTCCGCGGCCATTGATCATGAAGATGACTTCCTTGAAGCCGCCCAGATCGTTCGTGTTCACGTCCATGAGCTCAACCTTCCAGCCTTGAGTATCCGCATAACGGGTATACATCCGGTACAGGTCGGAAGCAAACAGCGCCGCCTCGTCGCCGCCGGCAGCGCCGCGAATCTCGATGATCACGTTCTTGTCATCGTTCGGGTCCTTCGGCAGCAGCAAAATCCGAATCTTCTCCGCCAGCTCTTGCTCGCGCTGGGTAAGCTCCTCGATCTCCATTTTCACCATTTCGCGCATTTCGTCATCCAACTTTTCGCCCTGCATGGTTTTGGCAGCTTCGAGCTCTTCAATTACATTTTTATATTCAACATAAGCCTCATAAGCAGGCTGTAAATCGGATTGTTCTTTGGAATAATCCCTGAGCTTCTTGGAGTCATTAGCGACATCGGGATCGCACAACAGCTCACTTAACTTCTCGTAACGGTCCGCAAGGGATTGTAATCGGTCCAACAAAGGAATTCACCTCTCTAAGATATATTCCTGAATATATGCCTTTTTGCACTCCATTTCGCATATCAATGAAGTGTAAACGACTTTTTATTTTACCATGAAACGACGCATTTGACTAGCAGGCAGTTGGCCGCACGGAAAGGTTCTCCCCTTCAAAAAAACCACGGTCCCATGCACAAAGTGACATGGAGCCATGGCCTTTGAATCGTTCAATTCCTACACATTAAAACGGAAGTGCATTACATCGCCGTCATTCACAACGTACTCTTTGCCTTCCAGGCGAAGCTGTCCGCGTTCCTTCGCGCCGTTCATCGATCCGGCTGCAACGAGGTCATCGTAAGCTACAACCTCTGCACGAATGAAGCCGCGTTCGAAGTCGGTATGAATCACGCCTGCCGCTTGCGGAGCCTTCGTTCCTTTGCGGATCGTCCAGGCACGTACTTCCTGCACGCCTGCCGTAAAGTAGGTGTACAATCCCAGAAGACTGTAAGCAGCCTTGATGAGACGGTTCAAACCGGATTCTTCCAGACCCAGCTCCTCAAGGAACATCGCTTTGTCCTCGCCTTCAAGCTCGGCAATTTCAGCTTCAACCTTCGCGCTGATCGGAACCACGATCGCGTTCTCCGCAGCCGCGAAATCACGAACCTGCTGTACATAAGGATTGCTGTCGGCTTCCGCAACGCCGTCTTCGCTCAGGTTAGCCGCGTACAATACCGGCTTCAATGTCAGCAGGTGCAAATCGCGAACAATCAGCTTCTCATCATCGCTCAGCTCCACGCTGCGTGCCGGTTGATCGTTGTAAAGGGCTTCCTTCAGGCGCTCCAGCAGTTCTACTTCCTGAGCATACTGCTTGTTGCCGCCCTTCATGTTCTTCTTCGCGCGGTCAATCCGCTTCTCCACGCTGTCGAGATCCGCAAGGATCAGCTCCAAATTAATCGTCTGGATATCGCTGACCGGGTTCACTTTACCGTCAACGTGGGTAATGTTCTCGTCTTCAAAGCAGCGAACAACATGAACGATGGCATCCACTTCACGAATATGGGCAAGAAACTTGTTCCCAAGACCTTCCCCTTTGCTGGCCCCGCGGACCAAGCCCGCGATGTCCACGAATTCAAAAGCGGTTGGTACCGTTTTGTTCGGTTGAACCAGCTCGGTCAGCTTGTCGAGGCGCTCATCCGGCACTTCCACAACACCGACGTTAGGATCAATCGTACAGAACGGATAGTTGGCCGATTCGGCGCCCGCTTGCGTGATCGCATTAAACAATGTTGATTTGCCGACGTTTGGCAAACCGACAATTCCTGCTTTTAAAGCCATTTATGTGACAACTCCTTATCAGGTTTACTTCTATATTTGTAAGTATTACACAGCTTCGGTTCTTACCGCCGAAGCTACTAATCGTAAGCTAAACAATCTTATTAATTATAGCAGATACCCGATAGACTTCAACACGAATATACTGCCATCGCTTTAAGGCAGATTCCGCCAATCACCCCGGCCATTCAAACGCGAATCAGCCGTTGGGTTGACTTCAACGCATCGATATTCCCTGCGCCGATTCCGAACATCGCCGTCCGCAGCTCTAACTCCACCTGGGCAAGCCGCTGATCCAGCGCTTCCACCGATTCGACGGCCGATCCCAGGAGTCCACGCCCGAAGCCTGCCAGATCGGCGCCAAGCGAGATCGCTTTAGCCGCATCAACGCCGCTTTGCAGCCCGCCGCTGCCGATAAGCGCACAGGTTGGCGCAGCTTCGCGCACCTCCACGATGCATTCCGCGGTAGGATTGCCCCACCCGGCGAAAGCCTCAGCCGCAGCGCGGCGAACCGGATCCGGGCTGCGGAATTTTTCAACCTGGCTCCATGAGGTACCGCCCGCACCAGCCACATCGATGAAGGCTGCCCCGATATTGAGCAGGTTCCGCGCCGTTTCACCATCGATGCCCCATCCGACTTCTTTAATGCCGACCGGTACCGAAAGCGTACGGCACAGATCCTCAATTCGCCTAAGCAAACAGCCAAACCGTGTATTCCCTTCCGGCTGAAACACCTCTTGAAGTCCGTTTAAATGAAGGACCAGCATGTCCGCCCCCG
The DNA here is from genome assembly GCF_001860525.1 of Paenibacillus sp. LC231. NCBI lineage: Bacteria > Bacillati > Bacillota > Bacilli > Caryophanales > Paenibacillaceae > Paenibacillus > Paenibacillus sp. LC231. The sequence goes on along the minus strand of NZ_JFOM01000008.1, from coordinate 210,580 downwards.
CAATATCCACCGCCCTTTGACAATCGTCAAGGCCAAAGCCATAGTTCAGCTGCACCGCTCCAAGGTTGGCGATAACCGGCACGCTCGGCGCACTCTCCCGGACACGGAAAGTGGGAGCAAGCTCCTCCTTCTCCACCGCTGCCCGCACGGAGCCTACCCCAAGAGCCCAGCCGCGCCGCTGCGCGGCTTCAGCCAGACGTCTATTGATCTCTCCGGTGGCCTTGCTTCCCCCAGTCATGGAGCTGATCAGAAATGGGGTTCGTACGGAAAAACCAAGAAATGCAGTGTCCAGCTTAATATCTTCAAAGTCGATTTCCGGCAGTGCGGAGTGACGGAAGCGGTAACGTTCAAAACCGGTGGTTACCCCTACGGAGCCAACTTCTTCATTCAGGCATAAGCGCACATGCTCTATTTTTCGCTCGCCCGTAGGCACTTCCGGCACCAGCCTGCCCTCGGGTCTTTCCAAACCTCTGCCTGAAATGGTTTCAGCTGTTTGACCCGCAGTCTCGTTATGTTCTGAATTCATCCCGTGCCTCCTTATCCACTACGCTCATCCTTTAGATAAGCCATATATAAGCATATCATTGGCATCAGGTTATCCCGTCTGCATGATATGCACATCATCCATTAGCAAAAATATAAACGACTCGGTCTTGACCCATTCTACCGCATGTTTTGAAAAAACAAACCCGAATATCATTCTACCCCGGCTTCCTAGGATCAACTCCGTCTCCATATCTCACACTTGCTGAATTGCAGAAACGAAGAGTGCGTCAGAACGGGACTTTCAAGTTAATTAACGGTATACAACAGCGATAGGAGGATGGGCTATCTTGGGTTTCCGCCATTTCATTCATAACCGCAATTCAGAAAAACTACCTACAACCGATCCAGGCACGCTGCTCGTGTCAGGGAAACCGAATACCAAAAGCTCCCGAACGCGAACAACGATTTTCATCTGCCTTGTCCTTCTTATACTATGGCTCATCGGCGTGATGATCTATCAGACTCATAAGCCACTACCGAAAGGGATCTCCTATGAAAGCCCGCTGTACCAGAGCGACGTTAAAATGTGGACCGACCTGACCTACCCCGGACCGGATGGTCAACCGGTACATGATCGCGAAATCGGACCCCGCATCGGTCAAATTATCGACGAATCCCGAAAATTCCTGGTGATCGATATGTTTCTGTTCAACGGCTACACTCATAAAGGTCAGGAATTCCCCGAAGTCAGCGAAGAGCTTGCCCATCGCCTTGTTGCCCATAAGAAGAAATATCCCGACATGGATATCTTCTTTATTTCCGATGAAGTGAATACCGGGTATGGCTCCTATTCGCTGCCGGAATTCGAGGCCATGAAGGCTGCCGGCATTCATGTAATCATGACCGATGTCGACCGGCTGCGAGACTCCACGCCCGCCTATTCTGCCGTATGGCGCACATTCTTCCAGTGGTTTGGCCAGTCGGGCACGGGGACACTTCCCAATCTGATGGCAAGCGAAGCACCCGATATTACGGTGCGCTCCTATCTGAAGCTGCTGAACGTGAAGGCCAATCACCGTAAAGTCGTCATCAGCGAGAACACCGCGCTGGTCACATCAGCCAACATCCATGACGCCAGCGCGTTCCACTCGAACATCGCCTTCGAAACGAGCGGGGACATCATCAGGGATATGCTTGCAGCCGAGCAAGCCGCCGTTAACCTTACAAGCCCGATCAAACTGCCGGAGTATGAGCCGGGCTCAAAGCCACCTCTGCTGCCTTCAGGTCAAGCTAACGATGTCGATGTTCGTTATTTGACGGAAGGGAAAATTTATAAATATGTTCTGGAGGCCATCGAGCAATCACAGCCCGGGGACACGCTCTGGATGGGGATGTTCTATCTGGCTGACAGCAAAGTCATGGACCAGCTTCTAAAAGCTTCGGACCGCGGCGTTGATATACGCCTCATCCTGGATCCGAACCAGAACGCCTTCGGCCGGGATAAGATCGGCATCCCCAACCGTCCTGCTGCGGCCGAGCTCATCAAGAAATCCAAAGGGAACATCTCCATTCGCTGGTACAACACCGGTACGGAGCAGTATCATACCAAGCTCATGTACATTGCCAAACCGACGGGGAAATCCGTCATTACCGGCGGTTCAACCAATTTTACCCAGCGGAATCTGGCCGATCTCAATCTGGAAAACAACTTGTGGATAGCCGCGCCTAAAGATCATCCGCTTACCCGGGATCTGGACCGTTACTTTCATCGAATATGGTTCAACGAAGGCGCAGCCTTTAGTCTCGAAGCCGAGGCTTACCAAGGTGAAACGACATGGATGAAGGACATCCTGTTTAAACTGCAAAAATGGCTGGGATTCACAACCTTTTAACAATTCCTTCAATAGTATGTATGTACGCGCATGAAGGGCCGGTCTAGGCCTGAATGGCCAACCTCCGCTTGGCCTACAGCAGAGGTGACATCAGTCGGGCGGCCGACTCCAGCAGGCGGGTCATGATTCTCTTTTTACGGGTATGATTGCGATCGTACAGGAGGGCGGACTCCAGGTCCTGCTCGAAATCGGACACCAGCTTGCCTACACTTTCCGTATGAACGAGTAAAGCGTTAACCTCAAAATTAAGATGGAAGCTCCGCATGTCCATGTTAGCCGTGCCAATGGTTGCAACCTCCCCGTCAACGATCAGCAGCTTCGAATGCATGAACCCTTTTTCATATTCATATACCCTTACCCCGGCGTCCAGCAGATCCGGAAAATAGGAATGGGAAGCCAGAAAGGGCAGCCATTTGTCCGGCTTCGACGGAAACAAAATCCGTACATCAAGACCGGACAGGGCAGCAACCCTGAGCGCGGTGAATATGTCTTCATCCGGTATAAAATACGGCGTAGCCAGCCATACCGACTTGCGAGCCGACACAATCATGGAGAAGAAAATGTTCTTCAGGGCTCTTCGCTCATTGTCCGGTCCGCTTGCGATAATCTGAACGGCGCCGGCACGACTCTCCAGTAAATCCGGTGAATAATATATCGGCTCACTCGGCTGCTCTCCCGTCATGTACTGCCAATCCTGCAGAAAGACAACCTGGAGCGTTCTGACAGCCTCTCCGCGAACAAGCATATGGGTATCACGCCAGAAACCGAATGCCTTGCTGCGGCTTAAATACTCATCCCCTACATTCAATCCGCCAACGAATCCGACACTCCCGTCAATCACAACGATTTTGCGATGATTGCGGTAATTTACACGGCTCGTGAAGAAAATCGTCTTTGGACTGCCGAATACGGCAACCTGTACACCCACATCCCTCATCTCCTGCAAAAAGGAAGGCGGCAGCTGCAAGCTGCCAACGGCGTCTACCATAAACCGCACGGCAACCCCCTCTCTCGCCTTCCGAATTAATATTTCCTGGATCTGCGTCCCGATCGCATCCGGACGGTAAATGTAATATTCCATATGAATGTGATGCGCCGCTTGTTCCAGCTCCGCAATCAAGGCTGCAAATGTCTCTTCCCCGTCGGTCAGCACCTTGGTATCGCTCGAGAAGGAAATCGGCGTGCGTGCCAGGCGGGTAGACAGCTGAAGGAGCTGCTGCACTTCGGGCTTAAAGCAGGAGATGTCCGGGGTGTTCTTGCGGAGCACTTCGCTGGTGTATACCAGAACGTCCTTACGTGCCTTTTTGTCGTATTTTCTCCGCTTAAAATAGTTCTGTCCAAACAAAAAATAAAACACAAGCCCCACGATAGGGACTAACGCCAAGAGCAGAATCCAGGCCATCGTGCTGGTGGGATGACGGTTCTCCATAAAAATCATGAAACCGATGGATACTACGGTTAGCGTGGAGAATATCCCGATAATGGTCCCGGTCGTCTTCCCGAAATAATCCAGGCCAAAATAATAAAACGCGAACAAAAGCGCGGTAATCAATACAGCCTGTATTCCCTTTCTCATATCGTATACCCCTTGTTCTTCATCGTTAATGTCTCTATGTATGTACGATGCTGGTCACACCATATTCTACATGATCTCCCTCAGGAACTAAAGACTGTTCTCCGCGAGCTGACAAGGGACCGATGCCCCAAAATAAAATATTGACAATGGTAACGCCATTTGTTAAAAATAAACTAACGACCGTTAGTTAGGAGGAATGTTATGAGTGCCGCCAATATTAAGCAATCCGCCCTTGCCCACTTTGCCAAAAACGGTTACGAAGGGGCATCGCTGAAACATATTGCAGACGACTGCGGGATCAAAAAACCGTCGATTTACGCCCATTTTTCGAGCAAGAAGGATTTGTTTCTGCAAGTGCTTCAGGACGTATTCCATCGTCAGGAGGAAATGATGGTAGCCTATTTCCTTAACCATGCCGATTGGCCGCTGGAGCAGCAGCTGCACGGATTCCTTGAAAGCCGTCTCCAAGCTTATCGTCTGGATGATGAAGTGCGGTTCTTCATGCGAATGGCCTTCTTTCCGCCAAGTACGCTGTATGACGAAGTGATGGCGATGGTGTATCCGCTCTTGGATCAACAGGAGTTGAACTTGTCGAGGCTGCTTGCCGCGGGCTGTCCGGAGCATGGACGTATCATCCGTCATCCGCGCAATGCGGCGATTGCCTTTATGACCTTGGTGGATGGAATCCATCTGGAAACCGTGTACGGCGGGGAGGAACGGGCCATGAGACGTCTTGCCGCGGCTTGGCCTGTGTATTGGTTAGGGGTAACAAACAAAAATACAAACCACAAGTGTTAAATCCCGGTGAAATGACGCATCATAAGCAGGAAGTTCAAGTCGACAAGAATTTTTAAGTGTAAGTTTACTGTTCTTTTCATAAAAAGGAGTGACAATCATAATGAATCGCAACTGGGGTTTTGTGCTGCTGGCTGGATTGGTTGAAGTCATATGGGTGATGGGTTTGAAGCATTCCTCCAACATCTGGGAGTGGCTTGGAACCATCGTCGCCATTGCAGCAAGCTTCTATCTTATTATTGAAGCAGCCAAACGGCTGCCAGTCGGAACGGTGTATGCCGTGTTTACGGGAATTGGGACAGCCGGAACGGTGGCGTCGGAGATGCTGTTCTTCGGGGAACCGTTTAAACTGGTCAAGGTGCTTCTGATCTGCGTGTTGCTGGCAGGTGTCATCGGCCTGAAGCTGGTTACGGCTGATCATGTGGAACCGGAGGTGAGCAAGTAATGGCTTGGATTGCACTTGTGTTTGCAGGATTGTTCGAAATCGGCGGCGTCATCGGCATCAAAGGGGTCTCCCAGCGCAAGGGGTGGCGTTATGTACTGATTCTGACCTTATCGTTTGCCATCAGCTTCTCCCTTCTTTCTTACGCCATGACCGTACTGCCTATGGGGACCGCTTACGCGATCTGGACGGGAATCGGAACGGCCGGCGGGGCCATGACGGGCATGTTCCTGTTCGGTGAACCGAAGGATTGGCGGCGGGTTCTGTTCATTGCCATGATCCTGTGCTCGGCCGTCGGCCTGAAATTGATCAGTTAATTACTTTTGTAAAATTTCATAAGTTTTCAGAACCTAACATAAAGGACGACCGTAGTAAAGTTGAAACGGTCGTTCTTTTTCATATATAATAATTCTTGACCTTATGGTCAATCCAAGAACCACAAAGTTCTCAAGTGAGGTGAGCTATTGATTGGCTGATAAAACGGCAGAAAAACGACAGCAAATTCTCATCACTGCGATGCAGCTGTTTTCCGCGAAGGGCTCTTCGGTTACCTCCATGCAGGAAATCGCCGAAGTATGCGGGATGTCGAAAGGCAGCCTTTATCTTCATTTCAAGTCCAAAGAGGAACTGGAAAAGAGCATTTACGAGCATATCGCAAGCCGGATTAAAGATGAGATTCTCCGGGTCGACCACGATCCGCTTCTCGCGCCCAAGGAGCAGCTGCGCAAGCAGACGGAAGTGCTTCTGATCCATTTTCTGGAGATCCGGGAATTTCTCCTGAAGCAGTTCCATGATCAGATGCCGGGGAAACCGCCTTTTGACAAAGAAGACATGCAACAGGAAATGCTGGCTGCATTGCAGTGGTTTAACAATAAGCTGAAATCCATTTATGGGCCCGAAGTAGAGCCATACACATTGGAAATCGGCATGTTTATGGGCAGTATGCTGGGTTCGTATATCCGCTTCCTGTTCATGCCCGGGTTCCATTTGAATGTGGGAATCACCGCTGATCACCAAATTCAGCTGCTCGATGATATTGTGGACAGTATTCTGCGCAGACGGCCCGAACCCCTGATCCCGATGGAGGCGGTAGGGCAATTGGGCCAATTATGCCAAACCGACATTCGTACAACTCGTCACCCGCTCATCGTCATTAAGGCGATGAAGAATGAACTAAAGAAAATTCAGGTAGAGACGGATGTCCGGGAAGATGCGATGGAGTCGCTCAATATTATGGAGAAAGAACTGCTTGCCCTCCAGCCCAGCCGGGCCGTTCTGAAAGGAATGCTTGCTAACTTGGAGGGAATCGAGGAAATTGAAGCATTGTTTGCGGAGCTGAAGGGAACCATTGTTACCGTGCTCGAAAGCTATCTGACACCCGGTGGAATGATGCAGGGAAATTAGTCTAAGTTAGAGACATAGAGTTTTGGAGAGGAGAGAGAATCGCCTAATGAAAGGAATTATCAATTTCTCGCTTCGCAACAAGTTTGCGATCTGGCTGCTGACCATCATCGTCAGCTTCGGTGGGTTATACAGCGGACTGACGATGAAGCAGGAAACCATTCCGGATATTAACGTCCCGTTCTTAAGTGTCACCGCGATCTATCCGGGCGCAGCCCCTGAAGGTGTTGTGGAGGATGTCACCAAACCGCTCGAAACGAGACTCCGCAATATTGACGGCGTCAAAACCGTAACCTCCACATCCATGGAGAATGCAGCCAACGTCATGGTTGAGTTTGATTATGGTAGTGATCTGGACAACGCTACAGCTGCTGTTCGTGAAGCCATAAACGAGGTAAAGCTGCCCGATGACGCTCAGAAACCTACCATATCCAAATTCAGCATGAGCTCCATGCCGGTTGTCTCCCTAAGTATTGCGAACAAAGACAACATGGCATTGGATGAATTAACACGCATCACAGAGAACGATATCGTTCCGGAGCTGGAGGATTTGGACGGCGTTGCTTCCATCCAGGTAGCTGGCCAATTCGTGAACGAGGTACAGCTTAAGTTTAATCAGGACAAACTGAACGAGCTTGGCTTGACGGAGGATACCGTCAAAGGTATCGTGCAGGGTTCCGCGCTGTACGTTCCGCTCGGCATGTTCGAAATGGACAAATCCCAGAAGGCCGTTGCTATTGATGGCGGCATTATCGGCATTGACGATCTGAAAAATATCGCTATTCCGGTTATTCCGGGCGGCGGCGGTGCAGATGCAGCTGCCGGAGCCGGCACTCCGAATGCCGGGGCAGGTCAACAACCATCGCAGCAGCCTTCCGGTGATGCAGCTGCCGGAGCCGGCGCTCCGAATGCCGGGGCAGGCCAACAAGGTGCTCCTGGAACCGGTGCTGCTGCAGGCGGACCAAGCGGTGCTCCTGCCGTTCCAACCGGCATTCCAACCGTAAAACTCAGCGAGATTGCCAAAATTGAAGTTATTGGAACCTCGGAATCCATCTCCCGCACCAACGGGAAGGAATCAATCGGTATCCAAATCGTGAAAGCAAACGATGCCAATACGGTTGACGTTGTCAATCAGGTGAAAGACAAGGCAGAAGAATTGAGAGGCCTCTATCCTGGCATGGATCTGACGATCATGCTGGACCAAGGCAAGCCAATTGAAGACTCTGTTCATACGATGCTTTCCAAGGCATTATTCGGCGCATTGTTCGCCGTTCTGATCATAATGGTATTCCTGCGCAACATCCGTTCGACGATTATATCGATTATTTCGATCCCATTGTCCTTGCTGATTGCTGTGCTCTGTCTGAGACAAATGGATATCACCCTGAATATGATGTCGCTCGGTGCCATGACCGTTGCCATCGGCCGGGTTGTCGATGACTCGATCGTCGTTATCGAGAATATCTACCGGCGCATGTCCCTCTCGACCGAGAAATTAACGGGCCGGGAGCTCATCAGCGCCGCTACACGTGAAATGTTTGTGCCGATCATGTCCTCCACTATCGTAACCATCGCGGTATTCCTGCCGCTTACCCTGGTCAGCGGTATGGTCGGAGAGCTGTTCATGCCATTTGCATTGACGATGGTCTTCGCACTGCTCGCTTCCCTGGTCGTAGCGATCACGCTCGTGCCCGCTATGGCGCACAGCCTGTTCCGCAAAGGCTTGAAGAACAAACATGATCATGCGGAGAAACCGGGCGCAATGGCCCGCGGGTATCGATCCATTCTGAAATGGACGCTGAATCACAAAGCCATTACATTCCTGGCAGCCATCGCGTTATTAGCAGGAAGCTTGTTCCTGACGAAGTACCTTGGCGTTAGCTTCATTCCGGAACAGGAAGACAAATATGCCATGGTGACTTATTCTCCTGAACCTGGCGTCATGCTGGAGGATGTGGAGGAACGCGCATTAAAAGCGGAGAAATTGATCCTGGATCAACCTGGAGTCGAAACGATGCAGTACTCCATCGGCGGAAGCAATCCGCTTGGTATGGGATCAGCGAATTCCGGATTGTTCTATATTATGTATGACCCGGACACGAAAAACTTCGAAGATGTCAAAAAAGCCCTTGTCGAAGATCTTGCCAAGGAAGTACCGGACGGTACTTGGTCCAATATGGACATGGCAGCCGGCGGCTTTGGCGGCAGCCAGTTAACGGTTAACGTCTTTGGCGATTCTCTGGAGCAGATCAAGCCGGTGGCTGATCAAATTGCTGAGCTTGCCAACAAGGATACAGCCACCTTCGAGAATGCAGAGACCAGCTTGTCCGAAGCGTTCGAGCAGTATACGCTGGTTGCTGACCAAGAGAAGCTGAGCTCCCTTGGCCTGACCGCAGGACAATTGGCAATGAAGCTGTCTCCCGTACGGGAACGTCCGGTCTTGACCGAAGTCAAAATTGAGGACAAGACTTACAATGTTTACATTGAGACGGACAGCAAAACCTATAAGAGCATCAAAGAAATCGAGAACGAAACCGTCACCTCTCCACTCGGTATCGAAGTGCCGATCAAGGATGTGGCCAAGGTGGAAAAAGGAACGACTCCTGACTCCATTATGCGCATCGACGGGAAAATGGTTGTAACCGTCACAGCCGATATCCTGTCCAGCGATGTTGGGTCGGCCTCCACCAACCTGGAAACTGAAGTGAACAAGCTTGAACTTCCAGACGGCGTATCCGTCCAGTTCGGAGGCGTTACCGAGCAAATCAACGAAACCTTCGGACAGCTTGGACTCGCCATGCTGGCAGCCATTGCGATTGTATACTTTGTGCTTGTGGTTACATTCGGTGGCGGTCTCGCGCCGTTCGCCATCCTGTTCTCGCTGCCGTTCATTGTCATCGGAGCCATTATCGGCTTGCTTGTTACAGGCGAGACACTGAACGTGTCTGCACTCATGGGCGTACTCATGCTGATCGGTATCGTCGTGACCAATGCGATTGTATTGATCGACCGCGTGATCCATATGGAACGCGAAGGCATGAGCACCCGCGAAGCCCTGCTTGAAGCCGGCGCTACCCGTCTTCGTCCAATTCTGATGACGGCACTCGCAACGATCGGCGCTCTCCTGCCACTCGTATTCGGTTGGGAGAACAGCGCAGGCATCATTTCGAAAGGACTCGGCATCACGGTTATCGGCGGTCTGATCAGTTCGACGCTGCTCACGCTCGTGGTGGTACCTATCGTGTACGAGTTCCTGATGAAGTTCAGCAAGAAAAGAATCGAAGATTAATTAGAACATCAAAGCCCCGGCTTCCTACATTAGGAGGCTGGGGCTTTTTTTGGATGACTATGATATGGTCCTGGCTCGCTAATGTACCAGCACAGCTTCCCTGGAATGCTTCCACGTCTTCAGCATGTTCAGATCCTGTGCGAGGAACTCCTCGAGCAGACTGAATACCGACTGATAAAGCGGGCTTTCCGTGGAGCCTTTTAGATCCTTGCAGAGGGATGGCACCCATGACAACAGATGCTCCTCCAGAAACTTCTCTTGAACCTCCATCAATTTCAGCATGCTATGTTCACAATACGTATTGTTCAGCATACGGTCATGAAGCAGTGTCATAAATTCCAGTTCAATGGCTATATGATCGTCCGCTTCCCCGTGCAGTTTATTAAAGGCAACACCGACGGATGCATAACAATCGGCTAAATCCTGAGCGCATCCATCCTTCGTGTAATGAGACTTTGCCGCCTGACGCTGTTTGGACTGCTGAAGCAATCGGCGGTATTCCGCCCCTTCGTATTCGCAAATCCGAACCAATTCCTCAGGTGAGCGTCCACATAAATAGGTCATCAGGTCCGTACCGGCCTTCGAACACTCCGCAGCCTTGCTAATTCCGCTTCCGCGGCTCCATTCCGCAATCATAGACAAGCTGGGCCAATTGCCCAAAAAATCGATGAGCAGCTCGTAGACCGTACCCCGGTTTTCAAGCCATCTGTGACAGACGTCAGGCACCTCCAAAGTTTGAACAGGTGATATCGCCATATCGAACCTCCTATTGGTAACCTTTCTTGTTGGATGTGATATCCTTGACAGTATATCTTAGATGAACGTCTAATGAAAGCAGTTTGAAATGATTTCCGAAAATTTCGGAAAAATCAGGAAACTTTCGGAAATCTAGAATGTCACTACTCGCTTTCAAGGGGAGAAAGCTTTTGTCCACAGCTTCAATATACTGGATCCCGAAAGCGTTTTCTGTGATACTTCTCACAAATCCTGTAACTTATCCACGCAGCTTGTCCGGCTGACATGACCCTTACAATGCATTGACTCCCGTTCGGGGAATGGCTACAATGTGACCATGCATGCTATAAAGGGGGATTTCCATGATCGAACCGCTTAAAGATTCTTTCGGTCGGGTCCATGATTATATTCGTATCTCGGTGACAGATCGATGCAATCTTCGTTGTGTCTATTGTATGCCGGAAGAAGGGATGGAATTCCAACCTCCCGATCAGATTATGAGTTATGAAGAGATCGCAGCGATCATGCGCGTCCTTGCCCCAATGGGTGTCTCCAAAGTACGCCTTACCGGCGGCGAGCCGCTGGTACGCAAGGACCTGGAATCCTTGGTCCATATGATTGCTTCCATTGAAGGAATTCAAGATATATCCCTGACTACCAACGGGATCATGCTCCCCTCCAAAGCTCGCCTGCTTAAGGAAGCCGGACTTACCCGAATCAACATCAGTCTGGATTCGCTTCATGAGGATCGCTACGCGCGCATTACGCGCGGCGGTCAAGTGCGTAAAGTGCTGGAAGGCATTGAAGCCGCTTATGAAGCCGGCCTGGATCCCATCAAACTAAACATGGTGTTAATGAAGGGCTTCAACGAAGACGAAATTCGCGACTTTATCGCGCTGACGCTCGATCGTCCCCTACATGTCCGCTTTATTGAATACATGCCGATCGGGCAAGCGTCCGATGCCTGGCGAGATTCGTATCTGCCGCTCAGCCGGGTATCTGAAGTGTGCCAGGAGGCGGGTTGGACCATTCAGGAAGAGCAGGGGCCATCCGGCAACGGACCTTCACGAAATATGAAGGTGGTTGGAGCTACAGGAACCTTCGGTCTGATCCATCCGGTCAGCGATCATTTCTGCGATTCCTGCAACCGCCTCAGGCTGACGGCTGACGGCCACATCAAGGCTTGCCTGTACTGGTCCGACGAATTTAACGTGCGCCGCGTCGTCGATGATCCATCCGCGGTGGCAAACCTGTTCCGCAAAGCGCTGGGTTCCAAACCGTTGAATCATGAAATGGCGCTGGCGCTCGAGAAAAAAATGCAAAGCCATACCCCAACCGGCCGGCGTATGTCACAGATCGGCGGGTAAACCGTCGGCTGTGCGTATAATAGCGGAAAGCAGTCATATGGTTGATATTAAAATCCCCGTCAAGCATTTAGCTGGCGGGGTTATTTTTTTAAGATGAATACCGTTTTGTCGGGCTTCTGCACACCTTCTATAGAACTCTACTATCTATCCTCAGGCAAGTCGGCATTCATCAGGCCGGCTGCTGCCTCGTATTCCCCAGGCGTGTTCATATTAAATAAAATTTTGCGCGGATCAAGGCCCGTAATTGCCTCTAATTGCTCTTCGTGCACGAAGACGGCATTCAGCTCCTGCACCCACTCCACCATGCGAAGTTGTCCCTTGATCAGCCTGCGTTCAAGGCCTTCTACGATTTCTTTGCGATATACCGCCAGCAGCGGATGCACCCTGCCTTCTACAACAGGAATTACAGCATCGGCTGTGAGCTGCTGATTCGCCAGATTCAGCAATCCCCGAAGGAAACGCTCATGGATATGGGGCATGTCGCACGCAGCGACCATATTCCATGTGCTTTGGGATAACTTGAGCGCGGCATGAAGTCCCGCCATCGGGCCTTGCCCGACATAAAGGTCGGGAACGCATTCCAACCCGAGAAATTGATAAGATTCGGGGGTATTGGTGGATAGGATGACGCGGCCGCTAACCTCGTCAAGCGCCTGGACCGTTCGCTCGATCAAACTCATTCCCTGCATGGGCAGAAGCGCCTTGTTTCTTCCCATTCTCCGGGAGGCTCCACCTGCAAGTACGATACCCGTCACCTGATCTGGCGAAAGGCCGACATCTATGGGTTGACAGCTCATATGTTCTACCAGCCTTTCTTACACGTTGTAAAAAACTCGATTCAGTTTATAGGTTAATAACCAGAATAATGGAAAATCATTTAAAAGATGGTTTGTATCCCTTTTCAATGCGTGATACATTGAAAGGGAAAGCGGCTTTTTTTCGATGCCGCGATTGTGGATTGTATTCGGTTTGAAAGGAATGACCTACTTGCGGAATATGGACAACGCCCAACCTTCGCTGATATCGCTCAAGCTGTTCAACTTCTTCATTTACGGAACCATGGTCATCTTCACCGGTTTCTTCCAGTTATATTTGCAAGACATCGGCATGAGCAAAATTGAAATCGGCAGCCTGATGGCGATCGCGCCATTTGTGTCCATCTTCGCCAATCCGTTCTGGGGATTCTGGGGTGATCGGGCGGCAAACATCAAGCGGGTGCTGCTGATCATGATGACCGGTACGCTGCTGCTGGTTCAGCTTGTATTTCAGGCGAATACCTATGCAATGATATACATGACAATGATTTTCTTTTATTTCTTCCAGACTCCGATGTTCTCGCAGACAAATTCGCTGATTCTAACCTATATTGAGGGGACGCAGCAAAAATTCGGCTCGTTCCGGCTATGGGGCTCGCTTGGATGGGCACTGACGGCCATCGCTGCAGGGCCTGTCATCGACCGGCTCGGGTCGGGGCGCATCGCCATCGTGTTCTCGATTATGCTGCTAGTGGCGGCCGTGTTCATGTTTACACTGCCATCCATCCAGAAGACGACAGCATCGGCATCGGTCAGCCTTAGAGGACTCAGCAGACTGTTCCTGAACTCCTATTTTGTCTGTTTTATCCTGTTAGGCATTATGGTATCCATCCCGAACACAGCCAATAACACTTTTATGTCCCTTTACATCCTGGAGCTTGGCGGTACCAAGCAGATGGTGGGCCTTGCGATCTTCTTCTCGTCGATATTTGAAGTGGTGATCTTCATTCTGTTTGACCGCTTCCTGAAACGGAAAATCAATGTCCTGGTCGGCTGCCTGACGATTGTCAGCCTGCTCTTCGCCCTCCGCTGGCTGCTGATGGCGGAAGCCAACAGCGCGCTGGAGGTGGCCATCATCCAGCTCCTGCACTGCGTAACCTTCGGCGGCTATTTCTATGTCGGCGTGCAGCTGACGATGCTGTTTGTACCGACGCCGTATCGCGCTTCCGGACAAGCGATCTATACCTTAAGCTGGAGCGGCATATCCGGCGTCATCGGCGGTCTCGCCGGCGGCTGGATGTTCCAGAACTTCGGGGCGCAGATCATGTACCGCACCGGCACGATGCTTGCCATTGTGGGTGCCATCGGTTTTGGCTGGATGTGGTACAACCTTCGCAAGCACGGGTATCAGCCGCTGCATCCGGACGATCTCGATAGCGACGAGCTGGAGGAGTACGCTGCGAGTTAGATCGTGGTCCTGTACGCAAGCCATCAACGAGATGGTACCATCGTAAATATAACAAGACTCGAATGAATCCTGTAACGGAATCTTCGAGTCTTGTTTACGTTATAGAGCACAGGAGTCTTCTTCAACGCGCCTATGCCGTTATTTTGATTTAGTTCTTCGAAAGCTGGAATGAGCTCTTCAGGGAGACCACGCGGTTAAATACCGGACGGCCTGGCTGCGAATACTTCGAGTCGACGTTGAAATATCCATGCCGGAAGAACTGGAACTTGTCCTGCGGCGCAGCATCCTTCATATTCGGTTCCACGAATCCCTGCACGATTTGCAGCGAGTTCGGGTTGATGTCGTCCAGGAGGGACTTCTCGGCAGTTGCTTCTTCCGCTTCGCCTGCAACCTCCTGCACCAATTCGGCTTCTTCCTCTTCGTCCTTGAACAGCGGTTCGAACAGGCGGAATTCAGCAGGTACGGCCTGTGTGGCTTCCACCCAGTGAATCGTTCCCTTCACCTTGCGTCCGGTAAAGCCGCTGCCGCTCTTTGTCTCCGGATCATACGTGCAGTGGATCTCGACGACCTTGCCGTTCTCGTCTTTAATCACGTCATTGCACTTGATAAAATACGCATGCTTCAAACGGACCTCGTTGCCGGGGAACAAGCGGAAATATTTGCTCGGAGGATCTTCCATGAAATCCTCCTGCTCAATATAAATCTCGCGCGAGAACGGAATCTGGCGAATCCCCATCTCCGGATTCTCCGTGTTGTTCTCGGCGTCCAACCATTCGATCTGACCTTCAGGGTAATTCGTAATGACCACCTTCAGCGGGTCCAGCACAGCCATCGTACGCGGCGCCTTCAGCTTCAGATCCTCACGGATAAAGTGTTCCATCACTTGGCGGTCCACCGTGCCGTACGCCTTCGAAATTCCCGTCTCAAACACGAAGTTGCGAATGGCTTCAGGCGTATACCCCAAGCGGCGAAGTCCGGAGATCGTCGGCATGCGCGGATCATCCCAGCCGTCCACCACATTCTCGTCGACGAGCTGCTTCAGCTTGCGCTTGCTCGTAACCGTCTGCGCCACGTTCAGACGCCCGAATTCGTACTGATGCGGCGTGCTGTCCATCTCGCATTCCGCCACAACCCAATCATAGAATGGGCGCTGATCCTCAAACTCCAGGGAGCACAGGGAATGCGTAACCCCTTCAATGGCATCCTCCAGCGGATGGGCAAAAGCGTACATCGGATAAATGCACCACTTGTCGCCTGTATTATGATGATGCGCGTGAGAGATCCGGTAGATGACCGGATCCCGCAGATTAATATTGGGCGAAGCCATGTCGATCTTGGCGCGCAGCACGCGCTCGCCGTTGGCGAATTCCCCTTTGCGCATCCGCTCGAACAGATCCAGATTCTCTTCCACGCTGCGATCCCGGTATGGACTATTATGCCCTGGCTCGGTCAGGGTTCCGCGCGTTTCGCGGATTTGGTCAGCGGATTGGTCATCCACATAAGCTTTCCCTTTCTTAATCAGCAGCACGGCACGATTGTACATCTCTTCAAAATAATCGGACGCGTACCGCAGCTCTTCCCAATCGAATCCGAGCCATTTCACGTCCTCCTTAATGGAGTTAACATACTCAATGTCTTCCTTCACCGGGTTCGTATCATCGAACCGCAAGTGCGTCCGTCCGCCGAATTCATCGGCCAGTGTGAAATTGATCCATATGGCCTTGGCATGTCCAATATGCAAGTAGCCGTTCGGCTCCGGCGGAAAGCGGGTAACGATTTCCTTGACTTTACCGGACTTCAGGTCTTCGGTAATAACATTTTTTATGAAATTGGAGGGGGTGCCCCGATGGTTCTCCACGTTGATCAACCTTTCGTCCTGTAATTTCTGTCTATCTCCTGTATAAACGTGTTTCCCTTAAATATACCTGTAATGCCGCGATTGTTCAAGGAATTCGGCACCTCCGTGCCGCAAGTTGCCAGCTTGCGATGAGGATTCCGGCAAGCAGTCTGCTCCCAGCATCTAACCCGCGCACAGAAGATTCTCCCACAGCCGAAAATGCCGCGAAAATCGTTTTGACGGGGGCTGGTCAATAGGGTAGCATGGAGAGAAAAACAGCTATGAAGGAGGCCTGCAATCATCTTATGAAACCTACCAAATTCCCTAAAGAACAACGCGAACAGCTGATTGGACTGGTTCAGGAATACTTTGAAACCGAGCGCGGCGAAACCCTCGGCCATCTAGCCGCAGAGGGTGTTCTTGATTTTTTCACGGAGACCTTAGGGCCTCATCTATACAATCAAGCGCTCAGCGACTGCAGAACGGTTGTCAGTCAGCGTATGATTTCCCTTGAAGAAGATATTTACGCATTGGAGCAAAAAGTGAAGCGGACTCGTTAAAGCTACATACACTTCACGAGAGAACAAAGGAGATACCTTATGTTTGGATACACATTAGATGACCATGTTGAATTGCGGCCGCTTGCCATAGAGCATGCAAGGGCGATGTTCGAGATTACCGATCGTTCCCGGGACCGCCTCCGCAAGTGGCTTCCGTGGGTGGATGCCGTCACCGAAGTCAACGATACCACCAATTATATCAAAGGCGCTATGAAGCAAGCGGCCGAGAACGGCGGCTTCTCGGCCGGCATCTGGGTCCGGGAGGAGTTGGCAGGCACCATCTCGTTTCATGAGATCGATTGGAACAACCGCTCGGTCAGTATCGGATACTGGCTGGATCAGCATTTCACGGGGCAAGGCCTGATGACAAGCGCATGCCGCGCGTTCACGGATCACGCGCTAATGCGCATGGGCCTGAACCGGGTGGAGATCCGCTGTGCAACGGCCAACCATCGCAGCCGGGCCATTCCGGAACGCCTGGGGTTTGTGCTGGAGGGAGTCATAAGGGAAGCCGAGAAGCTGCCCCAAGGCTATGTTAACCACGCGGTCTACGGCATGATTCAGAGCGAATGGAAGCGGATGAGGTAACCTCTATATCCGGAACAAAACCGGCTTGAATCCCACGATTGGACGCAAGCCGGTTTTGTTGTCTGTATGTATTCTAGAACGTAGGCTAACCTTGGCTTAGAAGCTTGGCGAGAACCAACGTCTCACTCCTGATTCTCCCGCAGGGTCTCCAGCCATTTGCCGAATTGCGACTTCAGGCTGGCTGACAGCACATCGATCTCCAGCATGCGGGACAATCCGCGTTCATCCTTCCGTCCATCTTTCATCATGCGAAGCACGTCCTGCACCGTTATGCCGGAAGCATGGGATTCAAGCTGAGTGACCGCTGAATCGGCACGGACATCCCCTTCCTCCAGGACTCGAAAGTAAAACCCGCTGTAGCCCGTATTCAGAACTCTTGCCGGCATATCTTTCACGCCATGCTTTTGCGACAGCTTAAAGCAAGGATATCGGGGCTGACTGACCTGTACCACCGCGCCGCCTATCCGGTATACATCCCCGATGCAGACCCGATCCTCCAGCATCCCCCGCATCGTCAGGTTTTCGCCAAAGGCAGCATACGCCATCTGTTTGCCCAAGGAGTGTTCCCAATAAGGATAATGCTCGGAGGGGTACGCGCACACCGCCTTATCCACGCCGCCGTGATTGACGAGATCGGCCTGACCATCCCCCTCGAAATTCAATGAACTTAGGAACAACGGACCCTCCACAGGCTGCTTATAGATTCCCGTGGACAGGTCCTTTCCCTGGTAATCAACCGTTACAGGCTTTCCCACATTCAGCGATACAATGCCCATGGTCATGGTAAATAACCTCCGCCTTCTTTTCTTTTCATCTACTATATGCAATAGCGTGTGCCCTTGTCCAGAAGCCGTTTTAAGTGGCGGGCCAAATAACATAAGACCAACCAGAAAACCCTGGTTGGCTTTACATACGAAACAGCCCGGCAAGCTGCCGGACTGTTCAACCCTATGACCTTCATCTCTCTGCCGCTCGGTAACCGGCCTAGAGGGATACCATAATGTGATCAATCATGATAAGAAGCAGCACATTAAGATATCATCGACGTAACGTCCATCCACATAAAACTCCTGAATCAGCCTGCCCTCTTCCTGAAACCCGCAGTTCCTGTAAAAAGCAAATGCGCCAGGATTGCTGGACAACACCCGCAGCCTCAGCTTCAAAATGCCCTCTGCGCGCGCCATATCCTTCACAGCATCGATCAGCCGCTGCCCGATGCCCTGCCGTTGATAAGCAGGGTGAACCGCGATGTTCAGCTCCAGCACATGACGATTACTGTGAAGGCTTGTGGGCGACCGGAATCCGATGTAACCGCACAGTTCCCCCTCATGCAAGGCCACGAGCTGTGTGCCTGGCGGACAATGCAGAAGATAATGATCTCTTGAGTTCCACTCCAATGGGGCAGGGGCCGTATTGCGATCCCATACCAGTTCATCGAGTTCCATGAGTGCAGCTGCATCCTTCATCTCGGAGAACCGGATGGTCAATGTCTCTTGACCGGTCTTCATCGCCATCCCTCGCTTTGATAACCATTCCCTCTATTATACCAGACCGGTTTGCTTCTTGCAGACGAGTTTCACGGGTCAAGAATTATTGTTCATGAATAGAGGCATAAATATCCACGACAATCGGTGCCGCCCTCTCCGGCCAATCGCTTGAAATCCGCGCCTAACATATCGGCTCCCTTCACGCTGAACCTTAGACAAAAAAAGCAGCAAGCCCCGAAGAAGGCCTGCTGCTTAATCTCTATCCTGAAATTATATCAACTATTAGAACTTGGGCTATGCGTTAAGGTGACCTGCATTCTTGTCATGAGCGTCTTGATGCAGCGGGATGTCCTTACTAATCCGGGCATGCACGGCAAATGACAGGAATGACAACACGGCAACACCTACAGCCAACCATGCCACCGGCGTCAACCCGCCGCCGTCATACATCGTTCCCATCGCATAAGGCCCAATCACCCGGCCTGCGGCACCCATGCCGCCTGTCACGCCGATATAGAACGGAGCCGCTTGTCCTGCACGCTCCGAGATAAAAGCCGGGATCGCAGGCGAAATCAGCATTTCCCCCAGTGTGGCCAACACCATCGCCAAGATCATGCCCGGATAACTGTGCACCGTCACAATGACGACATAAGCTGCCAGATAGAACAAAGCGCTTGCCGTCATCTGACTGCTCTCCGTACGGGCCGCCCAGCGCTTGATGGCATTCGTGAGCGGCTGCGCGGCAAAAATGAGGATCCCGTTCAGCGTCCATAAATAACCGTAAGCCGTCTTGGACATCCCCTCCGAGATGATGAACGGAGACACCCCTGTGTTCCAGATGGAATTACCGAACCACAGAAACAGAGAACCCAATCCCATAAAGAGATAAATCCGAGTGTTCCCGAGCAATGCCCAAGCGCCGGGGCCCGCCGGTAGCGGACTCTTGGGCTGGGGATGATGGGACCCTTGCGATGCGCCCGTTCCAACCAGTTTCGTCAGATAGGACAGGAAGAAAAGCGCAAATCCGAAGGACGTGACGCCGTTTAAGACAAAGCTTAAATGATACGATATTTCCGCCAGGAAACCGCTCATGGCCGTCCCTAAGGCTACACCGATATTATTCGCAACATAAATGACATTAAACAACTCGCCTCGCCGATCGGCAAACCGGAAGCCGATAAATGCTTGAATGGCCGGCATCGATACCGCGTTACAGAATCCGATGAAACCCATCATCGCGATGAACAAGCCCCATAGTCCATTAATGAACGGAAGGGTGAACAGTCCGAGGGCATTCAGCAGCAGCGAGCCCACAATGAGCTTTTTCACCCCAACCCGGTGGTACAGCGCACCGCCAAGGAGTTGACCGGCAATTCCCCCCATGGACTGAATCAGTATGACAAAACCCGCATCCTTCATGCTGCGTCCCAGTTCATCGAATACATACATCGTTGTCAGCGGCCACATCAGGGACCCGCCTGCAGAGGCAACGAGACTTGCAACAAGAAAACCTTTTACTTCCTTAGGGTACTGCTCCAACCATTTCATGTTTATTATCTCCCAGCAGCCTCGCAGCAGTAAATTTACGCATATAACCTAAAATAGCCCCACAAAGTGGAGCCTATGCTCCGATGCTTATTCCAAATACTTTGCGGGGACCCCAAAAAACTTTATAAATTCTAATATGTTAAAAAAAAAGCCCATGCGGGCTTTTTCTAATTATTCTTCAAAAAAGAGGCGAACGCCGTCTTTTTGCTGTCCCTATAATCCTGTAAGAATGAACATTGCTTGTCACTTCTTATCGCCCAAATCCTAGTATCGCTTGAGAGATCCATTTTTAGCAAGCACATTCATTGACGCTTTACCATAACAGCGAACAGGACGCTAAACAGCGGATCCTCAATTGTTGAAGAATCCCTTGGTTCAGAGCTCCCCGTCTACCCCGCCGCCTTCTTATCGGGGTTTGAATTTCTGGATCTTGCAGGTATGCGTATTTGAACCGAAGTCCCGATTCCGACTTTGCTGAAGATGGACACGCCGTATTCGCTCCCATAATGCAGCTTCACCCGCTGGTCAATGTTTCGAATCCCGCAGCCCGTGTGACTATGATCCTGGGGATCCAATATCTCTTGGATTCGTTCCTGCTTCATACCCAGGCCATCATCTATGATTCTGTACAGGATATCATCGCCTTCCATTTGGACTGAAACCCGAATATGAATACGATCTCCACTCCAAGCATGCTTCAGCACATTTTCAATGAAGGGCTGTAAAATCAGTTTTATAGTCTCGTAAGGCCATATATTCGTGTCGATATCAAAAGTGACTTCCATGCGCTGACCATATTTTACTTTTTGAATATCCAGATACGCATTGGCCTGCTCAATCTCTAAAGCGATGGGTATCAATATTCTGCCTGAATTTAAGGTAAGCCGATAAAATTGTGCCAGCTGCACCACCATATCCTGAAGTTTCTCCGTCTCCCCGAATTTCGCAAGCTGATTAATGGAGGATAGCGTATTGTATAAGAAATGAGGATTAATCTGCGTTTGCAGCATTTCAAGCTCTGCTTCCTTCTTTTGTAGCTGGGTTAAATACACTTTTTTTATTAACGCTTCGATATCCTCGCCCATCGCATTCAAGGCATTCGCAATTTGAGGGAACTCCCCCTTGCCCCGATAAGCGATCCGTTTATGCAGATCCCCTTCCCGAAATGCATTGAGTACCCCTACAATCTTCAGAATTCGCTTAGAGAAAGATCGGGAAATAACATACCCCGTATATGTAAATAACACTACGCAGATGATACAAATGACTATCAAAACGGTTCGTACTCTCTTGGCTTCCTGTTCAATAATATTAAGCGGAACTTGCGCAACGATCTTCCAGTTCTTCTGTGGCAAATCTTCTTCGATGATCAAATAATGCTTCTGATCGTGTGCTGTTAACCCCGTAGGTTCATTTACTTTGACGAGGGTTTCGTTATTATCTTCAACAGATGGGCCAGAGGTAAACACCACATTCCCGAAGGGATCCAGTACCGATAACATACTTCCGTCCCCAAGTTTCGCGTAATCTACACTATCGAACAGCTGCGACAAGCGAACACTGAACCGCATGATTCCCACTTCTTTAATTTGCAGCGGATTGTTCATATCCACCATTCGTCGAATCATCGAGATCCGTCCATCCCGCTCATCCTCTTCCACCTGCCTCCAGATCATGGTTGCATTGTATTTCTCCCCCGGCAGTGTGAAATACCAAAACTCATTGGAAACCCGAGTCATATGGTAAATATCATAGGTTTGTTCGTTGAAATCTTGGTTGATTTCGAGATTCCAATTTTTATACTTCTCGTACACCGTTTGATTATGAAAATAGACGGATAGCCTTAAATTAAGGCCAACCGCCTTTGCAGCGCTCTCTAGCTTTGGGAGAATCACATTGTTCATACGGACATGATTATCAGCACCCGATAAATCCCGGCGGATGCTCTGAATGAATGCAGGATCATCATACAATGTCGCCGATGTCTGGACGATATCATCCACCTTATAGGCAACGTTATCCCGAATCTGCTGAAGCGTCCCCTGGATGTTGACGCGGGTCTGTTCGCGCATAGTCTCATCATACATCGAATGCGAAATATAAAAGTTTACAGAAACCAATAGCAAAGTAAAGACCGTAAAGGTCAGCATGAGCTTATAACCGACGGGTATATACCCCAGCTTCTTGCCGTCTGTTCCGGATGATGGAATCCAGTGATTGTTCATCCCAATTCTCTCTTTCGGTATTCCATGGGTGTCATGGCGAATTTTTCTTTGAATTGTCGGCTGAAATAAGGAAGATAGCGGTATCCTACCTGATCGGCGACTTCATAAACTTTAAGGCCAGGCTGTTTTAGCAATTCACACGCTTTTTCCATGCGCAGTTGTACAAGTAGTTCATTAAACGTATTTCCTGACCTCTCTTTAATCAAAAATCCGATATGACTCGGCGAAAAAGAAAAATGCTGGGCAATATCCTTTATCGTTATATTCTCACTCATTCGTTCTTTCATCGTTTGGATGACACTGCGGATGAATTTACTATCCTTGGAATTGGATTTCTCATATAATCTTTCGGAAATTTCGAATATACGCTGGATGAACCATGAACGAATATCGCTGAGTGTTTCGAACTGCATCAAGATATCCAGATGATGAATATCCATGCCTAACAGGTCAAACAAGTCTTCATTGCGACTGCTTAAATATTGTTCGAGCTTCCATATAATATAATTCGACATATTATGCACGGTAAAACGGGAGCGCAGACTCCTTATAGAGCCGAATAATTTTTCCAGTTCATCACAGATTTGAACCAGCTCGTATTCCTCCATTGCCTTTAAGAGGACGTTCATGCGTTCATCAAGCATCCTTGCATCCAGCATTCCCGGCTCGGCACTGACGTCTTCGTACTTGATAATACTTCCCTTGCCCAGAAACATCTTGCCTTCCACCGCTTCAACAGCCTGCCTATACGACAGGTGAAGTTGATCCAAGGTGCGTACGGGTTCACCAATGCCCGTTGTCATGGATGTCATCAAATGCTGCTGAACGCTATCCATCAGTGTGCTTATCGTTGGAGTAGCGTTACTGTCCTCCAGCAGTATCGCTACTCGTTGCGAAGACAGCTTACAGTAAGGAAGCATGCTGCTCCCACTATCCGTAATCGCCTCTTGAATACGTTGCAGGAATATTCTCGCCAATTCCCTCTGTGAGGAAAGGCTCCCCGCCTGACGCCATGAAACATTATCGAGCTCCATGACTGCGACGCGAACCGGCCATTTCAACTGGTCGAATTCATAAGAGATACTCATCTTTGTCAGTAATTCTTCTGATTCTTCCCGCTCAAGCAGACGTATAAGAAAATCGCTTTTGACAATGGGGATCATCTCCTGATAAGCCATCTCCACCTCGCGCTGCTTGTTTTCTTCATCTAGATCCCGCTTTACCTTGATTAAGGAAGCAACAAGCTCCCTATCGTTCATCGGCTTGAGAACATAACTGTAAGCCTTCAATAAGAGTGCTTGCTGTACATAGCTGAATTCCTGATATCCGCTGACGAATATGATTCGCATGTTAGGTTTATGTTCAAGCGCAATCCGTGCCAGCTCGAGTCCAGACATATAAGGCATATTGACGTCACTGACTAAAATATCAACATCTTCGCTCTTGATAATTTCACATGCCGACAATGCATTATTGACACTCCCCACTAACTCCATATGCAGATCGGACCAAGGAATGAATCTTCTCATGCCTTCGAGATCTAGTTCTTCATCATCCACAAGCAGCACCTTGTACATAGAACCCCCTCCAGACAATTATGTTCGCAAAACAGAGATATCCCAAAGAACCTTATGGATTCTTTGGGAAGTCCCCCTGACATTACTGTGTTATTTTTTTCCGTTCAATTTAGCTAAATTCTCCTGCCATTTGATCGTCCGCCATTCCAGAAGCTGACCATAGCCCAAATCCATCAAATCCTTGTTTCCTTGATCGAGAATTTTATCAACCTCTTCGTCGCTCTTCGCCATGACGGACTTAGCATAGATTTCGAGGAAAAGTTCATCGACAGATGCTTTGATAATGCCTTCATCCGAATCTGGAGCCGGATTGAGGTTAACAAATTCTGTAACGTTTAATTGAGTTGGCCAAGTAATCGTTTGTTGGTAACGTGTTCTCCAGTCCTGCTCTTCGAAGGGGAGATTCTCCATGTATTTATATTTGGCAGGGTCAATATAACTCGTATTACCTACGAACATAACAGGCTCATTCTTAGATTGAATTTCTGCTACTTCTGCCGGATCATAATTCTCGGTGAAATTCGGCTTACCATCTTCATCGAATCCGTCCCAGTTCTTTCCTTCTGGACCGAAGAATTGGACGTTCATCCCTTCCGGACCTGTGTACCAGTCGAGGAATGCGAAAATCGCTTCAGGGTCCTCAGCAGCCGTTGTAATATAGGCAGCATTCCATCCAAAGCTTGTGTAGGTGCCTGGATAAATCTTATTCTTATCCAGACCTGGCTTATGAATAGGCCAAATCATGAAATACCCGCCATCCGGATCTTGTTTGATCAATTCAGGGTGCGCTTCGCCTGCCATCGTTGTGGGACTTGCTCCTGCAAATACTGCCACTCTGCCTGTCATGACTTTCTCCAAAATCTGATCTTCCGTTTGGTTAAAGGCATCTTGAGAGATGAGCTTCTCTCTGTACAGTTTAGCAATATATTTCTGAGCCTCTCGGAATACCGGATCTGTAAGTACTGACGTCAGTTTTCCGTCTTTTGGAACCGCAAGCAAGCTAGCATTCAGATTCGTGTAACTTGCTCCCTCTCCGAAGGCCGTGTATAACACGCCAAGTCCCTGTCTTTCCTGTGCACGGTGCGGCTCGAACGGAATGATGCTGCTGCCGTACTTATCTTTAACTTTCACCAGATAATCATATAGATCGTCCGTTGTTTCGAGCGGAGGCTCGCCCAGCTCTTTATAGATTTTCTTGTTAACTACGTAACCGGCGTTACCGTAAGGATTGGATGAATACCAGTTAGGGAACATATACAGTTTGCCATCATCTGAACGTAACATGTTCAGATCGCCCATCCATGTCTTCAGGTTGGGATACTTATCCAAATAATCATCATAGGCTACCAGTTTTCCTTCTTTGCGGAGTCTCTCCAAGTCTGGATGGTTCTTGTCTGTCCAGATCATATCCGGCAGGTCGTCTGAAGCCATCATCGCACTCAGCTTTTGCGTATGTGCTCCAGCAGCCGCAATCATGTTGATTTTCACTTGTTTTTCTTCACTTAAATATTTACCGACAGGCGTGCTTTCCCATTTAGGGAAGTCCGAGTTCTCATAGTGAGAATATGCTGAAAACTCCAGCGGCTTCTCACCAAGTACCCATTTGCCGTCACGATTCCCCTCTGCTGGCGGATCGGTTTTCTTCTCGCCATCATTGTTTGCTGCCGGTGGTGCTGGAGCTGGAGCTGCCGATTTTCCGCATCCCGCTAGAGCCGTAACCATTATCAATAGCAACGAGACCAATACGAGCAACGGCTTTTTCGTCTTTCTCATTCACTTAACCCCTCTCATTAACAAAAATATATATGTTCAAAGCTATTCGCCTTAAACCGTTCGTCAACTACTCCTTCAGCGAGCCTACCAGTACACCTTTGACAAAATACTTTTGCACAAAAGGATAGACAAGAATGATCGGTAAGGTCACCACGATCATCATCGCCATTGTGAGCGATTTTGAAGTGATTTGCCTTGCTTGATCCAGTAGGGCAACAGAAGCGCTATCGAGCACGGAGCTTGAACCCGATACAATA
Source organism: Paenibacillus sp. LC231 (assembly GCF_001860525.1). Taxonomy (NCBI): domain Bacteria; kingdom Bacillati; phylum Bacillota; class Bacilli; order Caryophanales; family Paenibacillaceae; genus Paenibacillus; species Paenibacillus sp. LC231. The sequence continues at coordinate 184,522 of NZ_JFOM01000008.1, read as the reverse complement.
TTGGCATTCAAGGTCTGCCGCAGAATCGTCTGAATGGGGAGTAAATGATCACTGGTGATGTAGATACTCGGCAGGAACCAGTCGTTCCAGTGTCCAACGGCAGTCAACAGAGCCAGCGTAGCGATAACCGGTCCGGACAATGGGAGAATAATCCGAAAGAATGTGCCCCAATTGCTGCAGCCGTCAATATGGGCTGACTCTTCCAGCCCTACGGGAAGAGCTCGAAAGAAGGTCCGAAAAATAATCATGTTCCACACACTGATTAAGGATGGAATAATAAATACCAGAAAGCTGTCCATCAGACCGAGTGAACGGATAAGGAGATACGTTGGAATCAACCCTCCACCAAAGTAGAGGGTGAATATAAAGAACAATGTGTAATATTTTCGTCCGATCAGATAAGTTCGGGTCATCCCGAATGCGAGAAGCGCTGTCATGAATATGGAGGTTGCGGTGCCGATTACGGTACGGCTTATGGATATGAAGAACCCGTTAAGCAGTCGGTCGTCCTGGAGTATGATTTTATAATTTTCGGTTGTGAATTCTCTTGGCCAGAAGGTGACTCCGCCCTTTGCGGTATCGACACCTACGTTGAAGGAAACAGCCACCGCATTCCAGAAAGGATAGAGTGCCGAGAAGGCTAATAAACTGAGGAACACGTAAATCACGATAAGCATGACCTTATCACCAAAGCTAATTCTTTTTAACATGCCGTACCTCCTGAGGGCTGCTGATTGTTACCATAAGCTATTACCAGATCTTCGAGCCAGATAGTTCGCGATCGTAAGCAGTCCAACACTGATAATCGCCTTGAACAATCCGATAGCAACCGCATAAGAATAACGGTGTGACCCTAGGCCTACTCGATAGACATACGTATCAATAACATCGGATACCGGCCGCAGCACCGGATTGGATGCCAGGAGCAAGATGTCCTCAAAGCCTGCATTGAGCAAGTTGCCGATCGCAAGAATCATAAAGATAATGATGACCGGCATAATCGAAGGAATCGTAATCAGGTAGATTTGCTTGGACTTGCTTGCACCGTCGATGTCGGCAGCCTCATAGAGAGCAGGATCAATACTCGCAATCGCAGCCAGGAATACAATCGAGTTAAATCCGATCTCCTTCCATACGTTGGCCGAAATCAGGATCGACCAAAAATACTCCTTTAACGAAAGGAAATTGATCGGTTCATCAATGGCCCCTATGCTCTCCAGCAGAATGTTGATGCTTCCGTTCTCCGTTGATAGCAAGGCGGTGGTGAACCCTGCCACAATAACCCATGATAAGAAATGAGGCAGATATGTAATCGTCTGGATGACTCTTTTGAATAACATATGGCGAACTTCATTCAATAAAAGTGCCAGTACAATCGGTGCTGGAAATCCGATAAAGAATTTCAATAAACTGATCACAATCGTGTTGCGCAAAATCCTTTCAAACTCGGGGGCGGCAAAAAAAGCTTCAAAATGTTTAAAACCAACCCACGGGTTATCCCAAATTCTCGAGCCGGTGAACAGGTTATAATCCATAAATCCGGTTATTACGCCGTACATAGGCAGATAGGCAAAAATGAAAACTAGAATGACGCCGGGTATCACCATGAGCTGAACATCCCATTGCTTCATGAATCGCCTAAGAAAATTTTTACTATGGACTTTTGGCTGCCGGGCAATGGGCGATGGTTGCTGTTCTGCAGTAGCTTGCGGCATAAGTTATCCTCCCGTTACGAAATGATGTAAAAGCATGCCGGGTCTCTGAATATTTACCGTTTTCGAAACCGCTTGCAATTGACTTAGTATCATTCTACCTATGGAAATATTTTGAATCTATATAATAAAACCCCGATTTTTTATACTTCTACCGGAATGTTTCACCCTTTCCAGCCAACAAAAAAACGTCTATCGACGCTTCCTCAATAGACAGACGCATTTAGCGGAAGTTTCTCTTCCGAGATAAGGGGTTACTAAGCCTCGGATGTTTATACTTTCTTATCTCTAAAAAAAAGACTGCCTTGAGGTCATATAGACCCGCAAGACAGTCAATGTATTCATCTTTATGCACCGGTTATTTTAGTACTGACCTCGACCACCGTTGAGAAGAAGGTAGCCCCTTCGCCCATATCCGACAGCCTGTCGGGTGTAAGGGCATTGGCACGCTGTTTGCGGCCCTCGCCTTCCCACCACAGGCCTTGGCTGACAACGGTGCCCGGCAGCATTTTATCCGTTACCTTGGCCCGAACTTCATAGGTTCCGCGGTCGTTGTATACCGTAACCATGTCTCCGTCCTCTATACCGCGTTCCTCTGCATCCTCCGGATGGATCTGCAGGGTTGGCTCCTTCTCCAGCTTCTGATGCTTCTCCACATTCGCAAAGGTCGAATTCAGGAAGTTGTGGTTCGGCGGCGAAATGAACATAAGCGGGTATTTGTACCCGCGGCCGCGCCTTACACCGTCATAACCTTCCTTGAGCGGAACGTAGGTCGGAAGAGGCGGAAGACCTGCTTCCTCCAACTGCGCGGAGTAAAGCTCGATCCGGCCCGAAGGCGTCGGCAAACGATCCAGATATGTTTCAAGCGGCGTCATATCAAGCTTCACATAGCGGTGTTCCTTTAGCTTGTCCAGCGTGACGCCGTTCAGATAAGGGTTATCCGGGAAGTCGAGCGCTCTTGCCATCATCTCCTCTTCCGTCTCATGGAAGGCCGGGTCAGTGAACCCCATAGCCCGCCCCAGTAGGGAGAACAGCTCTACATTGCTCTTGCTCTCCCCAAGCGCCGGGATGACCGGCTCCTGCAGCTGAATGTACTGATGCCAGTAGGAAGCGAACAGATCCGTATTCTCAAACGAGGAGGTTGCCGGGAGCACGATATCCGCATACTTGGCTGTATCCGTCATAAACAGGTCGTGCACGACGGTAAACAGATCCTCCCGTGCAAATCCTTCCCGCACCCGCTCGGTGTCAGGAGCAACAACCAGCGGATTACTGCAATAGACAAACACGGACTTAATCGGCTGCTCGGTCATCGCAAGCGCTTCGCCGATCCGGTTCATGTTAATCGTCCGTGCATCCGGATTCGGCCGGAGATCGGGACGTTCCAGCGCATCGCTGTCCATGCTGTTGTACCCGCCGTTCGACTTGGCAGCCCCTCCGCCCCGCTTCAGCCATTGTCCGGTCAAGGCCGGAAGCGCCGCGATGCTGCGCACCGTCAAGCCCCCATTGTCATGATGCTGAAGACCGTTACCGATATGAATGTAGGAAGTATCCGCCCGGCCGTACAGCTCGGCCAGCTTCTCGATATCCTCAACTGGAATTCCGGTAATGGAGGATACATGCTCTGGTGTATAGTCTTTCACATGCTCACGCAAGGCTTCATGACCGATCGTATACCGCCGGAGGAATTCCTCGTTCACCATAGCGTCACGGAACATGATGTGCATGAGGCCGACGGCCAGTGCCGCATCCGTGCCCGGAAACAGCGGAATGAACCAATCCGCCCATTGCCCCGTCTGGTTCTTATGCACGTCGATGACAACGACCTTGGCACCGGCCTTGCGCGCTTTCTCTGCCAACACCACCTGATGCATATTGGTGCTGACGATGTTGCCACCCCAGACGATGATGACGTCGGCATGAACGGTATCCTCCGGGACGGTGCCTCCATTAAACCCCATAACGGATTTCCAGCCCTCATTGCCTGCGGAATTACAGATCGACTGCTTCAGCCGGCTGGCGCCCAGCCTGTTGAAGAACCTCCGATCCATGCCGTCAACGCTTAATATCCCCATGTTGCCGTAGAAGCTGTAAGGCAGTATGCTCTCAGAGCCGTGCTCCTCGATCAGCTTCTTGTAGCGTTCAGTAATCTCCTGAACCGCTTCATCCCAGCTGATTCGCTCGAAAGTTCCCTGACCTTTAGGCCCTACCCTCCGCAGCGGATATAGCACGCGCTCCGGATGATACACGCGATGCGCCATATTACGGACTTTATTACAGATGGCTCCCTGCGTAATCGGATGATCCGGATTACCGGTAACCTTCACGATTTTTCCGTTCTCTTTATGCAGCAGCAGGCCGCAAGTATCGGGACAGTCCAACGGACAGACCGCCGGAAACACGCCGTTTTCCTGATGAATCATCGCTTGAGTCATTTCGTCTATTCCCCCTTGTACACGCTGAATCATATCCCTTTATCTTAAAAGAAAATCAGGGCTCCAGTAAAGTCTTACATTTTTTTCTGCATCGGTGATTCACTCTACTTCCTTCCGGGTATATTCCTATCAAGAGCAACGAAGAGGAACCCAGACCCTTTCTCTTCCTTGCCAAATCATGGACCACTCCCAAAAATTCGCCATGCCCATGTCTCCTCCCCCGAGACCGGCATGGCGAATTTGTTTTATATGGCATTATCCATACCGTACAGCGGAAGGCAAGCGAATCCGACTACCAGGTTCCGTGATCATCCCGCAGTTCATCCCCAAGAAGGGCTGGCATAACTTCCTGCACAATCAATCCAGCTTGCTCATCCGTGCACATTTACTGTATCGGAGAGATGTGATTATTACGACGGTGCCTTACCATTTTAAAAAAATAGGGGGCTTGTTCTTTTGCGCCTTATACAAAGAGTCCGCTCCGCCAACAACAAAAAAGCTGCGATCATCCGATCCCTTCTTAAAGGACGGGTCCATCGCAGCTATTTTCCACTGTTTGACTTTTGCCAGACTTACGGTATTAAGAAACACTCTACGCAGAATGAACCTGTTGAGCAGTGGCGGTAGCCGGAGCGGAAGGCAGCGCAGCATCTTGTTCGCCGCGTGGAATGACCTCAACCTTATCATTCTTCTTCAAATATACGGTCCCGTAGGCAGCCCCCACAAACAGCGCGCCTCCGACGAAATTGCCAAGCCAAACCGGAATGAAATTTATGAAATACTCACCCCAGCTGTAATACCCTTCAAATATCGCGGCCGGAATGAGGAACATGTTGGCCACCACGTGCTGAAAGCCGATGGCTACAAACGCCATCGTCGGAAACCAGATCCCGAGAATTTTGCCACTCATCTGGTCCGATCCGTAGGACAGCCACACGGCGAGCGCTACGAGCCAGTTGCAGCCGATGCCCGACAAGAAAGCCTGCAGGAAGCTGTCGTCCAGCTTGTGTCCCGCCATATCCACCAGCTTCTCCAGATAAACGCCGCTGCCTGTCAGACCGGTCACATGACCGAAGAAGTAAGCGACGAACAACGCCCCCGCCATATTGCTTACCGTGACGAGAGCCAAATTCCGTATCATCTCCTTCGTGGAAATCCGCTTCTTGAATCTGGCCAGGGACACGGCCATCATGTTGCCCGTCAGCAGCTCTCCGCCTGCGAGCAATACAAGAATCAGTCCGACAGGGAATATCGCCGCGCCTATAAAACCGGCAATGCCTCCCCAAGCCTCGGACGCCCCGGCAATCACGCGAATATCCAGCAAAAAGCCGAGCGCGATAAAAGCACCCGCCAAAAATCCTAATATCGTTACGTTCATGACGGAGTTATGTGCTTTTTTCACCCCGTTCTCCACGGTGATCTCCGCAATGCGATCAGGCTTGTTATAGGCCATGGCCGTTCCCCCATTTCTCCCGCATTCCGTCCTGAAATCTCCGAATGCAGCTTCTGATGTTTCTGTCACAGTCACAGTTACAGTTACAGTTACAGTTACAGTTACAGTTACCCATATTGTACCGCAGCCGCCAGAGCAAGAACGTGAATTATATCACGACCTTGTGCGTCAGGATCGGACAGCCTTGTGTTCTGGCTGCCCTGATCACGTTTAAGATCAATCATTCGCTCAATTCGAGCCAGCGGTACATATAAAAATAGCGGTGCCAGGAAATAATCCCGACACCGCTTGGTTGGTGCTTTTACCAGCCCTCTTGTTCTAAACCAGCAAGCTTATGCCAGTTTACCAGCAACACGTTCTAAACCAGCAGCCTATGCCAATTTACCAGCAACAAGTTCTAACCACTATCCTATGCCTCGGCGGCAGTCTCTACTCTAACAGGCGTTTCCTTTTCCTGAGCCGGAACGTTCGAGATCGGAAGCTTCATGCTAATCAAGGACGACAGCAGGAAGAGCGCGCCTGCCGTAAAATACACGACCACAATGGAGGTTACCGACATATACCATCCCGTAAACCCGGAGCCGATGAGCAGCATGCCGGTAAACATCGGCGTCATCACGCCATTCAGCCGACCGATGAATTTCTCTTCCACCTGCTGCATCATCACGGCCATCAGAACCGTCTGCGCCATCGCCATCAGCACCCCAGTTGCGAAGCGCATCGTGCCGGTCAGGATCGGCCACTGAGACAGCACCTCGACAAAGGTCGAGAGGCCAAGGAAGGCAAGCCCGGCGAACAACAAGTAATTCCCTTTCACTCTCCCCGCAATGACAGCAGCCAGGACGCCGCCAATTAACATACCTAGGCCCTCTAGCGCGGTGAACCACTGAACGCTGGACATTGCCAACTGTAAACGCTCCGTGATGACAAAGATATCAAGCGGCTGAACAAGTCCACTGCCGAGCGCCAATAAAACGTAGACCACCAGCATCACCTTCAACAGCCGACTGGAACCGATATAAGTGAAGCCCGCCCTCATGTCCTTCATAAAGGAACCGGTCGATTCCGAATTGTTAGAGGGTTCATCCACACTGGAAGGAAGAAACATTAGCACGATCGCCGAAGCACCGAATAGAACCAACAAGCTGATTAATGATGCCTGTAATCCAAAAGCTTGATAAATCGTCGTACCGACCATCGGCCCCAAAATGATAAACAGCGACATTGAGGTCTGGGACAAAGCCGTGGCCGCGGGCACATGCTCAGCCGGCAAGCAGCGCTTGATGAGCTTCATGGACGATGGCTGCGAGAATTGTGATACAACAGCCGAAACCAGGGTCACCGCAAACACGGCCTGCCAATATCCCGCATACACTACGAACAGGATAAGCAATATGGATAAAAAGCTGAGAATGTCCCCCCAGATCATCGTTCGCTTGGGACGCCAACGGTCCGCCAGCACGCCGCCAATCATGGAGATCACAAAGATCGGCGCGTATTCAATTACGGTAAGCAGCGATACGGCAACCGGATCATGGTTGCTCTTCTCCATAATGAAGAACAACAATGCCATGTTGCGGATCCAGATCCCGATATTTTGCATGAAATCCGAAACCATCAGCAGCACAAACGCGCGGTTGCCAAACAAATGCCTCATGTTTTATCCCCCTAATTAAAACCGACTATTCGGTTTAAATATGTTTATGCGGAAACGCCCGCCCCGCTTGCAAATCGAGAAGAAGCGTTTCCGATAAATCCTCCGGTACACTACGATCCTCGACTCGATAACACACCGCTTAAAAAATAAGTGACTCCCTTGCGGTACAGCTGCCTTGATTCCTCCTGGGACCGTTCAAAGTGCGACACCGACATCCCATCGAGCAGCGATGCAAATATGATGGATATTTCCTCTACATCCTCTGCAGGTATTCGCCCTTCGCTTACTCCTTCCGCTAAAATCTCGCGGTAGAGCGTGCGCGGACCTTGCAGGATGGCCAGCAACTCGCCCAAAATCGTCTTATTCTCCGGCTGATTGATATAGAATTCCTCCGCAATCTTGGTCAGCGGATTCTGGAAGTCGTCGACCATATGATCGGCAATGCCGTACAGCTTCTCCTCGAAACTGGCGTAACGGGCTTTTTGATCGTCCCAGGCTTCCATCCATTCCTGATTCTGCTTCGCCAGCAGCTTGACGAACAAATCTTCCTTGCTCTCAAAGTGATAGTAGATGCTTCCCTTACTGGCACCCGTATACTTGACCAGTTCATCCATGGATGTTGCCGCATACCCGCGCTGGATGAACAGTTCCTTCGCTTTATCCAGAATCATGTCGCGCTTTCGCTGCGCTTTTTCTGAAGACATCGATGTAAGCACTCCTTGCTTGGAAATAATAGTCCGGAATTCACGTACCAAAACCTGATTCTCTTAATAAAAATGAATCTGTGAAGATGATGAACACCGCTCACAGCTAAAAAACCGACTGTACGGTTTAATCATACTGAAAACATTCCCGCATGTAAAGCAGCGTCTTCACAATCACATAGAAAAAAGGACCTTGCCTCAGCAAAATCCTTTCATCATTCGTACATCCCGAAACCAATATTATTTTTTTATTCCACTGCCCAAATGGCTCTTCCTTCTTTCATCGGATCGCCATAACTCAGTTGCAGTCCCTTAACCCCCTGCTTCACTTCGTACGGTATTTCACCTGTCAGCTCGCCGCCTGGGGCAACGGTGCCGTCCAGCATTTTCACGTCATCCGTAATGGGAACCGTATAGTTAAGATCGCTCGAATCCGTCAGGGAAAAAGACAGCGCGGAAGAGATGACCAGCGGCTCCTGGCCATTGTTCTTCACGGTAATGTCAACCACCTTAAACGTATGGCCGGGCTGGGGCTTCAAATATTCATCACCATCGGATTCACGTACGCCGTTCAGCGTAATGACCGTGCCGTGATAATCCACCGTATCGCCCACTGCGGCAGGTTCGCCGATCGGCTTCACCTCTGCGTTGTCGGCCGGTTGGTCTTCACCTTGGGGTTCTGCAGGCGGCTGTTCTTCAGACGTCCCCGTCTGACCTGTCCCCCCACTGTCCACAACAGCCGGCGGAGTCTCTGCAGGCGGATCTGCCTGATCATTGGAACAAGCGGCCGTCAGCAGCATGGAGAACAATGCAGCTGAGGCCAACATTACTTTTTTATTCATACTTTATCCTACCTCCTGAAAGTCGAAATCTACATGTCCGGATATTTTCCAATTCGCTGTCAAAATCCATAATCCTTCAAAAACAAGAAAAAGACCCCCGAATCAGGGAGTCTTCTTGGTGAATCAATTACGAATGTACCGGTGTTTTTGTTTCGACCGCCGGCAATGCCTGCAGTCCAGCCGTGTTAAGGAAATTCCACGGTTTATTGTAATGCGGCTGGAAGAAGAAGTCGATGAAGGCCAATTGATCAATCGTCATCCGATTCTGTATGCATACCGACAGCGTGTTAATCGATTGCGTCATATCCACTTTGGAAATGACCTGTGCACCAAGCATGCGGCGGCTGTCTTGCTCATATACCACCTTCAGCGTAACCTCTTCGAAGGTAGGCATGAATTCCGGACGGTAATGATCCGTAATGGTGACCGTCTCCACCTTCAAGCCTTCGTCCTTGGCGGCTCCTTCGGTTAATCCCGTCGACGCAATGTTGTGTTCGTATATTTTCAATCCCGACGTACCTTGCGTTCCCATATACGGGGTTGTCGGCGACACAAGATTGCGTGCAACGAGCGTACCCATCCGGACTGCGTTAGTAGCCAGTGGAATATACATCATTTTGCCGGTCGGGTTATAGTGCACGGAGCAGCAATCGCCTGCTGCATATACATCCTGCTTGCTGCTTTGCATATATTGATCCACGACGATGGCGCCATTTTTCAACATTTCTACCTGACCCTTCACCAGCTCCGTATTCGGACGGAAGCCGATGCAGAGGATCACGAGATCCGTGTCGATCTCACCTTTGTCGGTGATAACCTTGTTCACCTTGCCATCCTTGCCTTGGAAAGAAGTCACGGTCTGGCCAAGGGCCATCTCAATCCCTTTCTCACGGAAGGATTCCTCGATCTTGCCGCTAAATTCAGGATCCAGATATTTGTTCAGAATGCGGTCGGCACTATCAATCAGGGTAACCTGCTTGCCGTTCTGTTGGAAGGCTTCGACCAGTTCTACGCCGATGTAACCGGCGCCGACAACCGTAATGTGTTTCGCTTCCTGCGCTTTTTCAATGATCGCATTGGAATGATTATAGTTTTTGCAGAGCAGAATATTATTCAGATCGATGCCTTCAAGCTTCGGTACGATTGGCCATGATCCGGTTGTGATAATCAGTTTGTCATAGGCATCATCAAAAATTTCTTCTGTAACCAGGTTCCGAACTTTCAAGCTTTTCTTATCCGTATCCACCGAAATGATCTCATGCTTCATCTTGGTTTCAACACCCAGCTCGTCGAGCTTCTGAGGCGAAGAGTAGAACAGACCGTCAGGGTCTTTTACAACGCCTCCGACGTAAAGCGCGATGCCGCAGGACAGGAATGAGATGTTATCATTGCGTTCATAAACGGTGATCTGTGCTTCCGGGTAAAGTTTGGCGGTATTCACGATGGCGGACGTTCCTGCATGGGTACAACCGATAACTGCTACTTTCATGGTTTTTCCTCCTCCAAGTATGAAGCTGTATATTTGATTAAGATGAGCACTTTTGCCTGGATTCATGCTTGGTAACGCTTGTTGAGCATGAATGTGGTGACGGGTAATATTATTTGTGAATGTTTTCACTTAATGCTTTTATTATAATGTGATTAATTTCACATTTCAATAGGTAATTGCGTTATTCACACATTGTTCATAATTTCACATAATTGGAATGATAAAAGATGTTGACCTAAAGAGCATTGATGCTCATGATGTTCTCATCGCCAATACTCAAGATTAGATCAAGAATACAGGTTCTGTATCAGGGTAAGCTATTAGGAGTCCAGCCTCATGAAATTCAAGCGTTCATCCTCTCCTATACGTTCTGCCTTGGAGGATCTTGCTTCGACTGGTCTAACGGAATGTGCCATGAAAAATCCAAAAAAACAGGACTATTCTCCCCAGAGGAATATCCCCCAAGGAAACAGCCCTGTTAATGTAATCGTTACTTTGTGCCACTAGCCAAGCAGAGATTCAATGGCGCCCTTCATCGATTCCGGCGTATCTCGCGGTTCGAATCGCTGAACCACCTTGCCCTCGCGGTCTACCAGAAACTTTGTGAAATTCCAAGCGATCTCTCCGCCTTCGTTCGGTCCTGGCTGCTCGGATTTCAAATATTGAAATAACGGATGCGTATCTTCCCCGTTCACGTCAATCTTCGCAAAGATTGGGAAATTCACGCCATAATTCAATTGACAGAATGATTCGGCCTCTTCACTTGTACCCGGCTCCTGTCCGCCAAACTGATTGCACGGGAAACCAAGAACCTGCAGTCCTTGCTGGCTATATTGGTCATACAGCTGCTGAAGCTCTCCATATTGCGGCGTAAGTCCGCACTGGCTTGCCGTATTTGCAATAATCAGAACCTTGCCTGCATACTGATCAAGCGAGACATCCTGACCCTTGGTATTTGTTGCATGATATTCGTAAACTGACATTTCGAATCTCCTCCCGGCTTGTTTTGAATGGATGGCATGCTTCCAAGCTCTACAGCCTAGCCAATCTCCTTCCATCATATCGAATAAATGGCTTTAAACCAAATTTCAGTTCCAACGCCTCTACCCCGCTGCCCGCAAATCCATTATGATGAATGTATAACCTCTTCAAACAAAATTTACATAGGCTAATAACAGCTGTTTAATCAGCAAGTAAGCAGGGTAATGATTTAAGGTTTGGAGACATATTGCAATATTCTGTATTTCAACAACAGTAAGTGAGGAAAAGAAATGAAACTGTATCCCGAAATGTTTGTATCCCCATGGCATCTCATTGTCATTGTGCTGGCACTGATTGCCTTCATCGGCTTAATCAAAGGGGGTTATGACCGAAAGACCGTGCTTCGCAGCACCGGGTTATCGACGCTGGCCTTCTATTTTATACTGACGATCCCCATTGGTCTTATCACCCAGGAATCGCTTTACAAAGAAGAAACGATGCTGACCGATTTAGATCAGAATTTTGAGGACAAGAAGGCGGGTTCCGAGCTCCAAAGCTTTGAAGACTACATAGTGGTCCATGCTGGCGCCTATAAAAACGAGGATGATGCGGACATGGAGATCTATGCCGGCAACTACCATGAGAGCCAAACATATCATGGTCACATCACCCTTTTCGTGTACGATAAGAACGATGATGAAGTCTTCACCGAGATGTACAAGAACGTAACCCTGGCCCCCGGCGAGAAGAAAAAGCTCGACACCGCCTTTACGAGCCAACCTATGGAAACCTACAGATACCGATACGAAACGCACCCCCAAATGTGAAGGGTGCGTTTTCTCGTTTTCGTATTAAGTTGACAGATGGTCTCCGGGCTGGATCCCCGGCTTCTCGTTGTCGGAAAGAGGCTGATACGCCCCCGGCATCGGCGGCAGATTCTTCGCATCCCGACCTTTGCGCACATGCCGGATGCCCAAATAGAAGAGACCGACCACAGGCAGTGACAGCATGGCTATAGCAAGGAGCATGCTGGACATTTGGTACGAGGGATCCGTTTCGATCTCGGAAAAATCCAAAAACATAAACGATATAAAGGTAATCAACGAGAACATGATAATCTGGAGCCAGCGCATCCATTTCACCAGGAAGAAAAACAGGATCGCGGAGAGTGCAACAAGTAAAATGGGGACTAACGGACGTTCCGGGTCCGCGTTACCCAGCTCTGCCTGGCGTGTCAGCCAATAACCGATAGCGAACTGAACCGGAAAAATCAGCCAAGCCAGCAAACCGGTTCCACGGAAAGCCGATCTTCGCTTTTGCAGCGTCTCTTCGTACTCGAGGAGTTTCATCTCGTATTCCAGCTGATTAAGCTCCTCCTCCGTCAATTCCCGGTCTTCCTCCTCATTTTCCTGTACCAGACGGTCCAGGTAAGGCCGGAATTGCCGCTCCATATTGCCATCAAATTCGGCACGCTCTAAATCCTCGTCCTCGCGAAGCAAAGACGCAACCGATTCATCCCCAAGATCATGAATGATGATGGATGTCAGGTATAAGGGAATGTCCCTTCTGCCGATAACCTCCAGCCACCGGTTGGCCTCCATCGGATCCGTGAAAGGAATGGCCACCGCCCGTTCCGTCTGCCCTTCTCCCGCAACCAGATACATAATCGGCATTAACTCCGCCATAGGCACGGATTCGGTCATTTTGCTCTTCTTATAAGCATAACTGAATTGAAAGATGTATCGCCCATAGTATATTTCCTTGATGTCACCGATTCTAAGGCTCCCCTTCAGGGAGTCTTTCGTTTCCGGGTCCCATCTCTCATATTCAATAAAATCTTCGTATAACAAATACTCGTCCAGATGCGTATTGTTCCAGATATGCCCTTTCAGGCTTCTGGACAGACGAATCATCATGAAGATACCGGCGGGTATGGCAACCAGACTCATCCAGGTCCAGACATTGGCCCAGAGGTACAGCAGCATCAAGGGACCCAGTGTCAGCGCCAGGCCAAGCAGTATTCCCAGCACGTGCATTTCAAATGTAATCACCCAATAAAAAGGCTGCATTTTGGGCTTTCTCTGCTCATGAATCACCAGAGACATTCAGGCAACTCCCCCTACTATTCCTTCATTTGTTTCTATGGCTCACATGTAACGAAGACATTGGAGATCAATATGGAGCAGTTCGCAGGATGTACCAAATAGTATGTTAGGCCAACGGTAGAGTGTACGTCTGACAGTTCGACAGAAGAGCGGTAATTGATAGTCTTGCCGAGCTATGAAGGAGCGTCCCGCGTTCACTCGAAGTCTAACGGACTCAGGAGACGTTATTTCGCAAAAAATGGGGTTTTAAGCGAATCGAACGGACAGGAGATCCGTTATTCATCTGGAAAGACGATATTTTGGCTGTTTTCAGGCCAAATAACGGCTCTGGTGTCCGTTAGAACGATAAATGGACCTCATAACAGGGAAATAACGTATCTGATGTCCGTTAGCCTCGGCGTTCGGCAGGGTTCTGGCCATCGTCATAGCGATTTCGTTGCACCTAGATACCATAACATTGCCCCAGATACCATATCATTGCATCTAGATACCATAACATTGCCCCAGATACCATACCGTTGCACCCAATACCATAACATTGCCCGGGATACCATATCGTTGCATCTAGATACCATAACATTGCCCCAGATACCATACCGTTGCACCCAATACCATAACATTGCCCCGGATACCATATCGTTGCACCCAGATACCATATCATTGCGCACCCAGATACCACATCATTGCACCGCACCTCGATATGATAACGAAGGCGGAGGCAGACCAGCACGTCTAGCTTGCATGCATATTATGTATAGAAATTAATATCCATCCCTACATCCCTACATCCCTACATCCCTACATCCCTACATCCCTATAAGTATGTTAATTACTACTCTTGAACCCAAAAATCCTTCCACGGCAAGTCAGCCGGGAAGGATTTCCATCTCACGCTTTGCCTTATTGAGCCGTTCGTTTCTGAGCCAGCTTCACAAGCAGATGAGCCAGCTGATGCTGCTCCGCTTGGGTTCCGACCTTCCATAACTCCTGAAGAAGCTTCTCTTCGGAATTACGAGGCTCCTCGTTTGCAGCCAGATAACCAGCCACCTTTTCTGCTGCCTGCGCCAGCTGCTCTTCATTCAATCCAATGCTCTCGGCAAGCTGAATTCGCTTGTTCAAATAGGATTGGAAGGCATCAAAATCGGCCAGGATTCTCTCCTTCTCCCCATCATCAATCCGGTCCATTGCGTCACTGACCTTACTCACATCCAGCTCACCTTGCTTGTTCACTACATGATTATGTTCAGACATGGTAACGCCTCCTTGTCATTGACTGGGTAACGCTCTCTACTTAAACGGGATCTTCCGGATTGAAACAGATGCTTCCTGAAATTTTTCTGGAACTTCTAGCGGCTGCGTCCACCGCGCCGGCCACCACTCTGGCCTCTTGCAGCACGGCCTTCAGAGGATCGGGTACCGCCCTGTCCGCCGCGACCGCCTTGATTTCCACGCCCCTCGGTTCTGGACGGTCCACGGCTGCTGCCACCGCGTGTTCCGGCCTGTGATCCACGGCCTTCGCCTGCACGCCCGCCGTCACGACTGCCACTGCTGCGGCCTCCAGCCGACAATGGTCCGCGGCCTTCGCCTGCACGCCCGCCGTCACGACTACCGCTGCTGCGGCCTCCAGCCGCAGATTGTCCACGTCCCTCGTCTACACGGCCGTCACGGTTTCCTGCCCGTCCGGATCCACGTTCATCTCTGCGTGACGATCCGGCCCTTCCTCTGCTCTGCTCGCTGCCGCGGCTCCGCCCTGAACCCGTACCGCGATCCGCTCGGCTTCTGCCTTGGCCGCGTTCCTGATCGGCTTCAAGCGAAGAGATGTTTCTTGCTTTTCCCGGTCTGCCTGTATCTCTGCCTGAGCCGCCCGTGCTTTCCCGAAGGCCTCCAGCACTGGAATCATATCGGACTCGCTTCAAGCGCAGGGAAATTCCTTCCTCAATGCGCTGTAGATCATTAAGATCCTTACCGGCAGCAAACGTGATAGCCATCCCGTTCCCACCGGCCCGTCCGGTCCGTCCGATACGATGGATGTAACTTTCAACATCATGAGGCATATCGTAGTTAAAGACATGCGTCACGCCCTCGACGTCAAGCCCTCTCGCAGCAACGTCCGTTGCCACCAGCAGCTGCAGCTTGGCTTCCCGGAATCGCTTCATGACCGCTTCCCGCTTCGCTTGGGACAGGTCCCCGTGCAGCTCGTCCGATTGATACCCATGGGCCAGCAGCGCTTCATTCAATGTTGATGCTCTGCGCTTTGTCCGGCAGAAGATAATCGCGAGAAAAGGGTTATGCTCCTCAATCATCGCACGCAGGGCATCCTGCTTGGAACGGTCTGTACACTCGACCACAACCTGCTGGATCTGCTCCAGCGGAATCGGGGAAGCCCCCTTAATGACAATATCGACGGGGTCTTTCATATAGTTGCCGGCAAGCTGTTTCACGCCGGCAGGCATCGTGGCCGAGAAGAGCATCGTCTGGCGCCGATACGGAAGCGCGTGCATCAGTGCCTCCACCTCATCCAGAAAGCCCATGTGCAGCATCTGGTCGGCTTCGTCCAGTACCAGTTGCTTCACACCACCCAGCTCAAGCGTGCCCCGGCGTAAATGGTCCAGCAACCGGCCCGGTGTTCCGATGATCAAATGTCGGCCGCCTTCGAGCTTGCGCAGCTGTTTCTCCACGTCCTGACCGCCATAGACCGCCAGAATTTTGATCCCGTCCGGCTCGCCGGCCGTCAGCTTTTTGGCTTCTTCCGTAATCTGCAATGCCAATTCCCGTGTCGGCGCAATAATGAGCGCCTGCGGGTACGCCCGCTTCGGATCGAGTTGCTGCAGAATCGGCAGCATGAAAGCCAGCGTTTTACCTGTGCCGGTCTTTGCCCGGGCGATAACGTCCTTTCCTTGCAGCAGCAGCGGGATACTCTCTTGCTGTACCGGAGTCGGCACGGCAATTCCCTGCTCCTTCAGTTTCCGTACTCTTTGTTCGTCAATGCCCAGCTGTTGAAAGTTCGGCAAACGTTCCACCTCATTTAAATTATTTAGCATCTGTTGCGTCAAATCAATTGGATTTAGCAAACAAACATACTTACATATAAGTCCGACAAAATGTCGATCGAATTCGTTTCTAAGAAGAACAAACGTTGTCGTTGTATTTCTTTTCAACTGACAAAAGACCCTGACTTTGGTAATGTCTATGATATAGAAATCCAGTTTACACCAACTAAGGAGGTGTCCCCGATATGCATACCATACAGATCATTCTGTCAGCACTCATCCTGATGATTCTGTTCGGCCTTATCAATCTGATGATGAATTATATTTCAAGACGCGACGGGGAGCCTACCGTACCCTTACGAAAGAAGCTGTGGCTTATCCCGCTGTTGTCGGCCTTTATTATTATACCGTTAGAACTCTTTGCGATGTTATATGCCCGGTGGTTCCCCATATCAGATCCATCCGGATCAGGTGAAATCCTGGCTTACGGCGGTCAAGGCGTATGGCTCGGCTTCTCGCTCACCATCCTGATCGGGTTCCTGATCTTCGAAGGCATCCTTCATCCTTTGGTTATCACCCTGCTAAGACTGCTGCTTCGCAAGGATACCTCCATCTATATCAAACAGGCGGTTACCGTTGTGACCGACACGGTTTTGCTGCACATAGCGTCTCTGATCGTGCCCGGTATTCCTGTCGGCGGCTGGCTGCAAGCGCTTCTCATTGCCTTATTCTTTCACCTCATAGAATGGATCCTCATCGGAGTCCAGACTTGGGTGCAGCAGCGCAAGCGGGCAAGAGCCGAATCTACCTAGAACCTGCCGGATTTGAAAATGGCATATAACAGCCATGCAACCATGAGCAAGGCCACAATGAATCCGACTTCAATCACGGGGAAACTCCACAGCATCATCGGCTCTCGACTGAGCGACGAACCGATAATCAAACCCACCATGATGATGCTGAAAGCCAGAAGCACAATGCTGAAGGAGAGCCGGTTACTGATCTGATCCAGCTTGCGCATTAGGGTTTGCAGTTCGGGAACACTGATCTCCACCCGCAGTTTCCCCTTGCTGATCAGGGCCGACAGCTGCCTGGCCTGTCCGGGCAGATCAAGTAAACTCTCGGCAAGTCCGCTTACCCCGTCCAGCACCTTCCTGCTGATCCGGCGGGTATTATACCGCTTCTTCAACAACTTTCGGCCAAAAGGCTCCGCCATATCGATAATACTCAGACTCGGGTCCAGCATCTCGATGACCCCTTCGAGCGTCAGCAATGATTTGCCAAGCAGCGTCATATCCGGTGGCAGCATAATCCGGTGCCGCTGGGCAACGGCAAACAGATCCGTCAATGCCTTACCGATGCGCACTTGAGCGAAAGGAACATCATAATACTCTCCCCGCAGCCGGTCCATGTCTGACCGGAGCGAATCCATGTCGCAATCGTCCGGGATCAAACCCATTCTGGAAACCGCCCGGATCATCCCTTCCGAATTCCGCCGCATCAAGGCAATAATGAGTCCGGACAGATGGTCCTTCATATCTTCGCTGAGATGACCCACCAGCCCAAAGTCCAGAAAGACCAGCTTGCCGTCCTCTCTGACAAGTAAATTCCCCGGATGAGGGTCGGCATGAAAAAATCCCTCAATAAAAATCTGCTGCAGCATGCCATCGATCAAATGTTCAGCGATCGCCTTCAGATCATGTCCCTTGTCCACGATCTCCTGCCTCCGGCTTAAGGTGAGGCCATCGACATACTCCATCATCAGGACTTTAGATGACGTGTACTCCCAATAAATCCGCGGAATGCGGATATATTCATGCTCCGGCATCTGGGAGGCTATCTTCTCTGCGTTTCGGGCTTCATGGCTGTAATCCAGCTCGGCCATCATCGCTCTGGCAAATTCGTCAACGATCCGGTCCACACGGTACTGCTTCACCCATTCCCAGTGGCGCTCGGCAATCGAGATTAAATCCCGCAATATCTCCAAGTCACGGCCGATCATCCGGGCTACACCGGGCCGCTGAACCTTGATCGCTACATGCTCTCCGGATTTCAGCTTCCCGGCATGGACCTGCCCAATCGAGGCGGCTGCCAGCGGTTTGTCTTCAAACTCGCTCAACACTTCATCGATCGGCATACCCCACTCTTGCTCAATCAGCTCCCTTGCGCTCGTAGAAGAAAATGGAGGCACCCGTTCCTGCAGCTTCACCAATTCCTGGATAATATGGTCAGGCAGCAGGTCCGATCTTGTACTCGCCAACTGTCCGAGCTTCACAAAGGCGGGGCCAAGATCCTCTAGCACTCGCCGGATGCGTTCCCCGAGCGTAATCGTCTCCGGCTGTTCCCTGGAACTCCAGCGGACAGGCAGCGACAGAACATGAAACAGTCCCATCTCCTCCACCATATAGCCAAAGCCATGACGCATGAGCGCCATGGCGATTTCCCGGTAACGTCCGGCATGTCGAATTCGGACCGCCATCTATTCCTGCCGCGATCCTTCCAGTTCTACAACCTTCTTCTCCAGAGTAGCAATGCGCTGTTCCAGGCTGGCGACATCACTCTCTTTGGGAACATCCAGATCGGACAATACACGCTGCACCTGTTCATAAATATAGTTCTTGATCTGCGACTGCTCCTCTTCGCCGCGTTCGACGAGACGGTTCACAAGCGCTTTGGACTCCGCAGGAGCAAGCTCCCCGCGTTTGACCAGATCATCCACGATTTTCTCTACTTTTTCCTTGCTGACCACGGTAAGGCCCAATCCTAACGAGATGGCTTTCTTAAAAAGATCACTCACGGTACATCCCTCCCGGTCGTTGTCTGGTTCCATTATAACCTTTAACGCTGGTAAAAACATCTATCCTTGGACTTGCTTTCATAAGTATAGAGAAGCTGCCTTATCAATTTCCCCTGATTTCACATGAAATATGAGGGGAATCCGGAATCGGTTAACAAGAAATTGCATTCCAGCCATGCTTATTATGTAAAATACAATTAAAAAAACGAACAGGCGGGAAAGTAAATGATCCCGCCTGTTCGCTTATGGTGTTATCTCATGCAGTTGAAGAATGGCTTAGTCGTCATCCCCGTCATGATCGTCGCGATCATCATGATCCCCATCGTGATGGTCATCATAGTCATCATCATGGTCGTAATCGTCGTCATCATGGTCGTCGTATTTCTCATACTCTGCCTTGATCACTTTACCGCTGATCGCATGGACTTCTACGTCAGATGATCCGTTTGCCGTCTTCACTTCGACGTCATACACCCATCTGCCGTCATCTTGGTCCAGATCCACTTCCACAGCCGTACCGCCCTTAGCGTGTTTAACTGCGATAGCGGATGCCTTGCCGGCACCGATCAGATTGCCTGGAAGGTTATCACGATCATCATCATCGTCATCCTGGTCGGCTCTTACGCCAAGGGATTTGCCGGTATAGGCATCAATCCATACATCCACGTCCCGGTTATTCTGCTGGATCTCCACATCGTACACCAGCTTGCCCTTTTTTCGGTCTATATCAATGCTCTCCACTTTGCCGCTGGCAGCAGCCAGTGCCAATTGCTCCGCTTTTTCCATTCCGATCAGCTGCTGCTGTTGCTTCGTTGCTGCCTGAGTTCCCGCTGCAGTCGTCTGTCCTGATCCTGCCGCCTGTACAGCGTTATAACCGTATACTCCACTCGCCGCGATAGCTACGGACAGTGCGCCTGCCCACCATATTTTTTTCTTCATCATATTACGCCTCCTCATTCTTCTCTCCTGTTGATCTCTACAAAACCAATATACCGTCTCAACATGAGAGCTTTCGGAGAGAAAGATTAGAAAACGATGAGAAAACGCGGACAAGACCTCTCATTTATTCATCGTCGTCCTCATCATCCCAAGTCACCGTCATGATCTTACCGGTAATGGCATGGACTTGAATGGTCGCTTCACGCCCGTCCGCTCTCTCAACCTCCACCAGATAGTAACGGCTGCTCTTACTCTCGCGATATTCCACATCTTCCACCGTTCCGGGTACCTTGTCTAAAGAAAGCTTGATCGCGTATTCTTTGGTAATCATCGTTGCAGGCGGTTCCGAAGTGCCGCTTCTGTTTCCGCTTTCCCCGCCCGCAGCTCCCTCCGCTGCTCCCTTGCCACCGTTATCCGCTGGCTCGGAAGGAGGAGTGTCTGGATCCGGTTCCGTTGGCTGATCCGGTTCCGTTGGCTGATCCGGCTCCCTTGGCCCAGCCGGTTCAGGATCTGGCTTCACAGCGGTCTTATCCCGCTGCTCTATGGACACGATATCACCTTGACGAGCATCCACCGTCATCTCATATGTTCCGGTACCCGACTGAAGCTCTAAACGATACACCCCGCCGTCCAGCGCGGTCTTCGTTATTTCGCCGCCAGGATATTGGGAGAGCACCTCCTCCACCACTTCATCCATTGACATAGCGGAAGTAGAACGGCTAAAAGGACTCCATACCGCATTCACAATAATCATAATCGCTACCAGCATCACGATACCCAGCAGCAGACTGACTTTTTTACGCATCGAATCACCTCGGATACAATCTGTCTTTACCGTCAGTATAGCGCAGCATAGTTAGAATACGATGAGAAAAAGGAACGTTTTAGCCTTTTATTTCGATTCTTGCAGCCGGATCGTGGCGGTTGTACCGACACCCGGCAGACTATCCAGCTCAATCGAAGCCGAGATGGCCTCAGCGATATCCTTCGCCAAGGACAAACCAAGACCGGCCCCCCCGCCCCGGCGGGTACGAGCCTCATCCACCCGGTAGAAACGGTCGAACACGTGCTCCAGCTCCTCTTTGGCAATGCCGATTCCGCGGTCGATGACCCGGATATAAACCTCTGAAGATTTCTTGCCAACCTGGATGACAATATGTTCGTCACTGTACTTGCGCGCATTATCCAGCAGAATGAACAAGAGCTGCTTCAGCCTGCGGCTGTCCGTCCAGCCGAGAACCTCGCCATCGGCTTCAACCTCCACCGTGCGGTTATAGGCATCGCGAAAGGCACGCGCAGATGACTCCGATAATGCCACGAGATCCACCTGCTCCATCTCGACCTGCCATTGATCCTGATTGCGGGCAAGCAGCAGCAGCTGCTCCGTCATCTCCTTCATCCGAATTGCTTCCGAATGGATCGCTTCCACGGATTCCATGAACAACTCCGGCCGGTCCAGACCTCGTCGCTTTAACAGACTTGCGTAACTCTCGATGATAGTGAGCGGCGTCTTTAACTCATGGGAAGCGTTGGACACGAATTGCTCCTGCCTCGCATGATTGCTCTCCAGCAGCGTAATCATGTCGTTGAACGCAGCCCCCATCTCCACCAATTCATCCTTCGATCTCTCCTTCAGCTCGATGCGCCGGAACCGCCCGCTTTGCCGGATCTCCCGCATCGTACGGATCAAAGCCGTAATCGGCTGTACGATCAAACGTCCCAATATTCGCGTCGAAAGGATGACCGGAACCAAGGCAATCGCGGTTACGGCAACCAGTACGATGCGCAGCACTTGGAGCGTCTCCATCGTAGCGGCAAGACTGCGGGCCACCTGTATATTAACCACGACCCCGTCTCTCCAAATGATAGGCAGGGAAACCATCGTATACCGGATATTATCATACTCGACGACCTTCACCTGCTTCTGCGTATCGTACGGCAGCTTAAGATCATCCATATCCTCCCCGGAGGGAGTCACTGAAGTGGACAGATAGCTTTCATCGGGCCCGAGCAATTGAATCTTCCCGTCCAGAGGGACATAGCTTCGTAGAAGATCGCTCGTCGGAATCGTATCCGCGGCTTTGGCCATTTCCCGCGAAATTCTAGAGTCCTCCGCTTCCGCTTGCTCCAGCTGGCTGTCCACCGTCATTTTGCTAAACACATAGTACACGGATAAATTCATGACTATCAGAATGGCCGCCATCAGCACCGACGAATAGAGGTGGATTTTACTGCTCAGCTTCATGGGGTCTCTTTGAGCACGTAGCCGACGCCGCGGACGGTGTGAATGAGCTCATTTGCGCTATCATGATCGATTTTCTTGCGGACGTATCGTATATACACATCGACGACGTTGGTGTCGCCGTAATAATCGTATCCCCATACGGCAGCGAGAATCTGCTCGCGGTTCAGCACCTGCCGTTTGTTCTTCAGTAAATAAACGAGCAAGTCAAATTCACGCGGCGTCAGATCGATCCTTCTGCCATCGCGAATGACTTCCCGCGTGCCTTCGTTCAATTTCAAATCCGCTGCCTTAAGCCACTCTCCTGCCGCCTGCTCTTCCGGATCCTGCTTACCCTGAAGCCGCAGCGCAGCACGAATCCGCGCCAGCAGCTCTTCGATCTGAAACGGCTTCGTTATATAATCATTGGCTCCTAGATCAAGCCCCGATACTTTATCCTCAACGGAGCTCTTGGCTGTCAGCAGCAGCACGGCGGTGTGCGAGTCATGGGCACGGATGCGCCGCAGCAGCTCAATCCCGCTCATTCCGGGTAGCATGACATCCAGCAGAATTAAATCCACGTCCTGACTGCGGTATGCCTCCAGCGCATCCAGCCCGTTGTCTGCCTTGGTGACCTGGTATCCTTCACTTTCCAGCTCGATTTCAAGCAAACGGGATATTTTCGCTTCATCCTCAACAATTAGTATCTTCCCGCTCACGCGCGTCCCTCCTGCCCATCATTTCGAAATGCCTTAACCCGGAACCCGCGCCGCCCACTTGGCCGCTTGCGTAATCATTAAACGCAGCTGAGGCTGGAGAAAGGATGGCTCGTGGTGGCCCGGCATCAAGAAAACCACGCGTCCGATGCCATACGTATGGCACCAGGCGGCAGGCCACTGCTTCCCTTCATATTCATAATGCAGCAGCACGGTTTTTTCCGTAAACGGACTGAATATGAATCGGTAAGGCTCCTCATCGAGCACAAAAGGCTCCACGCCTTCCGTAATATCGTGATCGGTCTCCCCTGGAACGAAATACAGCTTCTCCATGGGCGGGTGTCCGTCAAAACGGGCACCGATCAGCTGCGCCAGCTCATAACGATTGGCCAGCGTAACGCCGTTATGAATCACGAGCAAGCCGCCGCCGCCGCTTACGTAAGACAACAGGCCTGCGGTCTGCCGGGGCGAGACGCGCTCATCCCATAGGTCGCTGTAGGCGATGCAGAGCTCGTAAGGGTAAAGATTGCTTTCATGCAGCATTTTATGATTTTCCGTGCACTGCACGGTGAACATGTCGTTCAGCAGATGTGTCACTTGTTTATCGATGCCTTGCAGCGGATGAAACTTCGGGTGCGTGTAGCTGCCAAGCAGCAATGCTTTTCTCTTATCCATCGGTCATCCTCCTATATTACTACTCAATATTTCACATGATCCCTGGGAACATGCATGAAGAAGCTGGCATGGAATGAAATCTCCCCAACTTCATTACGTTATATCATGACATTATTCTTGGCTTTGAGCAAAGTAGCGGCCAAGCGCCACCATCATGCTGCCCATTCGCTCTTCCTCGGGAACCACCATGCGTTCAATGCCTTCCTCGCGAAGCCCCTGGGCCGTAACTTTGCCGACAGCGGCGGCCAGGACCGGTCCGCGGAATGCCTCAAGCACAGCCTCCAGCTTGCCGTGGGCACGTGCATAATCCGCAAGAAAACGGAACTGGGGCGCGCTTGTAAAAGCAACCGCATCAACCTTGCCGCCCACAATTTCGTCCACGAGCTGCGAAACATCCTCCTCCAGCGGCGGAATGTGCTTATACGGCAGGATCTGCTCTACTACCGCCCCGCGACTCTCCAGCCACTCCACCAGCTTAGGGGCAGATTCGCCGTGCAGCTGCAGAATGACGCGTTTGTCCGACAAGTCATGCGGCGCAAGTGACCGGATCAGCCCCGATGTACTGCCATCATCATCTCGGACGACCGGCGCCAGGCCGCGTTTTTTCAGCGCATTTGCCGTTTTGTACCCTCTTGCCGCAATCGAGGTGCGCTGCAGCGTTTCATTCAATGTATCCAAAAGACCCATCTGTTCGGCCGTATCATAAATGGCCTCCAGGCCGATTCCCGTCGTAAATATCGCCCACGGTGCAGGCGCTTTGAGCCAAGCTTCGATCGAACGGCGCAATACTTCATCATCCAAAAATACGGTTCCCTGGGCCGGACGAAGCAGCGCGGTTCCTCCCATCTTCTCCACCAGCTTAGCCATGTCTGCCGCCTTGCGCGGACCAGCCAAAGCGACGATCCGATCTTTCATATGCTGTGCCATGTTATATGCCCCACTCTCATCATTTCTAGCTTGTGGATCCGTTAATCTTGCGCTTCTAGCAGTTGACTCCAGTATAAAGGCCCTGCTCCTATAGATAAAGTCACTTTGGTCTTATTCTTCAAAAAGCCCCCCTTTCCTGCCACAAACCAAAAAGCAGCAAAGGAATATAAGTTCCCTTGCTGCTTCAACATGAAATATTCGAGACATACTGCACGCCCCGGAAACTCTTAAATCTTGAAGCGTTTCACCATCTCCTGCAGTTCTTCGGCTAACCGGCTTAAATCTGCAGCAGACGCGCTCACCTCTTCCATAGAAGCAAGCTGTTCCTGAGAGGCAGCCGATATCGTCTGAGTCTGACTGGACGTTTGCTCCGACACCCCGCGGATATCTTCAACGGACTTTTTCGTGGAGGCCGTATCTTGAGCCAATTCCTTAGCCGCCCTCGAAGTGGTTCTTACCTGGCCGGACACTGTATTCACGGCCTTTTTGATACGGGAGAAGGAGCGCCCGGTCAGATCCGCTGCGTCCACGCCGTCCGACACCTTCTGCCTGGCGGCTTCCGTCACCTCCATGGTTCGTTCCACTTCTGCAAGTATCCCTGCAATCAGCCCTGATATGTAATCTGCTGAGCTTTCCGACCTTTGCGCAAGCTTACGGATTTCGGCGGCCACAACCGCAAATCCTTTGCCTTGCTCCCCGGCTCTCGCAGCTTCGATCGAGGCATTCAGCGACAGTAGGCTCGTCTCCTTGGCAATGTCGGTAATGGCAGATGCGATACCGCCGATCTCCTCGGTCCGCTCAGACAGCTGATGGATAACCCCATTCAAATCGTTCATCGCATGATCGATATCCTGCATCGTCGCTGCTGCGGTAATCACCGTCTTGTTCCCTTCCTGGGCCAATTCCTCCGTCTGGTTCATGGCGTCTGTAACCTTCTCCAACACTTCCGCAATCTCATCAGCATGCCTGGATACTTGAAGGATGCGCTTCAGAATCTCCTCCGCGGCGTTCAACTGGCGTTCGCTGCCGGCGGCCACCTCCTGAATGGAAGACGTGACATGCTCGACGGCGCTTGTATTTTGCAGGGCGCTTGCGGACAATTCCTCGGAAGATGCGGAAACATTCTCCGTCATCGCCTTGACCCCGTGAACCATGTCTCTGAGACTATCCACCATCTGCTGGAAGTGATCGGCCAATTCTCCAATCTCATCTCGCTTGAAGCCTTTCATGCGAAGCGTCAGATCCCCCCCGCTAATGACTTCGGTCGCTTGGCGCATACGACGGATCGGCTTGATCACTGAGCTTACATTCCAAGTCACCAGAATTAAGGCGGTTAGCAGCGACACGGTCATGACCACAATCATCGTATGACGGATGCCATTAACGGCGTCGTCGACTTCCTGAACATACATGGTCCCGGCAATTTTCCAGCCGGTTCGTTCATTTGTAATGTAATTCAATTGTTTCTCCATGCCGTCATGAACATAGTGAAAATGACCGGTCGGCTGCTCATACATCTTGGAGATCCAGGTTTCCTCAGCCAACGCGTCCGTCCCTGCTTCATAATCGGGGTGAAACAAATATTTGTGGTTTTGATCCAGCACCATCGTGTAGCCTTCTTTACCTACCTGCACCTCGACCAGACTCTGGATGCTGCGGAGGTTGAGATCAATGCCCACGACGCCATTGCCGTCAGGCAGCATCTGGGCGATCGTTACAACAATCAGTGAGCCAGCATTCGAAGCATAGGGGGCTGTAATAATCGGTTGGCCCGATGCATTCATCGCCTCCTGGTACCAGCCGGTTTGTCTAGGGTCATAGCCCGGCGGCAGCTTTTCACTCGATGCCTTGATAATTCCAGCCTGCGCCGTACCGATAAATACGTCCACCGTCTCGGGATGAAGTCCCAAGTACTGCTTCAGCGCATTGATTGTTGAACCTGCTTGCGCTTTAAGCTCCTTGTCGATTTCCGCAGACTTCATCGTGCTGCTTAAATAATTCAGGTCATCAAACTTGGATTGCAGCGTGTGGTTAATAATCTCATTCGCCGTATCAACGCTCAGCGATGCACTGCGCAGAATTTCATCCTCGATCGTTCCCTTGGCGTCACGGTAGGTGATAATACCGATGGCGCAGCTGGGCACAAGGAGCACGAGGAGAAATGTGAGAATCAGATTTCTTCGAATACGATTGGCACTTTTTTTCTTCATGGGTTTCTTTCCTTTCTAAACTGCAGTGAATCTCGCCTGTCTTCTATAAAAATACTCCCTTCAACTTATCGGCATCTCCTGAACCATTCATTATGCAGTATATATAGGTAATTAATTCCATAAAAAGAGGGATACCCTGTTAAACGGGTACCCCTCTTGCCGGCAATCCTAGATTACCGTCTATATAATGGCCATCCATCCTGCACAGCGGAAACCAAGGTGGCTGGCTCTTATACGTTCAGATTACGTTACTTCGACTGATTGGAAGGGATGAATGCGCTTAGGTCTACACCAAGCCCGGCAGCGAGTCGTGCGCCGTATTCAGCGTCCGCACGGTAGAAATTGCATACGGCACGAAGCTGAATATCGGATTTGACCTGACTCAGGTCATCAACCAGATTGCGGATCAGATGATCCTTCTCCTGCTCGGTAAACGAACGATACAACTCTCCGGCCTGTGTGAAATCATCCGTTTTCTCGATACGCTGGCGAACGACACGCCCGACGAGCGGTGCTTCGCTTTCACTTACAGACGGATCTTCCACAGGGCCTGTTGTATAGCTATTCGGCTCATAGTTTACCGGTGAAGGATCTTGATTCACGTTCATCAAGCCATCCCGTTGATGATTACGCACAGGAGCATATGGGCAGTTAATCGGAATCTGCAAATAATTCGCACCCAGTCGATGACGCTGCGTATCCGGATAGGAGAATAACCGGCCTTGCAGCAATTTATCCTCCGACGGCTCGATGCCAGGCACCAACGCACTTGGGGAGAAAGCGACCTGCTCCACTTCAGCAAAGAAGTTCTGCGGATTGCGATTCAAGGTCATTGTGCCAACCGTTACGAACGGGAAGCGGTCCTCCGGCCAGGTCTTTGTAGGATCCAGCGGATCAAAGGACAATTCATCCATCTCTTCCGGGGACATCAGCTGCACCTGCAGGCGCCATTTCGGGAAATTCCCGTTTGAGATGTGCTCATGAAGATCACGGGTGGCGTGATTGAAGTCCTTGCCCTGGACTTCGACCACTTCGTCTGCATTCAGTGTATTCACGCCTTGTGCAGACTCCCACTTGTATTTAATGTAGGTCACTTTGCCTTCGCTATTCACCCACTTGAAGGCATGGACGCTGAAGCCATCCAACTCCCGATAGTTCGCCGGTGTGCCGTGATCGGAGAACACCCAGGTCATCATATGCGTGGATTCCGGGGACAGCGTCATGAAGTCCCAGTACCGGCCGGGCTCCTGGATGTTGGTCTCCGGCGAAGGTTTCAAGGAATGCACCATATCAGGGAATTTGATTGCGTCCCGAATAAAGAAGACAGGGATATGGTTCCCTACAATGTCATAGTTGCCTTCTTCCGTATAGAACTTCACGGCAAATCCGCGCGGGTCGCGTGCTGTTTCCGGTGACCCCGTTCCATGAATAACCGTTGAGAAGCGAACGAACACAGGAGTTTCTTGACCGATTTCCTGCAGGAATGCCGCTTTCGTATAAGGCTTCATGTCATTCTCCACAACAAATGTGCCGTGTGCACCTGCCCCACGGGCATGAACGACGCGCTCCGGTATCCGTTCACGGTCGAAGTGGGCGATTTTTTCGATCAGATGGTAATCCTCAAGCAGCGTTGGTCCGCGGCGTCCTGCCGTTTTAGAGTTTTGGTTATCTCCAACCGGAGCCCCTTGATTGGTTGTCATTCTATCCATATATGAACCCTCCATCATTTCTATAATTGATTTTAGACTGAATCTAAATTTATGAATTGATTGTATCATTGGAGAATCCATTGGATCATGATTGTCGCATGAGTGTTATATGACCCTTTTATGATCGTAATATGAAGTTCGGATGAACCTTCTAGAGTGCGGTGAATGTACAAAAAAAGGGGAGGGGGATTAGTCCGCCAGGCGGTATCCCACTCCTCTAACCGTTGCAATATAGCGCGGGGCTCCCGCGTTGTCGCTCAGCTTTTTACGCAAGCTTTTGATATGGACGTCGACCACGTTGCTGCCGCCCATAAAATCCGTATCCCAAATTTTGCACATCAGGTCCTCACGCGTGCATACGGCTCCTTCGCTGTCCAGCAGGAGCATCAGCAAATGATACTCTGTCTTGGTCAAATGGATCGGAGTGCTGCCCCGGTGGATCGTCATTTTATCCCGATCAATGGATAAGTCTTTATAAACGAGGCCTCGCATGACCTCTTCTCCACCTGACAATCCGGCAGCCGGTGAGAACAATCGGATGGTTCGCTGCACCTGATACATCATCGTATCTTTGGAACGGGCAGGCCATACCATGAGCTCTTCGTTCAACAGGCTTGAGCCCGCATTGCTCATTAATTCTTCCCCTACAAGGTACAGAATCGGAATAGAGGAATGCTCTGGCAGCAGGAGCTCCTTCTCCTTGTTGAACGCCGTTATATTCCGGCAGCCCGTCATATCGGCAATAATCAATCCTGTATTGAGTGCCGACTGAAGACGCGGTTCCCATTTACGGAACATCATCACCTCGAAGCAGTTCTCGGTCAAGGTAATGAACATTTCATTCACCCGTCCGGGCGAACGGCTTAGTAACGCAGCCCGCAGGGTTGTGGGACAAGCATCCCCTATCGCCATCGGCGTCGTCGGACGAACATACAGGTTGCCGGACTGGAAATCAGGAAACGAATAGACCGTTCCCAGTGCCGTCATTTCTTCCGTTTGGTTTGACATTCTGGACACACCCCCCCGAATACGACGTGAGCATGATGGATGACGTAATTGGTTTCACCGGCTACCGTAGCAGCCCAATCCTCTGGCACCTCCGTCATGACCTCGTCCACTTTACCGCATACTTCACAAATAATATGTTGATGATCGTCAGTACGGGCGTCGTACCGACTCGCGCTCTCGCCCAGCTTCAATTCTCGAATCAACTGCTTATCCGTCAAATAACGCAGGGAATTATAAACCGTCCCGTACGCCAAATTATATCCTTTCTCCACCAATCGGTTCATGATATCCGCAGCAGTCGGATGATCATGCGATTCCCGTAGGACATCGTACACCGCTTGGCGTTGCGTCGTCAGATTTAAAGATTTCAAGGTATTCACCCTTTTAATTTATTTTTAGATCAAGTATAAATCCTATTCTTCTCAAGGTCAACATCCCTTGCCGAAATTGCCGCTGGTAATCTTTAAGATTTCTTTAGATTCAATTAAAAATTCCTTTAGCTTGTATGGTTAGAATTAGAACATACATAAACGATGAAACGTATAGCCCGCCAAAGGAGGCGATCGACCGCCATGGAATCCATAGGCAAGTATCCCAATCAAGTACCGTCATCCCCTGAACGATCCCGTCAGCAAACCGGCACGATTCGAAGCAAACGAATAAAACGCCGAAAGGGACGAGCACGTTTAAGTCTGCTCTTTCTGCTGTTTCTCGTCATTCTGTTGGTCGTGTTCATCGCGAAGATATTTATTCCGCCTCCCATCAAAGCGAGCTCGGCCATCCTGATTCATGCAGATACCGGTCGCGTGCTTTATGCGATGCATGCCGATCTCCCCCTTCCTCCGGCAAGCATGTCCAAAATGATGACGGAGCTGCTGGTGCTGGATGCCGTTCGTTCCGGGCAGCATGGTTGGGACGAGAACGTGCCGATTAGTCGATATGCCGCAGAGGTGCCCGGTTCGGCCATCGGCATGCATGAAGACGAACATTATACGCTGAGGCAGCTGTTCGAAGCGCTCATTATTCATTCGGCCAATGATGCGGCTGTAGCTATTGCAGAGCATCTCAGCGGGTCGGAGGCCCGGTTCGTGGACACCATGAATGCCCGGGCGAAGGAAATCGGCCTTTCTGATCGGACCGTATTCGCCAATGCATCTGGTTTGCCTGCCGCAGACCTGGTTCCTTTTGCCGAAGCGGCCTCCGAAGGGGATACCGTCATGACTGCCAGGGATACGGCCATGCTGGCCAGATGGCTGGTGAACAAACATCCCGATCTACTCGAGGTAACGAGCCAGCGCGATTTGCCTGTACCGCAGAAGAAGCTTTCCCTGCATACCACCAATCTCATGCTCCCTGGGGAGCCATATTCTTACGAGGGTAATGACGGATTTAAGACCGGGTATACCCGCTCTGCCGGTTATTGCTTTACTGGAACGGCGTCGCGTGGTGGGAACCGACTGATATCCGTCGTGATGGGAACCGGGGATGCAGATCAGCGGTTTAAGGAAACCCGGAAACTGATGGATTACGGATTCGATCGTCAAGGCATTTTATCGAATCTCGTCGCCGGCCTTTTTAAATGATAATTGCACAAAAACTCGCTATTTTTGAAGGCAAATCTGCACTTTATGCGGTTGATTTAGGGTACACTGTTCGTATGGAATCATCGTTTCCAATGGATGTTTTACTGGAGGAAATCACAATGAGAAGCGTATTAATCGTAGATGACGATAAAGAAATATCCGGGCTGATCTCCATTTATCTGGAGAATGAGGGTTACCGCGTAATCCAAGCCCATGACGGGGAGGAAGCACTGCTGGCGATGGCCACGCACGGTGGTACGGTGGATCTCGTGATTCTCGATGTCATGATGCCAAAGCTGAACGGGATTGACACCTGCCGCAGAATCCGGGAAACCTCGTCCATACCCATCCTGATGCTGAGCGCCAAGAGTGAAGACATGGATAAAATCCTGGGGCTGATGACCGGCGCGGATGACTATATGATCAAACCGTTCAATCCGCTGGAGCTGACGACTCGCGTCAAAACACTGCTGCGGCGCTCCACCCTGTACAATGCCGAACTGCTTCGGGAGGACAGCGACCGGATCCAGATCGACGGGCTCGACATTAACCGAACAACACATGAAGTAACGGCCAATGGCAAAGCGATCTCTTTGACGGCAAGGGAATTCGAAATTCTGTATTTGCTTGCCCGCCAACCGGGGAGAATCTTTAGCGCCGAGGATATTTTCCAGCAGGTCTGGAAGGAGAAATATTACGTCTCCAATAATACGGTTATGGTGCACATCAGCAACCTGCGGGACAAGCTCGAGAAGGAGCTGGGTTATAAGCTCATTCAAACGGTATGGGGCGTCGGGTACAAAATCCATGCGTAAGCTGCAATGGAAAATCATCACGCTGTTTTTTGTCGGTGGAGCCCTGACCCTGTCCATCCTGTTCATCGCGCAGCAGATCATCCGATTGATCGGCCGGGAATACTGGAAGGAGCCCTGGGTAAACACCCTATTCAGAGTTGATCGTATTCTGGAGGATTTCTTCGGTTTTCCCATCATCCCGACGATCATCGGCATCGTGCTGTTTATCTGCATGGTTTTGCTCCTGAGCCAGGGCACCATTCGTCAAATCAATCACTTAATGGAGGGAACAAAGCGTTTGGCAAAGGGCGAATTGGACCAAGAGATTATCGTCAGCTCGAATGACGAACTGGGCCAGATGGCAACGCAAATCAATCAAATGGCCAAGCAGCTGAAGCTATCGCTGGCAGAGGAGCGGATGGCAGTCCAGTCCAAGAACGAGCTGATCAGCAACGTATCGCATGATCTGCGTACCCCCCTCACCTCCATCATCGGGTACTTGCGGCTGGTCAATGAAGACCATTACAAGGATGAGGTCGAACTCCGGTATTATACCGATATCGCGTACGATAAGTCGCTGCGCCTGGGCGGACTCGTGAACGATTTGTTTGAATACACCCGGATGGGGTACTCCCCGATAAACCGGGTTGACATTAATTTGGTGGAGCTGCTCGCACAATTGGCCGTAGACTTTTCGCTCACCGGGCAGCAGGGAGGAGTACAAGTCATCTTCACGCCTGAAACGGAGAAAATCATAATCTCCTCGGACGGGGATAAGCTGATGCGTACCTTCGAGAATCTGCTGTCCAATGCGGTACGGCACGGGCGAGAGGCCGGGGTGGTGGATTTGAAGGTATCAAGTGATGCGAAGTTTGCCATTGTACAGGTAATCAATTACGGTCCCCCGATCCCCCCATATGCAATCCCCTATCTGTTCGAGCGGTTCTACCGGGCGGATGAATCCCGTACCGATCAAACCGGCGGCTCCGGCCTTGGCTTGGCTATCGTCAAAACCATCGTGGATGCCCATCATGGCACGATTCAGGTGACCAGTGATACGGAACGGACGATGTTTGAAGTTCTCCTGCCTTTAGAGGCTCCTCAAAATTAACAACATAAAGCATTTAATATTCGACATACAATTCCATTTTCCGATAAAATAGGGGGTGAATGTCTTCATCGCCTTGCCGCTCTTATGCAAGGTACATGAAAGGAATGATCCCCCATGACTAATATACTATTTACCAACTTTTGTATATTTGTGACTTTCTTATACTTATCCGGACTGCTGTCCAAAAAATATGTAACAGGCGTTGTGACACCGTCCATCAACGTTAAGATCAACGCCGGACTGCTCTTTGGCATTTACGGGATCATCTTGATGTATTATTCTTTTCCGATTGACCCCCGATTTTTTGCGGATCTGCGGCATCTGGCCATTGTCGTGATCGCCAGCTACCTGGGCTGGCTTCCCTCCCTAATTGCCGGCGTGCTGATTGCACTCGGGCGGCTGATCCTGTTCGGCATGTCCGCTTCCTCTGCCATTGCGGGAGCCGGCATGCTGCTGATCGGAATCATCTGCGGGACGCTTTCTCGTACCCATTGGGGTCGTTTAAGCAAAATGCTGCTCATGAGCGTATCGAGCATGCTGGTGCTCCTATGTATTATGTGGATGAATATCCCGGACCACCACAAGGTGTATACCGTCTTCACGGAGCACCTCATCATATCCATGCTCGCCACGGTGGTCATCTACATGCTGACCGAGTATATCAACACGTCCAATCAACTCTTTCTGCAGTTGAAGAAAAATGCGGAAACGGATTACCTGACCAGTCTTCACAATTTGCGCCAGTTCGAGCAGCTGTTGTCGGAACGTTTTCTCGAAGCCCAGCATTTCAGCGAACGGCTGGGTGTTCTTGTCGTGGACATTGATCACTTCAAAAAAATAAACGACACCTACGGCCATGCGGCCGGAGATGCCGTTTTGCAGCAGCTCAGCAAAGTGATGAGGGAGCATTCCCGTTCTTTTGACGAAGTGTCCCGCAACGGCGGGGAAGAATTCTCGGTGCTGGTTCCTGAAGCGACCATCGACGAGACGGCCGCTATTGCGGAACGAATCCGGGCCGCCGTAGCGGACCATATCTTTGTCCTGGAAGACGGAACCAAGATTCGGATCACCGTGTCGATTGGAGTTGCTGTTCACCCCGATACGATTCGGTCGAAAAATGCCAGGGAGCTGCTTCAGCAAGCGGACCGCGAGCTGTACCGCGCCAAGGACAGCGGGCGCAACCGCGTATGCTCCGCCCCCGAAATCAATGATTTGATTCTTTCTTAATTCGAATCCGCCTTCAGTATTTCATCAATGGCAGTCAGCGTATCCGAAGACAGCTTCATGCCGGAGGCCTTCACATTCTCTTCCACCTGCTCCGGACGGCTGGCGCCCACCAGCGCACTGGCTACGTTGTTCTGACGCAGAATCCAGGCCAAGGCCAATTGGCCGACGGTCATACCCAGCTCGCTTGCAATGAGACCCAGAGCCTGCACCTTCTGAATGCGGACTTCACTCATTTTGAGCCGGTCGGCTCCAATCTTCGATGCGCGGCTGTTCTCCGGAACGGCTTGCTTGGAGGCGTACTTGCCAGTCAGAAGCCCTTGAGCTAGAGGAGAATAAACCACTTGTCCAATGCCCTTCTTCTCGCCTAAAGGAATGATCTCCTCCTCGATCTTGCGCTCGAACATGTTGTACAGCGGCTGATTCACCACGATGCGATCCAGCAAGTAACGGTCCGCAACGGCCAAAGCCGCCTCCATCTGGGCAGCGGTCCACATACTGACGCCTATATAGAGCACCTTGCCTTGGCGGACAAGATCATCCAGCGCCCGCAGCGTTTCCTCTAGCGGTGTTTCTTCATGATATCGATGGCAGTAATAGATGTCGACGTAATCGGTACCCAGCCGCTTCAGACTCGCATCGCACTGCTCTCTGATATGTTTGCGGGAAAGGCCCTGATCATTGGGTCCGTCCCCCATCTTGCCGAATACCTTCGTGGCCAGGACATAGGACTCCCGTGGGAAAGCTCTCAAGGTTTCCCCGACAACCACCTCAGCCGCCCCTTGCGCATACACATTCGCCGTATCAAAAAAATTAACGCCGAGTCCATACGCGGTCTGAATCGACTTCACGGCATTCTCCCGTTCCACATATCCCCCGTACGTCAGCCAGCTCCCGAGACTGATATCGCTAACCTTCAGTCCGCTTCCGCCCAATCTTCTAAATTCCATATGTGAAACCTCCTTCATACAAGATAGATGCTTATTCTTTATTGTAACATCTTCCTGTACGATAGACAGTTGTGCCTTGTCTAACGTTTATAACCGGTCGACTTTATCCTTAACCTGACCGCTACATTAAACTTGATATGGGGGTACATGGCACGCCATTCCTCCATCTCCGTCTGATTGTTCCAGTGCGTGCCTCCATATCGGAGGCCGAAACCGAGCGGATCCAGGCCTGTTTTTTGAATCTTCTCCAGCAGTTTTTTGACCGATTGGGATATTTCCTTGCTAAATTGCTCTTCGACCTTACGCAGATCTTTCGGATCCAGTTGTTCGGGATCCTCCTTCTCCTCCAAAATCGCCGTGATCCGAATCTTGTAGTCAATGGTTTCTTCCCCTGTTTTATCCGTTATGATCTTATATCTAGCCCGTGTCCTGTCCGTATTCACTTCAAGCAATTGGCCCTCAACCTTCGTCCCGAAATTGGTGCTTAAGTTCCGAAGATCAAGCAGGTTATACAGCCTGGTTTCCTCCTGATTCAGAATCACCTTCACCTTGTTCTTATCCATCAAAGCTACCTTGTTGATATTCAGAACTTGTTCGTCGGTTGTTTCCACGACGGGCATAACCGGATCTTCTCCTTCCTCCATCATTCGGCGGGTCAGATCGAAGGAGTACGTCTTGGTAATGAAAGGGGATTCCGTCCCCTCTTCACTGAGCGCCAGAAATATCGCGTTTCCGGCTATCCGCTCGGTGGGGGGTTCAGCCTTTAATACGGCTTCCGCTGTAGGAACAGCAACTCCTGGATACATCAGCAGCTGCATGTCTCGCCTCCGAACGGTCCAGTCTTGAATTTTACCGATATTTTCCCGGGCATATGCTTCGCCATACATAACTCCCTTGCAATGTCCGAAGTCAAGCTCCTTATCTACTTTGGATTTAACCTCCCTGATCGCTTCTGCGATGCTTGTCGCTTCCTGCGTAATAAGCAATGACTTCTTATCCCCGGTCTTCGGGTCTCCCGAAGGAATCGCGATTTTGAAGCTGAATCGGTTCATGCCGGGATTTTCCTTCGAGACATCAATGCCAATGGACACAACAAAAAGTCTGAGATCGATATCCCTAAAATCACATCCCGACAGAAACAAAAAAGAGCAGCACATGAGCCAGACCAGCCATCGTTTCAGGTCTTTCATGCCTTCTTCCTCCTTTTCCTCCATACCGCATAGAATAACAGGGCAATGAGCAGGAATTCCCCTGCGAACCGAACATCCAGAAAGACAATCGCCATATCATTTAATATGTATTGATTCACGATAAACGACGTCCCGAAGGTAATCAGGGAAAAGAGGAGAATCACCCACCATTCGATTTTCCTCCTTTTTGTCATCGCTTCGCCCTTATCGACCTTTAATCCGAAGCTTCCCAGAATCAGATCCTTACCCACATGCCAGTGAATGATGGAATTCACGAGGGAGAGGCACATATACACCACATAGAAGACATAAATCATCCGCTCAATGATGAAATAACGAATCCGAAGCGAGTCTACCGTCGAGAAGGCTGGATATACGTGTCCTCCGGCGCCCGCAGCGCCCAATATGCCAATGGGTGCAAAGATCGATACCAGAAGGGTAAGCATACTGACCACCACAATCGCCCAAATATGGCGTACTCTGAATCGGTGAAATATCCGATTGAATACCACCATGTTCACGTAGCCCGTAAAAATAAAAGTTGCCGCCGCCACCGTTTCATAATTGGGCATATTCCATGCATAGGTTATGATTTGCCTTACGGAATCCCAGCTGAAATAGGGATTGCTGAAGACACGCCATGACATGTAGGCGATGATAGGCACACAAATGTACAGAATCATCTCCAGGGCATAAATAATGGACTCGGAATCCAGCCTCGCGCTAAGTCCAACCACCACCAGAAATCCCACCAGAACAATATAGGGAGACACATCCGGACTGATGTAGCGAGAGGTAATATCAACGAAACTGACCAAGGTAATCACGCTGGAGAAAAACCACGCGAGTCCGTATAAAAAAAGCAGGATGCCGGATATCCACTTGGACATAACCGAGTGGAAAATCTCCGGCAGCCCTTGTCCCGGAAATTTTTGAATCAGCTTCACGAAAGTAAACAATAGCAATGTGCCGATTGGAATGGACACGAGAATCGACATCAGCGCACCGTCAAAGCGATCCGTAATCAAGATGCGAGGGACATAATTAATCAGGTTGATGGTTGCATTGAGCAGGAAGAGGTAATAAAAATATTTATTTCTAACCACTTCGCTGATCTCCTTTCTTGTTCCATTCCACAGCAAACATCTTCAAGTATGGTTTACCGAAGGACCTGAGGCTGGTAAGGTACATGATCATGGCCACCATCCCCAATACAATACCGACTAAGCCGAAGAAGATGGCCAGTACAATGAACAAATACTTCGTGACACGGATGCCTGAGCTCATCATCGTTATCGGGATCACAAAATTTGTTATCGCGACGGCGGAAACCAGGATAATCATGATGTTACTAACCAACCCCGCCTCCGTAGCTGCGGTTCCCAGAATGAGACCCCCTACCGTGGTAGCGGTCTGACCAATCGCTTTGGGCAGCCGAACACTCGCCTCCGTCAGAAATTCCATCGCCAGCAGCATGAAAATCACTTCAAAAAAGGACGGATACGGCACCGTAGCCCGGCTTCCCGCAATAAGCAGCGTAACCTGCATCCTCAATATCTCCGGATTATAGGAGGTGAAGGCCACATAAAGGCTTGGCATCAGCACGGTGACAAACAAGGCGATATACCGGATTCCCTTGAGAAACCAGCCGATCGGGGGAAGCTGGATTTTGTCATCCATCGCCGTGAAGAAATCATTGAATATGGCCGGCAGCATAAGCGCATACCCCGTTGAATCCATCAATACTGCAATCTTTCCTTGGGAAATATTCAATACAGCCCGGTCAGGGCGTTCGGTTAGCATGAGTGTCGGATACAAACGAAATTTAGGATGCATCGTATGTCTCTCGATTTCGGACGCCGATTGCACAATATCCGCTTTGAGCTCGGACAATCGCTTTTTGAGCTCCTGTAATACCGTTTCATCCACTTTGCAGGCATCGTACATAATGATGATTCGGGTCTGCGATAGTTTGCCGACGGTCATGAATTCCGTTTTTAAATTCGCGGTTTGGTAACGGTGGCGAATCAGGTTCAGGTTCACTTCGATATTTTCCGTAAACGAATCATCGGGACCCTGAATGACATTCTCCGTACTGGCAGGCTGGATCGCGCCTGCATTAACCAATACGGCGTCAAACAGGAGCACGCTGTCCCGGAGAAATACGGCAACGCAGCCCCTAAGTATATTCCGGAGCAATTCCTGTTCATCTTTCGGCTCCACGGTTGAGGGAAAGGACCGGAGGAATTGGTCATATAGATCCAAGGATTTCAGCTCATAAAAACGGTTAATCAAATTTTCGTTAATCATGATGGGATCGCACATGCTCTTAAGATAAATCAATAACGCGTGCTCCCCTTCATTCTTCAGCTCGCGCTGCTCGATATCTCCGATATTACGTAGATGTTCTTGCAGACACTTCTTGGCATCCTCCACCTTTAAATATGGTTCGCTGGTCATGTTACCACCCCTCGTTTCACTAAATTCCGAATCTCACGCTGTTTCCTTAGGTTCTGCACATATGTCCCAAATTATTTACAATCATCCAGAAAACGTAAGAAAGCCTCGAATCGAAATCAGCTCGTTTCTAATCATTCCCATGTGGTAATAATGAAGACAGAGTCTGAGTTTAAGGGCAAGACCCCTAGAAACTGAGGAGGAATCGTGAATGAACCCATCCAATTCATCGTACCAAGGACTACCGCAATACCCGGTGTCGCTGTGGAGAGCGACTACCGAACTGCCCGACTTCCCACGCTTGGCCGAGGATATCGAAGCGGATGTGGCCATCGTCGGAGCCGGCATAACCGGAATCACCACAGCCTATCTGCTGGCGAAGGCAGGTAAAGATGTGGTCGTCGTCGATGCAGGCCGCATTCTGAACGGAACAACAGGTTTTACAACCGCGAAGGTAACGGCGCAGCATGGGCTGATCTATCATGAATTTATGAACCATTTTGGAGAGGAGAAGACAAGGCTCTACTACGAAGGAAATCGCGAAGCGATCGAATTCATTAGGGATATTATTGGCGGAGACGAAGGGAAATTCGGGCTGAAGCTGGAGGATGCCTATATCTACGCTCAACAGGAGGACAAGTATCTCACAAAGCTCGAGGATGAGATCAAAGCTTATGAGAAGCTCGGCATTCCGGGAGAGTGGCAGGACAGCCTTCCTCTGCCTATGCCGATTCGGGGAGCCATCAAGATGCCCGGGCAGTATCGGTTCCATCCTCTGCAGTATTTGAAACATCTGACGGAACAATTTCTGAAACTCGGAGGGCGGATCTATGAGAACACGACCATGGATGAAAAGGCCGAAACCGATGGACCGATCACGCTGCTGACCAAACGGGGCGGACATCGGATCACGTGCAATCACGCCGTGTCGGCATCTCATTTTCCGTTCGTTGACGAGAAGGGATTGTATTTCACGCGGCTGCATGTGGAGCGCTCCTACGCCATTGCTGTCAAGCCCGAAACCGCCTATCCGGGCGGGATGTATCTAAGCGTCGATCAGCCAACCCGTTCCTTGCGCTCAGCTTCTTATGGTGGTGAGGAGCTGGTTATCGTAGGAGGCGAGAATCACCCGACGGGCCGCAGCATCTGTACTCATCAGCATTACGAAAATCTCGAGCTTTTTGCAGGAAAACTGCTGGGCGCTTCTGACATTCCATACCGCTGGTCGACTCAGGACCTGATCACACTGGACAATATGCCTTATATCGGGCCGATCACATCCAGTCAAGACCGGATCTTTGTTGCGACAGGCTTCCGGAAATGGGGAATGACGACCGGCACGCTAGCCGCAAAGATCATTAGCGATCAAATTCTGGAGAAAGAGAACCGTTACTCCGAGGTGTACAGCCCGTCCCGCTTCAAAGCGGACCCGAGCATCAAAACATTCGTCGTTCAAAATGCCTTGGTTGCGAAGGATTTCGTGTCCGGCAAGGTGGAAATGTCCCACGCCGATATAACCGAGCTAAAAGCCGGCGAAGGCGCAGTCGTCCGCCATAACGGTCAGCGCGCCGGGGCTTACAAGGATGATCAGGGGAATCTCCATCTCGTGGATACGACCTGTACCCATCTCGGCTGCGAAGTGGAATGGAACGAGGGCGAACGCTCCTGGGATTGCCCATGTCACGGATCACGCTATCGCTATAATGGCGAGGTACTTGAAGGGCCGGCCATTGAGCCATTGAAGCAGCTGGATCCGGAGAGCTGAGCGGACGCCGCGATCCCTCTAGTGACGCCTTATCTAAAAGAAGTGAAGCCCATGCGAGCTTCACTTCTTTTAGATAACATGGGCCTACATATCAGAAATGACCTAAATCCAACCAAAAATAACATATTTCTGGTATAATGAGCTTACACATCGTTTACGGGAGGGACAGCCCATGGTTCTAGGCCCTGAGTATTTGGATCGAATTAAAGAGGACGTCTCGGAGAAAAAAGCGCAGGAGAAGCTGCGCGGTATCCGGCAGCAAAGCCTGCTTAGTGATTTTTTAATGACCCTTGCCGCTGCAGGTGCCTTCATTGTGGTGGCTGCCATCTTTGGTTTCATCTTGTATAACATACGATATTAGAGACCCTTCAATTATGCCTCCAAGGCAGTAAATCACTGAAGCTTATAGTTTCTTACCATTCCAAAAAGGCACCCTGACGGGTGCCTGTGTTATGTTATGACCTGGACCTGGATTACCTATGCAGGCCTAAGCGATTTCTGGTGCCGGTTCCTCGCGGTATGCCTCAAGCGAACGGTCCACGATGATCCGTATAAATTCCGGATCCATATCCTGAAGCCATGGCATGGCGTTGTCCCAAGCATTTTCCTCGATTTGAAGCGCGATCTGCTTCTGCTCCCATTCATCCACCGTTCGATCCATCCGGTCGCAAAGTTCTGTCAGCGTCAGGTCCATCGAATGGCCCAGCTCATGTGCAAATACCACCGCAAAATAGGCATGAAACGGCTCAAGCGTGCCAAACAGCTGCAAACACTGTTGGCGTATGACTTCGGTATACATCGTCACGCTGTGCGAATTCATGACATATTTCCCGCCGATTAAACGGCCCCCTGGAAAATACGCCTCCATCTCCACGGTGACACTGCTGCCCGACCGACGTAGAAGCTCTTGCGTGATTCGGTTCAGTTCGGACTTATTCAATAATGATCATGGCTCCCTTTAAAGATATAAACATAAACATCATTATAAAAGAACCATATGAAAATGCAATAACAAATATGCCTGCCGGCTTACTCCCAACTTACCAAAACCTATCATTAATCTCCCAAAAAAAGACCCACTCCGCACGCGGATGGGTCTCTTATTATAACCTTCCTTGCCTCGCTACCCAGCTTCATGCTGGTCACTGAATTGACTGTTATACAAGTCCGCATAGAAGCCGCCTTGAGACAGCAGCTCTTCATGGGTTCCCTGCTCGATAATGCTGCCCTTGTTCATGACCAGAATCAGGTCCGCATCCCGGATCGTGGACAGTCGATGCGCGATGACAAAGCTGGTGCGGTCCTTCATCAGCTCATTCATCGCTTTCTGGATATAGAGCTCAGTTCGGGTATCCACGCTGCTGGTTGCCTCGTCGAGGATCAGAATCGATGGATTAGCCAGAATGGCACGCGCAATCGTAAGAAGCTGCTTCTGCCCCTGCGATATGTTAGAGGCCTCCTCGTTCAGAACGGTATCGTAGCCGTCCGGCAGCGTCCGGATGAAATGATCCGCATGAGCCGCTTCCGCCGCTCGGATGATCTCTTGTTCCGTGGCGCCTTCGCGTCCATATCCGATATTATCCCGGATAGTCCCGTTAAAGAGCCATGTATCCTGCAGCACCATCCCGAACAGGCTGCGGAGTTCGCCGCGCCGAAGAGCGGTAATATCGGTGCCGTCTATCGTAATCTTGCCCTTATTCAGCTCGTAGAACCGCATCAGCAGATTAATGAGCGTGGTTTTCCCGGCACCGGTCGGTCCGACGATGGCGACCGTTTGCCCGTGCTTCACGTCCACATTCATATCCTCGATCAGAAGCTGGTCCGCTTTATAGCCGAAGCTCACATTCTCAAAAGACACATCGCCAAGCGGCTTCTTGAGCGCTGCCGGAGCTGTATGCTCTGACACTTCTTCTTCCTCATCCAGCACTTCAAATACGCGCTCTGCCGATGCGATGGTGGATTGAATGACGTTCGCGATATTCGCAAGCTGGGTAATCGGCTGCGTGAATTGGCGTGAATACTGGATGAATGCCTGAATATCCCCGATCTCAATCGCTCTGCGGGTAACGAGCACGCCGCCGACGACACTGACGATCACATAACCGATATTTCCGACAAAACCCATCAGCGGCATGATGGTACCCGATATAAATTGGGCTCTCCACCCGGCATCATAGAGCTTGTCGTTGACCTCATCAAATTGCTCCATGGATTGTCGTTCCCGGCCAAAGGCCTTCACGACCTTATGACCCGTGTACATTTCTTCCACATGTCCGTTCAGCTCACCCAAATGCTTCTGCTGAGCTACAAAATGCTTCTGCGAACGCTTGGCAACCACAATGGTGACCACCACGCTAAGCGGCAAGGTCAGAATAACCACCAACGTCAGTAGTGGACTGATCGTGAGCATCATCACGATAACGCCGACCAGCGTGACAACGGAGGTAATCATCTGCGTCAGGCTCTGCTGCAGCGTACTGCTGATATTGTCCATATCGTTGGTCACCCGGCTCAGCGTTTCCCCATGCGTCCGAGCGTCAAAATATTTCAGCGGCAAACGGCCGAGTTTGTTGTAAACATCCTTACGCAAATCATACACGGTCCGCTGGGCCACACCAGCCATAACATATTGCTGGATGTATGCAAATAGAGAGCTTAAGAGATATAAACCTGCAAGCCAGAGCATGATCGTCCGAATAGCGTCAAAGTCGATCCCGGCCCCCGGCACGCCTTGCATCTTGGCCATGAAGCCCTTGAACAGGATCGTGGTCGCATCCCCTAATATTTTCGGGCTCACGATGCTGAATATCGTACTGAGAATAGCTGCAATCAAAACGATCAGCAGCTTGCCGGTATGCGGTTTAAGATATCGCGTTAACCGGCGAAACGTGCCTTTGAAATCCTTGGCTTTCTCCCCCGCCATTCCGGGCCCGTGCGGGCCGCCAAAGGGACCGCCAGGTCCCCGGGGATGTCCTCCCCGTTTCTTCTCACTCATGCGATCTCCTCCTCTGACAGCTGCGAGGTAACGATTTCGCGGTACACATCGCTGGAAGCCATGAGCTCCTCGTGCGTGCCGATGCCGGCAATGCGTCCCTCATCCAGCACGATAATCCGGTCAGCGTCCATGACGGTGCTTACCCGCTGAGCGACAATCAGAACGGTAGCTTCCGTCGTTTCCTCGCGGAGCGCTGCCCGAAGATTGGCATCCGTCTTGAAATCCAGCGCCGAGAAGCTGTCATCAAACACATAAATCTCGGGCCGTCGAATCAGCGCCCTTGCAATCGAGAGCCGCTGCTTCTGACCGCCGGATACGTTGCTGCCGCCTTGCGAAATCTCGGCATCGTATCCGCCCTCCATGGAGGAGATGAAATCGGCGGCCTGAGCAACCTTCGCTGCATGCCGGATCTCCTCGTCTGTTGCATCTTCTTTACCGTAGCGGATATTCTCCGCAATGGTACCGGTAAAGAGCAGCGCCTTCTGCGGCACGAATCCGATCCGGCCCCGCAGGTCCTCCTGCATCATGTCCCGGATATCCGTACCGTTGACGAGAATCCGCCCCGATGTCACGTCATAGAAGCGAGGGATCAAGCTGATCAGCGTCGATTTACCTGAGCCGGTTCCGCCGATGATCGCCGTGACTTCACCCGGCCCGGCATGGAAGGAAATATCCGAAATGGCGGGTTCCTCCGCACCCGGATAATAGAAGGTGACATCCTGAAATTCAATCGAGCCGTGCTCCACGC
Organism: Paenibacillus sp. LC231; assembly: GCF_001860525.1. NCBI lineage: Bacteria > Bacillati > Bacillota > Bacilli > Caryophanales > Paenibacillaceae > Paenibacillus > Paenibacillus sp. LC231. The sequence continues at coordinate 140,135 of NZ_JFOM01000008.1, read as the reverse complement.
CGGCATCGCTCGGCTGCTCCGGATCATGGATCTCCGGCATCATGTTCAACACCTCATTGATCCGAACCGCCGATGCCTGTGCACGCGGAATCATGACAAACATGACGGATAACATGATGAGCGAGAACATGATCATCATCGCGTATTGGAGAAATGCCATAAGGTCGCCGACCTTCATATATTCGTCCTCTATGCGGTGGGCTCCGAACCAGACAATCGCCAGCGTGGCAAAGTTCATAACCAGCATCATGACGGGCATCATCGCCCCCATGATTTTATTGACTTTGATCGAGGTGGCCGTCAGGTCCTCGTTCGCGTCGTTAAAGCGGACGGTTTCATGGCCCATCCTGTTGAAGGAACGGATGACCCGGATTCCGGTCAGATTCTCCCGCAGCACGCGGCTCAGCGTATCAATCTTCACCTGGATCGCTTTGAAGAGCGGAATCCCTTTTTTCGCGATAAGGAAAATAGCCAGTGCCAGAATCGGCAGGACGATCAGAAGCACCGTCGTCAGTCCCGGGTCTCTCGACACGGCCATCACAATGCCCCCGATACACATCATCGGTGCTATCGCCATCATACGAAGGATCATGATCGTGACCTGCTGTACCTGCGTAATATCGTTCGTTGTACGGGTAATCAGGGATGCCGTACCAATCTTGTCGAATTCCTGCAGCGTGAAATTCTCTACATGGGAAAAGACGCGTCCCCGAACAATCTTCCCGAATCCCGTAGCGGATTTGGATGCCAAATAACTCGCGGCAATAGAGCACACCATGCCCCCTGCTGCTACCAGGAGCATAAAGCCACCCACACGCCAAATGTAAGGCACATCACCCTCAACGATGCCATAATCCACAATGTCTGCCATCAAGGTCGGCAGGTACAGATCAGACAGACATTGGAAAAATGTGAATAGCAGTACAAAAATGACCGCGGTCCGGTACGGTTTCATGTAGTGAAACAGTTTTAACAAATCCCCCACCCCTACTCGTTGTCTGATGTCGTTTCATTCGTTTTGCGTTTTTGCTCGTGGAAATGATACACCTTCGTTAACAGCTCCGTCAGTTTGACGCTGTCCTCTTCGCCTAGAAAATCCACCAGCTCGTTAAAGTTGTTCTTGACGTTCTGATAAGTTTCCTGGACAACGCGGTGCCCTTCCTCGGTAAGCTGTACGCGCACCGCACGTCGATCCTGTACATCCATCACCCGCTCCACCAGACCCTTGCTCTCGAGAGCGTTAATAAATTGGGTGATCGTCGGTGACGTAACATTCATCATGCTGCTGATTTCGGACACTTTCATGCCAGGACCATCAGGCTCGATATGATGTTTGAGTCCCATCAGAACGCGGATCTCGCCGGGCGTATAACCGGAAATCAAGTGCTGATCCCATTCCTGCTTGTGGAACATGCGTATGCTGTATAAGAGCCTGCCGGCGACGCTATCTTCTCGGCTGCCACCCTTCATGCACAGCCCTGCTCGCGATTCCTTTTCCTCTTTCCCGTTGTTCTCATGATGTAAATCTGGATGCTTATCCTCTGCCATGATCCACCTCTTTTCTGCAACCACTTCAATAAATAGATAGTCTGCCAATTTATTTGGTTACCTAACTATATACCTGAAAGAAGGCCGAAGTCAAATCGACTCCGGACCTCCCGTAACATCCATTATTCGTCATCGTACAGAAGCTGCTGGTACGTCCCCTTGCGGTCTCTGTCGCTCTTCCGTGAGGTCTTGCCTGAAATCTTATTCTGACGGCGGGTGCTGACCCTCTCTTTACGGGCGATATGGGCCAGCTCCCGCTCCGTCTTCTTGTAATTCGCGTATCGTCTCGCATCCAGTGTTCCGTCCTGCAGTGCTTCCCGGACCGCACAGCCGGCCTCCGTTTCATGACGGCAATCATGAAACCGGCACTGCTGGGCGAGCGTGGCAATGTCTGCAAAGGTTGCCTCGAACCCTTCTTCCGAATCCCACAGCTGCAGCTCCCGCATGCCCGGCGTATCCACCATAATCGCGCCTCCCGGCAGCACAAAGAGCTCTCGATGCGTCGTCGTGTGCCGTCCTCTTGCGTCCTCTTCGCGTATCCCTTGAACCCTCTGCATTTCCTGACCGGACAGCCAGTTCAGCAGCGTCGATTTGCCAGCACCGGAGGTACCCGTAATGGCGACCGTCTTCCCCTGAACCAGATAAGCCTGCAGCTGCTCCTTCCCTTGATCCATCAAGGAGCTCACCGAATGAACCGGCACGCCCGGTGCAACAGCCTCTACCTGCGCGACATAATCTTCCGGCGATTCACATAAATCCGCCTTGGTAAGCAGCACGACGGGTGCGGCTCCGCTCTCCCAGACCGCAATCAGATAGCGCTCAATCCGGCGGACATTAAAATCCTTGTTCAGCGCGTTAATGATAAACACGGTATCCATGTTTGCGGCAATGATCTGCTCATCCGGGATGCTTCCTGCTTCCCTGCGCGTCATCGCGGACTTTCGGGGGAGCAGCTGATGAATGACGGCACGGGATTCCCCTTGCAGCGGCTCCACCATGACCCAGTCGCCAACAGCGGGAAAATCGCTTTTGCTGGCTGCTTCGTATTCGTATTTGCCCGTGACAATCGCGGACTGCTCTCCCTCTTGCGTAATAATGCGGTATTGCTTCGAGAATTGGGCTGTGATGCGTGCAGGTACCAGCGCTTTATCCTGCTGCGGGATCTGCCCGGCCATCAAACTCCAATGCTCATTCCATCCATAGGCTTGCAGCATGGTCATGTCTTGTTTAGTCAAATTCGTTATATCCCCTTATCGTTATTGGATTGGTTGTTATCAAACACAAAAAAAACCGCAGATTTGTATCCGCGGCTAATCTGAATATATACAAGAAGAAGGCACCAAACCTCGTACGGCCAAGCCGATAAAGGTCATACCAAGCCCTTGTACAGACACAAAAAACCCGCAGGATACCAAGCACGGTCTCCTGCGGGCTCTTTCAGTATGGAGTTAAAGACAACTATAGCTACATGCCTTATACCCCTATACCATTAGAATTTCCCGTCCAAAGAGACCAACGTCAATGCGACCCATCCACTATGCATCATAACCATTTGACATCAGCCTCCTTCAGCTTAATTAATATATCCGTATTATAGGGGTCGTATTTCCAGGTGTCAACATCTCATGAAAAAATTAGATTCGCCTGTAATGCCTCCACTCCTCCGGCAGCAGCATCCCGTACTGTCGATTCAGAAAGCGGTCATCCACCAGCGTCAGCGTCCCGCTGTCCTGCTCCGATCGGATCAAGCGCCCTCCGGCCTGCAGCACTTTGTTCATGCCGGGGTACACGTAGGCGTAATCGTATCCCCTCTTGCCGGTACGATCAAAATAATCCTTGATGATATCATTCTCGAAAGATAGCTGCGGCAGTCCTACCCCGATGACCACGACGCTCGAAAGCCGTTCCCCCTTCAAATCGATGCCTTCGGAGAAAATACCGCCCATCACGGCAAAGCCGATCAGCGGATCTTCCGCATCCGCCTGGAAGGCGTTCAGGAATGCCTCCCGCTCCTCCTCGCTCATCCCATGCCCCTGGAGCAAGGTACGCGCTCCCGGATTCATTCTGGCAAACGCCTCATGAATATCCTGCATGTAAGGATAAGACGGCAGGAAGATCAAGGTGTTTACCGGCTTTTCCTGAACCAGCGCACTCAGCATCCGGACGATGGCCTCGCTGTTGCGCTCCCGATCCTTGAAGCGCGTCGATAACGGTAAAATTCGAACATCCAATTGCTCGGAAGAGAAGGGAGAGGGAATCGAGAGGCTGTAGTCCTCTTCCTCTGCTCCCAGCATGTCGCGGTAATATCCGAGCGGCATGAGTGTTGCCGAGAAAAATACGCTGGAGCGGTAGTTTTTTCCCGCCTGCTGAAGCAAATAAGAGGGGTCCAGGCAAAACAGCTTGAGAAACACCTCGCTCTGACTCATCTCCGCATACGTGACAAATCGGTCGTCATACAGCTTGGAGATGCGCAGATACCCCTGCACCGCAAAATAGCACTCCAGTAGCGCATCGGCCTCATCCCCGCTCTTGCCGGTCATCAGTTCTGCCTCCGCTTGGAGCGAGAAATCCTCAAGCAGCTCAACCATCATCTCCGGCTGCTGGGACCCGACAATCCGCTCTTCCTCCTCGCTGACCTTGCGCAGCACTTTAAAGCGGTTATTCACCCGCTTCGCCGCGTTGTAGAGCGCTAGATTGCTCTCTTTGTAAGCTCGTTGCAGTTCCAGAAAAGCCGATTTATTCAGCTCGGCCGAGAACATTCCCCGCGCACGGTCTACCAGATTGTGAGCCTCGTCAATGAGCAGCACGCTGCGTTTCTTCACGTCCTCCGGCATTCGCTTGAAGGATACGCGCGGATCGAACACATAGTTGTAATCGCAGATGACGGCATCGGCTGCATACGCGGCATCCAGTGAGAACTCAAACGGGCACACCGTATGCTTCCGGGCGTACTCTTCGACAACGGGTCTCGTGATCAATGTTTCATTCGAGAGCAAATCCAGTATGGCTCCGTTAATCCGGTCGTAGTAACCCTCCGAGAAGGCGCAGCCCATCTGACTGCAGCCTTCCGCCTCACGGAAACAAATCTTGTCCTTCGCCGTCAGCGTGACCGTGTGCATGCAAAGTCCTTGACGTTCCATACGCGCCATGGCTTCCTCCGCGGTGGTTCGGGTGATCGTCTTGGCCGTCAGATAAAAAATCCGCGACAACAGGCCCTCCCCGATCGCTTTAACCGAAGGAAACAGCGTGGATATGGTTTTCCCTATGCCTGTCGGCGCTTTGGCAAACAATCTTCGTCCTTCCCCGATGCTTTTATAGACGGCCCCGGCCAGCTTCCGCTGCCCCTCGCGGTAAGAGGGAAACGGAAACTTCAATTCGCGGATGCTCCGATCCCTCCGCTCGCCATGCTCCCGCAGCAGGTTGGCATAAGGCGCATAAGCCGCCACGACCTCCAAGACAAAGGATTCCAGCTGAGCGAAGCTCCATTCCTGTACAAACTGCTTCCGCTCTCCGCTCGGGACCTGGAAGTAGGTTAATCTCACCGCCATCTTCGGAATCTCATGCTGCTTGGCGTACATATAGGCGTACATTTGCGCCTGTGCCCAATGAACCGGGTACGTGTGCTCCGTAATCACGCCCAAATCGCCGGAGGTCGACTTGATCTCGTCAATCATGATCCGCTCTTCCTCCTGAATCAGACCGTCGCAGCGACCTTCCACGACAAACAGAAGATCCTCGTAAGGAATCTCCACTTCAAGCTGAACTTCCTTCTGATCGTTCTCACCATAGTCGCGCTGCACCTGTTGATGCGCCCGGGTCCCCTCGGTCAAGGATGTCGCCGTGCGAAAACCCGAGGTAATGCTGCCGCTGCGAAAGACGTATTCCACCAGCGGCCTGACGGATATTTGGATAGTATGAGGCATGATGGTCTCCTTCGTTCATGTTCTATGAAGGGTATTATACCAAACATTCGTTCCTGAAAGCGAAGCATCCAAGTTCGTTCGAAACAAAAAACGTGCAGAAGGCATCCTGACAGGATGGCGTTCTGCACGCTGTATGCAACTATGCTTACGGGGCTTTCTTCTGCATCTGATCCAAACTCTTGAACTCGTACCCCCGATTCCTGGCCTCGTCAATGATTCGCCCAAGCGCCTCGGTGTTGTCCTTGGAGATCGAGTGCAGCAGGATCACAGCGCCCGGGTGGAGCTGCGCGGTTACCTTATCATACGCATACTGCGCACCACGCTGGGACTTCACGTCCCAATCCATATACGCGAGCGACCAAAAGACATTGGTGTAACCCAACTGCTTGCTGGTCGCCAGCGACCGCTCATCAAAAATGCCCCGCGGCGTACGCAAATATTTCATGTCCGGCTGACCGGTTATGCGCATAACCTCCTTCTTCACCCGTTCCAGCTCCTCGGTCAGCTTCTCTGCCGAGATCGTGGTCACATCCGGATGATTCCAGGAATGGTTGCCGATAATATGGCCTTCCGCCGTCATCCGCTTCAGCAGATCTTCCTGCGTCTTCACGTAGTGTCCGGTCACGAAAAAGGTGGCGGGCACCTTCTTCTCTTTGAGCGTATCCAGGATACGGGAGGTATATCCGTTCTCGTATCCGTTATCAAACGTAAGATAAAGCTCCTTCTGCTCGGCATCGCCCATGAAGATCGCATCGTATTTTTGCAGGAGCTCCTTAAAACCCTCCTCGTTGATGGAGGGCAGCTGGCCATTGACGCTTTTTTTGAACCCAAAATGAAACGGACCGCTTCCGCCCGCCAAAGCCGCTCCGGCGATGGACAGCATCACCGCCAAGCTCATAAGAAGCATAAGGGCCGGACGAAGGATACCACGTTGCTTCATATCCGTTCTCTCTCCTTCATTGTTGTGATATGGATCGACTCCCCTGATGAAAGACCTGCCAAGGGTAGCATCACCTAATATCCCACAAATCGGAGCAAACTATGTGTTGGCGAGCAAGGACTCAAATACCGGATTCAGCGGCGTCTCACGTGATCTTGATCAATCGGCCCTTCTGATGACTCTGCAATGCATACTCGATCATGCGAATAACATTGCGGGCTTCTTCAGGCTGGACGGGTAACGGGCCATCCTTCTGAATCGCTTCGGCTAGCCCCTGATAAAAGGCCTGGTAGCGGCCGGGCAGCGTCTCAATCTCGCCCTGTACCGCAAGCCCGCTCAGCTCGGTAGCAAGCTCCCCGTACTGGTCCGGCTGGTCTTCGCCCCAGCCCGCATCCCCCGGGTGCATCCCCTGCTTCAGCTGGCCTTCCTGAGGGTCTGTTCCATACTTCAGGAAGCTTCCTTTATCCCCGTGCAGCTCGAATTTCGGGCCGGCTTGCCGGACCAGCGAACCGGAATGCAGAATAACGCGAAACGTTTTGTAACCCAGCACCAGATGAAAATAATCATGGGTTTTGGACCCTTTGCGCTCCGTCCTCAAATCCGCCCACAGCGTCTCCGGCAGACCGAACAGGAACAGCGCCTGATCAAGCAAATGCGAACCTAAATCGTACAGAATGCCGGACCCGGGATTTCCCTGTTCCCTCCACCGCTCCGATTGCACCTCCGGACGGTAGCGGCTGAACTGCGCCTGATAAATGGAAAGCTTGCCGAGCGCCCCCGTCTCCAGCAGATTGCGGACGGTCAGAAAGTCATTGTCCCAGCGGCGGTTGTGATATACCGTCAGCAGGACACCCTTCTGCTTGGCAAGATCAATCAGCTGATCCGCTTCGGCGGATGTTACGGTAAACGGCTTCTCGACGACCACATGCTTACCAGCCTCGATGGCTAACCGGGTATATTCGTAATGCGTTGCATTCGGACTCGTAATGATGACAACATCAATATCCGGATTAGACAAAAGCTCATCCACACTATCGACAACCGCCGTATCAGGCAAATCCTTATGAACCTTGTCCGGATCTGATGACACAACCGTGTGGACTTCGTAATCCGGCACGCTTCTCAGGATAGGTGCATGAAACACCGACCCGGACAGGCCGTAGCCGATGATTCCCGCTTGTATTGCCATAAAGCAAGCCTCCTCTTCCCATGGTTCTATGTTGATTCGATATGTATCGTTTTGATTCCTTGCAACATCTTAACATTCCGCAAATATTTTACAACCTCAAATGGGAAAGCCGCCTGCACATTAATCACTGTACAGGCGGCTTTCTTTATTGCCATAGCTAAATGATAACCTGGAGACCGCTCTCGGCCTAGCGAATTTTAGTAAGGATCCGCCTCATGGCCCATGCGGTTTGCATCCTCTACCGCCTGCTCCCGTACGTTCTCGTTCGAGCCCTTTCTGGCCTGCTCGAGTCCTTCCCGCACGCGGCGTCCATAATCCTCATCCGCATTTGTGAAATATTCCACCATCTTGTCTTGAATCCGGATATCACATTGGATCAGCGCACCCACCAGGTTGCTAATCAATTCGTTTCGCTCCCAATCCTCAAAGGCTCTGTACGTATCCCCGGCCTGCTTGAAATCCAGCGTGCGATCCAGCTTCTGCCGGACGAGGTTGGCATTATAATGGGGCTGATGCGGTTTCGCTGTCTGAGCGGCTTCCACCAGACCGTCGGTCATGGACGGCTCGTAATCCACATGTGGACTTTGCCCTGGTGCCTTATCCACGTAATAAGACATCTGCCCGCCGCGCTGATTAGTAGCGACCCGCTTCTTCGGCGCATTGATCGGCAGCTGCAAATAGTTGGTGCCCACCCGATGCCGCTGGGTATCCGAGTAAGAAAATGTGCGACCTTGGAGCATCTTGTCGTCCGAGAAATCGAGCCCATCCACCAGCACGCCCGTGCCAAAGGCCGCTTGCTCCACTTCGTTATAGTAGTTCTCCGGATTGCGGTTCAGCACCATTTTGCCTACCTTCAGGAACGGGAATTGATCTGCCGGCCACAGCTTGGTAGCATCAAGCGGATCGAATTCCAGCTCCGGATGCTCATCATCGCTCATAATCTGAACGCATAGCTCCCATTCCGGATAATCCCCGCGTTCAATGGCCTCATATAAATCCTGTGTCGCGTGGCTGTCATTCATGGCCTGGATCTTGCTTGCTTCTTCCTGGGTAAGGTTCTTAATGCCTTGCTTGAGCGGTTCCCAATGGTATTTGATCAGCACGCTATTGCCCTCTGCATTGACCCATTTGTATGTATTCACACCAGAGCCCTGCATTTGGCGGTAGTTAGCCGGAATGCCCCATGGGGAGAAAACAAACGTGATCATATGCGTCGCTTCCGGGGAACGGGAGACAAAGTCAAACATGCCGACAGGCCCCGGAACGTTGGATACCGGATCCGGTTTGAACGCATGGACCATATCCGGAAATTTGAGCGGATCACGGATAAAAAATATTTTCAGGTTGTTGCCGACCAGATCCCAGTTGCCTTCTTCGGTGTAAAATTTCACGGCAAACCCGCGCGGATCCCGAAGCGTTTCCGGTGAGCCGGCACCGTGGATAACGGTGGAGAACCGGACAAACACCGGTGTGCGCTTGCCTTCAACCTGAAACAGCTTGGCCCGGGTATATTTCGAAACAGGCTCATCGCCCACTTTCCCGTAAGCTTCAAAGTAACCGTGAGCTCCAGCACCACGAGCATGCACGACGCGTTCCGGAATGCGTTCCCGGTCAAAATGCGTGATTTTCTCCAGATAATGATAATTCTCCAGGGTCATCGGACCCCGATTCCCTACCGTTCTCACATTCTGATTATCCGAAATAGGATGCCCCTGGCGGTTCGTCAGCGTATCCTCCCGCTCCGTCTCGCCGCGGTTCTGGGCAAATCCTTCCCGTTCTGGGTTCGTTCCATTATTACCATCATGTTCTTGACCACTCACGAATGTCATTCCTCCTTGGATATAAGGCTTGTAAAATGGGTTCTCTTACTATGGATATTATGTCCAAGGAGTGAAAATGTATGAAATGTCCCTTAATTTAAAACAAACTTAATCATGCTCACCCAACAGTGCGCGCGTAAAGCTGATCCATTCCCTGACGGCAAAGGACAGGTATCGGTCCTTCCTCCAGATCATCCCGAGCTGCCAGGGGATCGAGGGATTATCCAGCGGCAGTATCGTCACGCGCGAAGAATCGATTTCCTTACAGATCGTCTCTGGCAGCAGTGCGATGCCCAGATTCGCGGCCACCATACCGCTGATGAGATCCCACTGCGAGCTTTCATAGACCACCCTTGGCTCGAAGCCCGCGCTGACGCATTCGCGGATGATCCGGTCATGCAGCGTAAAGTCCTCTCGAAACAACACAAACGCCTCGTCGGCAAGCTCATTCAGATGCACATGATCTCTGTCTGCGAGCCGGTGAGAAGGATGGACGAGCAAATTCAGCTTCTCTTTGACAAAGGAATAATAGTGGAATACGTCCTCATTGACCGGCAGCACCGCGACGCCGATATCCGTCTGACCGCTTTCCACATCCGCTTCGACCTTCTTCGCCCCATCTTCAATCAGCTGAATGGTGATCTTCGGATATTCCCGGTGGAACTGCCCGATCACTTCCGGGAAAAAGCTTGAACCTACCATAGGCGGAAGCCCAATACGGAGATGGCCGCGCTTCAGGTTCATAAGATCCTCCAGCTCGGCCGATACCCGCTGAAAGGAATCCACCATTTGCTGAGCCTGCTGATACATGATATGACCCGCGTCCGTCAGCTCAATCCGCTTGCCCTGCCGATAAAACAAAGTTACGCCCCACTCGTCCTCCATGTTGCGAATCGTTTTGCTGATCGTTGGCTGCGTAATATACAGCTTCTCGGCAGCCTTGGTGAAGCTCTGGTTCCTCGCTACCTCAAGAAAATACTCCAAGTGCCGTATATCCATCCGATACTCCCTCCGGTTTCTTCTATGTATAGATAAATGGAATGCATATCATTCGATATATGCATTTTACCTATGAAAATTATCGTTGTAAAATTTCATTACCAATGAAAATAAAGGAGGCCGGTCATGATCAACATATTGAAAGGAACGCTCCAAGTGGCCGGTTTCATGCTTCTCTCCTTAGGGATGGATCGACTGGCCGCTTGGCTGAATATAGGAATTCCGGGCAGCATTCTCGGAATCGTTGTTGTCTTCATACTTCTCGAAACCAAAGTCCTCCGCCTGGAGTGGATCGAACTCGGCGCTAATTGGCTGCTCGCCGAATTGCTGCTGTTCTTTATCCCTGCTGCGGTCGGCATCATGAAATATTTCCCGATGCTGGAGGCCGAAGGGCTCCAGATTCTAGCCGTGGTTTTGTTCAGCACCGTCATTGTGATGGTCAGCTCAGGACTAACCGCCGGCTTCATCTCATCCAGAAAGGAGCGAAAAACACCATGAACATCCTGTTGACGGTAATTCTCGGCTTATTGTTAACGATCGGGATTTATGGGGGGGCCAAAAAACTGTATCGCCGCCTGCCAAAGGTCTATTTGTCACCGCTCCTTATTACTCCTGTACTAATTGTTGTGATATTGACACAAACAGGCGTATCCTATGAATCATACAATGAAGGGGCGCAGTGGATCAGCAAGCTGCTTGGACCGGCTACGATCGCTTTTGCCGTGCCTTTGTATAAAAACTTCCAAACCCTTAAAAAGCATGCGGCCGAAATTATGCTCAGCGTGCTGACCGGATCGGTACTTGCGATGATATCCTCTGCATTTCTCGCAAAATGGATGCACTTGAACAGCTCGCTCGCCACCAGTCTCGTGCCGCGCTCCATAACAACGCCCATTGCCATGAACGTCTCGGAGGTCATTGGAGGGGTGCCGAACATGACCGCCGTCTTTGTCATTATGACCGGGATTCTTGGCTCCATGATCGGACCGGCCGTCATGCGGATCTTCCGGATTCGGGGCGATATCGCAAGAGGTGTGCTGTTTGGGACCAGCGCCCATGGAACCGGCACCTCCAAGGCATTCGAATTCAGCTCCCTTTCGGGGACGATCTCCAGCATTTCGATGATTGTCGCCGCTCTCTTCACCCTAGGAACCGCACCACTGATTATGTCCTTTCTTTATTAATATTGCTAAGACCCTGACAAAACCGGCGATGGCCGGTTTTTTTTGGTTGTCTATTTCATGTTGTTATAAGAAGCTTGGGGACTTACTTTAACTCTTTGACAACCTCCTCCGAAGAGGTCATAATAAGTTCTGTTCATTAGTTTTGTAAAATAAATGGTATACGGAATGTATATCAACAGTAAGAATAACGTCTATCGATTCTTAAATAACGAATGGCCGCTGGAGTTTTAGAATTAGGTATACCGCGGCACTGAAAGGAAGGCGATACAGGTGTTTTCCACCTCGCGGTTTCGGTTAACGATTACGAAGCCTTTTATATTTTTCTCTGTCATTATGCTGCTCAAAAGCTACCTGGCCTGGATGGTTATTTTTGATGATGTCATGCCATGGAAGCCGCTCATTACGGAAATTCCTTTTATTTGGCTTGCATTCAGCTTAATCGAATGGTTCGCTTCCAAGCGAAAGCTCGCTGCCTATATGAGTGTTAACTTATTGCTGACCGCCATATTCTTCGCAGCCATTATGTATTATAAATATTACGGTGTCATTGTTACGTATCACGCGCTGGAGCAGGTCAATCAGGTAACCGCGGTAAGCAATAGCGTATTCTCCTTAATGGACCCTTACTATCTGCTGATCTTCACGGATATCATCGGTATGTTTTTTCTATTATGGCGAAGTGACCGCGTTAAAAAATGGAAGATTCGGCATGCCAAGAAAGAAAAACGCAAAATTATCCCTATTGTTTTCGTTGTCTCTTTAATGCTGTGCCTGTTCCAAATTATGCCGAACCGCGCAAGCATGAACGAAATCGTGAAGGCTCAGGAGATGGGCATTCTTAACTATGAGGCCTATACGATTTTCCAGCAGGAGAACAAAGAGCTCGTGGACGCCAAGACCATCACGCAGGATAAAGTCAACGAATTGAAGGGCCTCGGAGCGGCTGATCAGGAAGCCCTGCTCTCGGGTGTCGCCAAAGGGAAGAACCTGATCATTATCCAGATGGAGTCCTTCCAGGAGTTCCTGGTCGACCTCAAGATTGACGGCAAGGAAATTACGCCTAACATCAACAAGCTGGCCCGCGAGAGCCAATACTTCCCGAACTTCTACCAGAATGTCGGCCAAGGTAATACTTCGGATGCCGAGTTTGTGGTGAATACTTCCTTCTACATTCCGCCGCGGGGAGCGGCAACGCAGCATTATGCGGACAGAGTTCTGCCAAGCCTGCCGAGATTGCTGCAAGGGGAAGGTTATGATACTGCGACTTTCCACACCAATGTGGTGGAATTCTGGAACCGTGGAGAGCTGTACAAGGCGCTCGGTTTCAACCGTTATTACGATAAAGCATTCTTCGGCGATGAAGATAAGCTGTTCTTCGGTGCCTCGGATGATGCCCTGTATTCCAAAACCGCAGCCGAGCTGAAGAAGATGAACGAAGCCGATAAACCGTTCTATAGCCATGTCATTTCCATGTCGGCTCACCATCCGTTCACGATTCCTGAAGATAAATATCGGATGACGCTGCCGGAGCGTTATGAAGGCACCTTCGTCGGCGACTACATCCGTTCGCAGAATTACGCCGATGATGCGCTTGGTAAATTCATTGAGCAGCTGAAGAAAGACGGCGTGTGGGATAACAGCCTGATTGTTCTCTACGGAGACCACCTCGGACTGCCGATTTATTCCTTGGACAACAAGGATAAAGAGCTGATGCACGAAATTTATGGCCGTGATTATAACTCCGGGGATATGATCAATATTCCGCTTTTGATTCACGGAGAAGGCATTCAGCCGGAAGTGAGGGAGCAAGTCGGCGGGCAGATCGACCTCATGCCCACGGTGGCTAACCTGCTCGGCGTATCGATGGACAATCAGCTTCATTTCGGCCAGGATCTGTTAAACAACACCGATAATAACTTGCTGCCGGAACGGTATTACCTTCCTTCCGGTACCTTTATTAACAATACGACCCTGTACATCCCGGGAATCGGCTTTGAGGATGGAACCAAGCATCCGCTCCCGAACGCGGACGAGAAGAAGATCCAGGCGACCAAGGAAGAATTCGAACGCGCGCTGCAGCTGCTCCATCTGTCGGACAGCTATATCAGACAGCTGCCATACCATAAATAGCCCGTTGCTTAATAGGACAACTCTTTCGATAATCGAAAGGGTTGTCCTTTTGTTGTGTTCGGCAGAGAATCGCCGGCAACCCTTGATGCATAAGGTTTTTCACACCCGAGGGCGACGGTTATTTGACATAGCGGCTTACTTTTTCTTATGATTAATAAGAAAAACTCTATCGATGTACTTTCACAGTAGACAGACCGCGTTTAGAGGAAGTTTTTCTTGCGATTATCGAATTTGTTCAGCTTCGCTGAAAACTATAAATTTTATAATCTTAGCAATATACCTTGTTTTGAAACTCGCATTCGTGGTGAAATTACGTACAACAACTTAAATGACTCATACTCATACGCTGACAATTAAGCCATATATTTTTTATGAACAAATCGATTATGAATTGTAGGAGTGACGATCCGACTTGGACCCCATACGAAGGATAAACAGAATTATATGTTCAACACTTGGCCTTCTTCTGATTGCTTCCTTTACGCATGTCCCCCTGGTGGACATTACCGATTCCGCTGCTGCTACGCAGGGAATGGAAGCGTCTGAAGGGACTCTTCCATCGCCAACGCCGATACCCAAGAGCCCGGAACCCGTTCGGTTGATGTTGGAGTCGAAATACCATGTGTCTCTGCTTTCCTTGCATAACGTTACATGCCGCACGGATACCGATATGTTTCTGCTCCTAAAGCACATGAAACTAGACCCTTTAAAATTCCGGTCGAATTATGTTGACAGCCATGCATAGTAAGTGATGGTTATTAAAAAACTAATTCGGATCAGATAAAAAAGGATGTGTTTTGTTTGGATGACAGTATAGGCTTAAATTTATTCTTAGTCGCTGTGCTTATCGCAGCTACCGCTTTTTTCGTTATGACGGAATTTGCTATCATAAGACTTCGCCCCAGCCGGGTAGACCAATTGGTAATGGAAGGGCGCAAAGGCGCGCTTGCCGTCAAAAAGGTAACTTCGAATCTGGATGGATATCTGTCCGCGTGTCAGCTGGGAATTACCATCACGGCGCTCGGTCTTGGTTGGCTCGGGGAACCGACCATCGAGAAAATTCTTCACCCGGTGTTTGATAGCTTTGCAATTCCTGCGGCCATCGGATCGCTAATCTCGTTTTTGCTTGCATTTATTATCATGACTTATATTCACGTCGTTATCGGTGAACTTGCGCCGAAGACGATTGCTATTAATAAAGCGGAAGCCGTGTCGTTCCTCTGTGCGACACCTATTATCTGGTTTAACCGGATCATGTACCCGTTCATCTGGTTGCTGAACGGATCCGCCAACAAGATCGTTCGTCTGTTCGGCATGCATCCCGCCAGTGAGCACGAGGAAGCTCACTCGGAAGAAGAACTCCGCATGATTCTGAGCGACAGCTATGAGAGCGGAAAAATCAACCAAGCCGAATACGGTTATGTAAGCCGAATTTTTGCTTTTGATGATATGCTTGCCAAAGAAATTATGGTACCCCGTACCGATATGATCTGCCTGTATGTCGATAAGCCGCTTGCTGCGAACCTGCAGATCATCAAGCGCGAGCAGTACACCCGTTTTCCGGTTGTACGCGGTGACAAGGACCAGATCGTCGGCATGGTGAACACCAAGCAGTTCTTTCTGGAGTTTGATGACAATTCCAACATCGACTTGACCAAGCTGATTCATCCGGCCATGACGGTATCCGAAGCGATACCGATCAAGAAATTGCTTCGGAAAATGCAGCAGGAAGGCACGCATATGGCCATCCTGATCGATGAATACGGCGGCACCTCGGGGATGATCACGATCGAGGATATTCTCGAGGAGATCGTCGGCGAAATCCGCGACGAATTCGACGAGGATGAAGAACGCGAGTTGACCCAGCCTGAGCCGAACCGCATTATTGCCGACGGCAAGGTATCCATTAACCGGATCAACGATCTGCTTCACATCGACCTGAGCACCGATGATCTGGATACGATCGGCGGCTGGCTATACGGACATAACTCCGAGCTTGCCAAAGGCGATACATGGACTTACGGTGAACTGACGTTTACCATCATCGAGAAGAAGACCCACCGCTACACGAAGCTGCAAATTTTTAAAGAAACAGCCGAAACAGCAGCGGAAGAAGCAGCTGCCGTCGCAGCTGCAAGCGAAAACAACGAATAGATAACAGATAGCCAAGCCGCCATGCAGCCCTTACAGGGTTATGCATGGCGGCTTTTCGTATATCGGAATGGCATTTTAACACTTTAACAAGTTATAACTCTACTGTAATATAGAAATAATCGAATTTTATATATATGGGGGGCAGCAAGTCATGAATCGTCAAATCGCTATCATTGGAAGCAGCGGCGGCAATCTGTACAATCTCGGCGGCAAAGACCCGCGCAAGCTGCTGGATGAGATATTGATGCAGCTGGAGAGCGCAGGCTTGTCCTGCGGGGCGCTGCAGTTTATCGCTGCCCAGGTCTCTATGGATGCAGCCAAAGATACAACGCCTGCCGCGCTTTACAGCTGGAGCATTTCTCAAGGGGAGCCGGTCGTCATTGCCGAGGGCACTCTTCAGCAGGTCAATCAGGCGGCTGAACGGCTGGACCGGGAGATTGCCGAGCAGATTGAACTCGGCGAGATTGACGGCATCATCGTTATGAGTGCCGACCCTGAGGGCAGCAACCGGCACGCCATTGAGGCTGCTGCCAAGTTCCGGTTGCCAGTGACCGGTACTGGCGGGACTTCCATGGCCATCATACAAACCAAAGGCGCGCATGTCATCGCCGCTTCGGGTACCACTGGAACCACCAACCGAACCCGCGCGGTCACCTTTGTTACTTCCCTCAGCAAGCATTGGCGACTAACGTATCGGCCGGTCATCGGAAATGCAGCCGCGAACCTTCACGGAGCGTCCGGAAGCTCGTCGCCATGGCGGCGCATCAATATTCGGGGCATTATGATGGCATCCCTCCCCGGGTTTATCGGCATGGCCCTGATCCTCGCAGTCAGCAAAATCCCGGGGTTATCCTCGCTGACTGAAGTGTTTGATCTATTGATTAAGGCGCTGCCGGTCATCGTTGCTGTCATCGCAGCCAAACAGGTATCCGAACTGGACGAGGTATCCATCGTGGCAGGCATCGTGGCAGGTGTCCTCTCCATCGAGGGGGGCATTATCGGAGGCATCATTGGCGGAATTGGCGCAGGTATCATCGTCCATTACATATTCCGTCAGTGCGTGGAGTGGCGTTTCCCCGCAACCACGGTCAACATTGTTGCAGGCGGTATATCGGGGCTGATTGCCGGTCTGCTGGTTTACTTCCTCATTGCACCGATTGCGCTAAGTGCAGGGCAAGGTATCCGCTTCCTGATCGAAACGCTTGTCTCCTGGAGCCCGGCTATAGCCGGATTGATTGCAGGCCTGCTGATCTGGCCCGCGATCATTGGCGGCGTTTATCATGCGGCCATCCTGCCGATTGTACTCTTGGAGATGGAGACAACAAGCAACAGCTTCCTCGGCGCGGTCGATATGGTCGGTCTGGTGATGGTGTCCGCAGGAATCACGCTGGCTAACATTATCGCCCCGCGTGATAAGGGAGAAGCGGCCGTAGCGGCTCCCGGTTTTGCCATCAATATGGGGTTTGGCACCTTCGTTGAAGCCGCCTATCCCTTCATGTTTTCGAACAAACTCGTGTTTGCTGGAGCGATTGCTTCCGCAGGTCTTGGCGGCATGCTCGTCGGTTTATTCGGCGTTCGGGGAACCGCCTACGTGCCTTCCTTCATCGGTCCCATCACATCGAATAACACCATTGGCTTCCTGATCTCTATGGCAGCCAGCATGCTCTGCTCGTTCCTGATTACGTTCTTCGTAAACAAACTGTCCGGTTATCGGGATGCGAAAAACACCGTGAGCATGTAGGATATGGTCAGCTCCAATAAGCAGGATTTTAACTAACCAAACGTCCTGAAAAAGGGTTTATATTATAGATAGGCTCCCAGATTTGGATGCCTATACCCGAAAAACGGAAGGAGGTTATGATGATCGTGAAATTCAGAAGAATATCGTTGTTCGCGCTGACAAGTGTCCTGCTAGCCGCTTCGCTGGTCTGGAACAGCGAACCAGCAGCCGCTAGCGATGCAGAGAACTATTCCGTGAAGGCAGCAGGCACCCCCCTGACTAGCGTTTTTGTTCACAAAGGCAAAGCGTACGTCCCGCTCAAGTCCTTAGCTGATGCAATGGGGTATGAAATTTCCTATACGCTGAAGGAAGAGTTGGACAACTTTCATCAATATGACGTGAAGGCTGCGAACAGCCCCCCGGTATCGATATGGGGCAACGACAGATGGGGGTATACGATCGTTCGGCGGGCAACGCAAGAGATGAACGTGAACGATATCGACATTTATAAGCCGGCCAAGCTATGCCCCGAGGAATCGGATCATTGCAAGCTTGATGAGAGCAAGTATAACGGCCCTCTTTTCATCAAGAATACCCTCTACGTACCTGTCCGAGATATGGCCACAGCCTTAAATCTGAAGCTGACCATGAAGCACACCCAGAAAGGGAGCATCATTCATCTGTCCCAGCGCTGAAGCTCCCATTTCCCCTAACGAATACTTAAAAAAGCCAGGCAGAGTCATGAACTCCGCCTGGCTTTTATTCGGAATTGAGGCAATCCAATCCTTCAATTTTTCCATATTCCTCATTCCAGTCCTCTGATTTCAATGTCATCCGTGGACGTGATTTTCGTAATATCAAACTCTCTGAAAATATGGGTGCTCTGTTTCCCCTTCATATCAAAATCCTGCTCTAGCTTCTTCACACGGTCCGGCGTCTTCAAATCCGCCCCATAATATTCAATGTGAAGGTCCGTCTCCCCCGGTACCGTCACCGAAGGCAGCCGCCGAATCAGCTCCAGCACCCGTTCCTTCTCTTGCGCCAGATTGTCTGCCGTCAGATCCGCGAATACGATTAAACTGATATTCTGACTGATATTCCCGTCGGTATTTGCGAGTTGGTTATAATCACGCTCGATGGTGTCGATATCGGAGTTAACATAAGCATTCGCAAACGCCTGGTCCGGATAAAGTTCAGCCAGCAGAGGTTTCAGCCGGTCTCTCAGCTGCTGTCCCCAAAGCAGATTCAAATATGTATCATTCGATATGCTGGGAGGGCTGGCTTCATTGCTGCTAAGCGTGAATTCCAGCTCAGGCGACTGTACCGGATGGGCTTTCAGATTGTATGAGCCGATGGCCCAGGTATAGTCCACGTCCGTAACTTTAAAAGGTTCGTTGTACTTCTGTTCCAAATAGGACTCTGCCGCCTCCTGGACCTCTCGTTTCTCGGCGGCCGTCTTCATGAACGGAGCAGATCCCCAGGTATACCCCGCGTAGATGGACCCGGCGAACAGGGCAAGTCCAATCACCGTCCGCAAGACGATTTTCCAAGGAGAGGCGAATTGGCGCTTCCGCTTCTCGTCGAACATCGGTTTCTTGGGTGATCGGTAGTTGAAGTAAATAACCGGTATAATCAGACCTATAATATGTAGTCCAATAACGAGCGGACCAATAATCAGGCCCAAAAATCCCAATGTCATGAAAAAAATAAACAAAGCCGCTCCCTGAAACGCCATAAGCAGCGTTCCGCCTATAATCATACCCGGCGTCCCGATATAAAACATCCCGAGCCCGGTGCATACCAGAGAGAGCAGCGTGGCAATCCATTGATGTTTCTTCAAGTTATCATCCGTCCTTCATGCAAATGGTTTGTCAATCATGGTCAATATCCTGACACCCTATTATAACCGCTGCGAAGCTTGGGAAAAGAAAAAATCTAAAAACCCAAAACCCATTTCACCGTCGTGAAATGGGTTTTGGGTCAACCGAGGCGTGTTTTCCGATCAAGCTCCAAACATTGAGCCCTTACTCCTTCGGATGGATCATTTCTTCCGGACGAACGATCCGGTCAAAATCCTCTCCGCGGAGCAGCCCGCTTGCCAGAGCCGCCTCGCGAAGCGTTGTCCCTTCTTTATGCGCTTTTTTTGCGATGGCCGCTGCATTCTCATATCCGATATGCGGATTCAGCGCCGTCACCAGCATCAGCGACCGCTCCATGTTCGCACGGAGAACGTCAAGGTTGGCTTCGATGCCGACCGCGCAATTCTGGTCGAATGAATCCATCGCATCCGACAGCAGGCGTACGGACTGCAAGAAGTTATAGATGATGACCGGTTTAAAGACGTTTAGCTCAAAATTACCCTGGCTTGCTGCAAAACCGATCGTGGCATCGTTGCCCATCACTTGGCAGACCACCATCGTCAGTGCCTCGCTCTGGGTTGGGTTCACTTTCCCCGGCATGATCGAGCTGCCCGGTTCGTTGGCAGGGATCGAGATCTCGCCAATCCCGGAACGGGGACCGCTTGCCAGCCAGCGAACGTCGTTGGCGATCTTCATCAGATCGGCAGCCAGCGCCTTCAGTGCCCCATGGGCAAATACAATCTCGTCATGACTGGTCAGCGAATGGAACTTGTTGCTGGCCGACGTATAGCTTTTTCCGATTTGCATGCTGATTTCAGCTGCCGTCATTTCTCCGAATTTCGGATGAGCGTTAATGCCGGTGCCGACGGCTGTGCCGCCAATAGCCAGCTCACGCAGCGGTTCTACGGCGGAAGCCAGCATCAATTCACACTTCTCGAGCATCCGGTGCCAGCCGCTGATTTCCTGTCCGAGGGTCAGCGGTGTGGCATCTTGAAGGTGCGTGCGGCCGATTTTGATCAGGTCCTTATATTCATCGCTTTTCTTCTCGAGCGTTTTCTTCAAGCGGCGCAGCGCGGGCAGCACATGATCTTCCACGGCCACGACCGCGGCCATGTGCATTGCTGTCGGAAACGTATCGTTAGAGCTTTGGGATTTGTTGACGTCGTCGTTGGGATGAACGCGCAGGGCGCTGTCTTTTTGCTCAAGCAGCTGATTGGCCCGATTCGCAATGACTTCGTTCACGTTCATATTGGACTGCGTGCCGCTGCCGGTCTGCCAAACCACCAGCGGAAAGTGCTCATCCCACTTGCCGGCCACAATCTCGTCGGCGGCGGTCGTAATGGCATCCACTTTGTCTGCGTCCAGCTTGCCAAGCTTGCCATTCACAATAGCCGCGCTTTTCTTCAATATCGCAAACGCCCGAATGATTTCCTTCGGCATCGTTTCGGTTCCAATCCGGAAATTCTCGGAACTGCGCTGTGTCTGCGCTGCCCATAGCTTATCCGCAGGCACTTTAACCTCACCCAGGGTATCCTTCTCAATACGATAATCCATCCCAACTTCCTCCTTTGGCTTCCTTGAATTTAAGCGCTTATTATTCCATCTCCCCTATTATGACATAGACTTGCCCAAGAAAAAAACAGACCGGATGAACAGCTGCGACTTCCATACATACAGCCTTGATTCGGCTGCTTTCCAGGCTCGCTTGCTTGCCGTCACTTCACACGGAACAATGGCAGGTGCCTCACGATTCGCTATGCTTCTTCAATCAAGCTAACGGGACTACTGCCGCTTCACAACAGCCACTGGAACCAGCGAGCATGCCCGTCCGTCCGCGCGACCATAAACTCGCTTCGCACGCCCCTGAGGATATAATCCGCATGAAGATCGCCATCCTGCATATTGTTGTAGACATGGACGATATCGCGGACGCTTCCGATTTCATTCAAGTGATGCAGCAGCTTTTGCTTGGATGCCTCCGGGATCTGATTGGCCACATGCGTATGAAATACGCAAATGACGGCCTCCTCCGGGATGCTCTTCACGATATCGGGAAGCAGTTCGGTCCCGTCCCCTTCCCGGAACTGTATCCCGGACTGCTGCTTCAATACCTCCGCCGCATGCTCCAGCATGGATACCCTGTCGTGATTCCCCGGCCAGATTAAAGACCGCAGCCACAAAAAGTGCTCCGGGTTCCGCACGTCATTCACATGCAGATCGATCCCCATCCGATAGACGACCGGGGGAATGGAAGCTGGCAGGAACGGCGTCCGACCTCCTCTGATCTCCGATGTAATATGAACCTTCGACCGCGCTAGGCCGTAACGAACGGCGTCTCCATAGGAGTAGCTGTACTGATCCCACAGCAGCTGCAATCCGGCACTGGTTCCAAGCTCCACCAAGGCAAGCGGCTTACGGACCTTATCATAGATCGAGCAGAACACCGGGTACAAATACGCACAGCGGCGGACTTCGTTCGTCTGTACCCGTTTACTCTCCAGGATCCTGATAATGGCTGCCTGATGCTTCAGCACAAATGAACGAAAATAGGGATAACAGGAGCTCATTTCCTTCGGATGCTCCACAAGACCGGGGTAATACGCCCTCAGATCCGGCCCCTCACCCTGCAGCAGCAAATATTGAACGGCGCCAAACAGCATATTGGGGACAGGCTGGCCTGCAGGAACAAACGCAGCGACTTGCAGCACCTCTTCATCATCGGCTATATGGCGAGCCAAGTACTCATAGAACACACTGGATCCCGGACATTCCCGTTCAGCAAAATGACGAAACACGTTCACCAACTGTTTCGAATCCACCCTACACCACACCCCTAACGTTGTAATTAACCCTTGATCCTGCTTAAGACTAATGTTACATCTTTCCAGAAGGCACGTGGATTCTGATCTTTTATCGGGCTTATAAGAAAAAAAGAAGGCAACAAAAAGAAGAACCACCCTCCTGAAAGGTCGGTTCTTCTGCTGACAAATCGCTATCGCTGTCTATATCGCCGGACGATCCAAACGGTACAAGTTCCGATACCGCGGATATCGCTCCATCAGCTCATCATGGGTACCCCGCATGACGATTTGACCGTCTTCCATGAAGAGGATCTCATCCATGCGCTCCACGCCGACCAGATGATGCGTCACCCAGATCAAGGTCCGGTCCTGCAGGCTGGCGAATATGGTGGACAGCAGTTCCCGCTCCGTTTTGGGATCCAGCCCGACCGTAGGCTCATCCAGAATGACAACGGGCGTTTTCTGCAGCAGGATTCGGGCCAAAGCCACGCGCTGGCGCTCTCCTCCGGAGAAACGCTGCCCGGCTTCCTGCATTCGGGTGCGAAGACCTTCCGGAAGGGAAGCCACCAACGGTTCTAGCCGTGCCAAAGCAACCGCGTCCCGTATTTCCGCTTCCGTGGCATCCGGCTGTCCGAGCCGGATGTTGTTTGCCAGCGTCGTATCGAACAAATGCGGACTCTGGTTCAACACCGAAATAACGGAAGATATCTCGTCGCCAAACCGCACGGAATCCACTCCGCCTAAAGTCAGGCTGCCCCCTGAGGGTGCCAGCACACCCTGAATCAGCTGCAGCAGGGTGGATTTGCCTGCACCTGAACGCCCTATAATGGCCACCTTGGCCCCAGGAGGAATATCCAGGGATACATCCGTTAACGTAGCCCCTTCCCCATTCATACCGGATCGTTCCAGCCCGGATTTGCCGCCTGCCGCCTGATCATAACGGAAGCTGACGCCATCCGCCTTCACATGGACACCGCTGCTTATGACAGATTCGATCTCTCCCTTATTGAGCTGTTGACCCCGATTCCGTTTCCCTTCAGATGTTTCGGCGCTTTCTATCGCCTGAAGCCTTGCGACCGATTGGCCGTACTGCGGAATCCGCTCCACGGCTTCGGATACCGGCAGGAATGCGTCCATTAACGGGAACACAACCAGAACGCAAGCCGCGATCAGCGTAACATCGATCGAGCCGTCCGCATACTGCCTTCCTGACCAATACACCATCGATACCACCGTCACGGCAACCACGCATTGGCCGATAAAAGCCCGAAGACGCGACCAGCGCTTGAGAGAGCGATCGGTCCGGTCGACCTCCGCTTCATCCGCCTCATATCCGGTCAGGAATTCCGTCTGCCGGCCGCTGACATACCATTCATGAATGCCCAGTACCGCGTCGGTCAGCTTCTGGTAGAGGTTGCTTCGGGCCTGCTTCATTTCCCGGTTCTTCCGCTTGGTGAGCAGCAGGGAAACGAGCGGCAGTACCAGAATCAGCACGGCTGCATACAGCGCGAGCAGAAGAGCAAATGCCGGATCAAACAGGCCGACGGCCAGAATGACCCCGGCGTATAGCACAAGCGCAACAATCGATGGAAAGACCGTACGAATATAGACGTCCTGCAAATACTCGATATCATCGGAGAGCACGCCCAGCAGATCCCCGGTGCGGTACCGGGAGGATAAACGGAGGGCTTGCGGTTCCAGAATGCGGTACAGCCGCAGGCGCATCTGGGACAGGATGCGAAGAATCGTGTCATGCCCCACCAGGCGCTCCACGTAATGGATGACCGCGCGTCCGATGCCGAAGGTCCGAACCCCTACGGTCGGCACGTATACCATCAGGATATTTTCCGGTCTTAGGGCGGACTTGGAGATCAAATACCCGGATGTGAACATCAGCATCCCGGCGAACAGGATCGTGAGCACGCCAAGCATCACAATCAGCAGAAAGCGCCAGAAGTTTGCCGTTACGTAAGGCCGAAACCACGATTCCTGCTTCATTGTACTCCCTCCATCTGCGATGTAATCAACCCATAATAGACGCCTTGCCGAGCGATAAGCTCATCATGGGTTCCCGTTTCCGCCACCCGCCCCTGATGCAGAACGATGATGTAATCCATATCCTGCATCCAGTGCAGTCTGTGCGTCGCGAAGAATACCCACTTATCTTGAAAAAGGGAAAGCATCCTCTCCTTCAGCTCGTATTCCGTCTCGATATCCAAATGGGCCGTCGGCTCATCCAGCAGCAGAACCCGCCGGCCCCCGAGCAGCGCTCTGGCCAAGGCTACACGCTGTGCCTGACCGCCGCTTAAAGTGCGCCCGCCGCCGCCGATCATCTCTGCGAGTCCGCCAGGCAAGCTCTTCACCAGATCCGACAGACCCGCCGCTTCTACCGCTGCCTCGACTTGCGCTGTGGTCGCCTCCGGCGCATAAAAGCGAACATTATCCGCCAGGCTAGCACCGAATAAATACGGCTGCTGCGGCATATAGGTGACCTCGGTCCGCCACGCCCGCCGGTTCCAGTCCTCCAGCTTCACGCCGTTTAGCTCCATCACGCCGGATGTAGGCGCCATGAATCCACCCAATAGCTCGATGAGCGTGGATTTGCCGGCCCCGCTCTCCCCGACGATGCCGATCTTGCGTTGACCCGGTATCCGGAAGCTGACATCCTCCAAGGAAGCCGGCCCCAACTCTTCGTGCCTGAGGCCGATTCCGGACAGCTCCAGCACGCTGTGGTGATCCCATTGGAATGGCGGCTGCGGTCTGCGGCTGGAATTAGAGAAATTATTTTGAATTTTAAATGTTAAGCCCGTTGAGGTCCGTTCCATCGTTCCTGCCGCCAGGGTTTCAAGCGCTCCAGTTGGCCCGAATGGACCCGCTCCATTGACCGAACCCTCCGCAGCAACAGAACCCGGGATTCCACCCAAATGCCCCTTTCGGGCCTCCCGAATCATGGATTGCATCGCTTCCCCTGCCTGCTTGCCGTCCAGCGTGGCATGAAAGTCCGCCCCGACCATGCGCACCGGCAGGAAATACTCCGGTGCCAGGATCAGGATGAGCAGCGCGGGCAGCAGCTCCAGGCTGCCGTTAATGAGGCGCAAGCCCAGGTTTACTGCAACAGATGCCACGGACAGCATCGTAAAGAAATCCAGTGCGAAGGACGACAGAAACGCCACGCGCAGGGTCCGCATGGTAGCTGCACGATATCCCTCGCTGACCTGCTGTATGCTCTCACTGTGCTTGCGGCTCTGTCCCAGAAACTTCAGGGTAGTGAGACCTCTAAGCGAATCTACAAAATGATTGGACAGCATTCGGTAGGAATCCAGCTGCCGCTCGGTCTGCTTTCTCGCGGCAAGCCCCACGAGGATGAGGAATACGATCAGGATCGGCATGGTCACCAGCAGAATAATGCCCGATATCCGGTCCGTCATGAACACGTACAGCCATACCAGAGCCGGGGTAATGCCCGCCCCCATCATCCGCGGTATGGTCAGCTCCGCGTATTTGCGGAACTTGCCGATGCCCTCCAGCACAAGCGTAACCACATTGCCCGTTCCTTCCGACCGGACAAAGGACGGTCCATTCCGAAACAGCTCATCCAGCAGCTGCTTCCTCAGTCTCGTGCCCGTCTCCTCGGCAAAGCGCTGTGCGATTCCTTGCTGCACAGCCGAGATGCCGTGGCGTGCCAGAAATGCAAGCAGGAACAAGGCAATGGTCTCCCCCTGCTCCTGCAGCGTTGATCCCGCAAACAGGGCGGATACGGCTCCCGCCAGCCATTTGGCTTGCAGAAGGATGGCCATGCTCTGTGCCAGGGTACATACGGCGACAAGGAAGAATACCGTCTTGGCGCCTTTGTATCCCAGCAGATCTTTTCCCATCAGTACTCCAAATGCTCCTTCTCATGTACCCGTTTGTGGAAAACGAAGTAACTCCAAATTTGATAGCCCAAAACAAACGGCAGCAGCGATACGGCCACAATCGTCATGATCTTGAGGGAATACGGTCCGGAGGCCGCATTATAAATGGTCAAGTCAAATGCAGCGTTGATGGAACTGACCATCACGCGCGGGAACAAGCCCACGAACACGGACGTTACCAGCAGGGCGATAACCGCCCCGGTCATCCCGAAAGCCCAGCCGTCCCGCTTGATGTTCATGAAATATCCGCCCAGCAGGAACGCGAGCAAAGCCAGCACCAGCAGCACGGTTAACACCACGCCACGCTTCTCGAAGATATCGGTCATGAAATACGTCATCACCCCGAATGCCACGAACAGGGCCGCTACGGGAAGCAGGAGTCTCCGGGCCATACGGCGCGCCCGTTCCTGAAGATCCCCCATCGTGCGCAGTGTTGTAAACATCAAGCCATGCAGCAGGCAGAGCATCACCATCGTCAGTCCGCCAACCACAGTATAGCCATTCACAACATCAAACAATCCGGCATGCAGCTGCATCTTCTCGTTAATGGGGAGCCCCTGAATCAGGCAGGCAAAGACAACGCCGAGCAGGAATGGCGGAAGCACGCTGCCGGTGAAGATCGCACCGTCCCACACCCGTTTCCAGCGAACATCGCCCACCTTGCCGCGGAATTCAAAGGCCACCCCGCGTCCGATCAAGGCCAGCAGAAGAAAGACAAGCGGAATGTAGAAGCCGCTGAACAGCGTCGCATACCAGTTCGGGAAGGCGGCGAACATGGCGCCGCCCGCCGTCAGCAGCCAGACCTCGTTGGCGTCCCAGAACGGGCCGATCGAGTTGATCAGCACCCGGCGCTGGGTATCATTTTTGGCCAGCAGCTGCGTGGACATCCCGACCCCGAAGTCGAAGCCCTCCAAGAAGAAGAAGCCGATAAACAAGACGGCAACGAGCACAAACCACAGTTCGTTAAGAGACAGCATTGTAGCCCTCCTTATTAAACGGATCGCTTGCGTGGTGGTCCTCTTCCTCCGCCGCATACGGTCCTTTCTTAATGACTTTGATAAATAGATACGCCATAACGGCTGCCAGCACCGCATAAATGGCAGTAAACATGATCAGCGAGAACAGGATAGAGCCTGCGCTGACGTTCGGTGAAACACTGTTCTCCGTGGTAATCAGTCCGAATACCGTCCAAGGCTGGCGTCCGATCTCCGTCATGATCCATCCCGACGTATTGGCGATGAACGGCAGCGAAATGCCCAGCAGCATCAGTCTGAGGAACCACTTGCCGGCCTTCTCGACCTTTTTGCGCAGCATCAGCCACGCTCCGTACAGTCCCAGCAGAATCATGACGCTGCCGGCGGCCACCATAATCCGGAAGCTCCAGAATGTTGTGCGCACGGGAGGGATATAATCTCCGGGACCATATTGCTGTTCGTACTGCGCCTGCAGCTCCTTCATCCCGATGACTTCACCGGAAAACTTGCTGTAGGACAAAAAGCTGAGCAAATACGGGATTTTAAACTCCATCGTGTTCTCCTGCTTATCCGGATCGATGGCCGCAATGACCGTCCAAGGCGCAGGATCATCGCTCGTTTCCCACAGGCTCTCCGCAGCGGCCATCTTCATCGGCTGCGTATCCACCAGATACTGCGCCTGCTGGTGACCGAATACCGCAACCAGAATAGAGGTAATGAGGCCAATCACGATGGCGATGTGAAATGATTTCTTAAAGAAATCCAAATCCTGCTTCTTCATCAGCTTGTAGGCACTCACACCTGCAACGAGGAACGCCCCGGTTGCCAGTGCCCCGAAGATCGTGTGCGGGAACTCCACCAACAGCTGACCGTTTGTAATCAGTGCAAAGAAATCATTCATCTCCGCCCGCCCATTATTCATCTCGAATCCGACGGGTCGCTGCATGAACGAATTCGCTGCCAGAATCCAGAATGCGGACATCAGGGTCCCAAACGATACCAGCCAGATACTGAGCAGATGGACCTTCTTCGATAAACGGTCCCAACCGAATATCCACAGTCCGATAAAAGTCGACTCGAGGAAAAACGCCAGCAACGCTTCAATGGCAAGCGGTGCGCCAAATACGTCGCCGACAAACCTTGAGTAATCCGACCAGTTCATGCCGAACTGGAATTCCTGCAGAATCCCTGTCACAACCCCGACCGCAAAGTTAATCAGGAACAGCTTTCCCCAGAACTTGGCCATTTTCTTGTAGACTTCCTGACCTTTAACAACATACATCGTCTCCATGATGGCAATCAGAAACGCCAATCCGATGGACAACGGTACGAAAATAAAGTGAAAAATGGTTGTCGATGCGAATTGAATTCGCGCCAGCATAACCGGATCCATATCAGATACCCCTTCCTTTAGCTCACGTGATCACTTCAAATTTGATTCTTTTTGTATTGTCGCAGACCATGCCCTAAAGGATTGTGATAAACATCACAATATCAGGATAGAAACCGGGGCAAAAAGTTATAAATTTGTGACGAAAATCACTAAGTGAACTGCGATTTTGTGCTCATCGAGGAATATGGAACGGTTCGCTGTCTCTGCTCGCATTTTAAAACCCTGTATTTACACTACAAAAAAGCAGGTTCGCCATCAGGCCAACCTGCTTCGGTATATCTGCGCCCTTATTGAACCGCGCCAATCTCGGTTTCGATGAGCTTGAATTCGGTTACGTCCGCGATCCCGCGGTTGGTAATGCGAATTTCCGGAATCACCGGCAGCGCAATGAGCGAGAAAGTCATGAACGGAGCATGAATGTGGCATCCGAGGTCCTTCCAAGCCTCCTCCAAGGCAGCAACTTCCTCCGCTACGATCTCAACCGGACGATCCGCCAGCAAACCCGCAATCGGCATCGCCACCTTCGCCAGCACCTTGCCATCCCGTACTACGATCATGCCGCCACCGCACGCCGCCAACTCATTCGCCGCGAGTGCCATATCTTCGGCATTCGTGCCCATCACCAGTAGATTGTGGCTGTCGTGCGCCACCGTGGACGCAACTGCGCCGGACTTCAGTCCGAAGCCGCTCGCAAAACCGAGCGAGATTTGTCCCGTCGTGCCGTGGCGTTCAATGCATGCCAGCTGAACCACGTCCTGATCCAGGTCTGGCTGGATCAGGCCTTGCTCCACGGAGAGCACCGCTGTCATTTTAGCGGTACGGGCGCTGTTCTCGATGACGCGCACCACGTTCACTTCCGTGCGAGTTGCATCGAATTTGCTGCGCAGCAGAAAGTCATCCGCAGTAAGCGAACGCTGCAGCCGAACCGAGTTAAAGGCTTTTTCCGGGTATTGATATACCGGGAACGCCTTCACGAGTCGGCCGTTCTCTGCAACCACTTCGCCATCCGTGATCACGACCGAAGGCACCATGCTCAACAGATCATCAATCAGCAAAATATCCGCCGTTTTGCCAGGTGAAATGCTGCCAAGCTCCATGTCCATCCCGAAATAACGAGCGACGTTGATCGTTCCCAGCTGGATCGCCGTAACCGGGTCCACGCCCTCTTCCATGGCGCGGCGGACCACATGGTTCATATGTCCGAGTCTCAGCAGCGTCTGCGGATACACATCATCCGTAACCAGAGAAATATTGTCTGTACGCACCTTATCTTCCGTTATGACCTTAACCACTTCCTTCACATCCTGCCATGCCGAACCCTCGCGGATCATCAGATGCATGCCGAGGCGAACCTTCTCCAAAGCCTGCTCCCGGGTTACCGTCTCATGGTCGGAGCTTACGCCTGTTGCCATATATGCCTGCAGCATCCGGTCATCCTCTGCCGGAAAATGCCCGGTCACCGTCTTGCCTGCACGCAGCGTCGCTTCGATCTCCCCGCTCATGGTCGGATCGCCATACACGACGCCCGGGAAATTCATCACTTCGCCAAGCCCGGCAACACCGGGCCATGTCAGCCCTTCCTCAATGTCGGCTACGCCCAGCTGCGCCCCGGCATCCTCCAGATCGAAGGTTGACGGCACACACGAAGGAACGGTGGTGAACACCTTCATCGGCAGCTGCTGCCCTTCCTCATGCATCCAGCGCACGCCCTCCATGCCGAATACGTTGGCAATCTCATGGGGATCCATATAAACCCCGGTCGTTCCGCTAACGATAGCCGCCTTGGCAAACTCGGTCACGGTGAGCATTGTGCTCTCCACATGCATATGACCGTCAAGCAGGCCCGGCGAGATATATCGGCCATTCGCTTCAATAACCCGAGTCCCCTCCCCGATCGTGTGATCCGCGTTGCCGATATAAGCAATGCGTCCGGAGGCCATGGCCACGTCCACTCGCTCCTGAAGCTCGCCTGTAAACACATTTACCAGCGTGCCGCTCTTGATGACCAGGTCGGCGGGCTCCTGTCCTAAGGCAACCTTCCCCAACTGCCGGCTGACCTCGTATCGTTTCTGTCTCTGGATTGAACTCATGATGATTGCACGCTCCCCTTTTTTAAATGAACGGTAAGAATACAAAATCGATCCGCTGTATAACACGCCAAACAACCCGGACAGCGTATCTGCCCGGGTTGCCTGCAACTATATCCATTGAGGAAGAGAAGTCACACGCGGCAGCCATGCATTGCTAATAGTCTGCACATCACCCCATCCGTTAAAACGTGCTTAGATCCCATTTCAGGCGATCTTGCAGCCCGGCTTCGATGTTTATGCAAAGCCGGGCTTGGGGAGCGGATTCTCAACCTTCATGTAGTCAAGTCATTTACGGTAACCTGGTAGAAACGCCTGGGCCCTATTCCCCGGCATATACATCAAGATTTGATTTTGAAACATGACCCATTCAATTCTTTGGTCGTTTCATTTGTTGTATGAATTATAATCCTCCTGCCCGAGAAGTCAAGCCATTGGAAGGAACTGTACATCACACACCCTGCCAGCTTTAGGCTAATTTCCGTCCCATTCTGAGTACACGCTCAAGCCATTGCTTTCTTGCCACTTCAGGCATTTTGCGAAGCTGCGTAATGTTCGTGGCACGCACGCTGCCTACGCCGCAAAACTTCAGAATGGAATGTTTCATCATTTGATGCCCCGGCTGGCCGAGATAGAAACGGTAGTAGACGTACGGCGAATCCATCGTGACGATGAGACGGGCCGTTTTCCCTTTGAGCAGCTGCTCGGGCAAGGGCGAGTTCTTGCGGTACTTAAAGGCAAAGCCCGGCAGAAACACCCGGTCGATGAACCCTTTGAGCAGCGCCGGCATGCCTCCCCACCAATTCGGGTACACAAACACCAGGTGATCCGCCCAAGAGATCAGTTCCTGCGCTTTTTGCAAATCCGGCTCCAGCGGTTGTTTACCCTTATAGCCACCGGAGAGATTCAGGTCAAACTCCAGCTCCGCAAGCACCAGCTCCCGCACCTCCGCCCCGGATTCGGCCGCCCCCCTCGCATAGACCTCGGCCAGCTGGCTGCCATAGCTGTTCTCAATAGGATTGCCTTGAATAATTAAAACCTTTTTCATATGTTTCTTCCCCCTTATAATTTGGTTAACAATCACTAACCTGATGGTAAAAAGAAAAGGTCACGCCGGACCTTTTCCCAAACCTGTTAATGCCAATAAATGCGCCGTCACTTCAGGTGCCAGCGGCGACAAAGGTTCCTCCAGCTCCCCTTGCATCGTTGCGATCGCCAGCTGGCTGAATGCACCGATGATCAATACAGCAGTTAATCGCGTGTTCTGCGGCGGGATGTCCCGCTGCAAGACCGCTTGCTCAAGCAGATCATGCAAGGCGTCCAGGGGCTGGCGTCCTCTGCTCTTTAGCACCTCCGTAAATAGCTCGTGATGTTGGGACAAGAGCAGCAAGCCGTATTTATCCTCGTCATACGAAGCCAGCACCCGGGTGACGAGCGCCGACAGCCGCTCTGTAAACAAGCCGGGGCGGGACGCATAATCATCCACCAGACGCGTATAGCTGCTGCAGTATTCCTCGAACGCCTCCGCTGCCACGGCATCCTTATTCGTAAAATGCTTATAGATCGCCGCATCTGTTACACCCGCCGCCGCGCCGATCTCCTTCACCGATACGCCGTCCACGCCCTTCTCGGCGAAGAGCTTCATGGCAGCCTGCAAAATATCCTTCTTCTTGCTATCGAAATGCGGTTTCTTTTTCATGCTCATATCATAAGTGAACACTAACCAAATTGCAATAACCAACGCAATAAAGAGGCTCCCCCTTGCCCGGAGTGCCTCTCCATTCATATTTTCTTCGCTTCCCGCCGCTTAAAAACGCACGCTCAACCTTTTTTTAAACCATGAGCTCAATCTCATGCCTATGTTAAGCTCCGGCTTCGACAGGCGCCGCCTTTACCTTTTTGCCGTACAGCAGCATCAGCGGGATGCTGATCACAAATGCCCCGGCAACTAGCAGGAAGGGAATTCTCGGATCAATGCCATACGCCCAGCCGCCAATGATGCCGGATGGCGAAATGACAATAAGGATGAGCACCTGGAGCAGCGCGAATATTTTGGCGCGGTTCTCATCGTCTATGGCGTTGGCCACCGCAGTCTCCAAGTATGGGTACGTCATCATGGTGCCGATTGCGGCAATGACGGTGCTCAAGCTCAGCACCAGCAGATCCCCTTGCGGCGCAAACACCAGTATGACATTGGACAATACCGATATAACGAACCCCCATACCATCGTCCGGTGCACATGCTGCTCTCCGATTCGGGGCATGATCCACCGCATGAATATGAGCATAATTACGGAGGAGAATGCCGGAAAGACGGAGATCAGGCCGCTCCCCAAATGCAAATATTCCACCATGAAAATGGAGACATAGGTCGTCTTCACCGTCATCTGAAAATTAAATAATATATACACGCCGAAGATCATCAGCAGCAGCGGGTTTCCGAGCATGCTCTTCATCACCGAAGCATAGTCGGACATCCCCTCCCGCAGGCTCATTGCCTTCGTTTCTTTCATCTTGCGATAACCGATATCCGTCTCCCTTGTCGCATAGTGGCGCCCGATGAACTGGATCGTCATCAGGATACAGGCCAACACGAACATGATGCGCACCCCGGGCACAAGCGTGAAATGATACACCAGCAGCCCGCCGATCGGTGCAAACAAGCCGCCGACAACGCTAATCAGCTGCAGCAGCGTAAAGACATAGGTCCGTTCCTTCGGCGCGGTGTCCTCCACCAGCAGACAGTAAAAGGCGGTATGCGGCACCTTCTGAAAGCCGTTGATGACCGCCGCGATCACAAAAAACCAGAAGTTCTGCGAAACCGCCCAGAGCAGCGTAGCCACGGTCCAGCTTAGTACGTCGAAGTACAGCAGCGCTTTTTTTCTGCCTAAACGGTCCGTTAAATACCCGCTGAGAAACGAAGAAAGCACCTGCACAAGCAAACCGATGGAGGTAATCCAGCCGATTCCCGTCTCGGTTACCCCAAGTTGGTACATGTAGATCGAGGTGTACGTCGTGAACATGCTGTAAGGAATAAGAAACAGCGGCTCGTAAACGAGACAGCCCCGCGCATTGCCAGTCAATTGCCGAAACGAAGTAGAACCCATAATATCCTCCGGACCTGAAGTGTAGTCGTTGCTTAGCCATTATAGCGCAACCGGGCCTGCAGCAGGATAGGAATGTTGAAGGATTTTTGAGGCGATTCGGGAAATGCCGATCCAATCTGCAAGGTTACTCCTTGCCGCGCTCAGCAGCCCCCTCACCTTCTTGTATGGAAGCCTCAGGCAATAGCACGGTGATGGTGGTTCCTCGGCCCACTTCAGACCACACATTTACCCGGCCCCGATGCGCTTCGACAATCGCCTTGGCGATGCTCATCCCGAGTCCCGAGCCGTCCATGCTCTCTTCGGTATTCGTTCCCCGGTAGTAACGCTCGAACAGATTGCAGCGGGTCTCTTCGTCCATCCCCACGCCTTGATCCGCAACCACGATCGCCGCACCGCCCGGACGTCTCTCCACCCGGACCTCAACGTTTACCCCATCCGGATTATGCTTCACGGCATTCGTGATCAGGTTATCCATCAACCGCTGCAGCCACTTGGCATTGCCGTCGACGAGCAGCGCCTCTTCGCCGCCGATATAGTTGAAATTCGCATCCAGCGTGGCATCATTGACGTATTTGAGCACGCAGCGGCGCACCAGCTCATTCAGGTCAAGCCGGGTCAACTCCTGGGGGCGGATCTCGCTTCTCAGACGGAAGACGAGCGAGAAATCATTGATCAGCTCCAGCATGTAGTCCCCTTTTTCCCGAATCACCGTTCCCATCTCCCGCAGTTCCTCCTGACTCCAATCCTGCGGTGCATTCTCAAGCATATAGCCGTAACCCTGGATGGAGGACAACGGAGTACGCAAATCATGCGATATCCCGGACATCCATTCTTCCCGGTTACGATCGAGCCGCTCCCGTTCCCTCTCGGTCTCGGCAAGCTGCTCCGCCATCTTGTAAAACGAATGAATCACTTCCTTGTACAGCTTGAAGCGCGTGCGCAGCTTTCCGTTCTTACGGAATACCCGCTTCCGGTCCTTCGGCGTCAGCACTTCCTCGTAGGCTCCGCTCCCCATCCGCTCAAACCACCCGGTAAACAGCAGCAGCGGCCGGCTGTACCGATATCCATGCCATATGGCGACCCCTAGTGACAGCACAAGCACGCAGACCATCGTCCATAACGCCACACGGATCAGCTCGTTCATCATCGGTCTTTTCTCCAGCGCCCCGTCCTGCGGCGTATGATATACCCAGGTGTTGCCGCTGTCCGCATCGCGATAAACCGCGATATGCGTGGAATACGTGCCCGGCTGCTCCTGCATCGTAATGATCTCCAGCGGGTGGTAGCTTACCTTATTGTCTGAATCGGTTCCAATCGCTTGGACAACGCGGCCCTCCCGGTCAATGACATGCAAATAACCGCCTAGACCGGCTAATTCCCGTTCGAGCTCCGCTTCATCCTCCGGCCTCACCCTGCCGCCGTTCTGATAATGGGCATACCATTCCCGAAGATGGTCCGAACCCTCATCGATACGTCCGATCAGATACAGCAGCGGTTCTTCATAGGTCAGATCCATCTGCCAATCCATTGTGTACTCGCCGAGACGGCGCTCCTCCTTGATCTCAAGCAAGGTGCTTACCGAGTACTCCGATGGAACATCCGTAGTCGTATTGGTGGAAAGAATCACGTTTCCGTCCATATCCACCACTTGCAGCCACATATCCTTCTCTTGAAGCAGGAGCTTCCACTGTTCCTGCAGCAGGACCTCCCCATTCTCCGTCACCGTCTCGGTCACGATGCTGTTCAGGACACCTGTCGGAAAGTTCCGTTTGATCTCATCCTCGCTGATATGTTTGATCAGGAAGAATAAGAGCACGATCAGGAAGCAAAACATAAACGCCGAGAACGCAATCAATTGGTACGTAAAATGAAAGGCCAGCCTTCTGCGCAGTCTCATCGGGCTTTCTCCTTAACCAGCTTGTAGCCGAGCCCCCGGACCGTCAGCAAATATTGCGGGTTGCTCGGATCCTCCTCGATGCGTTCACGGATGCGGCGGATATGTACCATGACGGTGTTGTCCTCGCCCATGCCGTCGATGCCCCACACGGCTTCGTACAGCTGCGACTTGGAGAATACGACCCCCGGATGCTTGCAAAAATAAAGCAGCAGCTGAAAGACCTGCGCGGGACAAGGCACAGGCTCTCCCAGCACCGTAAGCTCGCCTGCGGATTCATCGACCTTAAACCGGCCGAAGTCCCATGCACGCTGTATTACCGGCTGCTCAGCCGACACGTTCGCCCCGATGCCGCCACGGCGCAGACGCGCCTTGATCCTTGCGGCAATCTCCAACGGATTAAAGGGCTTGGTGACATAATCGTCCCCGCCCATCGCAAACCCGGTCAGCACATCCAGATCCGACGCTTTGGCCGTCAGAAACAGGATGTGCGGACTGCCGTAGGAACGGATCT
Source organism: Paenibacillus sp. LC231 (assembly GCF_001860525.1). Lineage (NCBI taxonomy): Bacteria > Bacillati > Bacillota > Bacilli > Caryophanales > Paenibacillaceae > Paenibacillus > Paenibacillus sp. LC231. The sequence goes on along the minus strand of NZ_JFOM01000008.1, from coordinate 103,985 downwards.
GCGGACAGAGATCAAATCCTGTGCCGTCCGGCAGCATGACATCCAGCAGCACGATATCCGCTCCGTGTGCCGCGATTTCACTGAGCGCCTCCTTACAGCTGGAAGCAGTGTATATGCGGTTAAAGCCTTCCTTGCGCAGCACCATCTGCAGCATTTTCACAATGGAAGGTTCGTCATCTACAATTAAAATTCGTGTTTGATCCATTTTATCCTCACCCGACATTTATGCTAGCACAACAACCTTAACAGGAGTTAAACAAATGCGGGAAGAGTTAAGAAAAAGTTAGGTTGCCGTTTCCGAGTTATTTCGTTTCGAGCTTTATACTTGGTGTCAGAGGTGATTGACATGAATTCAAATAAACGTTCCACGGCCGTGGATGCGATTCGCGGCTTGAGCTTGCTCGGTATCCTGATGGCCAATATGCTTATTTTTCAATACGGCATGTTCGGCAAAGACGAGCTGCATTTCTTCCAGCCATCCACGCTGGATCTGATTAGCCATGACATGCTGAAAGTATTCGTAGAGGGCAGCTTCATGCCGATCTTCACGTTCCTGTTCGGTTACAGCATGATCAAGATGCGGGAAAGCCTGATCGGCAAAGGGCTCAAATACGGACGCAGCTTTTTCCGCAGGTCCGTGCTGCTGATCGTTCTCGGTTTGCTCCATTCGACATTCATCTGGGAAGGCGATATTCTGCTGTTTTACGGAGCGATCGGACTCTTCCTGGTGCTGTTTGTGAAACGGAAGGCCAAAACAATCCTGATCTGGGGGATCCTCTTACTCGCGCTGATGTCCCTCCTCGGATATGGCTCTATGGAGCCTACGGCAGGTGAAGCCGAGCGTATGGAGAATTATGTGAAGCAGTCTATTGAGGTATACGGCAATGGCACGTACAGCGAGATTCTGAACTTTCGTTCAACTGAGGAAATGCCCATCGACCTTCCGGATTGGTTGATGCTGCTGGTCATTCTGATTGCTCCGCTGATGAGCGCGCCAATGTTCCTGTTTGGTATGGTCGCCGCCAAACGCGGGCGCTTCCTCCATCCCTCCATGGAGATCAAGCTGTATCTAAGATGGTCTCTGCTCATACCGGTCGGGCTTGGACTTAAGACCGCAGGGGTTATGCTCGGATCCACCCACGGCTGGAGCGGCGTACTTACGATGCTTGGCGGACCTCTGCTCGCGCTGGGTTATATACATCTGTTCGCTTCCCTATATGCCTTCTCGTCTAAACAATCGGTCATCATCCGGGCGTTTGAAGCGGTTGGGCGGATGTCGCTAACCAACTATCTGACGCAAAGCGTTGTGTGCGTACTGATATTCTACGGATTCGGACTGGGTATGTTCGGCAAGCTCGGCGTGCTGCAAGGAGCGCTGCTGGCCGTCCTGATCTATGCTGTACTGGCAACGGGCAGCCTGCTCTGGTTGAAACGGTTCCGCAGCGGACCCGTTGAACGGCTGCTGCGCATCGGCACCTATTGGTCATGGAGCGGCAGGGCGAAACCCAAAGTCATGACGCCGGCTGCCGCCGTACCTGCGGCAGAGTTTCCGGCAGAAGGTCCTCCGGTGACTTAAGCATGCCGCAGCTTTGGCTTGCCGGGGAGCCCTGACTACGAGGCTTTTGTGGCTTTTGTGGCTTTTGTGGCGCTTGTGGCGCTTGTGGCGCTTGTGGCTTTTGAGGCTCCCTAGCTCCCAAGATGAAATCGGCCCTTCCGTTCAGGTATAATGGACATACAGGCAAGGGGTTAGACATTTTTGGAATTTATCCGGTCGTTATCGAAGGAGGAATCTTGCATGCTGGTTGTTACAAACTCGATTAAGGTTACACCGGGCTTCGGACAAGAAATTGCGCAGCGATTCGCTGAAGCGAAGGGTGTCCAGGAGATTGAGGGATTCGTGCGGATGGAAGTATGGCACGAAGCCAAAGAAGGCGCAGAGGCAGAGGAACTGAAGGTCTCTACGGTATGGGAAAACGAGGAGGCGTTCAAACGCTGGACTTCCAGTGAATCGTTCAGGCAATCGCACGGTCAGGGCCGGAATGAGAATATTTTGGGCGCTTCCTTGAACAAATATGAGCTGTTGATCAGTCATAAGAAGTAATATGGAACGGGTTTTCACCATAAATACCCCGCCCGGGCGATTGCCTGTGGCAGGGTATTTTTTTGCCGTGATATGACAATTGCCTTCTCCATTCATTCGTTCACGATCCCTGTGAAACCGTAAGAGACATACCTCAAGGCTCCTGATCGTTTATCGTGTATCCCGGCAGCAATTCAGGGTTGTGGGATCGACCCAGCTCGACCATATACGTGTTCAGATCGTTCAACGCGGGACCCGCCAGCACATACGATTGTCCATCCACCTCAAACTCGTTCGCTACGCGAACCTCCTGCTCACCCTGCACGACGTCCATAAAGAACAGAAATCCCGGTGACTCGTTATCTGTGATCCGCTTGGCTTGAAGACTGTCCACTCGCTCCATGACCGGTTCTATATCCTGCTTCTGATCCAGCACCATCCGGGTCCCATCCCCATAGATCACATGAATGGCCTTCACCTTCGCTGCATCCAGCTTCATCAGCTTCTTGACGGAGTACAGGCTCTCGTCTGCGGACCCCGCATCCTCGTCAAATCCGCTGCAGCCGACCAGACCCAGAACAACGATAATTCCAATCATCAAGATGAACGCGAGCTTACTGGACATTCCTTCATCCCTCCAAACGAAAATCTCACCATCTGTGTCTCCATTCCAAAGTCACCAAATATGATCAGGGCGAAATGGTTATATTAAGCACGATCAGGCAAAGCCATACATTCTGAGCAAAAGGAGCTTACGTCATATGGAAAGCACGCACGATTTTGTGGAAAAAATGAACGAGAATGCGGAGAAGGCCCGTCGCAACAAGGAAAATCACGGCAAAGGAACACCAAGCGACAAGCTGCCGACCAAGCAGCACGGCACCAAGAAGTAAAATGACGTTTACCGCGATCCTCACAGGATCGCGGCTATTATATCAGGAACGGTTCAAACACCGTTTATCCGCGCTTCCTATTACATATGATTTACAGTCCGTCGGATGCCTGCTTCAGAAAGGATCCGAGCGCATCATAATCGACCTGCTGCCCGGACGTAATTTTGATGGTTTTTCGTTCAGGCGGTCCTTCAAACAACGCTTCAGGCCAATCCAGGCCATCCGCATTGAAAATCGTAAAGCTCACGGCGCTCTTCGCGACGCTGATCACAGCTGCATATTTTCCGTTTTTCAGAAAATGGGGCTTTTTGTATTGAAGCCGTTCCGAAACGTCCGGGATCGTGCCGTGCACAAGCTCCCGAAGCCGCTCGCCGACCTCCACCTTCCAGGTATCACTAATGGCTGCAATGTAATCCGTAACTTCTTGATTCATCTTATTGGCTCCCTCTTATTCGTAGTATGGTATTTTTCCAACTCAACCCTGATGAACCATCTGCCAGGTCATGCCGTACCGGTCTACCACTTCACCGTAGTAGGCTCCCCAAGGCTGCAGGGCAAACGGATATTTCTCGGTCCCCCCAGCGCTAAGATGGCCATAAGCGGCGCGCGCATCTTCTTCGTGATCAAACGTGATGGCCATCCCCATGCTCGTGCTCTTGCCGGTTTCCTGAAACGCATCGGTGAGGATCAGCTTGTTGCCGCCAGCCAGCGTTAACGACATGTGCATAACCTTATCCTGATGGGCTTCCGGTATGCCCGGCATGTCCTTGAAGGTAGTCAACAAATCGATCTCTCCACCCAGCGCTTGCATGTAAAAATTCGCCTGACCTCTTGCATCCTCCGAAATAATAAAAGGTACCATTTGTGCTTGCATGTTCATCTTCCTCTCGGTTTTTTTGTTTTATATCTAAATGACGAACGAGATTTTATGTAATCGACACATCTTCATATTTTTTTAAAAAGTTTTTCTAAAAATTTTCTTCAGTTTGTCTTAGGACTTCGCTGACAGGCATTCTGCCGCACGGTCAAGCAGCAAAGCACGTTCCCTCAGGTTATCCGTCAGCGATGCGGCCAGCTTGAACTCCGCGGAGGCTTCATCCAGGCGCCCCAGCTTGAAAAGCAGGTCTCCCCTTACGCTCGGAAGGAGATGGTATCCCTTCAAGGCCGGCTCGCCACGTAAAACATCCACGATCTCAAGCCCGATCTCCGGACCGAAAGCCATGGAGAGAGCCACGGCCCGGTTCAATTCCACGATGGGCGAAGGAGAAACCTGGGCCAAGGCCTCATATAACGCGGAGATGCGAATCCAGTCGGTCTCTGCTGCAGTGGGCGCTCCGGCATGACAAGCGGAGATGGCAGCTTGTATGGCGTAAGGTCCCGTCATTCCGCCCAACCGCTCGATCCGTTCCAGAGCGGCAAAACCGCGCCGAATCAATAAATAATCCCACAAGGCCCGATTCTGGTCCATGAGCAGGACAGGCTCCCCCTCCGCATTGACCCGGGACTTGAACCTAGAGGATTGAAATTCCATTAACGCAACCAATCCATGTACCTCGGCCTCCGTCGGCGCGATCTCTGCCAGCACCCGCCCGATCCGAAGCGCTTCCTGGCACAGCAGCGGTCGAATCCACTGGTTGCCCGAAGACGCCGCGTACCCCTCATTAAACATGAGGTAGATGACCTCAAGAACCGATGACAACCGCGGTTTAAGCTCGGCTCCCTGAGGAATCTCGAATGCCACCCGGGTCGCCGACAGCGTCCGTTTGGCACGAACGATTCGCTGCGCGATCGTCGGTTCAGGCACAAGATAAGCGTGAGCAATCTCCGCTGTCGTTAATCCGCCGAGCAAACGCAGCGTCAGAGCTACGCGCGCCTCAGGGGAAAGAACCGGATGGCAGGTCATGAAGATCAGCCGCAGAAGATCATCGTTCACTTCCCCCGCCTCCGGTACCTCCATATCCGAATCCATCCGGGAATCCATTTCGCGTCCGAGCAGCTCATACTTCTGATCGCGCACCTTATTCCTGCGCAGCAGATCCAGCGCTTTGCGCTTCGCAGCGGTCATGAGCCATCCACCCGGATTATCCGGTATTCCGTCTATCGGCCAGTGTTCCAGCGCAGCGATTAGCGCATCCTGAGCAAGATCCTCGGCGATCCCGACGTCACGAACCATTCGAGTCAGGTAGGCGATGATTTTGGAGGATTCAATTCTCCAGATGGCATCGATCGTACGATGGGTATCTGCAGCTGACATTATGGATTCTGCCTTTGAATGTGTTCACGCATTTCGTATTGTTTAGCCTGCGCCTCCGGATCCTGCGTCAGCTCTGTCGGTTCAAAGACCTGGCGGAGCTCGATCTGGCCCGCACCGAAGCCGTGCGGATCCGGCATGCGTTTAGCCCATTCGATCGCCTCTTCCCTCGTCTTTACTTCGATCAAGGTATACCCCGCGATCAGTTCCTTCGCTTCCGTAAAGGGGCCATCGGTAATTTTCGGCTTGCCCCCCGGCTCTGGATAAGATATCCGAATGGCGCCCGAGCTTGGATGGAGTCCGTCAGCAGCAAGGAGCACGCCCGCTCTGGCCAGCTCCATGTTGTACCTCATCATGGCATCCAATTGCTCTGCGCTTGGTAGCACGCCTGCCTCGGAATCCTCGGTTGCCTTTACAATCATCATAAATCTCATTCTTATTCCCTCCTGGTTATCAAGACTAAACTTAAAATTTTCGTTCTATGCTTAACCAACGAATAGAGAATCCCCTAATCGACAAAGGCGTCAACATTTTTTAAAAAAATAATAGGTTACAACCATTTCGTTACTGGGCCGTGTATTCCTGTTAAAAAAATTCGGCTCCATGAAAAAAAGACCAATCAAGGCAAAACGCTTGATTGGTCTATGAGAAGGCGATGATCCTGATCCAAACCCGTTCCTATGGCAGGCTGTTTATCCCATGGACTTGGCTCGCTCTCGATATGTTTTATTCTTCGCCCGATTGCCGCAGGCTTTCATCGAGCACCATTTTCCCGTTCCCGGCCGCGAGCGGTCAACGAATACCCACTGACAATCCTCGGCCGAACACACTCTTAATCTGCTCCACACGTTCTTCTCACGAAGCCGGAACGCCAGAATCAACAGCCGGGCTATGCCCCCTTTTCCCTGTGCATCCACTGGCTCGATCGCATCTGAAGTTTCACCGAAACGATAGGCAAACCGGAATTGGGCGGCTACACGGTTCAACGCTTGGAAGCCAGTTTCCTGATGATCATGTATGTTATGAGGAATGGCTGCCCGTAAGCCGCCCCGCAGCTCGCGGGCCAAAACCAGATCCCCTTCGGATACGGTGTCCTGCTCCAGAATAAAGCCATTTTTTAACAGCCACATGCGAAGATCCTCCGCGGTCTGAAAGAGCTCCACACCCGGATCTCCCTCATACCGCATGCGTTTATCATGGGTGTTAATAAAATCCGCGATGATTTCAAGTTGATCAAATTCATGTCCCACAACAAACAAACCTCCTATTGATTTATCCATAACAAACCAGTAAAGTATATTTATTGGTTAGCTAACCATTTATATAATTTTAATGGTCGTTCGCAACAATTAGAATGCCCTATAGCTTCATTTACCTATCTACAGCAAGTTTGTTGTTATCAGTATACCAGACTCCCATTCTTTCCAAGAGGTGATGCGAATGAAGATCCAACCGTTTTCTTATCAGATCGAGCCCGCTGCCATCGATGATTTATATCGGCGCCTGGACATGACCCGATGGCCTGACGAAATCCCCGGCGGACAATGGGATTATGGAATTCCCCTTGATTTCATGAAGGATATGGCCGCTTACTGGAGACATGAGTTCGATTGGGAAGCCTTCCAGCGTTCCATTCATGCCTTTCCGAATTATATCGCTGAAATCGATGGAGTCGACATTCACTTCATACATATCAAGGGCAGCGGCGAGCACCCCGTCCCGCTCCTCATTGCTCACGGTTGGCCCAGCTCCTTCTATGAAATGCTGGAGCTTATCCCTTACCTAACGAATCCTGAACAATGCGGCGGCCATGCCGAAATTTCCTTCGACATTGTCATCCCATCGATCCCGGGTCATGGATTCTCAGGTATCGAACTGCGTCAGGGCTTTGAAGATCGCCAGGCGGGGGAACTGCTTATGAAACTCATGACGGGGCTCGGTTACGAACGATTCGGTGCACACGGATATGATATCGGAGCCAGCATTCTTGGGCTCATGTGCCTCGACCATCCCGACCGGTTCATCGGCTATCACACGACATCACCTGGGAACCCCAGTCCCTATGTAGATTCGAACGCCATGCTTTCAGCCGAGGAGATCGAATTCCTCGAATATCAGAAGCAATGGGGGCGCAAGGAGGGCGCTTACGCCCATATTCTGGGCACACGGCCGCAGACGGCAGCCTATGGATTGCATGATTCGCCCGTGGCGCTGGCTGCGTTCATTCTGGAAAAATGGCACTACTGGACGTCTCCGGAGGAGGGTGATGTGTTGCAGCATTTCAGCAAGGCGCAGCTCATGGCCAACGTCTCCATCTACTGGCTGACTCAGAGCATCAACGCCTCGAACCGCTATTACTATGAAGGCAAACATACGAGGTGGCCGGGAACCGGAGAAAGTTCAACTGTACCGCATGGTGTCACCTTAAACGCCCAACGGAACGAGCGTCCGCCCCGATCATATGTGGAACGGATCTTCCCGAATGTGATCCACTGGAAGGATCTAAATGAGGGTGGGCACTTCATTGCAGCAGAACAACCGGCATGGATTGCCGAGCAAATCATGGCTTTTTTCAAGCTGCTCCATGATCAGCCGCAGGATGCTCTGTAATTTTACTAATATCAGGACAGGAGATCGCCACATCGGCACCGAAATGATTAGCTACCATTTCTCATAAATGCGGTGATCTTCTATGGATACTAACATTCCGAACCGGATCCATATTATCGGCTCCGTCGGAAGCGGTAAAACGACACTCGCCAGGACCCTGTCCACCCTGTTCCACATTCCTTATTACGAGCTCGACAATGTGGTGTGGGAGCGAGCCGAGCCGAACGATATTCGGAGGAGTGAAGCAGACAGGGATGCGCTGTTACTAAGTATCGTCAACAAGAAATGCTGGATCATCGAAGGCGCTCACCTCAAATGGGTCAGCCCCAGCTTCCGCCGTGCAGATCTTATCGTATTCCTGAAACCGTCCTATTCAACAATAACCTACCGAATCATCACAAGGTTCATCAAGCAGCGACTGCGACTTGAACAGGCGCACTACACCCCCACCTGGGACATGTTCAAAAAAATGTTCGAATGGAGCGCCACTTATCAACGGGAAGGCAGATATCAGATTCAGAATACGCTCGAAGATTATCCCGGCAAAGTGGTCGTCGTAAAAGACCTCAAACAGCTGAAACAACGGCTCGAACAGTGGAGGTCGCCCATAGAACATCAAGAAAGGACCTCCGGTTAACCGGAGGTCCTTCTCACTTAGAAAATATCCATGCTCAAATACCGCTCCCCCGTATCCGGGGCAATGCAGACTACCCGATTCCCTTCCCCCAGCCGCTTCGCTACGCGAAGAGCAGCGAATACCGATGCGCCGGAGGACGGCCCTACCAGAATTCCTTCCCTGCGAGCCAAGTCCCGCACCGTCTGCAACGCATCCTCGTCGGCGATCTGGATGATCTCATCATATACGCCCGTATTCAGAATCTTCGGTACAAAGCCCGGGCTCGTGCCCACCAGCTTGTGCGGTCCAGGCTGTCCGCCGGAGAGCACGGGCGAGCCCTTCGGCTCGACTACCGCGATGTGCAGGTTCGGCAAGGACTTCCTCAGCTCTTCCCCGGTTCCGGTTACGGTACCGCCCGTTCCCGCCGTCGCCACGAAGGCGTCAAGCCGACCTTCCATCTGCTCCAATATTTCCGGCGCCGTAGTCACCCGATGAATATCCGGGTTGGCCGCATTCTCGAACTGCTGCGGAATGAAGCCTCCGGGAATCTGCTCCTTGAGCTCCAGCGCCTTGGCAATCGAACCCGGCATGCGTTCGCTGCTCGGTGTCAGCACGACCTCCGCGCCGTACGCCTTCAATATATTGATCCGTTCCTTGGACATATTGTCCGGCATAATCAGGATAGCCCGGTAACCCTTGGCGGCCGCAATCATCGCCAGGCCAATGCCGGTATTCCCGCTTGTCGGCTCAATAATGGTACCGCCCGGCTGGAGGAGTCCTTGTTCCTCGGCGGTATGAATCAGGTTGTACGCCGCGCGGTCCTTCACGCTGCCGGAAGGATTGAATCTCTCAAGCTTTACATAGACATCGGCAGCGCCTGAAGGCACTAGGCGCTGAAGTTTCACCATGGGCGTCTGACCGATCATATCCACCACACTGTTATAAATCTCCATGATGTTGAAACTCTCCTTTATATATGAAGTGAAATCATTCTCCACTAAACCGAATTACTATAAAGACAATAAGCTTACTCGGATTATAACAAAAACGTCGATCGGCGTACATTCTCAGATGACAGACCGCTGTTAGAGGAAGTTTTTCTTGCGATATCAGGAAGCTACCAACTTCGAAGTTTATGCTTTCTGATATCTTAACAAAAACGTCGATCGGCGTACATTCTCAGATGACAGACCGCGTTTAGAGGAAGTTTTTCTTGCGATATCAGGAAGTTACAAACTTGGAAGCTTATGCTTTCTGATATCTTAACAAAAACGTCATTCGACGTACATTTCCAGATGACAGACCGCGTTTAGAGGAAGTTTTTCTTGCGATATCAGGAAGCTACAAGCTTCGAAGTTTATGCTTTCTGATATCTTAACAAAAACGCCATTCGACGTACATTCTCAGAAGACAGACCGCGTTAAGCCGGGCCAGGCTCGCCGCTTCCGTATGAATTTATGGTATGCTATCCAAAGAGAATAACGGTCGGGCTCCCCCTCGGAAGACAAAATTCTTCCATGGTCTTGTGCACGATCCGCATGTTAGAGGAGGCGCAAGAAAGCGTGAATATTCCGCTGTCACTACCTGAAGATCAACCCGTTCTGCTGCTCGACCGGACCCATGATTTATCGCATCAGGACGTGCTGTACCATTTTGCGCTGGACGAGCTCCTATGCAGGCTGACCGGAGATGGCGGGCCAGCCATCTGTCATCTGTGGCGGCATCCGCGCGCTTTTGTGATGGGCGTGCGCGACAGCCGCCTCCCTTATGCGCCGCAAGGGGAAACCATGCTTCGCTCTCTCGGCTATGACACTGCCGTCCGCCATTCGGGCGGTGCTGCCGTACCCTTGGACGCTGGCGTGGTGAACCTGTCCCTCATCCTCCCCTTTTCCTCTGCGGGACCGGCGCCTGACTTTCATCAGGACTTTGAAATCATGGTGGAGTTGATCCGGGAAGCCCTCCGCGGCACCGGACAGAACGTAGATACCGGCGAAATTGCCGGTGCCTTCTGTCCGGGAACGTTCGATTTAAGCATAGACGGCCTTAAATTCTGCGGTATTGCCCAGCGGCGGCAACGGAAAGCGTTCATTATCCAGGCTTTTATCATCGCCGAAGGGTCGGGCAGCGAGCGCGCCCGGCTGGTTCGTTCCTTCTATGATATTGCCGCTGCGGGAGCAGACCCCAAGCGGTATCCTCTGGTAGAAGCTAACAGCACCGCCAGTCTTGAAGAGCTTACGAGCATCGGCACCGGCCAGAACGCCGTGCACGCGTTTATAGCCGCGGTAAAAGAGGTCATCCGCAGCTGGCAGTCAGGCAAGGAGCTGACAGAGGCCGCTTCCAGGTTTACGATGCCAGGCTCGGAGGAGATTCGTAATATGGCTGAGCAAATGCGGCAGCGGTATAACCTTAATTAAACATCATAAAGAACCATAGAGGCTGATAATCAGTTCTATATGGTTCTTTATATTCTTTCATTTTGCGGTACTGACGGGAGCATGCAACAGTTCTTGCTGTTCTTGCGGATATCCAAGAGACGAATAAACAAACTAATGGACACTAGATCCGTTATTTCAAAAAAAACAGCAACTTTCCCCGTACTTCCGGACTCAGAATCCGCTATCTACTATAAATACCACGATTAACAGCCATATTCTATGTAATAGCGGATCTGGTGTCCTCATTTAACCCTCAACCCACCAATTCTGGCGTAATAGCGGAACCTCTGTCCTCATATCATTGCAACTGTTGACACACTCATGTAGGGTCTGGTATTCCGCGGACCAATAAACCGCGCACTATCGATACCATCCGTTCATCGATACAATCCGTCCATCAATCCATTCGCATCCTTCGATTCAGTCTATCCGTCCGACACAGCAGGTTGATCGTAACGAATCAGCCGTTCGGGTCGATCCACACAATCCATCCATCCATCAATTCAATCCAATAATCAATTCACCCTAGGACCCAAATAACTGAATCTGTCCATTTTGGCACCATCACCTCGCGGTTAGGCCAAGTTATTAAAATTAGAACCGTGTATCATACCTAGATTACTTTATTTTTACAATTCCACCATTCACCGATGATATTCCCTTAACACTTCCCCTATAAACTTGTCCTGATGGCAATTTATACATTAGGGGTGGATAAGCTTGAATAAAACGATGGACCGCAAAACGTTTCTGTCTTATCTGGGTACGGGCGCAACCGCATTGGCAGCCGCTTCCGCAGGCCTAGGTGTACTGGAAGGGAAGGCTTCCGCCATGTCCGGAACCGCAAATCATCTGTTCGGATTCAAAACGAATCGGGTCAGCGGCTACTTCGAGCCAATCGAACCAACCAAAGCAGACCAGCTCGTCCTGCCTAAAAACTTCAAATATGATGTCATTGCGGCTTTCGATGACGTGATCAATCCGGCTGGCGAAAAATTCGGCTCCGGCTGTGATTACAACGCATTTTTCCCGATTAAGGGCTCCAATGTCCGCGGCCTCCTGGTCAACAATCACGAGTACTCCACCATCTTCTCGATCGGACCTGTGAAGGACGGGAAGATGACGGCAGATCAAATCCATAAAAACCTGTATTACCAAGGCATGTCGGTCATCGAAGTATACCGTGACGAGAAGGGTGTATGGAAAATGGACACCACTTCCACCCATGCCCGCCGCATCAACGGCTTCAGCAAATTCGATATCACCGGCCCGGCCAAAGGCATCCCTGCCCTGAAAGGCGCCACGACGGCTACCGGCACGTTTGCCAACTGCTCCGGCGGCGTCACGCTGTGGAACACGGTCTTGTCCTGCGAAGAGAATTTCGAGGACACCGCGGCGGTTTCGAACCTGCCGGATACGCATTACGGCTGGGTCGTCGAAGTCGATCCATTCGATAAATCCTTCCTGAAGAAGCACACCGCCCTCGGCAGATTCAATCATGAGAATACCGCGATGGGGCTTGCCGCAGATGGCCGGGTCGTTGTCTATATGGGCGACGACAAGAAGGATGCCTGCGTCTATAAATTCATCAGCAACAACAAGTATGACAAGAGCAAAGGCCGTGCCAATTCCGCGCTTCTGGAAGACGGAACCCTCTACGTTGCCAACCTGAAGTCAGGCAAATGGATGCCGGTCACCTTGGAAGCTGTAAACAAGGCCGCCGCAGAAGATAAAGAGGCCAAAGCTAAATTCAAATCCCAAGGCGATGTGGTCACTTACTGTCAGGAAGCTGCACGTCTTGTCGGCGGAACACCGACGGACCGTCCGGAGGACATCGAAATTTCGCCGTTTGATAACACGGTGTTTGTCTGCCATACGAACAACGACAATCATGGCAACATTCATGGCCATATTACACGCATTTTTGAAGCCGGCAACGATCTGGCCGCCATGGAGTTCGACTTTGAAATCTTTGCGGCCGGCGGACGCCAATCCGGCTTCAGCTCGCCGGACAACCTGGCGTTCGACTCGAACGGCGATCTGTGGGTCGTAACGGACATCTCCAGCAGCAGCCAGAACAAAGGTGTTCACAAATCCTTTATGAACAACGGACTGTTTGTAATTCCAACAAGCGGGCCGGATCAAGGAGTCGCGCTTCAATTCGCCTCCGGTCCGGTAGAGTCCGAGCTTACCGGCCCATTCTTCACCCCCGACGAACAGACGCTCTTCCTGTCCGTTCAACACCCGGGCGAGAATACGGAGGACCTCAGCAAACCAACCAGCACATGGCCTCACCGCTCCGACGAAAACATGGCGCGCTGCGCTGTCGTGGCAATTAGCGGCTTCAAACTGGAATAATACCAATCGAAAGGAGCGAGGATCATGCCGTTTGGCAATATCGGAATTGGCGGTTTAATTCTTATCTTGATTATCGCACTCATCATATTCGGTCCATCCAAGCTTCCTGAGCTCGGTCGCGCATTCGGGCGGACCTTAAGCGAATTCAAGGGCGCAACCCGTGGCTTGATGAACGGAGACGACGAGAATGGAAAAAAAGACGATGCTCCGCAACCTGCTGCAGCGGTCAATAAGCAGAACAGCTAATCCGAACGACCAGAGCGCGATCGAGCATCTGGAAGAAATGCGGAAGCGCCTGATCCGCACGCTGATTGCGTTTCTCGTCGCGATGGTGGCTGCCTTCATCTACGTCGAGAAGATCTATCACTGGCTGGTACGAGGCATGGACAAGCAGCTCGTTCTGCTCGGTCCCTCCGAAGTCATGTGGGTGTATATGATCATTGCGGGCGTTGTGGCCGTCACCGTCACACTTCCCATTGCCGCTTATCAAATATGGCGGTTCGTGCAGCCGGCGCTGCCGGATGGGACTCACCGCTCGGCCGTGCTGCTCATTCCTGTGATCAGCGTGTTATTCGTTGCCGGCATCTGCTTTGGATACTTCGTGCTGTTCCCGATGGTGCTGCAGTTCATGCAGCGTATGGCCGAAGGGGCATTCCAAACGATGTACACCGCGCAAAAATACTTCACGTTCATGATTCATATGACCGTTCCATTCGGATTCCTGTTCGAAATGCCCGCCATCGTCGTTTTTCTGACGAAGCTCGGCATCGTGAATCCGCATCGGCTGGCGAAGATGCGCAAATCAGCCTACTTCCTGCTCTGCATCGTGGCCGTCACGATCACGCCGCCGGATATCATGTCCGATTTGATCGTGATCGTCCCGCTGTTCCTGCTGTACGAAATCAGCGTTTCGATCTCCAGATTCATCTATCGCAAGCAGCTGCAGCTCTCTCAAGCAGAGGGCAGCGCAACCTAATACACGTCCGTTTCCCCCGAAGTAGGACGGAACCTTGAAGAACCCGTGACTCACAACCTAAGCAAGCAGGTTGTTCTGGCTGCGGGTTCTTTTTTTATGTTATATTATCTGACATTGTTTTTCATTAAAATCTCATAAAATGATTGACACCTTCCAAAAAAAACCTTAACTTTACTAAATAACAAAGAATCCAACACTATCTTGTCACTAAAACATTATGAACCAGGAGGTGAAATGTTCTAAATCACTCAGTTACTGTCATATCAATGTTATTAATACTAACATTTATACGTTCAGTTCCTTGATAGTCTCTAAGATCGCATGGGAGATGCGAAAAAACAACGAATGGGGGAGATGATGAATGATGAAAAAACAAACCAAGATGTTCAAACGCGTGTTGTCCATGGCGCTCCTGCTTGCATTGGCCATGAACAGCATAACCGCTGCGGCAGCTGAACGGTTTGCCTATGAGGAAATTACATTAAAGGAGCTTGAGAAGGGGTACGCGGAGGGAACGTTCAAGACTGAAGAGGTTGTGAGGGCATACCTCGACCGGATCGGCATCTATGAATCCAATTACAATGCGTTCACCATGATGAATGCGGGCGCACTTCAGGAAGCCCGCGAGGTTGACCGGCGTCGGGCGGCCGGCGAGAAACTCGGCCCCCTTGCAGGTGTGCCGATTGTCATCAAGGAAGCCGTCGACGTCGCCGGCTTCCCGTCCACCTTCGGCTGGGCCCCGCTCAGCAAAGAGCTCGGCGGAATCGAGCTGATCCCGGAGAAGGACGCCCCCGTCGTTGCCCGCTTGAAGGCGGCCGGCGCCATTATACTGGGCAAGACCAATATCCCGGCATTCAGCTCCGACGGTACGCGCGCCAGCTCCAGCTGGGCCGGCGACACCTATAACGCCATCGACCGGAAGCTAGTCCCGGGCGCCAGCAGCTCCGGCACGGCGATGTCCATATCAGGCAATTTTGCCGTGCTCGGCATTGCCGAAGAAACCGGCGGATCGATCCAGAATCCGGCGGCAGCGCAGGCTCTGGTCGGCATCAAGCCAACCTTCGGATTGGTTCCGAATGCCGGGGTTGTCCCTCTCGCTGGGAGCACCAGAGACGTTGTCGGCCCGCATGCCCGTACGGTTCACGACGCCGCCGTCATGTTGGACGTCATCGCAGGCTACACGGCCGAGGATGCCAAGACCGTTGCATCGATCGGCAACATTCCCAAAAAAGGCTACACCTCCAAGCTGAATCCGTTGACCCTCAAGAACAAACGCATCGGTCTTTATGGTCCGGGGTGGCTTGGCGAAGAACTGACGGCGGAAACCCAAAAGCTATATGACCGAGCCGTGAAGGAACTGGAGAGCCAGGGAGCCATCGTGGTTACCGATCCGTTCGCCAATACGGAATTTGCCGATTTCGCCAAGTCGTCAGGCTCCATCGGTATTGAATCGATTGTGTACGATATGGAGCAGTATCTGAAGCGCCTGGGTCCGAATGCAGCTATTCAGTCGGTGGATGAACTGATCAAGAAGACGGGCGAGACTCCATCGGCGCTCGCTAGGTATCCGGAAGCCCTGAAGAATCCTGGCTCCGTCCCTGATCTCTCAAAATTCACGGAAATCCGAACGAAATATCTCCATATTTTTAACGACGTGATGGATCAACACAAGCTGGACGCACTTGTATTCCCTCAGATGTATAAGGAAACGCCGCTGCTTCACAGCGAGGACAAAATCGCTGACACTACCGTTCCCGAGATCAACATCGCGGGCGTTCCTCTCGTCACGGTGCCGGCTGGATATTATAAAAGCGGTTCTCCGTTCTCCATCGCTTTTGTCGGCAAAATGTGGAGCGAAGCTGACTTGCTCGGCATGGCCTACGATTACGAGCAGCAGACGAAGCATCGCGTCGCCCCAACGCTTGTCGCCAAGCCTTAATACCTGCCTGATCAGCTAACCCAAATCAACCGGAGCCGCAGCGGCTCCGGTTTTTTCAAGCAACGTATGCAATGATAAGACAAGCCCGTCCATAGAAGCACGGCAACGGCCTATAAGGATCCTTTACCCTACGTTATTTACATTCCTATTTTGAATTATCGGCATGTTCCCAATTAATTTTAGAAATGATCCATTGATTTATTAGTCAAGTTCTCCTAGTATTTTCATTAGGAACATCCGGCGGCTATTTATGAAAGCTACAGCCTTGCCTTTATTTATGATAGCGCTATCAGAAGATGGAAAAGGTCAAACGTCTATCGGCGTACCTTCACAGATGATAGACTTATGCCCAGAGGAGATTTTCTTATCGATTATCGAATGGTTCAGCGTCGCTGTAAACTTATCATTCCATAATCTTAAAATACCGGGAGGTTGCAGATATGAAATGGAATCACTTCAAGTCCAAGCTTCTGCTTAAATACACACTGTCCTACATTTCCATTTTTCTGATACCTCTTGTTATATTAACTATCATTATTTATCACAATGCCGTGAATACACTCCGTTCCGAGATCGAACAGACCAACGTCAATCAATTGACCCAGGCTAAAACGGTCATTGATGAGCGCATGAAAGAACTGCAGGACATTGCCTTTCGAATCGCCTACGATGAGCAGTTGACCCGTTATTGGACTCACCATCCTTATTACAGCCGCGAATCTATCGGGGCCTTGGTCAAATACAAAGCCACCAGCTCCATTATTGATGAGCTGTTCCTGTTCTTCCGCGGAGATAACAGCATTTATTCGTCACAGGGCTTTGAGAATCTGAACGTCTTCACCGACCGCTACAAATTCAACAGCTGGAACGAAACGGAGATGGTGCGTGATTTAAACTCCGTCCCGATTCCAACCATGCGTCCGGCGGAGCAAGTGGTTCAGGGAACCAAAATCCAAAATTCCATGCTGGCATACCTTGTGCCGATCGCACCCAACAACACGCCTGCCCATGGAACCGTCATGTACCTGATTCATGAGTCCAATCTGACCGGATTGATCGACTCCATCCTCAGCGACTACCATGGGATGACTTATATATTCGATAATTACGGGCAAGTGCTGGCCGCCAACTACCAAGGCGAAACCATTACCGAGCAGGAAGTCAGCGCACTGTTCGCGCTTGAGCCCGGAACGCACAGCCTATCCCTGAACCAAGAGCCGCATTCGGTTGTATCCGTCAAATCCGATGCAGGCTGGACCTATGTCACCGCGATGCCAAGCAACCAGTTTTTCAGCCGCATCGTTCATATTCGTACTTTTGTCGTTTTGGTATTCTCCTTCGTGGTGGTAATGGGCACCATTCTGGCGATAATGCTGGCTCGCAGACAATACCATCCGATTTCAGATTTAATGGAGTTCATCCGGTTGAAAAATGAACCGGAACCGTCCACATCCAGCAACGAGCTGGAATGGATCAAGAAAACGCTGCATGATTACAGCCAGCGTGTGGATCTTCAAGAGCCCTACGCCCGCAATCATATTCTGCTCATGCTGCTTAAGCACGGTCATACGGGAGAATTCCCCTCCGAGTACACGGAGAAGCTTGGTATCCGCTTCAGCCGATCCCATTATTTTGTCGTAACGATGGGGTGGGAGTCGCACGGCCTTCCCATCGGCGACAATCCAGAGCGGCGGCCCGTCATGCAGCTCATGAACGATGTGGACCTGCCGGCCTTCTCCGCCTATGCCTTTGGAGTTGAGCTCCCACAGCCCGATCAGCTGGCTCTCATCGTTGGATTCGATGCGGAAACCGGGCATGAAGCGAGCCTTAACGTCCGTATGGAGCCGATCGCTCTGGCCTTGCAATCGATGGCGGCAAAGCACACAGGCGTCTCTCCTGCGATCGGGGTAGGCAACCGCTACAGTTATCCGGAGCAGCTCAATCAATCCTTCATTGAAGCATCAACCGCTTTGGAGGCATCCATGCTGCACGGACAGGGCAGCAGCACCTTTTTTAACGCACTTTCCGGTTCCGGCGCACAGGATTCATCCTTCTGGATCCCTAAGGATGTACTGCTGAAGCTGGTTCAGAGCTTGAAGCAAGGCAGCTACGACGTGGCGGTTCAGATGGTATCCACCGCATTAAATAACCTGAAGACGGAAATGCCGTCCGTCCCGCTGCTGCGCTGCATCTGCTTCGATATTCTGAATACGATGCTGAAGACGGCCTCGGAGCTTGGTATCCATCATGTGGTCAATCAGCTGCCGCGTGTCACCTCCTACGACTCGCTGGAGGATTTGGAGAAGAAGCTGGCAGGTTTGGCCGCGGAAATCTGTGCCCATGTCGAGGCGAAGAGCGAGACGGAAGAGAGTACCCTGATGGACGAAATCGTCGCTTATATCGACGCCAATTTCACGGATTATGACCTCAGTCTGGGTACGATCTCGTCTAAATTCTCCATCTCTTCATCGTATTTCAGCCGCTCCTTCAAAGAGAAAATCGGCATGAACTTTACCCAGTACATCTGGCAGAAACGGATGGACGAGGTGATCCGGCTGCTGCTGCACACCACCGATCCATTAAAGGATATCATCACCCGGGTCGGTTACCTGGACACACCGAACTTCATCCGCAAATTCAAGAAAGAGACGGGATACACGCCCGGTCAATACCGCAAAATGCACAGCCCCGACAGCGCCGCCGTTTCCACGGATGACGAAGACGAGGAGTACATCGGGTAACCGATTTGGACGATTGGCCTGAATGAGTACATTGGATAACGGTTTCGAACGATAGTCTCGAGAGTGCATCGGAAATGATTTAGGACGATAGCCAAGAAGAGTGCATTCGGTAGCGGTTTCGCCATATAAATAGAAATCTCCCCTGAGCGGTATCGTTCAGGGGAGATTTTCGTATGTTTTAAGTTTGTAAGTCCACTATCGAGCGATCCGATCCATCGCGCACCGCGCCAGCTTATTTCCCAGCCAAATTGTCTTGAAGTCCTTGATGCATAGCACCAAGCAGGCGATGGGTCGAATCACACCCGTATTCCCAGAACATGATCCCAGCCAAGCCTTGTTCCTTCACATAATCGCATTTGCACTGAATCGATTCCTCATCGTCATATGAAATCAGGCTGGAGCCATTAAAGAGGTACGGTGCACAGGCTTCCTCATCCCAATAACGAATGTAGCCGTTCTTGTTGATATAATCCGCAGCCAGCTCGGCAAAGGCCGGACCATAACCGCCCGTGCTGCCGGCCATTTGGTGAAGGCCGTGGTTCCGGTCAGGTACCTCGTTCCATACACGGGAATAGAATGCGGCACCGATGACGATCTTCTCCTTCGGAACACCGGCGCGAACGAACAGGTTCACGGAAGCATCCGTGCTGATGCGGAACAGATCACCGGTTGGCGTGTACAGATTCGTATGATGTCCGGTCAGAACCTGGAACCCGCCGCGCATATCATAGGTCATCAGCTGGACGAAATCGAGGTACTGCTGCACCTCAGCCATCTCTGTTCCGTCTACATAGTACTGATCAGCCCCTGCCGCTATCGTGAGCAGATAATGACGGCCATCCCGTGAGCCCTTGGCATCCAGCGCCTCCCGGATCGTCTTCAGCAGCAGCGTGAAATTCCGTTTATCATCAGGACTCGACCCTATGCCGGCCTCACCGTAACAAGGATACTCCCAGTCCAGATCGATCCCGTCAAAAGGGTATTCCTCCAGCACCCGTACGGCGGATGCGGCCATGTGCTCCCTTCCGCCTTCGGTTGAGGCGGCTTCAGAGAACCCACCGGCGCTCCAGCCGCCAACCGACAGAAGCACCGTAAGATTCGGATGATCCCGTTTGATGTTCCGGACAGCTTCGCCATTCTTCAAATGCTCGGTGGTGATCTCATCATTCTTGACATGACCAAAGGCTACGTTCAGATGCGTTAACTTCAGCAGATCCTCATGCGTCATGTCGGGAAGAACCGAATCGACGGCGTAACCCGCCACAATATACTTCGTCATTACTCTTCACTCCGATCCCTTCTAGGGTTGTAATATCGCAGTCGCAATCTGCAGGGCTTCCTTCCCGGTGCCGATCTTATATCCGGAAGCCGAATAACGGATTTGATCCTGACTGTCCAGGACGAACAGATGAGGATAACCGGCTTCATGGGTTGCTGGATTCGGGATGAAGCCCGACAAAGAAGCATAACTGGAATCCCGTACAAAAACGGTGCGTGCCGGCAGCTTCGGATAGCTTGCCGGATCAAAGGAAGCCGTCCACTCCGCATTCCCGATCATCAGCACAATCGGCAAGCCCAGCTTATCCAGCGGCTCGGCCAGCTCGCTGAGCTCGCGGAGCAGATGCTTGGTCGGCTCCCGCTCCGGTTCGATCCAGGCAGCAAGAGCACCCTCGGATCCCAGAAGATCCTTAAGATTGGCTCCCGTTCCGTCCAATCGGGTAAGCGTACTGCCCGGAGACAGTGTGCCCAGCACCGGAATATCAACCGCCGTCTCACGATAGGTCAGCGCCACGCGCGCGGTGTCTCCGGCACGCACGGTAAAGTACGTGAAGCGCACTCTTACCGTTCCGTCCTTCAGCCGGATGCCTGACGTTAGGCGGTACGAACCCGGTTCAACCTCATATGGCTCATCGTAAACATCGGTGCTGCCATAAGGATACACCAGTGTTTTGTACACGCCGTCTTCCAGGCGGGCGAAGGTAAAGTTCTCGGCATAGGATGCAGCCGGCGTGTCCTGCGAGCCTTTCGGGTCCCTGAGGAGCTGCAGCATCCCCCAGCTTGAGCTCTCCCGATTCCGCGGCGAGTTCAGACGGAAGATTGCATCTTTCCAGCCTTCAGCACATAAGTACTGCGGCTTCTGCTCGCTCGGGTGCAGTCGGGCAGGAATCCCCAGACTGCGGCATACCGCCACAAACAGGATGTCCAGCGACTGCTCGTCTCCCTTCATGAGACTGTAAGTGCCTGCCGGATTTCCCTTACCCTTCAGGTTAGGAAGATCGTCTGCATATGCATACCCCTTCTCCAAACGCCCGACAAGCGCAGAAGGATCCTTCCTGAATGCCGCTGCCTCCGCAGCCGTAAAGGCATCGCCGAATACGCGTCGATACGGAACCAGCATTTCATAAGAAACCCGCGGGCACAGAATGTACTTCACGAAGGTATCCTCATCCCACTCTCCACGCTGAGCGAGCGCACCCATCAGATGATCATCCAGCGTCTGCCGGAAGGTATCAATCAAATCCTTTTCGTTCAGCGACTCCAGCAGCCGCAGCGGCCACTCGCCATAATCGCCGGTACGCTCCTCCAGGAACGCGGCGATTTCCCTGCTGTTGCCCCTGGCTTTTTGAAGAACATCCCATACCCGCTCCGGAGGCAGTCCTAGTGACTGGGCCAGTGTGAATGCCTCTTCTTCGCTCAGGAATGTCCCCTCATATTCGGTCCGGACCTTCGTCCCTTCCTCCAGACGGCGGTTATGAGCCTGAATCTTCTCTTCCGGCAGCGACGACGCGGCATCTCCTTCTCCCTCCGGCGGAGGAACCATATCGAAATCCACGATCCCTGACGGCTGTTCGGATGAATCAAGCACAAATTCGATATGTTCGCCGTCCTGGGTCTTGAACAGGACTTCACTCCATTTCCCGCCGCTGACCGCGCGAACCAAGAGGTCGCCATAACCGGTTTTAAAGGAAGCCTTCCCTTCCTCATCGGTCTTGATTTCGGCTATCGGGTAAAATTCAGCCATATTATACAGCTCAAATCGAACGCTTGCGCCGGATACGGGCTCTCCCTGCTTATCCTTCACGCTGACGTAAAGGGTGCGGGCCGGCGCATAGTTCTCCAGTAAATTAATCTCTGTAAATCCCTTTTCATTGAGGGTAATATCCTCCGGTCCGGGATAATCGGCAAAAATTCGCGTATTGATCAGCATCGCCCTGCGCGCCGGCGGACTGAACCAGCCTTGATTCAGGCGGGCTTCCGGTTCGCATGCCCCGATGTAATACCACTGGCCGTCCGCCCATGCTTCCACCCAGGCATGGTTGCTGTCGCAATGTGCCCAGCGCGGCGTATAGACCTGACGCGCGGGGATTCCGATGCTTCGAAGAGCGGCCACCGCCAGTGTGGACTCCTCGCCGCAGCGTCCGCGTGCGTTCCGGATCATCGTCAGCGGCGAAATCGTCCGCAGATCGCTGCCGATGTAGGTCGCCTTCTCGTGACACCAATAATTAGTTTCCAATATGGCATCCGCCATCGATAACTTCGCCGTCCGTTCGGCCAGTTCGTTGTAGAGAATACCGCGGAAGTCCTCAATATTCTCCGTATTGACCCGGTAAGGAAGCACAAAATGCAGGAACAGATGATCCGGCACACGCTCGCCCCAAGGCACGCGCTTACGGATGTCCAATGCTTGACGCACATGACTCAAGAACAATTCCCCATCATAGTCGGCCATATCGTTCACCGGCATGTAGGCAAACAAATATTTCAGGGCCCAAGTTTCTTCTTCAGTCAGCTCCTGCGCAAAAACATGAAACAGCTGATCTTTGCGGGCTTCCGCAAAGGCTATCTTCTCCTGGAACTTTTGCTCGATCCGCTCTTGTGTCTGCGAATCCAGCGAGAATACCGCGGTTTGGCTGGTCATCCTTAAGCTCACTCCTTCCATAGCTTTCCGTCTTCCCGAATGCAGATTAGAGCCGTGCCGTCCGACGAAGGGGCGCTAATCTGGAACAGGCTGCGGGTCGTTTCAATCACAGGCTGGATGCTCCATGAATCCTCGCCCATGAGCTGCTTTGCATCCTTCGTAAATTCACCATGGGCTTCATAGTAATTTCGCTGCCGGTAATAGAGTCTCCGCAGCTCCCACTTGATTCGTTCGTCTTCGGGGAGCGTGAACGGCTGGCGTTCCTCGCCATCGGCGAATACGACGTAACCCCACAGCTCCGGGTAATGCATATTGATGATGCCCATCGGCGACCATACCCAATTGTCCTCCGGATAAGGCTTGCCTGTCTCCGGATTCAGCATCTTGCGATACTCGCCGTCTTGCACCTCAGTCTGCCATTCCACGCGCGAGAAGTTGACGCGCCAGAACTCACCCGGCGCCGGGCGGCGCCCACCTTCGGCACACTCCTTGAGACTAGCCCAAGGAATTGCCACCTCCACACTCCATTTCCGGTTATCGGCGCCCGGACGGTTCAGCTCCCCCTCGATATACACCGCCGTCTTAAGACCGCTGATGTCCCAGCCGTTGACCGGAGGTCCGCCATCCCGGTACGGTTTCACGAGCAGCAAGTCCCACACCGTGTTCAAGGCATTGATCTCGAATTCATAATATTGATGGCTGTCTCCGTCCGGATCGATGAATATTTCAAAGTCATTATCATAGAAAATAACCGAATCGCGTTCCGTCAGCGTCGCCCATATCTGATCCTCGATCAGCTCCGCGGCAAAATAAAAATACTCGTCGTCCCACAGCATTTTGACCCGGGTCCGTTTCCCCGGCTTCGGCCTTAGATCCCCCTCGATATCAACAAAATCATCGGTCCACTCCGCCGCATCCCAGAACGCCTTATCCACGCGGCCGTCCAGCACAAGCGGCTGCCCCGCACGCTTGCATATATAATGCTTGGGAGCATACTCTATCCTTGGCTCCGGCACACCACTTCTGTTCATGTCATTCTCTCCGCTTCATGAGGGAGGCTTAGCACCTATTAAGCGCGTCCCTTCCCGTGATGGTTAGTTATGCGTGACAACGGCTCCCGAGCCGCCGTACATCTCCAACTCTTCGTCAAACTCCAGCTTAAGAACCGTCACCTGCTCATGCGCGTCTTCAGGAGTCATTTTAATCCACGTCGTCCCCGGGATATTGAACCAAGGCACGCCCCCATGGATCTCGTGGGTAAGCTCCTTGCCCGAATGCAGCACGGTAATTTTCTTGATCGGGTTGCACAGCCCCTTGATGCACACATTCTCTTTCGGATCGTCATAGACAAACAGGTACAATGTCTTTCTGTCCTCGGAAATCGTGCTTCCCCCCAGATAATAGCGGGTCATAATGCCTTCGCCCGTTCCGAATACGGCCTCCTCGTGGGTCCGGATCCACGCGCCCAGCCCAAGCAGAATGTCCTCCTGCCTTGGATCGATGGTGCCGTCCTCGCGCGGACCGATATCCAGCAGCATATTGCCGCCCATCGAGATGCAGTCGCAGAACATCCGAATGATCTGGTTCAATGATTTATATTTATGATCGGTCGGCACATAGCCCCACGAACTGTTGATCGTTGTGCAGAATTCCCACGGTCCCTCCGGTCTCGTGATCGGGATGCCCTGCTCCGGCGTTTTATAATCACCGTGGCCCTGAAGCCGCGAGTTGATGATGATATCCGGATTAAAGGATTGCAGGTAATGCTTGAATTCCGGCAGATTCCACTGCTCGGCACTCCGTTCCCAGTCGCCATCGAACCACAGCAGATCCACCTTCCCGTAATTCGTCAGGATCTCCCGCAGCTGGTTGTTATTAAACTCCAGGAATTTCTGCCACTTCTCCTGATCCTGAACACCGTCCACGGGACTGGTGTGCGGGTTGACGCTGCTGAGATCCTCCGGTACCCGGCCTCCTTCAAACACGCTTGGATAATCCGGATGCGACCAATCGATTAGAGAGAAGTACATACCCAGGTGAATGCCCTTCTCCCTGATCGCTTCCGCATACTCCCGCACGATATCCCGATTAGCCGGCGTCCGCTTGACCACGTTGAGGTCGCTGTACTGCGTATCCCACAGCGCAACGCCATCATGGTGCTTCGTTGTCAGCACAGCATACCGGGCGCCGGATTTCTCGATCAAATCCGCCCATTTCTCCGCATTGAATTTCGATGCCGTAAAACCGTCCAGTTGCTTCATGTACTCGTCGTACGTGATCCTCCCATTATAGAAGGACCAAGATTCCGAGACTCCGTCCACGGCATAGATGCCATAGTGAATGAAGATGCCCAGCTTGGCTTCTTCGAACCATTTCTGCATGTCTGTCCACACCTCTTCTTAAGTCCTTGTACGTGAAAAATACGTTTATGAGGTTGTTCAAAAAGTCCGCTTTTGATAAGAAAACCAATCGAGGCCAATCAAGGATGAGCGACCGCGATTCAAAGGTAGGTTTTCTTGCGATATAGAATTTCATCAGCTCTGCTGATAACGAATAAATTCTATATCTAACACGAAGCGAATCAGGAAGCAACTCGGCATCGAATCTTGAATTCAGCCGGTCCTTCCGGTGCTCACGTACCCAAAACGTACGCTCCACTCCTCAGTCCCTAGCTTCATCCAACCTTCTCGGTGCTGAAAATCGACCTTTTTGAACACGCACTTTGTATAACCCGCCTCTTAACGAAACCGCAGTACATGCGCGATCGGCGCCAGCCCCTGACGCTCCTGATCCGGAAGTCGGACCGCGACGCCATCGTCCGTGCGGCGGTAATCCAGCGCCTCCTGACCCCCGACCAGATCTATGCGGCTGAACGCCGTCTGAATCGGAATGTGCAGCTCCTCAGGAACGGCTTCTTGCTCATTTCGATACAGATAGATGGCGTAGGTCGTATCGCCTTTTTGGGTAAACTGGACCGCGCCGGAGGAATACGGCTTACAGACACGGGTCCCATAGATGGCCTCCCCATAGACTTTCAGCCACTCTCCCATGCCCTTCATTCGTGAAATGGCCGTCTCGGGCAGCCTTCCGTCCGGTTGCGGGCCCACATTGAGCGCTAGATTTCCGCCTTTGGCCACGATCTCGGCCAGCAGGTGAATGAGCTGACGCACCGTTTTGTAACGATCCTCGTACCGGAAGGAGAAGGAAGTTCCCATCGTGATGCAGCTCTCCCAAGGCACATGAAGGGCACGCTCAGGAAGGGTCTGCTCCGGCGTGATCAGATTCTCGTAAGGCCCGCCCACCGTACGGTCCGCCGAGAGGAGCCAAGGCTGAATCTCACGCGCCTTCTCTACCACTTCGCCCAATCGGATATTCTGGTCCCGGTAATCGTTCACCCAGCCTGCATCCAGCCACAGCACATCGATGCGGCCATAACGGGTCATCAGCTCCATGATCTGCTCATGGGTAAACTGGACAAACTGTTCCCACAGCCAAGGATATTTCTTCGGATCGTAGCTAGGACCGCGAGAAGTGAAGCTCCCCGCTTCCATTCCCGGCGCCCAGTAGTATGGGGTATGCCAATCGGCCTTGGAGAAATAGGCGGAGATGCCGAGCCCCTTGGCACGGAATGCATCGAATAGCTCCTTCGTGATATCGGCATGTTTATGCCTATGGAACGGACATTCAGGTCCCGTAACACGGTAATCGGTCGTATGCGTATCCCACATGCAGAATCCGTCATGATGCTTGGTGGTAAAGTTCAAATATTTAAAGCCGTTATCGGCTGCCAGGTCAGCCCACAGATCAGGCTGAAAGCGAAGCGGGTTGAAGGTCTTGTTCAGATCAAAATACTGCCGTTTAAGCTCCTCCGCATCGATGTCCCAGTCAATGCCGTCACGCGACCAGTCCGCGTCTTTATCGCTCAGCGCCCACGATTCAACTAGGCCCAGCTGGGAATACGGCCCCCAGTGCATCATCAAGCCCAGCTTCTGGTCCTTAAACCATTCCAAGCGTTCTAGAAGCAGCGGATCCTCCGGCTTGACCCATTTGTCCTCACTGCTGAAATTGTGCACGCCCTGCTCCACTACCGCTTGCTCTTCCTCAACCAGCTTGTTCTCCGACATGGTGTACCTCCAATAGTCATTTGTTGATAACGATATCTTTGTAGATCATTGGAACGGGCTTCGCCTGCCCCTTAAAAACAATAGCCAACCCCCGGTCATGAAGCGACCGGGATACGTTGGCTCTTTGTTTTTCATATATGCATCTGATTATTGCTCGGCATTCCAGCGATCATATGCGCCTTGGTAAAGCTCGACGAGACGGTCGCTGCCCATTTTCTTGACTTGTGCAACGTATTTATCCCAATTCTCAAGCGGCTCTTGACCTGTTACGAATTTGGCTTCCATCTGTTTCACGTACGTTTCCAAATCGGACAACAGCGCAGTTGCCTCGCTCTGCTCTTCATTCGTCAAATACACGTTAGGGAATGGCGATTTACCGATCGGCACCAGTTTCTCTTGATTCTGCTGATCGATCCACTCATCGAATTCGGTGCGAAGACCTTTCGCAACATCCGGATCATTGACGCCAGGTGTCAAAATGCCGTAGTTCGGCGTGATTTTGCCGCGATACTCCTCACGATCACCACCGCCTGGCACTGGGAGCCATTCTTTTACGCGGTTAGCCTCATCCTTGAATTTCCACAGGGTGCCTTCCGGTCCTTGGTTAAACAGCGTAGCGCCTTCATAGCTGTACAGGTAATCGATCCAGCGCATGGTCGCTTCCGGAGCCGGGTTGCTGCTCGAAATGGCGAATGTGCCTCTTGCCGACATACCAGGATGCATGCCGTATACCGGAGAGTCGGCGATTTCACTCTTCACCGGCGTCATGAGCGGATGCTCGCTGCTAGGCTCGCCGCCGAGCGTGAAGTACGCATGGTAGTCGTTAAACAGAGCCAGCTGATTGTTTTCTCCCTTGGCTTTTTTCTGATCGCCTGTTTGCGAGAAGGTTTCATGATCCAGCAGTTCTTCCTTCCACAGACGGTTCATGAACGTCAGATAGCCTTTGTAACCTTCTTCCTGGTAAGGGTAGTGTACTTTCCCATCCTTGTCGGAATAGATTCCTTCGTTGTACATGCCCCAGAAGCCGAAGAAGTACATGCGCAGGTCATCCAGCTTGACGGAAGTCAGCGGAATCTCGTCTTTCTTTCCGTTTCCGTTAGGATCTTCTTCCTTGACGCGTTTCAAGAATGTATATAATTCCTCAGTAGTCTTTGGTTCGGACACATTGAGCGCTTTTAGGAATTTGCCGTTATACCACATTGGGCCTCTATACCATACGGCAGCCTTGTCGACGAACGGCAGGGCATACATATGTCCGTCCGGAGTCGTAAAAGACTTGCGGACATCCGGGTTCTCATCCAATATCTTTTTGATGTTCGGTGCATAACCTTCGTCAATGTACTTCTCCAGCGGAATGAGGATGCCTTGGCTGCCATAAGTCACCTGTTCAGCCGGCTTCAGATCCGCCGCATAGAACATATCTGGCAAATCGCCGCTCGCAAACACCAGATTTTTCTTCGTTTCAAAGCTGTCAATCGGAGAAAGCTGATACTCCAGCTTGATGCCTGACAATTTCTCCATCTCTTGTAGTACGGGCATCGTATTCCAATCGGCTACACCGGCATCCTGCGACATGACCGTCAGCGTGATCGGCTCATCCACAATCGGGAAACCTTCCTTCTTTACCCCTTCCGTGCTGGCCGTCCCGGACGGTGCTGTAGCAGCGCCATCTCCTTTAGGTGAACCACAGGCTGCAAGCATTGTTGCTGAGAGGGTGAGGCAGAGTAAAATAGATGATGCCTTGCGAAGCTTTTTCATGACAACAACTCCCCTTTTTTGGTGTGGATTGTATGGTTTAAGATCAGCCCTTAACGGAACCAATCATAACACCCTGCACAAAATAACGTTGAAGGAACGGATAAACCGCAATAACCGGAAGTGTCGCAACGATAATGACCGCATATTTGACCAGTGCGGCAATTTCCGCTTTGGAATTCATCGCTGCTGCGGATGAGGCGTCAATCGCCCCGCCGCCCTGTGCCGCCATCTCCTGAAGAACCAGGATTTGACGCAGGAAGAGCTGCAGCGGGTACTTCGCGGCATCATTCAGATAAATCATGGCACTGAAGTAACTGTTCCAATGTCCGACGCCGTAGAAAAGTGCCATGACGGCAATAATCGGCATCGAGAGCGGCAATACGATTTTGATGAATAACCGGAAGTTCGTACAGCCGTCGATATGGGCCGCTTCCTGAAGCTCCTTCGGAATGGTCGATTGGAAGAACGTCCGGGACACAATGATATTCCATATGGACGCAGCTCCCGGCAGAATAAGTGCCCACATGCTGTTGACCATGCCAAGATCTTTCACGAGCAGGTAACTCGGAATCAGTCCCCCGCCGAAAAACATCGTAACCAGGAACACCGCCATGAAAAATCCTCTGCCCACAAAATCTGAGCGGCTTAGCGCATAGGCTGCAGGCAGCGTGACAATCAGATTCACAATCGTACCTATCACTGTATAAATAATCGTGTTCTTGTAGCCAATCCAAATGTTGGCATTCTCAAACACCCGGGCATATCCATCAAACGTTATCCCTTTCGGAATCAGCCACATTTCACCTGAGCTTACGTACTTCGGATCACTGATGGAGGCGCTGACAATGTACAGCAACGGGTACAGTACGATGATCAGTGCAATCGTCAGATAGATGTAGTTGCATAGCAGGAATAATTTATCCCCTTTGCTTTCCCTTACCGTGGATGACATATGTTATTCCCCCTTCTACCACAGGCTGTTTTCGCTGGTGCGACGAGCGATTTGGTTCACCGCAATCAGCAGAATCGCATTAATGACCGAATTGAACAATCCGACGGCGGTAGAGAAGCTGTACTGTGCGTCAACCAGACCGGAACGATAAACAAAAGTCGAGATGACATCGGAAGAGCTCATATTCAGCGGGTTCTGCAGCAGCAGGATTTTCTCGAATCCGACGCCCAAAATGCTGCCCATGTTCAGGATCAACAGGATGGTGATCGTAGGTACAATCGCCGGAATGTTAATATGCAGAATGCGTTTGAATCGGCTCGCACCGTCCACGACGGCAGCTTCATGCAGCTGCGGATCGACACCCGACAATGCAGCCAGATAGATAATGGTACCCCAGCCTGCGCTCTGCCAGACGCCAGACAGCACGTACACAGTCTTAAACCAAGCGGGATCTGTCAGGAATTGCGGCGGCTGAAAGCCCAGCATTTCCACAAAATTTACGATCATGCCGGACGAAGGCGACAGGAAGGTAATGATCATACCGGACATAACAACGACTGAAATAAAATGCGGCGCATACGTGACGGTCTGTACCGTACGCTTGAAGAATGAATCCTTCACTTCATTGAAGGCCAATGCCAGAATGATGGGCAGCGGAAACCCGATGGCCAGCTCATACAAGCTGATGCTCAAGGTATTCCAGAGCAAGTCCCAGAAGTAATAAGAGTTAAAGAAGCGTTCGAAATGGTCGAATCCGACCCACGGGCTTCCCGTTATTCCCAACGTCGGGATGAAATTTTTGAAGGCGATTTGGATCCCGTACATCGGGCCATAATGGAAAATGACAAAATACAGAAATGCCGGAGCGATAAACAAATACAGCTCCCAGTTTCGAATCATCCTCCTCCATAATGTATTTTTCTTACGATTCGGCATCGTGTTAACCGATAAGCTTTGCGTCAGGGCGGATTGACCATCTTGCTGCATAGGTTGCCCCCTCCTTTTCTAATGAAAATCCGGCCATTTTTTTCGGAAAAGCACCCCTGTTCAATGTAAAAGAAAGAGCCTTCCTGACCACACATCCTTAGCGTGCGGCTTTGCCCGCTTCAGAAATTGTTAACGCTTACATCCCAAGTGTATGGACTGCCGCATGATCCGTAAATATGTCATTTCTATTGTCTGTTCAAAACAGCTCAATGTGCTGGTCTGACGGGCATTTCACGTCCCACCCACTTCTGTCATTGTCGTTTTCAAGCAGGAAAACATGTGGTTTTTGACCCCTTCCCCTCCGGTAAATGGTCATCCAGGCTAACGGGATGAGCCTTGACAGATGTCATATCTGACCGTAAGTTGGAAAAATAAACCGCAAAAGCAAAACTGACATATTCTAAAAGAAATGAGGGATTACGCATGCAGCCATCCTCCTGGATTTTAGCCGGTTACGCAGGGCGCAAGGTCTTATCCACGATCACGACCGAAGATGCCAAGCGGCTCACTCACTTGAATATCGCATTCGCCCATATCCAAGAAAACAAGATTACGTATACCGATACAAACACCATTCACGAGATCCAGCGCCTGAAAGCTGTCAATCCCCGGTTAACCGTTCTGCTGTCCGTTGGCGGCTGGGGCTCCGATGGATTCTCGAAAGCTGCAGCCACGCCCGAAGGAAGACAAAGCGTGTGCGAATCGGCGATCATGCTGCTGCAAGAATTTCCATTCGACGGCATTGACCTGGACTGGGAGTATCCATGCTACTCGATTGCCGGGACGGCCGCATCGCCAAGTGACAAGGAGAACTTCACGCTGCTCCTGAAGGAGCTTCGGGAAACGCTGGATCAGTTCGGGAGGGGCGAGACACACTATCTGCTCACGATCGCGGCCGGAGCCGATCAATATTATATAGATGGCACCGATATCCGTGATATTCACCCCTATCTCGACTTCATTCAGCTGATGACGTACGACATGCGCGGCGGATTCCAGACGCTGACGGGCCATCACACCAACCTGTACACCTCAACTGGCGATCTGTTCCGAATCAGCGTTGATGCATCCGTTCGTCTGTTTACCCAGGCTGGTGTGCCGCGCGAAAAAATCGTGATCGGCGCCGGATTCTACTCTAGGAAGTGGAACGATGTGCCGGACGTAAACAACGGATACCTCCAGGTAGCTCCATCCTCCGGTGGTTATGGTCCGACCTATACCCAGCTCGCAGCCGAATATTTTAATAATCCTTCTTATAAAAGGTACTGGGACGACGAAGCCAAAGCGCCTTATTTATTCGATGGCAGCAGCTTCATTACTTACGATGATGCTGAATCTCTGACTCATAAATGCAAATACATACAGGATCAAGGCTTGGCTGGTATTATGTTCTGGGAATACAGCTGTGATGCGACACACAGCCTGCTGGATGCCATGTATAAGGCATTCCACTCATAGAACAGAGTGGGGACCGCCTAAGTTGTAACAGTTTCACTCCCCTCCAGGTGTCTTTATGTCGCTATTCGTTCGGACTCTTTCCTAATGGTGAAAGAGTCCTTTTCATATCATTGCTTACGCAAACCGGAGGATGTCGACAGATAACACGTTATGTTTTCTATCATATTGCTAACTCCGCATTGCTGCGCTGCAATGTCTTGGCTTTATTCTAGGAGTTCCTTCCGAACTCCGTAAATATGTCGTTTTTATCTTTAACTATAGAGCATGCAAAGCCTCATAAACACTGGAAATTTCATACTGCATATGTTGATCTTGCACCTGACATGAAGATTACAATTCACTGACAATCTTGGATTTCGGACAGAAAAAAA
The DNA here is from genome assembly GCF_001860525.1 of Paenibacillus sp. LC231. Classification (NCBI taxonomy): domain Bacteria; kingdom Bacillati; phylum Bacillota; class Bacilli; order Caryophanales; family Paenibacillaceae; genus Paenibacillus; species Paenibacillus sp. LC231. The sequence continues at coordinate 71,517 of NZ_JFOM01000008.1, read as the reverse complement.
GCCATTCCTTAACACGGAAAGGCTTTTTTTATCTATGAGGGTATGGATATTTCTCAAATACTATGTCATTTTTATGTGATTAAATCTAACTTATCTGGCTGTGTTTCGGTCGTCATTCGTAACATCACCAAAGAAGCGGATCGAGTACAATGCACACAGACCGACAATCGTATAGATGATGCGGGAGCCGATGGAGCTCTGTCCACCAAACAATGCAGCTACCAGGTCGTATTGAAACAGGCCGACCAGAAGCCAGTTAATGCCTCCAACAATCAATAACAGCAAAGCTATTGTATTAAATGTTCTCATCGTTTAACCCTCCTTACGTCCGATTTTTACATCATTCGATACATGTTTGTTCATCTATGATTTTAGTATCTATTTTTAACCAATTATGGCGTATGTAATCATGTCCGAACAAAATAACATCCCCTTAACGGGGATGCTCCTGCACCGGGATCACACTCTTCCTTTAGACCCCCTTGGGGAAACCGCGCTTATGATGCAAAAGCTCGAGAAACACCTCTATGGCCTTGGTATGATAAGGTGTCTTCTGTGTAATCCATGAGAACTGCCGCGCCACCGGTCTGCCATTCGGTACCAGCATATGCAGCGTTCCGAGCTGCACCTCCTTGCGCACCGCCCATCGCGACAGCAGCGTGACGCCAAGGCCTGCCTCCACGGATTCCTTGATCAGCTGGGTGCTACCGAACTCCACGATATGCTGAGGGCGAATATGATACCGTGAGAACATCCGCTCCGTTGCCTCGCGGGTGCCCGATCCGGCTTCCCTGACAATCCAGGTCTCATCCGCAAGCTCGGAGAGCGATAGCTCCTGCAGATGATCATACCGCCCGTCCCGGGGAACCATCACCAGCATCTCATCCTCGGCAAAGGCCTCGATATGCAGCTTATCATCCTGATAATCTCCCTCCACGATGCCGATATCCGCCTCATGGCGCAGTATCATCTCCGCCACCTCCGTGGTGTTCCCGATCATAATCGATGGGCGGATCAAGGGATAATGTTCCCTCATATAAGCGATCAAATGCGGCAGCATATATTCCCCGAAGGTATAGCTGGAGCCAATGGACAGATTGCCGCTCGCCCGATGCATCAAATCGTCCACGAGCGTGTTCATGCGGGTGTACAGGCCCAGAATGTCCTTCGCATGATGGTATACGATCTCTCCGGCTTTGGTTAGCCGGACATATTTATTGGTTCGCTCCAGCAGCTTGGTGCCCACAGACCGCTCGAGCGCTTGGATATATTGGCTTACCGCGGGCTGTGTCATCAGCAGCTCCTCCGCCGCACGGGTAAAATTCCCCTTCTCTACCACCGTAACGAATACCTCCAATGGTTGATCCACGCTTTTGGCCTCCTTCGTTCGCAATGTCCACGAATGGTTATGAGTTATATTACCATAACATATTACTTATGATGATCATTATAATGATTTATTTTTCTTATCCATTGGAATGGGATACGATGGGTTCAGACCAACCGAACGAATCGGAGGTTACATCTTATGACAGAGCCAGCCTATTCCAAATCACAAGAACACGCCCATCGTCTGGTTCGATGGACACAGCATACGCTGCCCGCCGCAGCAGGCGGCATTGCGTTTACCTTTGTCATCGCTCTCATCGGTTACGTATTAGCAAGCATGCCGGGCCTTGGCTACCTCGGCCAGCTCGCCTGGGCGATTCTCATCGCCGCAGTATATCGACAGCTGCGAGGTTATCCGGAGAGACTGCGCATAGGAATCCAATTCACGGCCAAGCGGCTGCTGCGACTAGCAATTATTCTATATGGCCTTAAGTTGAATATCGGCATCGTGTTCCAGCAAGGCATGGGTTTAATGATGAGGGATGTTATCAGCGTCATATTTGCCATCGCGCTCACCCTGCTGATCGCCAAATGGCTGAAGGCCGATATGTCCTTGTCCCTTCTGCTTGGCATTGGAACCGGTGTATGCGGTGCGGCGGCCATTGCCGCCGTGTCCCCGATCCTCAAGGCGAAGGAGAAGGACACTGCGCTAGGTGCGGGGCTGATTGCCTTTCTTGGAACCATTGTTGCTATCGGTTATACCCTCGTCCAGCCGCTGCTTCCCTTAACAGACACCCAATACGGCGTGTGGTCGGGTGTCAGTCTTCATGAAATCGCCCATGTAGCATTGGCAGCTGCTCCAGCAGGTGAGGACGCCCTTGCGATTAGCCTGCTCGCGAAGCTGGGACGCGTATTCTTGCTCGTACCGCTCAGTATCGCGCTTATGGTCTGGATGAAGCGCACCGGGCGTATGCAGAGTCATACACGGATGGAGTTTCCCTGGTTTCTGCTGGGCTTCATGGCAGCGAGTGTACTGGGAAGCTGGGAATTTACCGGACAACCGATCATTCCCCTGCCGATCAAAGATTGGATTTCTCAGGCAGCCTCCTTCATTCTTGCCATGGCGATGGTGGGACTTGGCCTGAATGTCCACTTGAAGGATGTGCGCGGCGCTTGGCGGCCGCTGCTGGCCATGTCCATCACCACCGTGCTGCTGATTCTGCTTACTTATGCCATGGCATAAGTAAGCGGAAGGCAGCCAATGTGTACAAAACGGAAAACCATCCCCTGCGACAGATTCCCGGCAGGGGATGGTTTTTTTGTGGTGAATAGCCCCATACTCCATTCCTATCCTATAATGCTGAATTCAAGCCATATTAGGATGGCCGCAATACGACAACCCCCGTCTTTTTCTTTCCATTTTAGGGTAAAACTAAATGTAGGCATCCCGCCCATTTCGGGTGGAAGGTTTAGCTCCCCTGCTTTCTTGGGTATTTGAGCTTAGTATGCAGTAAACATGCAGAGCTATCATGATAGAGGAGATGGAAGTATGCAACGAAATCATACGATTATGCAATTCTTCGAATGGCATGTTGCAGCCGATGGCTCGCACTGGAACCGACTCAAGAACGCAGCCCCGGAGCTGAGCAAGGCGGGAATCGATGCGGTATGGATTCCTCCGGTGACAAAAGCTACGTCCGCAGAGGACAATGGCTACGGCGTATACGATCTCTATGATCTGGGAGAGTTCGATCAGAAAGGAACGGTTCGCACGAAATATGGAACCAAGCAGGAATTGATCGATGCCATCGCGGCCTGCCACAAGAACGGGATTGCCGTCTATGTGGATCTGGTCATGAACCATAAGGCGGGCGCAGATGAAACCGAGCGGTTTCGGGTTGTACAGGTCGACGAGATGGATCGGACCAAGGATATATCGAAGCCATTCGAGATTGAGGGTTGGACCAAATTCACCTTCTCTGGCAGGGGAGATCAATACTCTTCGTTCCAGTGGAATTTCACTCATTTTAACGGTACCGATTACGACGAAGTCAGCAAACGTTCCGGCATTTTCCGGATCGTCGGCGAGAACAAATCATGGAGCGATAACGTTGACAATGAATTCGGCAATTACGACTACCTGATGTTTGCCAACATTGATTACAGCCATCCGGATGTTCGCAAGGAAATGCTCGCATGGGGCAAGTGGCTGGTGGATACGCTGCAATGCAGCGGATTCCGGCTGGATGCGATCAAACATATCAACCATGACTTCATTAAAGAATTTGCCACCGCCATGAAGAAAAAGCGCGGAGATGATTTTTACATCGTAGGGGAGTTCTGGAATCCCGAGCTTCAAGACTGTCGAAACTTTCTGGATACGGTGGATTACAAGATCGATCTGTTTGACGTGTCTCTTCATTATAAACTCCAGGCGGCTTCCAAAGCCGGCCGATCCTTCGATCTCCGTACGATCTTTGACGATACGCTTGTCCAATCACACCCGATGAATGCCGTCACGTTTGTGGACAATCATGACTCGCAGCCGCAGGAATCGCTGGAATCCTGGGTGGAAGATTGGTTCAAGCAGAGCGCTTATGCGTTGATCCTGCTGCGAAAGGACGGTTATCCTTCCGTCTTCTATGGCGATTATTACGGAATCGGCGGCGAGAAACCCATTCCCGGCAAAAAGGAAGCGATTGACCCGCTTCTGTATGCCAGAGCGAATCGGGCGTATGGCCAGCAGGACGATTATTTTGACCACCCGAATACGATCGGCTGGGTCCGCCGCGGCATCCCGGAAATCGAGTTTTCCGGCTGCGCGGTAGTTATCTCCAATGGCGAAGCCGGGGATAAGCGGATGTTTGTCGGCGAGCATCGAGCCGAAGAGGTATGGGTAGATCTGACACGCACCCGGAAGGATCGCATTACAATCGGCGAGGATGGCTTCGCTCTTTTTCCGGTGAACGGCGGCAGTGTGTCCGTCTGGGCTCACCCGGATATTCCCGTAGAAACGTAAGCAGCAGCATTTTACACATCAAAAAAACCGGAAGGATCGGTTTCGTCAGGCACTCCTATTGGATAGGAAATTACTTGCCGCATACCCTGATCCTTCCGGTTATTCACGTTAACGGCTACGCACCGATCAGCCTTTAACCTGAAAACGACGGCGCAGACCTTCGCCTAACAGGTTGAAGGTGATGATTAACAGCATCATGGCAAATGCGGGATACACAACGAATTGGAACTTTCCTAACCATATATCCGCTCGATGCTTGGACAGAATGGTCGCCCAGTTATACCCGGTCTCCACGAATTCCATGACATAATAGTTAACTTCCTTCCACTCATGACCAAGAAAAATGTTCACGATCGCAAGCTGGCCGAGCAGGAGCATGACCTTTCCCATATCCAAACAGAAGTTGACAATCACCTCGGGGAACATGACCGGGATATAGTAATTTTTCGTCAATGTCCTCGTGCGAAGTCCTAACGCGGTTCCGGCCTCCATGTAAGGCTCGCTTGCCATCTTGTGGGCCTGCTGCTGAATCGTAATGGCAACCCGGCCGGCCTCAACGCCGGCCAGAATCAGAATGGCCCAGCCCATCCGCTGCTGGGAGAAGAGAAAGAATGGAAGCGCAAGCAGCAGAGCCGAAGCGAATACTGGCGGCAAATAGGAGCACAACTGGTTCCAGAAGGTAATGAGCCGGTGGATGAAGCCTTTTTTCTTACGGGCGATCAATCCGAGGGGCACCCCGATCGCATATCGGACGGACGTGATCGTGAGCACGAGCAGAATCGTATCTTTGGCGGTTACCACCAGTTTACTCAGGTTATCGACACCCCGCTTGTCCGATCCGAGCCAGTTCTTCGGGGACGGCTTATAGGGCGGAAGCGTCAGCTTCTGCTTCCCGCCCTTCATCACCCATCTGGAGGGTTCCTTATTCAAATCCTTATCAATGAAGGGCATGTAAGGCCCCGCCAGCATAACAAAAACAAAGAAGGCAAGCAGCGTGCCGCCAATCCATAAAGGGACATTCTTCAAATCGACTCACCTCATTTCTGATCGTGGATCAAAGTATTTGCGTGCCGATTGACTGATCCATTGAACGATCATGAACAGCACCATGAAGGAAAATGCGATATAAATAATGACTCCCGGTTCATAATTGCCGCCGGTGCCGCTAAACGTATTGAAATCCAGTGCCAGAAACAACCTCCACGCCGCCCCTGGATAGTTGCGGTAATATTCCACCACGAGCAGATTGGACAAGATGAAGACAAGCAGGCCCGGAAGATGGGTCAGGATGCTCGCGACGCCATTGCGCAGCATATGTTTATATACGATCTTTCGGTCACTCAATCCCTTGGCTTTTGCCAGCAGTATGTACATCTTGCCTTCCTGTGCGAGCAAAGAAGCCGACGTGATTCGGGCAATGAAGAAAATCGGGTAAATCGACACGAGCAGCGAAGGCAGCACGAAGGCCTCCCAGCCGTCAACCGCAAAATAACGGACAGCCGGTACATGCTTAATAAGCACCCACTGGGCAATCAGCATCAGGAAAAAATCCGGAACGGATTGGAACAGCCATGTGGTCCAGTGCCCCAGCACACTGAATTTGGTCTTGGACAATTTATAGTCGAGGACTCCCTTCAGAATGCCGAACACAAATCCAAGGATTAAAGCGGATACAATAACCAGCAGGCTTTTGCCGACGGCCCCAAAAGCGGCCGCTTCCGAGGACTGACCGATATACCGCGTTTCTCCCAGCGTCCCGTTCTGAATGGCGGCAGCAAAAAAATCGCGAATATACGTAACATACTCACCCAGATCAAAGGAATAATTCGTCACCCACAAATTGCTGTCCAGCGACAGATTCAAATCCCTCGGAACCAGAACAATGAGGACGATGAACATAAAAGCCAGCAGGCTGGTCACCGTCGTTTTGAGCATTTGTGTTTTTAATCTCATACCGTCCTCCCACACATGATTTCAGCAGTACCCCTTTTGGTTCATTCGATAAGCACTTATTCTACTACTATCATACATCTCCTAAATAAGTCCAGATGAAAATACAAAATTTTACTTTTTATATTTCCGCATCATGTATTACACTCCAGCTTTTGTCATACAAATAGCATATAATTGCCGCTGCCGTTTCTAGCAAATTGCAATCTACAGCGAAAGAATATACTCTGATTGTATATACATCTCATTGGAGGAGGTTCTACGGTGATGTCCATCTATGAATATGAAGTAAAAACGATACGCGGCGAGTCCCAAACGCTGGAGTCTTATAAAGGCGACGTCATGCTCATTGTCAATACAGCAACCAAATGCGGCTTTGCCCCTCAATTCGACGGTCTGGAGAAGCTGCACCAAACCTACCGCGATCAAGGATTGGCCGTTCTCGGTTTCCCCAGCAGTCAGTTCATGAATCAAGAGCTGGAGGAGGACTCCGCGATCGAGGAGGCCTGCAAGCTCAATCATGGCGTCACCTTCCCCTTATTCTCCAAAATTGATGTGAACGGAACGAGTGCCCATCCGCTCTACCGACATCTGACGAGTGAAGCGCCCGGCGCACTCGGCATTAAAGCGATTAAATGGAACTTCACCAAGTTTCTTGTGGACCGCAGCGGCAAGGTGGTCAAGCGCTTTGCGCCAACGGATACTCCGGAAAAAATAGAAGAAGATATCAAGAAGCTGTTATAAATGCAGGCAGCCGATTCCGAAAAAAAGGGCTTGCCCGAGGTCCATCGACCTTGGGCAAGCCCTTTATGTTATGTGGTCCGGCATCGTCCATACTTTGCCATTGCATCCCTTTGTATGCCGGCTCCCCGGTCAACTCCCTATTCGGGAGAGCCGGGCTGTACGATCTTATACCGTGTGCGGCAGCTCGCGCACCCAGACGGCCATTTCATTCTCGCCGCGGTTGCCCCATAAATAGTACGGAATAGCCTTTAATGATGCGGGAAGCCTCTTCTTCGGAGAGGAACGATACAGTTCATCGCCCCAATCATCAGACTCCTCAAGCCATCCCTCCCCTTCAATGACAACGGCTCCGCCAAGAAGATCCGCATCGAATCGGGAATGAAGCTTCGGATCGCCTGCGAGCGACAGCGAGGATACCGGCGCTCCATGATCGACGCTCTCCAAGCAGTATACCAACGGCCCGCGCTGAATCGCGGCCTTGCCGGCATTCCCCCGTATGTTGGGATTGGCTCTTACTTGATGGATCTCCATGGAGAATGCCAATTCCACGGTATCCCCCGGTGCCCACACTCTCTTGACGTAGGCATAGCCGTCTTGGGTAATATCCTCCACGGCCACCTCTTGCCCGTTCACCCGCATAACGGCTTTGCCGCGCGACCAGTCCGGAATGCGAAGAGCGACGGTCCACTCGGCTGCCTGCTCAGGCTGAATCGTAAGCGTAACATTCCCATCCCATGGCAGCGCGCTGGTCTGGGTTACCTTCACCGGCACGTTCCCGAGACGGACCTCGGCTTCGCCTCCGATGTACAGATGGGTATACAGCGTATCGTCATTCATCGTATACACGTATTCACCCAGCGACGACAGCAGTCTCGCCACGTTCGGCGGGCAGCATGCGCAGGCGAACCAGCCCGGCCGAACCGGCTTCACATGGAACTTGCCCGGATTATGACGGCAGGCCGTAGGCCATACCTCAAGCGGATTCACATAGAAGAAATGACGCCCGTCCTGAGCCATGCTGCCAATGACCGTGTTGAACAGCGCGCGCTCCATCACGTCCGCATACTCCGATTTGGGTGACAGCTGCAGCATGCGCTGGGCAAAAAAGATCAGCCCGATGGATGCGCAGGTCTCCGAGTATACGGTATCGTTCGGCAAGTCATAATCCGTGGTGAACGCCTCGCCGTGATGGGTGGAGCCGATCCCCCCAGTAATGTACATCTGTTTACGGACCATGTTATGCCACAGATTAACGCAAGCCTCAAGCAGAGCAGGGTCTTTCGTTCTGGCAGCTAAATCGGCCATCGCCGTATACATGTAAACCGCGCGGACCGAATGCCCGACTGCCTCCTTCTGTTCCCTCACCGGCAGATGGCTCTGATGATAAGCCAAATGCGGCGGATGCAGTACAGAGCGGTAGAATGACTTCTTCCCTCGCTGTTCCCACTCCTGAATGAAGAAGTGGGGTTCCGTCCCGCGCTCATCTATAAAATACTGACTCAGACGCAAATATCTCGGCTCCTGGGTTACCTCGTACAATTTGACCAGTGCCAGCTCAATCTCCTGATGACCGTCGAACCCATGGATTTTGCCATCCTCGGGTCCAAAGACGGTATCGATGTAATCCGCCAAACGGCATACCACGTCCAGCAGTTTCCGCTTGCCCGTCGCCCGGTAATGTGCAACTCCGGCTTCGATCATATGGCCGGCGCAGTACAGCTCATGGCAATCCGTCAGATTGGTCCAGCGCTTCTCCGGCTCCTTTACCGTAAAATATGTATTCAGATAGCCATCCGGCTGCTGGGCAGCGGCCACAAGATCGATCAGCTCATCCACCTGCTCCTCCAGCTTCGGATCCGGATGAATAGCAAGCGAATAAGCCGCAGCCTCAAGCCATTTGGCGACATCGCTGTCCTGAAACACCATACCGCCATATTCCCCCTCTTCCCTGCCGGCAGCAATTCGAAAATTGGACACGCCATAACTCGGTTCCACGCCCGGAATTCGATCATGGAGGGCTTCATACTGGTATGGGATCACCACTTCCCTTACCAGCTCTATGTAACGGGACCAGAAAGGGTCCGTCAGTTTCACTTGCTTAAGGGGGACGGCAGCTGAACGCGAAGTAAGAGTTATCATCTTGGATATACACTCCTTTAGGATTCGAATGATAAAGCCTCGACACTTCCCATTCTACGTTCTATGATAGGATGAAAACGATAACAGAAATGACCTAATTTCTTATACGATTTCACACTTCCCTGGAGGTGTTACCATGACAGAACGGAGCGTTCTTTCCATTCCTTCACCGCCGCTCCCCTACTTCCTTGAATCCGGAAAAACGCATTATATGCCGGGCGAGTCGCATCCCAACCGGAGAAACCTTGGCGTCTACGATCTCATCCTGGTTCAATGCGGCTGCTTGTTCCTGGGCGAGGAGGATATGCAGTGGGCGCTTGGCGCAGGGGATTGCGTTGTATTATTACCGGATGCATACCATTACGCCGTACAGGAGTGCCAGGAGGAAACCTCCTTTTATTGGTTGCATTTTCAGACCGCACCATCAAGCGCAGCCGGCGATGATTCGATCTCACACAACATAAAGCTGCCAAAGCATGGCCCGATCCCTTATCCGGAGCAAGCCTATCAGCTGTTCGATTCTCTGCACCTGCTGGCAACGGAACCGAGGTCCACGGCATTTTGGCGCGAACAAACGCTGTTTATCGAGCTGCTGGAGCTGCTGGACCCATCGAGATCGGACCAGGAACAATCGCGGGTACGCAAAGTCGCGGAGCAGGTGGAGTCCTATATCAAAATGCATTATCGTGAGCCCATCAGCAACGCACGTTTATCGTCCGACTTGCATTTCCACTACAACTACCTGACGCGCTGCATGAAGGAATCACACGGCGTAACGCCTACGGAATACCTGCTTCAATACCGCCTGGACCAGGCCAAGCGGCTGCTGCTGACCACCCAGTGGTCCATGGCTCGAATCGCGGAACATGTGGGGTTTCAATATCCGCCCTATTTCTCTCGCCGCTTCTCCGCACGTTTCGGCCTATCGCCGCTGCAATTCCGAAAGCAGTACACGGAGTAAGAAGTAGTATGCTTGGATGGCTGTGGATCATAAGAATCGCCGGGCAGCACAAAATTCTGCCGTTCAGATTAGCTGTTGGAATCCGCGGGCCCCTGTTCGCTGAGCATCGAGCTGACGATGCGTTGTCCGCGCAAAAAGAGACGGACCCCTCACGGGCCCGTCTCTAATGAATCGATTGCGTAATGTTACACTTCATTCGGCAGATTAAGCTGCCATGATACGCCGAACTTGTCCGCGATCCAGCCGAATTTTTGGCTAAAACCATAGTTGTCCAGCGGCATCATCGCACCTCCGCCATCAATTAATGCCCCATACATCTTCTCGATCTCCGCTTCCGATTCGCAAGTCAGGTAGATGGAGAAGGAAGGCGTGAACGTGAAATCATGCTTCACATTACTGTCGATACACATGAACGTTTGCCCCTTCAACGAAAAGGTGGCATGCATGACGCTTCCCTCGGCTCCCGGCTGATTAGGGCCATAACGGGTGATGCTGGTTATTTCGGAATCCTCAATAATGGAAATGTAATGGTTCATGGCTTCTTCGGCATGACCTTGGAACATTAAAAACGGGGTTGCACTCTTCATGGATAAATACACTCTCCCTTGTTCATCGGATTAGGATGGATAGTTCATCTTTCCTGTCTCAAGCAGCTGCTTCAATCCCTCAAACATATAACCCCATCCATGTTCGGTTTGGGTATGATATTCCGTGAGCGCCTTCTCGATATCCTCCGCGGTCCATTCTTCCTCGTGAGGAACAACGATCTCTTGCGTGAATGTCATCTCGCATCCCGAATCCACGGCTTTGAACTCGACCGTGATTTGGTCAACGGTTTCACTGAACTGGGGCATCCTGAAGGTAAGCACCAGCTTGTGAGGCCGATCTATTACAAGGTACTCCCCAATGGCCCGGTACTCCTTGCCTTCCCGAACGTCAACAATCTCCCAGGTTCCGCCCACCCGAGGATCATTACGGGCGATCTTATTCGTCGTTTCCAGCGTAAACAACCATTTGCGCATCATGTCAGGGTTTAACCAGGCATCAAATACTCGTTCCGGCGCTACCTCAAACAAGCGTTTCATGACCAGCGTGGTTGTAGAGGCATTCTCCAATGTAAATCATCCTTCTCATATTGAAATTGGTATTAGGTTCGATCTGTTTCCCTACGTTCTCATCATTATCCAGTATGTTCAGCCGTATTCCTGTTATTGCTCCTCCTTCTTCGCTTTGTTCAGCTCGCGTTCCAATGCATCAAATTGCCGGGTCCAGAATCGCTCGTAGAATTGCAGCCATTCCAGCGCCCTGCTCATGACCCCCGGATTGAGACGACAGGTATGTGTCCGCCCCTGAATGGATCGATCGAGAAGGCCAGAACGCTCCAGCACCTTGATATGCTTGGAGGCTGCCGCAAGCGACATGTCAAACGGCTCGGCCAGCTCGGATACGGTCATCTCTTGCGCCGCGATCATGCGCACCATCTCTCTTCGGGTCGGATCAGCCAATGCGTGGAAGATGTGATCCAGTTGTTCTTCGTTATTATGCTCAACCATATGGTTAAATATAATGGATGGAACTCATAAAGTCAACCAACTGGTTGAATATTAAACAAAAAAAAAGCCAAACCCTCATACTTAAAGGGCCTGGCCGCGATAATTTTTTAACTTAGTCCTGCTCCGGTAACTCTTTACGCTCGCCGCAGCATGGTTTATCCGATAACCTCATCAAGCAGCCGCTCCAGCTCGCCATAACTCGCAACGGTATGCTGCGGTTGATGCTCCGATTCCGGCCCAACGCTCCGGTGATTGAACCAAATTACATGCCAGCCTGCAGCCAGTGCGCCAACCACATCATTGCGCCACGAATCGCCGATGAAATAGGAGCTCATCGGCTCCGTGCCGGTCAGCCGGTTCACATGGTGGAATATCCGCGGATCAGGCTTGTCCCAGCCCACAGCTCCGGATACGAACAACCGCTCCTCCGGTATGAGGTCACCCAGCTGCATAGCCGCGATTTTGTTCATCTGGTGTTCTGCCGGACCATTGGTGATCAAGCCAACGACATGCCCGGCATCCGTCAATTTCTTAAGAAGCTCCCGGGCGCCTTCAAACATCGTGATGTTATACTGCCGGTCCAGGTAGGTTTGCTGTACCGTTCCCGCCTCCTCAAGGGTCAGCCCTACGCCGAATTCAGCCAGCGCTAACTGGAACCGGCGTCTGCGCATATCCTCAACCGCTTCCCCGTATGCCGCCGTGCCAGCCCCTCCGAGCTCTACAGACAGCTTGTCGCTGTAATAACGCATCCGGTGATAAGCGGCTTCATATGGAAACATGCCATCAGGGCGGGCAACCTTCTGAACGGCATCGCGAAAAGGCGCCAGATGGTCATACAATGTATCATCCACATCGAAGAAGATTCCCTTCGGTGATATTGGTGTCTTCATACGCATCCCTCTTCCTCATTCGATCTTTCTATTGTACCCGCATCGGCACTACCCGGGTCAAGCCTATCTGTTAATAAGTTCCTTTCCTATGATATGATGGAATTAGAGCGGCAGGATACATCAACTGGAGCATGAATCCTGAGTCGCAGCAGCCAAGACCTCCAATTGCAAGGCCCGATTTATGTACCCGGATAAGGAGATGAATAATGATGACCAAGGATATGACCGAAGTGTGGAGTAAGGATTTCGTTCCCGAGGGCAACCGTGCCAGCAACGTGGACCGTTTCACCGGCTTTGAGGATACCTATGACCAGCATCGCCCCGAAGCTCCCCAGGAGGTTGTCGCCCTGCTGACAGGCTATTTGGAGCGCAAGCCCTTTCTCGTTGTCGACTTGGGATGCGGAACGGGACTATCCTCGTTTGCATGGAAAGACGCAGCGGACCAGATCATCGGCGTTGAGCCGAATGACGATATGCGGGGCAAGGCGATCGCCAAACTGCAGTCGCTGCAGGAAGAGGCTGACGGCAGCCACGGTGCGCAGCTTGCCGATATCAAGTTTGTCTCCGGCTATTCGAACCAACTGGCGCTCCCGGATCAGTCCGCGGATATCATTACCTGTTCCCAATCCTTTCACTGGATGGACCCCGCCAGCACGTTGAAGGAGGTTTCCCGCGTTCTGCGTGAAGAAGGGATATTCGCGGTATATGATTGTGATTGGCCGCCGAGCCTGACCTGGAAGGTCGAGCAATCCTACCATGAGCTGATCGAATGGGCAGAGACCATCATCGACCGCCATGTGGAGGCACAGGAAAAGGCCTATAAAGGAAATAAGAACGAGCATCTGAAGCATATCCGAGAAAGCGGAGTGTTCCGGTTTTCCAAGGAGATCGTATTCCATCATATAGAGCCGTTCACCGCTGAACGATATACCGGCCTTGCCGTCAGTCAAGGCGGTATCCAGACCGTGTTCAAGCTGAAACAAACCGAATTGAACGATAAAATCGCACAATTCCATGCGCTGGTCGAGGAGCACTTCCAAGGGCGGACACTTCCCGTTATGCTCAGCTACCGCATGCGGCTTGGCATTAAATAAAGCAAGAAGCATCGTAAGGGATAATCCAGAGGTATGAAAGGTCACCCCGGCTCGCGGGTACGAATCTCATCTGGGGCCACATGGGCAATGGCCTGCATCGTCTCGAATCGGCCGCTTGAGCCGACTTTGCCGGATAGCAGGGTACCGAGAATACCGCCAGCGAAACCAATCGGAATGGACACGATACCCGGATGCTTGAGCGGGAAAATCGCTTCCGCCCGGATCCAGCCGGCCCCGGGATCCATCACGTTAGGCCCCACGGCCATAAGCAGCAAGGAGGATACCAATCCGGCCGCAATGCTCGACATGGCCCCATACGTATTAAATCTCCGCCAAAATAGCGTGAACAGCAGCACCGGCAGATTAGCCGAGGCCGCAACCGCGAACGCAAACGAAACAAGAAATGCCACATTCAGCTTCTGCGCGCCGAGGGCGAGCACAATCGAAGCGGTGCCAACCCCAATGGCCGAAAGCTTGGCCACTCTCATCTGTTGCGCCTCGGTCGCCCGTCCTCTGCGGAAAATGCTGCTATAGACGTCATGAGCAAATGCGGAGGATGCCGTCAGCACAAGCCCCGAGATCACGGCCAATATGGTTGCGAAAGCAACAGCCGATACAAAGGCCATTAAGAATTCGCCACCCAATGCGCTTGCGAGGAGCGGCGCCGCCAGCTCAACCCGCTCCGACAAAACGGACCAATCGACGAAGGCAGCCGCCCCAAATCCAAGAAAAATGGTCATGGCATAAAAGATGCCGATCGTAAACGTTGCCGTTTTGACCGAAGAACGGACCGTACGCGGGTCTTTTACCGTGTAGAAGCGCGCAATAATATGTGGAAGTCCCGCTGTCCCTAACACCAGCGCCATATTAAACGACAGCATGTCGAGCGGGTGGTCGAACATATTACCCGCCATCAGAAACCGCTCCTGCAACGGGGTCGCCCGCTTCATGGATTCGAATAAACCAAGCAGATCCCAATCGAATCTTGCCAGCACGATGAGACTCACGATAAAAGTGCTGCTCACCAGCAATATGGACTTGACGATCTGCACCCAGGAAGTCGCGAGCATGCCGCCGAACGTGACGTAAATGGTCATTAAGCCTCCGACCAGCACGATGGCGAGCGACGTTTCCAGCCCGAACAGCAAATGCACGAGCCACCCGGCACCGACCAGCTGGGCAATCATGTAGAATACCGTAATCATCATGTTGTTGACGGCGATACATCCGCGCAGCCGTTTCTCGCTGAACCGGACCGCCACCGCATCCGCCATCGTATACCTGCCCAGGTTATGAAGCGGCTCGGCTATGATGTACTGCACGATCACATAGGAGGCAAGAAAACCGATCGAATAGAAAAAGCCGTCGAAGCCGTACACCGCAATGGAGCCCGCGATGCCAAGGAAGGACGCCGCGCTCATATAGTCACCGGAAATGGCCAAGCCGTTTTGCAGCCCGCTCAGTCGATTGCCCGCTGCATAGAAATCATTCGTGCTCGTTGTCCGCCTGGCAGCATAATACGTAATCATTAACGTGCCGACCACAATCGCCAGAAAAAAAACGATGCCGGATATGTTCATTTGCATGCCTCCTTCCACTTCAGCCTGAAAATCATGTTATATCTTATTTTACGATAAAATGACAAAAAAAGGGCGATCTCCCATGCTGCCAAGCAGCTGGATACACCCTTTTTGGTCAAAGAATCGAATCCGGATTACGCGCCCGTATTGGCCTTGACCAGCACTTCGGCATACTTCGCTTCATCCTTGGAAGAGGATAACAGTGTGCCGATATAAGCTGCCAGAAAGCCAAGCGGAATAGAGATGATGCCCGGGTTGCTCATCGGAAAGATCGGATCGCCAATCAAAATCGCCTTTCCGGCCGGATCCCATATATTCGGACTAAGCGCCACAAGAATCACCGTGCTGATCAGCCCGGTCAGCATCCCGGTCACTGCGCCTGTCGTATTAAACCTCTTCCAGAACACCGTGAACAGGATGACCGGTAAATTCGCGCTGGCCGCAACAGCGAAAGCGAGCGAGACAAGGAAGGCCACGTTCATCTTCTGGGCAAACAGCGCGAGCAGAATGGAGACTATGGATACGCCAATCGATGCGTACCGTGCCATCTTCAGCTGCTCCTTCTCCGACGATTCGCCGCGGCGCACGATTTGGCCGTAGAAATCATGGGCGAAGGCGGATGCCGCGGACAGCACAAGCCCCGTCACCACGGCGAGGATTGTCGCGAACGCAACCGCCGAGATGAGCGCGAACAGGAAATCGCCGCCAATCGCTTTGGCCAGGAGCGGGGCAGCCATGTTACCCGCTTTATCGACCTCGGTAATATCCGCCGCGCCTACAAAGGCGGCAGCCCCAAAACCGAGAAAGATCGTCATGACATAGAAGATGCCGATAATCCAGGTAGCGTATACCACGGAGCTGCGTGCCGTCTTGGCGTCCTTAACGGTAAAGAAACGGGTCAAAATATGCGGCAGACCTGCCGTGCCGAGTACGAGCGCAAGGTTGAGCGACAGCGTCTCCAGCGGGATTTTGTATTTATTCCCCGGGTTCAGGAATGCCTCCTGCAGCGGCGTAGCCGTCTTCATATGATGGAACATCTGGGTCAGGCTGAAATCGAATTTGGCGAATACGATCAGCGAGATGATGAACGTGCCAGCCATGAGCAGCACGGCTTTCGAGATCTGAACCCAGCTCGTGGCATGCATGCCGCCGAAGACAACATAGATCGTCATGAGCACGCCGACAATCAGAACGGATGTGACATAGTCCAGTCCCAGCAAAAGCTTAATCAGTGCGCCTGCCCCAACCAACTGCGCGATCATGTAGAAGATGGAGATCGAAATCGTATTCAGCGCTGCAACGCCGCGAACTTTCTTGTCGGAGAAACGAGCGGCAATCATATCCGCCACTGTATACTTCCCGAGGTTCCGAAGCGGCTCGGCGACAAGGTACAGCACCACCAGGTAAGCTACAAGGAAACCGATGCTATAAAAGAAGCCGTCAAAGCCGACTAACGCGATCGAGCCTGCGATGCCAAGGAAGGAAGCAGCAGACATATAGTCGCCGGCAATGGCTGTCCCATTCTGCCAGCCCTTGAGCCCTCCGCCTGCCGTATAGAAGTCGCTGGTGTTGGTTGTTTTCTTGGCAGCGTAGTACGTTATGATCAGCGTGAGCAATACAATTCCGCAAAACAACGCGATAGCCATAGTCGATTACGCCCCCATATCCTTTTTAATATCGTCTACCATACGATCGAACTGGGCCGCCTTGCGGGAGTACAGGATACACAAGACCCATGTCATGATGAACTGCGCGAATGCAAATACCCATGCCCACGTGATCGGGCCGATCGCAGGGTGGTTCAACACGTCGGTGTACGAAGTGAGAATCGGCAGCGCAAAGTAAAACAGAAGAAAAAAGACGGTCATCGGAATAATGAACCGTTTCTTGCGGGAGAGCAGCGTTTTGAATTTTTCAGAATGCCATACTTCGGTATAGCTTTTTTCTTCCATTGCCTTTCCCTCCATTAACGATCAGGATTCTATGGCGTCTCCCATGAATGAAAGCGCTTTAGAATGATTATATACAGGAGGATTGCCCGCGACCACATCTCCTGCGCGAAACGTCCGATAGGGTGTGCGAAAGGGCGGATATGCCGCCTGAACCGGGAGACCATCACCGTCCTTCCGCACTCCTCCCTATGCCTCTCTTAACAACCGGAACAAATCCCTTGCGGCCTCACGCGACAAAGGAATCATTGTCCGCTGCTCATCCTTCAGCACAATATTGTAAGCACCATTCTGCCAAGGGGACAGCTCCGCGATACGGTTCACGTTAACCAGGTAACTGCGATGAGGACGAAAGAACGAGTACCCCGCGAGCTTCTCCTCCAGCTCCTGCAGCGTGCTCTTGCTCGTAATCCGCTGGCCTTCCGCCGTCCAGATCCGAATGACCCGTTCCTCGCGCACCGCGTACAGTATCGCCTCGGGATCGACGAGCACATGCTTGTCCCCATCATCGAACAGCAGCTTACCGCGCATGCTGCGGGGAGCAACCTCAGTGGAAGGATACGAGGCTGCCTGTGGGACGACATCATAGGCTTCCTGCTTTTTCGGGGCTTGCCCTTCATGAACCCTGCTGCGTATTCGCTGCAGGGTTTCCTTTAATCGCATATGGCTGTAAGGCTTCAGCAGATAATCAATCGCATTCAGACCAAACGCCTCGACAGCATACTCGTCATAGGCTGTCGTAAACACAATGAAGGGCGAGATCGGGGAGGCTTTCAGCATTCGCGCAGCCTGCAACCCTTCAAGCTCCGGCATATGAACGTCGAGAAAGACGACATCCGGCTGCCGTAAGGGAACCAGCTCAAGCAGTTCCCGGCCGTTCGCGGCATGAGGAAGCAGCTCGATATCAGGCTCCTGTTCCAGCAGGTAAGCCAGCTCCTCCCTTGCCAATCGTTCGTCTTCGGCTATCATCGCTTTAATTCGCTTCACGGTACCGGCTCCCTTCCGATAGACTGCAGGGGATGCTGAAGGATATGCTGCATCCGCCCTCTGCAAGATTTTCTACGATGAGTCTGGCCTCCTTGCCAAACATGCTGATTAAACGCTGATTGATATTGTAAATGCCGTTTCCCGTCCCCTCGCTGCCGATGATCGGCTGTTCGCCGAGACTGTCCAGCACCTCAGGCGAGATACCTGCCCCGTTGTCCCGCAGTTGTACAACCGCCAGATCGCCCGCACGCTTTAGGGTCAGCTGGATGATGCCCCCGCTCGCCTTATCGCGCAAGCCGTGCTTAATGCTGTTCTCCACCAGCATTTGCAGCGTTGCAGGCGGAATCATAAGCTCGCCAAGCACCGGATCCAGCTGGCATTCAAACGTGAACTGATCCTCGAACCGGATTTGAATAATGTCCAGATAGGCATTCAACAGTTCCATTTCCTCACGAATGGTCGTTCTGCGGGAGGCCATGACCTTGACGTTCAAGCGCATGAACGCCCCCAGCTGCATCGTGGCATGCCTTGCCAGCAGCGGATCGCTCCGGATCAACGAATGGATCGCGTTGAGCGTATTGAACAGAAAATGGGGATTGATCTGCGCCTGCAGAAGCTTCAGCTCCGCCTCTTTCATTAAATGGCTCATCTTCTCGTGAGCCGTGGCCCCGAGCTGATAGGAAATGAGCTGTCCAAGCCCTTGGGCCATCACCAGCTCGACGCGCCGAATATCCTGGGGCCGCTTGAAATAGAACTGAATAACGCCCACGATCTCGTGACCCTCGATCATCGGGACAAGAATGGCGGCGCCGAGCGCCGGATGACGAGGCTGAATATCTTCCGCATTCTCTATGATCCGAAGCTCGCCGGTCGCAATGACATTCTTGGTCAAGTCGGATGTGATCTCTTCTCCGGGATCAATGGTACGGCTGGCGGCACCGGCATGGGCCAGGAACCGCTCCGTATCCGTAATGGCGACGGCCGTTGTTTTCAGCTCGCGCAGCAGCAAGGTGGCCACGGCCTGTGCGGTACGGTACGTCAAGCCCTGCTTCAGATGCGGCAGCGCCGCTTCCGCGATATGGAATGCCTTCTCCGTCTCGTACGCGGCTGCCCGCTCTTCCTCGGTGAGCGCGACTCGAAGCATCGTCGTGAAGATCGCAATCGATATGCTGTTGGTCAGCACCATCGGCAGACCGATCAGGTTGACCAGCTCCACCGCGCGGTCCGGCTCATCCGCACAGATCAAAATAACTCCCATGTGCAGGATCGGGGCGAACATGCCGACGAATAACGCTTTTGCCGGCGAGATCACCCGCTCCTGCGAGAAGAATCGGGCCACGCCCCCTGCCAGGGCGCCCGTAAGCGGTACGGCGATCGCTCCTGCCAGCCCCGTGTAGCCGCCGATATACAGGAGATGGGCTCCTGCCAGAAGCCCGCCCCCGATGCCAACGCGGGGCCCGCCGATCAGCCCGCCAATTACAACGCCGACCAGGGCGGAATGGGCCAGAGCCTGCTCCTCCGTCAGCCGCATCAGCCAGAAGGAGGAGCTCGATTCGCCATTCTCCACGACAACGCCTGCATACACCCCAAGGATGCCGAAGAGGCCAAACAGACAGGAATAGATGAACATCCGCGTGCCGGACATCTCTTTGCGGTCCAGCAATTGGCGGAACAGCGGAATTCTCGTCAGTATAAACGTCAGGATGAGCAGCATGCCCATCCGTTCGAACAGATGCAGCGTCAACTCCTGCATGGACATCCCTCTTCTTTGGTAGACTAGGAATCTTCAACTGTCGGTCAGTAGACGATATCGATAGATAGGATAGATGTGAATGCGGTTTCATTTCATGCAGTAAAGATTATATAGCACAGCGAGGATTTGGACAATAAAAAGGAATAACATGAAACTTATGTAAAATTTTCACGCAGGGGACATACCCTTCAATGCACTCAAAAAAAACCATATCCCTCGCAGTTAAGCGAAAGATACGGTCAGTAAGCAGCTGCAAGCCAAAACATCCGAACATGTTCAGCATCCTGATGTGTTAGTTAGGTCTCTCTAAATCGCAAGATCCTACGATGAGCCGGTCGAATTGGGTTTTCCGGCTCTTCTCCGGGTTATGGACCACTTCCGGATGACCTGATTGGTCACCTCAGACAGCAGCAAACCCAGCGCGATGGCGCCTGAAATCATGAACGCTTGCGCCCCCAGCTGGACGGCCTGATCGAATTGATTCTGGGCCACATGGCGAAGGGCATTATATGCAACACCGCCCGGTACCAGCGGAATAATCCCAGACACGCTGAACACGATAATGGGAGTCTTGTATTTTTTGGCGAAAAAATGGCTGATCATCGTCACGCAAAAAGCCGCAAACACGGTAGCCGTCACCGGCTCAACCATCATGTTCTGCAACAGAATGTAGAGCAGCCAGCCCACCATGCCCGCAAACCCGCACTGCAGCAGTGCTTTTTTGGGTACGTTAAATAGGATCCCGAAGGCCGCCGAAGCAACAAAACTCGTGATGAGCTGCTGTATATAAAAGGTTGCCACCATCTTCACCTCCACTCACTCATCTCTTAGAATGACAACGTAAACGCAATCCCTGCACCGATGGCAAAGGACGTAACAAATGCCTCCGCGCCTTTGGACAAGCCGGATATCAAATGCCCCGCCATCAGATCGCGGATAGCATTCGTGATCAGCAAGCCCGGTACCAGCGGCATCACGGAACTGATAATGATCGTATCCAGCTGATGGCCGAGTCCGTATCTAACCATCCATACGGAGGTTATGCCGATGACCAGGGCTCCAGAGAATTCGGCGAAGAATCGCACCGGTATGACCCGATGCATAAATACAAAGCAGGAGAAGCCAAGACCGCCCGCTATGGCCGCCGGTACGAAATCCGGCCAGATGCCGCGAAACATAATGAGAAAGCAGCCACTTGCGATCGCGGACAGGAGAATCAACAGCCATGTCGGATAAATCGCCTGTTCATGCTCGATTTTCTCAAGCGCCCTGTGTGCCTCTTCAATCGTCAGCTCACCGAGGCTTATGCTCCGGGACACGCTGTTGACCTGATGGATCTTATCGAGATTGGTTGTCCGATCCGAAATACGAATGAGCCGCGTAATATGCTGAGGCTCCTCCACTGAGAAGATAATCCCGGTCGGAGTCATATAGCTGTGGCTGTTCTCTACGCCGAAAGCCGCAGCGATCCGCATCATCGTATCCTCGACCCGATAGGTTTCCGCACCGCTTTGCAACATAATTTTTCCTGCTAACAAGCAAACCTTGATGATGTCATGCTCCCGCTTCAACAAGTCATTCAAAACGGCAATCCTCCTGCTGAACACATTCCGATTCAGAATCTTGCCTATATTATAGTATCATTACCATGATCAAGCATAGGATATGCTTTAAAGCAGCACTGCGGCAGCTGCAATCGTCCTGTACAAGGCTCTCCTCCTACACAAAAAGCCCCCCGAATGATCGGGGAGCTTCTCTACGATGTACTTCGGATTTCGGCTTAATAGGCACCGCGGATGTGCATCGCTACCTGCTCCTGATAAAAAAGCGCAAGGCGCTCTTTCTCCTCCATACTGAACGAAGGCACGTCCAGCGTGCCCAGATTGTCTTCGATCTGGCGGACGTTGCGGAAGCCGGGAATCACGGCGGTGACCTCGGGACAGTCCAGAATCCATCGCATGGATGCACGGGCCATGTCGCCTCGGCCCTCGGCAATCCAAGCGAGCTTTCTGGCGAGCTCAACCCCTTTTTCGAACCGCAGGCCGGCAAAGGTCTCGCCCACGTTAAACTGCTCCCCGTTCGCATTGAAATTCCGGTGATCCCCTTCGCTGAAGGTGGTGGTCTCCGTAAACTTCCCGGTTAACAGACCGCTGGCAAGCGGCAAGCGCACCAAAATGCCGACGCCCGACGCTTTGGCTTTCGGGAGCAGCTGGGCCAGCGGTTTTTGGCGGAACAGATTGAAGATAACCTGCAGCGACCTTACGCCAGGTACCCCCAAGCAAAACAAACCTTCCTCCACCGTCTCCACGCTGACGCCGTAATGCCGGATTTTCCCCTCAGCCTGCAGCTTGTCCAGCACTTCAAACACTCGCCCGTCCTTCAACACCTCGAAGGGAGGGCAGTGAACCTGATAGAGATCAATCCGTTCACGCTGCAGCCGCTTCAGGCTGTTCTCGCAATAACGACGGATCGACGCTTCGGAATAGGTCTGAAGATCGTGAATATCACCCGCTCGGCAAAACTTGGTGGCGACATGCACGGAATCTTCCTTCCCTTTGGTTGCTCGAGCGAGCAAATCCTCGGCATGCCCATCGCCATACACGTCGGCGGTATCGAAGAAGTTCACGCCCTCGCCGATGGCGCGGTCCAATCCCTTCAAGGCTTCCTGATCATCGGTTTGCCCCCATGAGCCTCCGATCGCCCATGTGCCGAAGCTGACCTCGCTAATGTGAAGCTCCGTATTTCCCAATTGTCTGTAATTCATCGACGTTATAGCCTCCTCATCCAACTGCCATACTAGTTCACACTACTAGACTAAACGTTAAATCGCTTTCATTCAATCCATTTGGGACATTTACCTATTTTTCTGCAGGTTATTGACAATTGATTCCATCGACTCTATAATTACTATCAATATATCCAACGTTGGATATCCAGTTATGAACTTCTTCTTTACATACACATCCTAAGGAAGTGACCCAACATGACCAACCTCATCCTGCTCTCATTCCTGCGCCAGCGTCCGATGCACGGCTACGAAATTCAGCAGCTTATTCAGGCCAGCCGTATGGACATATGGACGAATATACTGTCCGGCTCCATCTATTATGCACTTAACAAGATGGAAAGCGACGGTCTGATTGCAGCCACTGCTGAAGAGCGGACCGGTGCGAGACTTCGTAAAATTTACAGTATTACGGATGATGGCGAGAAGTTATTCCAGAAGATGATCCGTGAAACCTTGACGCTTCCTCCCCACACTGTCAAATCCGACTTCTCTCTCGGTTTGGTCTGGATCGAGAGCATTCCGAAGCAGGAAGCGGTTGAATTGCTGCAGCAGAACCTCAAGCAGGTGGAAGAATCGCTGGCACAATGGCGTTCAGGTAAAGAAATCAAGGGACAGTACGGCTTATCCAAAATCGCCCTGGCCACCTTCGACAATGCGATCTCGATCCTGGAACAGGACATCGCCTTTCTCAACAAAATCATAACACTCGTTCAGGAATAAGCCTCAGCATCAGCTGCGGCTTTCATTTCCGGTCAATATCCAACATTGGATATATAATATTGGTTAATAAGGAGCGTGAACACGAGATGATGTTACCTACTCTCATTCAAGCGAAAGGTTTAAGAAAAACCTATGGTCAGCGAACGGTCGTACATGATGTGGCTCTGGATATACGGGAAGGTGAAGTGCTTGCGATCATCGGGCCGAACGGCGCGGGGAAATCAACGACACTGGATTTGGTGCTGGGCTTGCGCCGACCCGATATCGGCACGGTCACCTACTGGACCAAAGATCCCGCCCCGCATATCGGGCTTCAGCTGCAATCCACTCCCTTCTTTCCAGGATTTACGGCCCTTGAGAATCTGCGAATGTTCGCTGCTTTCTATGGAAAGCGGCTCAAGGATGCGGTGCTCATCGAGCACCTTAGCAGCTGCGGGCTTGCAGATGCTGCCAAAACCGATGCGCTTCGGCTCTCGGGAGGCCAACAGAAACGACTCGCCATTGCCATCGCGCTAGTCCATACACCCAAGCTGCTGTTCCTTGATGAGCCCACCGCTGCACTGGATCCACGGGCACGCCGGGATATCCGGGAGCTGATCCGTTCCCTGGCAGACAAGGGCACCTCGATTGTCTTCACTTCGCATGACATGGAGGAGGTTCATAAACTCGCTTCCCGGCTGGTGCTCATCTGTGATGGGCGGGTCAAAGCTTCCGGCACGCCGGATGAGCTCCTCAGCTATTATCAAACAGATAGCCTCGAACAACTGTATATCCAACTGACTGATGAACAGGAATAACGACCGATTGGAATCAAAACCTTAGGAGGAAGATCTATGCGAATCATTATGACCACCATGCTGCAGAGCATGTTCCGCGACACCCATACCCTGGTCTGGAACATCGTGTTTCCCATTGCCATGCTGATCGGATTGGGACTATATTTCAACGACGCCGCTTATTCTCACCGACTCCTCGCGGGCGTGCTGACAACCAACATTTTGTTTGGGGCCACGATGGTTACCGCGTTTAACGTCATGGCCCAGCGCAACCGCGGCATCTATAAGCTGCTGCGGGTGACACCTTTTCGCACCGTCTCATTCATTACCGCAATGACGGGGGCGCGAACCGTGCTGGCACTGCTCGTCAGCGTGTGTGTCATTCTCATGAGTCTATTTATGCTTGGAGTGAGGCTAAGCCTGACTGGGCTTACGCTGATGCTGCTTGTCCTTCTGATCGGCACCGTTTGTTTTACCGCACTCGGTTTTCTGGCAGCCAACCTGTCCAGGGATGAGGGCAATGTCAACATGATCTCGAACTTGATGAGTTTTCCCATGCTGCTGACAAGTGAAGCTTTCTATTCTTTAGAACATGCGCCTGCATGGGTGGTCATCCTGGGGAAACTGCAGCCTTTCCACTACCTGGTCGATGCCATGTCCACTGCCGTTTCTCCGCAAGGCAGTATCTCCGGCATCTGGATGCCCCTGCTGACCCTCGCAGGCTTCACGATCCTTATCCTCGGCGCAGCCGCATGGACCTTCCGCTGGGATGCGGAGCATCCTGCCGGATGGAAGCAGGGAAGTGCGAACAAAGCGGCCTCGATGTAACAGAAGCACAAAAATCCGAAGAGCCCCTTGTATAAAAGACATCTCATGCGGTATACTGAACAACAATATCAACATCAGGCCGATGAAGAGCTTCCAACTCCGAGGCGTTCTCGTCAAGGGGATCCGATCCTTCAACCGATCAGCCATCCCCCTAAGTTAACCGGACCCGCCCGTTACCGCGGAATCAAAGTGGATTGAACACGGACCCGCCTGTTTCGTGATAAGGTTACGGTTCAATCAATTTGGGTGGCACCGCGAGCGCATAAGCGTCCCTCGTCCCATATGGACTAGGACGCTTTTTTATTTTTTTCAGAAAAAGGAGCGCGGTGATCATGCTAGATATGAAATGGATCCGGGAGAGCACAGAGAATCAGGAAGAACTGCAGCGAGTAGCTGACCAGAAAGGCATTGCCCTGTCGGTTGCCGAACTTGTCCGGCTGGATGACCAGCGTCGGACGCTGCTGCTGACCGTGGAGGGATTGCGGCAGCGGCGCAATGCCATCTCGCAGGAGATCAGCACGCTCGTGCGGCAAGGCAAACAGGAAGAAGCCGAGCGGACGAAACAGCAGGTCAAGGATATCAATATGGAGCTTGACGAGCAGGAAGCGTTGTACCGGAAGGTCGATGCGGATTACGCCCAGCTGCTCATCCTTGTGCCCAATATCGTTTCGCCGGATACGCCGGTCGGAGCTTCGGATGAGGACAATGTAGAGATCAGACGCGTTGGCGAGCCGCCCGTGTTTGATTATGAATATAGGGATCATGTCACGCTCGGCGAGCAACACCGGATGATCGACATCCCCCGCGGCGTCAAAACCGCCGGCACGCGCAGCTACTATCTGACCGGCATCGGCGCAATGCTGCATCGGGCCGTTCAGCAGCTTGCGGTGGATATGCTGGTCGCCAAGGGTTTCACCCTTATGGACGTACCGTTAACCGTGAGGACGGAGGCCATGGAGAATACTGCCTTTTTCCCGCTTGGTCAGGATCAGGCTTTTCAAATTACGGAGCAAGATAAGTGGCTCGTCGGTACCTCGGAGGTGCCGCTCGTATCGTTCTATGGCGGTGAAGTCGTCGATGTGGCGCAGCCGATTCGCCTGGCGGCAGCATCGCTGTGCTTCCGGAGCGAGGTCGGCTCGGGCGGCCGGGACGTCCACGGCCTGTACCGGGTGCATCAGTTCGCCAAGGTGGAACAGGTCGTTCTCTGCGAAGCCAGCGCGGAAACCTCGGAACAGCTTCTACAAGAAATCACGGCCAATGCCGAGGAGCTGCTGCAGAAGCTCGAATTGCCTTACCGTGTCGTTGCCGTATGTACCGGGGATATGTCGCAAAAAACGTACAAGCAATACGACATCGAGACGTGGATGCCAAGCCGCGGGGCTTATGGGGAGACCCACTCGTCGTCGAATCTGCTCGACTTTCAGGCGCGTCGCTCGAACATCCGCTACCGGGACGCGGAAGGCAAGCTGCGCTACTGCCACACCCTGAATAATACGGCCGTGGCTTCGCCGCGAATTCTTATCCCGCTGCTGGAGAACCACCAGCGGGCCGATGGCTCGATTCTCCTACCGAAGGCGCTCCGACCATACATGAACGGGATGGAGCGAATAGAGCCACCAGCCGATGCAGTCATGGAGTAAAGAAAGCTGCAGTACGAATAGGGTGCGATCCTATAGGCTGTCATCCGAGACCATCCATTCGTAGCGACGCACAAAGGCAGCCGGTGATCCGGCTGCCTTTCCTCTTGGTTAGGTTCTATGGTCCGTTACGCTGTCTTCGCACGATAAGAATATCCGTGAACGATGATGGCAATCTTTTTTACTTAGATAGGCTCGGAAAGCATATATTAGTCGGAGGTGTGTCCGGCTTCTCTGAAGTTACATCGATATATTTTTCTTTAGATTATCGATGCCCATATGTTTTCAGCGAAGCTGAACCATTCGATAATCGCAAGAAAAATTTCCTCTTAATGCGGTCTGGCCTCTCTGAAGGTTCTTCGATGTATATTTTTCTTTAGATTATCGATGCCCATATGTTTTCAGCGAAGCTGAACCATTCGATAATCGCAAGAAAAATTTCCTCTTAATGCGGTCTGGCCTCTCTGAAGGTTCTTCGATGTATATTTTTCTTTAGATTATCGATGCCCATATGTTTTCAGCGAAGCTGAACCATTCGATAATCGCAAGAAAAATTTCCTCTTAATGCGGTCTGGCTTCTCTGAAGGTTCTTCGATGTATATTTTTCTTATGGATTAAGTAGGTATATAATGTTCGTTATATAGGGATACCAACTATCGATAAATAGGTTTCATATTTTTCGGCATCCAATCAGACGGTTGTCTTCTCCCTATATAACAACTTACCGTGCAGTGCACGAATAAGGAGGTCATTCCATATGACAGAACCCCATCTTGATCATACAGCGCCCAAAACGCTTCGCGATATCCCTATTTCCATTCTGGATCTCGCCCCGATTACAGCGGGCAGCACCGCTGCACAGTCGCTGCGAAATACGCTCGATCTGGCCCAGCATGCCGAGAAGTGGGGGTATAACCGCTACTGGCTTGCCGAACACCACAATATGCCGGGAATCGCCAGTTCGGCCACTTCGGTCGTCATTGGCCATGTCGCCGGGGGCACGAGCAAGATCCGCGTCGGAGCCGGGGGCATTATGCTGCCGAACCACGCTCCCTTGGTCATAGCCGAGCAGTTCGGCACCCTGGAATCGCTCTATCCCGGCCGGATCGATCTCGGCTTAGGTCGTGCGCCGGGATCGGATCAGCTTACATCCCGGGCGCTTCGCCGCGGTCCCGGCAGCGACGGCCAGGACTTCCCGGACCGCCTCGGCGAGCTGCGGAATTACTTCCAGCCCACTTCGGGCTCGTCCATGCGCGTCAGGGCAATTCCCGGCGAAGGTCTGCATGTACCGGTCTGGCTGCTCGGCTCCAGCGGTTTCAGCGCACAGCTGGCAGGACAGCTGGGGCTTCCGTTCTCTTTTGCGAGCCACTTTGCCCCCGATTACCTGATGGCCGCGCTCGACCTGTACCGCACCAGCTTCCGTCCTTCATCCGAGCTGAGCAAGCCTTATGCCATGATCGGCGTGAACGTGATCTGTGCCGATACCGATGAGGAAGCACAGCGCCTGGCTACCTCGCCGTACCAGCAGTTCCTGAATATCATCCGCGGCCGCACCGGCCAGCTGAGTCCGCCGGTGGACAGCATGGATGATCTATGGAACCTGCAGGAGCAGGCCATCGTGAAGCGCCAGCTGAGCTTCTCTGCCATCGGCAGTCCCGCAACCGTCCGCGCGCAGCTGGAGCAGTTCCAGCAGTCAACGAATGCGGACGAAATCATTGTCGCGGCCGCCATCTATGATCATGAGGCGCGCCTGCGTTCTTATGAGCTGCTGGCGGATGTCGTCGGCATCAAATAAATGCTATACCAAAAAGACCAGTCAAACCCGGTATTCCGGTGCTTGACTGGTCTTTTATATATATTACAGCGTCAATCCGCCATCAATCGTAACCAGCGAGCCTGTCATGTAGCTGGAGCCTGGGGAAGCCAGGAAAGCAACCACGTTCGCGATTTCATCCGCCTCAGCCGGGCGTCCCATCCGCATGTTGCCCACTTCCTCAGGCACGTAGCCCCCTTCCATGAAGGACTTGGCTACCGCTGCCGTAAGCGGCGTCTGAACGCCGCCCGGACAAATCGCGTTCACGCGAATGCCCTGCTTCACGTATTCCAGCGCTGCTCCCTTCGTCAAGCCCACCACCGCATGCTTGCTTGCCGAATAAGCGGCTGCACTGTGCTCGCTGCGGATACCTGCCGTGGAAGCGGTGTTCACGATATGTCCGCTGCCCTGCTCCTTCATGACTTTCAACACATACTTCATGCCGAGGAAAGCACCCTTGACGTTCACGGACATTTGACGGTCAAATTCGTCCTCGTCGATATCATCCAGCATCGAAAACTTCTGCACGATGCCTGCATTGTTGAAGAAGAAATCGATTCGGCCGTAAGCTTCAACCGCCCTGTTTACGTAGTTCTGGACATCTTCAGTTTTCGTAACGTCCGCTTGCACGAAGATGCCCTCTCCGCCCTGCTCCTTGATCAAACGCAGCGTTTCTTCGCCGGCTTCCTTGTTGAAATCAACGAGCACTACCGCTGCACCGTTCTCTGCCAGTTTCAAGCTGCTGGCTCTGCCGATCCCGCTGGCTGCGCCGGTAATGACAGCGATCTGTTTGTTATCGGACATGAAACAACACTCCCCTTGATGAAAATATAAAATTAGTTCTAACCGAGTTTGTATCCCTATCGTTTCTGTTGTCTATAGCTCATAAATACAGGTCAATGGAAAGCATGACTTACTTCGCGAAATATCCGCCGTCAATCGGCAGCTCAACGCCTGTAATATAGGAAGACTCATCCGAAGCAAGGAACAATACGCCGCGTGCGATATCCTCCGCTTTGCCCAGGCGTGGAAGCGGAGTCTGGGATTGGAACCACTGCATCATTTGCTCATCCTTGAACAGATCCACGGTCATTGGCGTTTCGATGTAGCCGGGGTGAACCGAATTGCAGCGGATGTTATGCTTCGCAAAGTCCACGGCCGTGGCTTTGGTCAGCATGCGTACCGCGCCTTTGCTTGCCGTGTAAGGACCGGCGCCGCTGCCCCCTGTCAGGCCGGCAATGGAGGAGATGTTGACAATGGAACCGCCGCCGGCTTCGATCATGTGCGGAATGACATATTTTTGACCGAGGAATATGCTCGTAACGTTAATCGACATCGTCTTCTCCCAGCCCTCTACCGTCAAATCCATGAACGGCGTTGCATTGGAGACACCGGCATTGTTGACCAGAATGTCGATCTTGCCGAATTTTTGAACGGTCTCGTCCACGACACGAACCCAGTCTTCCTCGGAAGCTACATTGTGCTTGAATCCAATCGCTTCGCCGCCAAGGGCTTCAATCTCGGCTACGACGTCTTTGATCTTGTCTTCCTGTAGGTCCGTAATCGCAACCTTGGCTCCCTCCTGCACAAACAAAAGAGCGTCAGCTTTACCCATCCCACCTGCTGCACCTGTAATGATGGCTACTTTATTGTCTAATCTCCCCATGGGAAACCCTCCTGAATATTTAGTCGTTGGTTCGGCTATCTTCTTTGGACTGCCCGATCTTAAGCTGCAAATGTTCAATCATCTTCTCGTATGAAGCGATTAACACATCCATCTCCTGATCCGAGAAATCCGACCATAAGCCTTCATTTAATTCACGGTACTTCGTAATCATCCGGGCTTCAACTTCACGGCCCTGCTCCGTAATCTTAAGATAGACCTGACGCCTGTCCTCGCTTGACGCCACCCGTTCGATATAACCCTTACTGACCAGCTTGTTGCTCAAGTTGGTCACAGCCGAAAGCGTAACATTCAAGGCATTGGCAAAATATGAGCTGGTCTGCTGCCCCTCATACGCCAAGGTCTGAAGCACGTAGTACTGCGGGCCGGTCAAATCATTGTCCAGAATCTTGGCATAGTTCGCCACAAGCGTCATCATCTGACGGGCAACCATGTTAGATAATTGTTCCCTCTTATCCAGTTTCATCACCTCGATGCACAACGAAGTCCTTACAAATATATTACAAATTTAAATAGTTAAAAGCTTTTAACAATATAAATTGTATACCCTTTCACATCGATCGTCAACCACGATAAAATGCCCAATATGGTTGTTATTCCCACTGTCCTCATCCATAAAAGAACAACATAAAAAAGCTCCCATGTCGCAATTAGAGAAGACAAAATACCTTCAGAGTTGATCTCGCTTGATCGATCCACGCAAGGATTCCAGTGGATAGCATGTTCTAATCTATAGAAAAAAAGAGCACCCTCAGGTGCTCTTGAAAGTATATCCATCCTCGTTTCGGCGTATCCTATTCACCCAAAAGGTGATGCCTGTTAAGCCTTTCGTTTATCCTGCCGTATCCATCCGCGCATCCAGCGTGAGTTGACGCAGCTGCTCGAGCGTCATGCGATCCACGAAGCGGGAGAACTTCTCTTTCTTCTTGCCGTTCTCCTGATAGACGGCGATCAGCTTCAGGATGATCGGAGCCAGCTGATCCGGCGCTAAATCCGTGTGCAGCGGCTTCGCCAGAGCAGCTTTCAACCCTCTCGGCTCTCCACCAACATAGATATCATAGGTATTTCTCATCTTCATCACGGCAATATCTTTCAGCAGCGGTTCGCTGGTACCAAGCGCGCATCCTGCGTAACCGATCTTTAGCGGATTGGGTACAGGATGATCGGCGATCGCTTCATCCAGCATCTTTGCAACATCCAGTCCCGAATCCTCCGCCCCCCGGCAAAAGTTGCAGGTGATCAGGCTCTTGGAGACAAAGCCGGCGGGATGAACCTGAAGTCCGGCAGCTTCCAGCTTCACCTTGGCTTCTTCCACCCGCTCTGCATCCATCTCCACGTAGAGCTGCTTAAAGGTAGTCATCTCAATGCGGGCGTCCTCGCCCACGATGGAGCCCAATACGGCCAGCTGATCCGGGCGGAACAGCGTTCCGCCCACTTCAAAGCCGGGTGTCACTGCAAATTTTTGCATGGCCAAATGTCTACACTCCCATCAAGTTACCCAAATATCGTTCTCTTGCTCGGTTACCAATCATACTCTATATAAAAGGTCTGCCAGCTTTCGTTATACCTTCATCCGCTGCAGGCGAAGGGCATTCAGCACGACCGATACAGAGCTCAGTGCCATGGCCGCCCCGGCCACCCAAGGTGCCAGAAGCCCGATGGCGGCAATCGGAATGCCAAGCGAGTTATAGCCCAGCGCCCAGAACAGGTTCTGACGGATGTTGCTCATCGTCTTGCGGCTCATGTAGATGGCATCCGGAATGCTGTTCAGGTCGCCCTTCATCAGCGTCACGTCAGCGGCTTCCATTGCCACATCCGTGCCAGTGCCGATGGCCATGCCGATATCGGCAACCGCAAGGGCCGGCGCATCGTTAATGCCGTCGCCGACCATGGCGACCTTCTTGCCCTGCTGCTGGAGCTTTTTCACTTCATCCGCTTTGCCTTCCGGCAGAACCTCGGCACGCACATGGTCGATGCCAACCTGCTTCGCGATGGCCTGTGCCGTGCGTTCATTGTCTCCGGTAATCATAATGACCTCGATGCCCATTTCTTTCAATCTCGCTACGGCAGCACGGGACGTCTCCTTGATCGTATCTGCCACAGCCACAAGTCCTGCATATTGACCGTCGACAGCCGTCAGCATAGCAGTCTTGCCCTCGGTTTCAAGCTCCGACATTCTGCCGAGGATCGAATCAATCGGCACGTTATGCTGTGCCATCAGCTTGCGTGTGCCGACCAGCACCTCATGTCCTTCCACGCTGGCACGGATGCCGTAGCCTGGAATGGCTTCAAAATGCTCCGCAGCCGGAAGCCGCGTTCCTTTTGCTTCAATCCCGGCCACAATCGCTTCGGCAAGCGGATGCTCGGAGCTCTTCTCAGCTGATCCGACCAGACGAAGGAACAGCTCTTGATCAAAGTTATGAACCTCCACATCGGTTAACTCAGGCTTTCCTTTTGTTACCGTTCCTGTTTTATCCAGAATAATCGTATTGATTTTATGGGTAGACTCCAGATGCTCCCCGCCCTTGAACAGAACGCCCAGTTCTGCAGCGCGGCCCGACCCGGCCATGATCGAGGTCGGTGTAGCCAGACCCAACGCACACGGACAAGCAATAACCAGAATCGCGATGGCAATTTCTAACGATTGCGCGAATTTACCAGGCGTTACCCAGAAGTACCATACGAGGAAGGCAACAATCGCAATGCCCACCACGATCGGAACGAAGATGCCGGAGATGACATCAGCGACCCGCTGAATCGGAGCCTTGGAACCTTGGGCTTCCTCAACCACCTTGATAATTTGCGCTAGAGCGGTCTCTTTACCCACTTTCGTCGCTTCAAGCGTCAAGCGCCCGTTCTTGTTTATGGTGGCGCCGATAACGGCGTCGCCTACTTTTTTCTCAACCGGAATGCTTTCACCTGTCAGCATCGACTCATCTACCGCCGACGTGCCCTCGACCACTTTACCGTCCACCGGGATTTTCTCACCCGGCTTCACCAATACAAGATCACCCACCAGGACCTGTTCCACCGGGATGGTCATCTCCTGACCGTCACGAACGACCAGCGCCGTTTTGGCTTGAAGCCCCATCAGGGTTTTGATGGCCTCCGATGTACGGCCTTTGGCCAGGGATTCGAACAGTTTCCCCATAATGACCAGCGTGATCAGCACTGCACTCGTTTCATAGTACATTTCAGGCCCGTGGTGTGCATTTGCTCCGGCAGCGGCCCAATCGATCGTTAAATACAGACTGTAGAAATAGGCTGCTGAGGTACCGAGTGCGACCAGAACGTCCATATTGGCGCTTTTGTTGCGGAGAGCCTTATAGGCTCCCACGTAAAACTGTTTTCCGATAAAAAACTGTACCGGCGTGGCCAAGATCAGCTGGAACCAAGGGTTCATGAACAGATCCGGCATCCAGATCCAGGAGGTGAAGGAGAAATGGCTCACCATGGCCCAGAGCAGCGGCAGCGACAGAATCGCCGACAGGAGCAGCTTCCGCTTTTGCTTGGTGATGGCCTCCTTGCGGTGACCTTCCTGATCAAGCGTCTCCTGTTTGGAAACCGCCTGGTACCCAAGCTTCTCCACACGCTGTTGAATATCGCTAAGGCTTACCTCTGCGGGATTGAATTCCACCCGGGCCGTCTCCAGCGCAAAATTGACGTTGGCCTGATTAACACCTGGCATCTTGCTTACCACTTTCTCGATTTTCGTAGCACAGGCGGCGCAGTACATGCCAATCAGCTGCAGGTCCACGGTTTCCTTTGCCGTTCCGTAACCCAGCTTTTCAATTTTTTCTTCCATCTGCTGGACGGAAACCACATTCGGATCAAATGTAACCGACGCTTTTTCCAGCGCAAAATTCACATTCGCTTCCTGGACGCCCTCCATTTTACTTAGACCCTTCTCAATCCGATTCGCACAGGCGGCACATGTCATACCCGTTAACTGCAGCGACGTTTTCTTCTGTTCCATCGTTCCTGCTCCCATCTTCCCTCACCCCTCTTCATCCTCGTGCCGTTTGATTAAACTACGTTATATCCTTGTTCCTCGATAATTTCTTTGATTTTATCCAAATTGACTTTGCCTGCGTCATATTTCACGGAGACCGTTCCTGCCTTCAAATCCACATGTCCCTCGATGTTCTCATTCTTTAAAGCTCCCTCAATGGAATTCACGCAATGCATGCAAGACATACCTTCAACTTTTATTGTTACCTGTTCCATGTTCAATCTCTCCTTTGGGTTATGAATTATTTTGAGCAGCCCTTCTAAAAGCGTGCCCGGAATTAGTTTTGAACGGGTTGTTCTCGTTTCTTGATGTTAGTATACCCCCCTACCCTATATATAGTCAATGGGTTTTCTCATTTTTTTTGAAAAAATATCTCGTCGCTATGATTTAACCGCATAACCGTGCGGTATTCTTCACCCTGAATAAACACTTACTGCCACCTTTAGAAGGTGGCAGCTCCACGGAAACTCATCATAACCAGATCGTCTCCAGCCAGGAATTCCATTATTTCATTAACTTGTTCATGGTTGTTAACAACT
Source organism: Paenibacillus sp. LC231 (assembly GCF_001860525.1). Lineage (NCBI taxonomy): Bacteria > Bacillati > Bacillota > Bacilli > Caryophanales > Paenibacillaceae > Paenibacillus > Paenibacillus sp. LC231. The sequence goes on along the minus strand of NZ_JFOM01000008.1, from coordinate 36,772 downwards.
CGGTTATAACCTCGTCATCGCCTTCCTGCAGGCGCTCCACCACACAGCTCTTCATATGATGCTCAAGCAGCAATTTGCTGACGCCGTTCAAAGCCGACTGAATCGAGGAGATCTGGTTTAATACATCGTCACAGTACGTATCCTTCTCAATTAAGCCTTTCACGCCGCGAATCTGTCCTTCAATTCGGTTCAACCGGCTGACGAGGTTGCTTTTCGTTTTATCGGAATGATGGCTCTTCCGTTCACTGGTTACTGCGCATGCATCATGTACATGTTTCTCGACTGTCATACCCATTCCCCCCTTGATCACTACTTCATCTTATTCTAACCCTATTCTCAGTATATCATATAGCCCCCCACCCTATAAAGCCCAGCTTCTGAAATGAAGTTCATCTCTTTAACAGCATGCCGTTCTGTAGATCCCGGATTTTGCACACAAAGATTATGGCCCTGTCCTGAATCACTTGCCAGAGGACGCGTAATAACTATCCATAAACAACAGGGTGTCCGCGTACCCATCATGAAACATGGATGAAAAGATAAAAATATTCCGCGCCTCTTCTTCTGTTTCGGGCGAATTTTTCTCGAGGAACTTTCCTTTTTTATAGTCATAGAAGTAATCCAGGATATCATCGGACTGTGATGGCTCATATTGCTCCCCATATCGTTGCTTGATCTCGTCTATTTGCATTCCTATTTCAGCACCGCGCGTTGTTTGATAATGACCTTTCGATTCTTCCTCCATCCTGATCGCGACAACGGCATCATCTCTGTAGAACACCGCGATGCCGGAATCGTAATCAAATACGCCCCTGGCATGCTCTTGGCCTTTCCCAAGCACTTCTTCAGCTTCCGCACGATTCATGCCGTAGTATACCTTCTGGCCATTGTCTAACCGCACGATTCCCATATCTTCTGCGGTAAACTTCTCCTTGGGCTCATCGCTTCCACTGCAGCCTCCGAAGACCAGGATCAACAATATCAACAAGCAGAAGTATCTAATCATGTACTCCTCCTCCTTTGGAGTTTTTTTACAAGATTTTACCATATAAAACTTTGCACAGGGCATTATTTTTTACCTGGGAAGTATGTCATCAAAAGTGCATGCTCACAAAAGGTTCAGCATTCGAACAGTATTCAGCCAAGAAAAAAAGATGCCCCATCAGTTCCGAAATCTGATGGGGCACCCCCCTATATTTTCGTATTCAGTTATAAAATGAACTTAATATATCGTCCGCCCCTGTTCATCCGGCACGCCGGATTTGCGGAAGAAATACGTGTTGATCACATCCCGCCAATGCTTCGCATGCTGGGCTTGATCCGTGAGCCGCTCCTTCACTTGAACGAAGCGCTCCGGATCAACCTTTCCTTCCAATGAGATCCAGGCCTCAAGCAGTCCTGCCGCTGCTTCCGCCCCGCCAAAATGTGAGTCATAGATATGCTGAATCACCGTTTTGCCGGATTTCAGCACATGGGAATACGGCACATGATGGAAGAACAGCAGCAGCTCGTCAGGACAATCCGCCAGCGAATCATATCGGGCCTTATTCGGCCCGAAATACTGCGCGGTATAGCCTGTACCCGATGTCACCGTGCGATCGACGCCCATCCCGTCCCGATCGGCGAAATGGTACGTGCCCCACCTTGAATATTCATAGCCGTCCACATCCGGACCGTAATGCGTATGCGGCGTAATCATCCAGCCCACCCCGAGCGGGGCGGTATAGCTTTCATAGATCGGCCACGATTGCATCAGCATGTCGCATACCGTATGGACCACCGTGTCGTCATTGCCGAAGGTCAGCCTCGTCCATTCTTCCGCGATCCCCTCGGAGGACAATTCCGGATCCCAGACCAGACGTCCGAAGCCATACAGATTCGCCTGTGCCAAGGTGTGCCCCGTCCAGTTCTCATCATTTCCGATGTTGGAAACGGCGGCGATCCCGCTGTATTTCATGTCGTGCAGCGAACCGTTCACGATCTTCTTCACCTCGGACCCCGACCCATTCGCATAGGTATCGAAATCCAGCACCTCTTTCCACTGCGGCACCAAATAGCATACGTGGCGCTGCTGCCCCGTATATTCCTGGGCGACCTGAAACTCCAGCACTTGATTGGTCTCTTTCATGCTGCCGAACAGCGGCGACACCGGTTCCCGCACTTGAAAGTCCATGGGCCCGTTCTTAATCTGCAGCAGCACATTGTCCTTAAACCTGCCGTCCAGCGGGGTAAAATGATCATAGGCCGCCCGCGCTCGGTCTGTGCTGCGATCGCGCCAATCCTGCATGCAGTTGTATACGAAGCAGCGCCAGATGACGAGCCCGCCATGCGGCTCCAAGGCCTCAGCGAGCATATTGGCGCCATCGGCATGGTCCCTTCCATAGGCAAACGGGCCGGGGCGATGCTCCGAATCCGCCTTCACCAGGAAGCCGCCGAAGTCCGGGATATGATCATAAATCTCATCCGCCGTATCCTTCCACCACTGTCGAACCTCTTCGCTCAGCGGATCGGAGGTCGATACGCCGCCGATATGCAGCGGAGCCGCAAAGTTAATGCTCAAGTACAATGAAATGCCATATTCCCGGAAGATATCCGCGACCTTCGCAATCGTCGGCAAATATTCCGCGGTAATGAACTTCGTCTCGATCTCATGCACATTGACGTTATTAATGGAGATAGCATTCAGTCCCACGGAAGCCAATAAGCGGGCGTAGTCTCTTACGCGATCCAGATTTTCGGTGAACCGTCCGTTTTCGTAAAAAATCGAGTGGCCCGAGTACCCGCGTTCCACCGAGCCGTCGGCATTGTCCCATTGATTGATCATCCGCAGTCCGTTCACTGGCTGCTCGGTCACCTTCAATCCGGTTAACGGTTGGTGGGAGGCCAGCAATCTCAATAAATGAAACACCCCATATAATACGCCTTTGCCCGATCCACCGGTCAGTACCAGCTTTTCCTGCTGCCCTTGGATTGAATGCTCCAGTTGAAAGGCTTCTGCGCCTAGCTGGTCTGCCATCCGGCTCCTATCCTCACCTGAGCCGACCCCATCTAGTTCTCCCATGCCGGGTTCGGCTGATGTGGGGATGCGCACCTCGAAGTAAGATGAAGACGGGGCCTCGGACGTGATGACCGGGACAATACCCAGCATGGATTGGCACGCCCTCTTCAGTTCCTCAATGGCGGCGTTCGCAACCCGCGACTGCTGCAGATCCGCTACAATCGTGCCGAGCAGCCTGCTGTATCGGGAAGCAAGCTCCCGGTCCTTCATGGGCGCATACTGCAGCCACGCTTTATATAAAGTGCTGTTCAATGTCAGTTCCTCCTTCTTTGGCCAAAAGTCAGTATCATCTCTTCGGATTGCCGTTGTTATAAACCCCCGCTTCCCGTCAAGACCAAAATACAGATGCCGGCCACAGGGACCGGCAACATGCAAGCTGATGGCAGCCTTAATCGCTTATTTTGCTTTCTATTTGATTAGGATGAAGACTTGATCCGCCCAAGACGGATTATACCTTGACCATATGCTCCACCAAGCGATGAAACGCCGGTTTCGGCTGATGCCGCTCATCGAACAGCAAGGGCCAATTCTTCCGCCCCCGTACCGGGAAATGGTCCAGCCAAGTGTAATCGTCGGCAGCTCCCCAGAAGGTAACGGACGTAATATGATCCCGGTACTCCTTCAGAATGCCAAACATCGCCTCATACCGCTTGGCCTGAGCCTCCAGAAGTTCTTCCGGCGCTTCGATCAGATCCTTCCGCTTGTCTTCAAACCGGAACATCGACACATCGAGCTCGGTGAGTTGAAGCTGCAGGCCGAGCGATGCATACTTCTCGATCGCGGAGCGGATATCATCAAGAGCCGGATCGTACAGATTCCAGTGCGCCTGCAATCCTATGCCATGGATCGGCGTTCCTTGATCCAGCAGCGACTTGACCAGCGTATGGATTTTGTCCCGCTTGTGCGGGTGGGACTCATTGTAATCGTTATAGAACAACAACGCCGCCGGGTCGGCTTCATGAGCATACTCGAATGCCTTGGAGATGAACTCCGGACCCGCAATGTCCAGCCACTTGGACGGACGGAGAAGTTCGGCGCCTTCATCCGCAATTACCTCGTTGACAACGTCCCAGGCGTAAATATCGCCCTTGTACCGCTTTACGACCGTGTCGGTATGCGACTTTAGCCGTTCGTACAGCGTGGCTTTATCCACCAGGTTCCCGTTCTTGTCTTCGAACAGCCAATCGGTTGTTTGGTTATGCCATACCAGTGTATGGCCGCGCATCTTCATTCCATGCTTGCGGGCGAAAGCGGCAAGCCGGTCCGCATCCTCGAACGTATACGTATCCTCCGCCGGATGCACGCTGACAAACTTCATTTCATTTTCCGCCGTGATGCTGTTGAAATGATAGGACAGCAATTCCTCCTGCGTTTCGATCGTCCGCGGGTTCACGGCTGCTCCAATGAGAAAGTCATCCGCAAACATTTCCTTCAGCCTGGGTTCACTTCGTTGCGTGTTAGACATACGCAATCCCTCCTTGAATTTAGAGATCATAGCAAGATTGATGGTTTATGATCATGATGCAACGACATCGGTTGGTCGATAGCAGCCATACAAGCATGCTCCAGACCATGCACCGTGCGTACAGGGAGCCGTGCACACGATGTACTTATTTGGCTGCTCCCGCAGGTTTACCCTTTCACCCCGCCAAGGGTCATCCCTTGCACGAAGTATTTTTGCAGGAACGGATACACCAGAATGATCGGCACGCTGGCCACAATGGTCATCGTAGCCCGAATAGAGGTCGGGGTGACCTGATTCGCGCCGCTTTCCGAGCTTGCAAACTGGCTTGCATAGTCGTTGCCCGAATTCAGCGAGGAGTTCGAATTCTGGAGTATTTTCATCAACTCATACTGCAGGGTGCTAAGCTCACTGTATGAAGAGTTATACAAGAATACGTCAAACCAGGAGTTCCACTGGGATACCGCCGTAAACAGCGATACCGTAGCAAGTACGGGCACGCATAGCGGAAGCACGATTTTCATGAAAGTCGTGAATTCACCGGCGCCGTCGATCCGGGCCGATTCCAGAATTCCCTCCGGCAGTCCTTCAATGAAGGAACGGATGACGATAACGTTAAACACGCCGATCAGACCCGGAATGATGTATACCGAGAAGGTGCCCAGCATGCCCAATTCGCGAATCAACAGGAAGTTCGGAATCAAACCGCCGCTGAAATACATCGTCAAGATGAAGGCAATCGATACGAATTTGCGCAGCACATATTCCGGACGGCTGATGGTATAGGCCACCATAGCACAGCAGAATACGGAAGTGATCGTACCGATCAACGTACGCAAAACCGAGATGAAGGTAGCGTGGAATATCGTGGCCTCGTTAAATACATATTTATAATTCTCCCACGTGAAATCCCGCGGCCATAAATAAATGCCGCCTTTTACCGAATCCGTCGCATTGTTGAAGGAAACCGCGAGCGTATTGATGAACGGGTACAACGTGACAATCATGAGACAGATCATGAACACAATGTTAAAGGTATCGAATAACCGGTCCGCTGGAGACTTGAACCGGGCGTGGGCCCGTGGTGAATCTGAAATCTTCGCCATATGAATCCTCCTGTACGTTTTCTGATAGAGAACGGTCCTCGCAAGCTTTCGCTTAGAACAATCGATCTTCGCCCAGTCTCTTCGCGATATGGTTGGCCGTGAACAAGAGTATGAAGCTGACGACCGTCTTGAACATGCCGGCTGCAATCGAGAGCGAGAAGTTGCCCATCTGAATACCGTATTTCAGTACGAAAATATCCAGGTTCTCGGAATAATCCACGTTCATGCCGTTACCAAGCAAATATTGCGGTTCAAAACCGGATTCGAGCAGGTTGCCGATATTCATGATCAGCAGGATGATGAATACTGGCTTTAGACCCGGCAAGGTGATGTTCCAGATCCGTTGAAAGCGTCCGGCGCCATCGATTTCCGCCGCCTCGTACTGCGAGGGATCGATCATCGTCATGGCTGCCAAATATATAATGGTGTTCCAGCCGACATTCTTCCATACTTCCGAAACACCGAGTATTCCCCAGAAATATTCCCCTTCCCCAAGCCATAAGATCGGTTCCTTAATAATCCCGAACCACATGAGGAGTTCATTGATAATCCCGCCGTCTGCGGACAGAGCCGTCGAAATAATGCTCGCTGCCACAACCCAAGAGATGAAATGGGGCAAATAACTGATCGTCTGCACGACCCGTTTGAACATCAAATTACGCAGCTCATTGAGCAGGATCGCTAACACAATCGCCGTAACAAAACCTAAGACAAGATTGATAAAACTCATGGCAAGCGTGTTGCGCATGACCCGGAGGAAGTGTTCGTCTTGAAACAGAAAGGTAAAATGCTGCAAACCTACCCATTCCTGATCGAATATCTTCTTGGCCGGTTTAAAATCCTGAAACGCGATGGTCCAGCCCCATAGCGGCAGGTACTTAAAGACAAACAACCATATCAAAAAAGGGATCGACATGAAGACCAGCGCCTTCTGCTGCAGCAGCTTCTGGAAGAAGCTTTTTTCGCCTGATGGCGGTTTATTGTTCAAACCAGTATTGTTTTTCCGTTGTTTATTGAAGAAACCTTTCGATACCGCCGGCGTTTCACGTAGCGCCGTCGTCTCTGCAGGTCCAATCGGGTTCGCCTTATCCACGGTTTCTTCTCCTTCCTATCCAGCCCAGACAATGGTTATAGAGGAGGAGGGACGAATACAAACTTATCGAGTGGTCCGCCCCTGATCTCCTCTTCTTCAACTATTATTGTCCTTGGGCATTTGCGATTTTCTTGGCTACTTCCTCGGTGATCAGATCCTCATATCCCTTCACGTCCAGCTTGCTGAACTCACCCACGTACTCGTTCCATATGCCGTCAAACTCCGCAGGGTTGGCAAGAACCAGTTTCGGGAAGTATTTACGCTGCAAATCGCTTTTCTTCTGCGTGAAGATTTGGGCTGGTGACCCCTGATCGATCGGAATGCTCCAGGCCGGATACCATGGACGGTCGTCCGGTGCCGCAAACAGCTGCGAGAAGGAATCGATGTCGTATGCTTCAAGCAATTTCTTGTCCGGTTCGGAGTAAGACATTTTCGCAACCTCAGGCTGGCGTCCCGCACCCACGGAGTTACCGTCAGAAAGCGTAGAACCGTTGCCGTAACGAGGCCAGTTGTATTCAAAGTACTTGAAGCCGAAGGACTCGCGGAAGGCTTCCGTATTGGTCTGTGCAATCTGCTCTTCCGTACGGTAGAAGCGGCCGTTCTCGTCTACGGAATACGTCTCGTCCTTGATGCCCCAGTTCGACAGAATTTGGTTCTCGTCCGTCAGCAGGTTGTTGAAATACTTCACAATGCGTTCCGGATCCTTCGCGCTGACGGAGATCCCTACGCCGCGGTTGTTCACAAAGGATGGCGGATCCAGATATTGATCCTTGGTATTCTCATCGTATACGATCGGCAGCGCCATATATTCGAGATCGTCGTTACCCGATTTATTGGCTGTTTCGCGCAAGTTGTTCATCGCTTGGCCTACCTGCCATCTATAGTCGAAGAAGCCGAGCACCTTACCGGAAGTCAGCTTGGCAAGGTATTGATCATAGTTGTCCACAAAAGAGGATTTATCGAACAGGCCTTCCGCATTCAGCTTGTTCAGCTCCTGCAGGTAACGCTTCGTAATGTCGTCGTCAGCGTAATCATTCGCTACATGAGTCTCCATGTCGATGATGATGCCGCCATCGTTCGGATAACCGGCCAAGTGCATCGGGGCATTGGTCAGGGCAAAAAATTTATCCTGCGTCGTCAGTGCCAGATATCCGGTCAAGCCTTCCTCCGGATGCTTCTTCACGTAATCGCGAATCAGGTTCAGGTACTCGTCGAAAGTCTTGATTTTCGGGTAACCCGCTTCCTTCAGGACGCGGCGCTGAATCCAGAATGCTCCTTGCTCGATATTGGGAGCCGACGTGTACTCTCCTACAACCGCACTTAACGGGAGGAAGTAAATGTTGCCGTCATCGGCTTTCATCAGATTGTAATACGGCTCGTACACACGCTTGATGTTAGGGCCGTACTTATCGATCAGGTCATTGAGCGGAATGAAGGCGCCCGCCCCGACCAGCTTATCGATCGAGCTCCCCGGCACAATCACATCGGGATAATCATTGCTGGCAATGAACGTTCCCACCTTGGTGTTCTCGTCTCCGACCAAATGCTCCATTTTAAAATTCACGCCGGTTTGGTCTTCGAAAATTTTACCGATGGTGGTTTCGTTCGTATTTTTGTCTTTACCTGCTGCGGAGTTGAAATAGGTGAAGGTGACCTTCTCTTCTTTCTTCTCGCCTTCGCCGCCGGCAGCCGGTGCGTTATCCGCCGCCTCTTTACCGCCGCCGCAAGCCGCCAGAAGCGATACCATCATAACCACGGTCAGACAGCTTACCCAAAATTTCTTGTTCATGCTCTTGACCTACCCCTTTCGGTCTCGTTAATTTGTAAGCACTTTCATTATAAGAGAGCTCAGGAGCGATTTTCACCCGTCAATCTTTAGGTGATACTTTGAAAACTATAGAACCGTATCCCTGGTCGTGAAAAATGGCAGCTCTGCAGCCTTCGCCGCACCTCTCCACCTGATTAACGAACAAATCCTGCTGTAGTCACTCCGAACCGGAGTGCCAAGCAGGATTTGCCCTGTTAGGTTTCGATGGGGATGGACAGTCTTATCCGGGTGCCTTGTCCAGGCGAGCTGTCGATTTCAAACTGGAACCGGCTTCCGTAATACAGCTTCAGCCGGTAGATCACGTTCTGAATGCCGATCCGCTCGCCCATCTCGTCCTCGGTATCCAGGTAGCGGTTGATGCGTTCCACCTTCTCCGCGGACATGCCTGCCCCGTTATCCTGAATGCTGCAGATAAGGGCTTGTCCCTCGCGTGCAACACGAACCTCAATTCGCCCCCCGTGCTTGAGCGGCTCAATGCCATGAATGCTGGCATTCTCCACAAAAGTAACGATGGCCATCTTCGGTATTTGCAAATGTCCTTCCTCTGCAGGGGCGTGAACCGAGTAATCAATTTTGTCGCCAAACCGGTATTTCTGGATTTCAAGGAAACAGTGAATAAACTCCACCTCTTCCTTGAGCGTCACCATGTCTTTTTTCCAAACCAGGGAATTGCGGAAGATCTTAGCCATATTATGAATGATTTTTGCCGTCTCATCCTCATCCTTCATCAGGCTGCGCATGCGGATGGTCTCCAGGGCGTTAAAGAGAAAGTGCGGATTAATCTGGCTCTGAAGAGCGTTCAATTGCGCATGCCGCCGCTGAAGCTCCAAATTCTTCTTCTGGATATCCGCCACGTACACGTCATTGATCAAGCTCTTAAGCTGCAGGGTCATCCGGTTGAATTCACCCGTCAGCTGACCGATCTCGTCATATGCCTCAGCCTCTTGGATCGTGTCGTAATTCTGGTTCTTGACCTTCTTCATATGCTTGAGTATCCGTACCAGACGCACGTTCAGGGAACGGCTGATCCAGACAATCACCAAGGTCGGAAGCAGAAAGTTCAGGCAGGTCAGCACAATGACGAACCGCAAGGACTGATGCACGTCGCGCAGCACCACATCCTCCGGCGTCACCGCCATGATCGTCCAGGTGTTCAGATTGTTGGTCGTGAACGTATCGGTGTGAAACTCCAGAAACCTGTCGCCATGCGCGATGCTGCTGTACGGCACGGAACCCTGCATAATATCAACCTTCGGATCCGTAGTGTATTCGATATTGCCGGCACCGCTCAGCAGGTACACTTTGCCCTGCACATTCAGATTGCTCATGATCTGCCGAATCGAGGGCATCCGCATATCAATCTTGAGATACTTGGTATGATCATCCTGGGAACTGAAATAATTCATGCTTCGGATGATGCTGAAGCTGTCCAATTGGCCGTTCTTGCCCGTACGCATCACAATCGGCTGGGTTACGTTTTTGCCCGCAATTGCCTTGTACCAGGCCTCTTCCTTCACCTGGTCGCTGATATAATTAATGCCGCCGGAATACAGCAGGGTCGGATTGTCCACATACACCGTAATCTCGCTGACCGAATTGTATACGGCGCTGCCCGAATTCAAAATGCGGCGGAGATAGGTATCATAAGCCTCGATATAATCGGCCGGATGATCGTACACCGTCTCCATAATCTCGTTCAATTGAATGTCCGTGTAGAAGACGGAGGAGATCTCCAGCGCATCCTCGACTTCACGACGGAACTCATTCTTCATCTGCTCAAGCGCCACGGTTATATCCTGGATCCGCTGCTCCCTCACGCTGCCGGATGTCACGTTGTAGAAGATGAGGTTGGTGACCAGAATTGGCAAAAATACGGCCAGGAAATACATCAGCAGCATCTTGTCCCGCAGACGGACATTATTCAAGCTTGGCTTCATCGATTCGCCCCTTCGGACGCGGCCTCCTTCATCAAGCGGCTCCGGTACTCGCTTGGCGTCATTCGCTCCAGCTTCTCGAATTGCGTGACAAAATAGTCCGGGTTGCCGAAGCCGACCCGCTCCGCCACCTCATAGATGCGCAGATCCGTCTGGCGCAGCAATCGCTTCGCTTCGTTCACGCGCAGCTGCAGCAGGAAATCATTAAAGTATATGCCATACGCTTTTTTGAAGAGCTGTCCCAAATACACCGGGTTCATATAGAACTTCCCTGCGATGCCCTTCAGGCTGATATTCTCATGATAATGGGCCTCGATATAAGCCCGGATCTTCTGGATTCCGCCCTTGTGCTGCTCCTTGCGAAGCTGCGCGATATAGTTCGCGCTCTCAATGGCGAATTCCGTGAACAACCGCTTCAGCCCCTGAAGCGACAAGTTGCGGTCATGCCATTCGGTCATCGGCTCCAAACTGGATAGCCGGCTCTGATCCCCGTCCATGCTGCCGAGCACCCGGACCACGCCCAGCACGCAGTGGTTGATTGCCGTCTTCACCGCTTCGGGTGCATACAACTTCTCCCGGAAGGATTCGAACAGCAGACGAATCGTCACTTCCAACTTCTCGTAATGCAGCTCCTCGATCTGCTCCAGAAACTGCTCGTAAAGCCCCTCTTCCAGCCCGATGTAGTGAAGGCCGTGCTGGGAGGCCTCCTCATGGATCACAATGCCGCTCTCATCATAGATATATTTGTAAAGAAGTGATTCTTTGGCCGTTTCATATGCCTCCTGAATGCGGGACAGCTGCAACACCGGTTGACCAAAATAAACAAAGATTCGTTCGTGGCCCGAATCGGCAAGCGATTGCTGAATACGTCTGGCAAATCCCCGCTGACACCCCTGGAACGAGTGCAGAATGCTGCCCGGAACGATAATGCCGATTCGATTGCGATGCTCATGCAAGTAGAAGGGCTGTTCTCCATTCGAGATCGCAAGGAGAGCCGCCTCCACCCTGTCCTTGAATTCTGCTCTGCCATCGTCATTGCCGTTCGCCGCCGAAGCCTGCTGGCAGTCATTCCGTTCGACGAAGACGTAGAACAGACGACTCTCCGGCTGAAGCTCGAGGCGTTGCTCCCATTCGTGCAGCAGCGCCTCATCGGCTTCCCCTATAATGAGTGATTCCATCAAGGCCCCGGACAACAGCCTCTCTTCTCTCAAGCGAGCTTCGCGGTCTGACTTTAGCCGCTCGCTGAGCCGAACCAGCGCATGGCTGAATTCCGTCTCGTCAATCGGTTTCAGAATGAAATCATGCACGCCATAACGGACAGCCTGCTGGGCATAGTTGAAATCATCGTATCCGCTTACAATAATGAAATACGGCTTGACGATGTCCTTCGTGACGACATGTCTGATCAGCTCGAGTCCATCCAGTACCGGCATGCGGATATCGGTGATGACCACATCCGGCTGAAGCCGTTCAATCAGTTCCAGCGCATCTTCCCCGTTATCCGCCTCATCTACAATTTGAAAGCCGCAGGCTTCCCAATCAATCAGCTTCAGGAGCCCTTTGCGCGTAAACACCTCGTCATCCACCAATATCGCCCGGTTCCATTGCACGGTATGTCCCCCTCGCCTGTTCAAACACATCTGCTGTCACATATCTTCAACCTGACTATCAGCAAACGCTTTCATATAGTAAGTCTATTGTTCATGCTCCGCATGCAATTGTCAATGAATTTGAAAATAACGCTCGGCATTGTAGTAGCAAATATCCTGGATAATGGCACCGATATATTCATAATCCGCGGGCAGTTCCCCTTCCTTGATCCAGTCGCCGAACAGGCGGCACAGCACTCTGCGGAAATATTCATGCCTCGGGAACGACATAAAACTCCTGGAATCGGTCAGCATGCCGACAAAGGTGCTGATCAGCCCCATGGAAGACAACGCGGTGAGCTGCTTCAGCATCCCTTCCTTCTGATCGTGGAACCACCAAGCGGAACCGAGCTGAAGCTTGCCTTCGACGCCAGCCGACTGGAAATTCCCGATCGTGGTAGCGATCATTTCGTAATGCGAGGAATACAGGCTGTACACGATGGTTTTCGGCAGCTGATCGTTCCTGTCGAGTCTGCTTAGAAAACCGTTCAGGCTTTCCGCCAGATGGAAATCGAGAATCGAGTCATACCCGCTGTCCTTGCCGATCTTCGCGAACATGCGCTCATTATTGTTCCGGATCGCCCCAATGTGCAGCTGCATGGCCCAGTCCTTGGCGTGATACATTTCTCCGAGCTTGAGCAGGGTATAGGTGCGATATTTCCGATCCTCAAGCGGTGTGAGGCTGCCCCCGCTGATCGCTTTGCCGTAAATGTCCGCAACCTCTTGTTCATCGGCTTGTTCGAAAGGAAACGCGCCAAAGCCGTGATCCGACAGGCGACAGCCATGATCATGGAAATATTGAATCCGCTCCTGCAGGGCATCAAGCAATCCCTGATAGGTATCCACGGCTATACCGGCCGTTGTTCCCAGGTTCTGTGCATAGGTGGTGAAATCCGGTTTCGTGACATCCAGCACCCGATCCGGCCGGAATGCAGGGGCAACGATGGTCGACAATTCCCCATGATCCCGAATGGCCCGATGATACTCCAGCGAATCAACGGGATCATCTGTCGTGCAGGCCACTTTGACCTTGAATTTCTCCAGAATTCCGCCTGCCCGCAAGGCAGGAGCCTTTAGCTGCTCATTGCAAGCTTCCCAGATCTCCTTAGCATTATCAGCGGTCAACCGCTCTTGAATCCCGAAATAACGGGTCAACTCCAGATGGGTCCAATGATAGAGCGGATTGCCCACCAAGCGCGGAACGCATTCCGCCCAGGCCGTGAACTTGGCTTCGGCGCTGGCACCGCCTGTAATCAGCTCTTCGTCGACGCCAAGCCAGCGCATCGCCCTCCACTTGTAGTGATCCCCCTCCAGCCAAAGCTCCGTCAGGTTGTCGAACTGCCGGTTGATCGCGATATCCTTCGGGTTTAAATGGTTGTGGTAATCGAATATCGGCATCCCTTCCGCATAATCATAAAAGAGTTTCTTTGCGCTGTTGCTGTTTAGGAGCAGGTTTTCCGTGTCCAAACGGCCCATGTGATCGCCTCCGATTCTTATTTCGATTTTCAGTTCCATACTACCATACAAGTATGGTAGTATGGAATACATTAGGAGGTGATGCAGTGGTAGAATCTTTGCGATTACAGCCAGGATCGGCCGGAAATATCGTGTACTCCAAGCTTAAGCAGCAAATTGTCAGTCTGGAGCTGCCGCCGGGAACGGCTCTATCCGAGAAGGAGGTTTCCCTATCCTTCGAGGTCAGCCGGACGCCGGTACGGGAAAGCTTTGTCCGTTTGGCCCAGGAGGATCTTGTTGTGGTGCTTCCCCAGCGCGGTACGCGCGTCTCGCTCATCGATTCGGAGCTGGTTGAGGAAGCGCGCTTCATGCGTGAACAGCTGGAAAAAGCCGTGGTTCGGCTTGCCTGCGAAAGCTTTCCCGTGGATAAATTCGCCGATCTGGAGCTCAATCTGTCCGAGCAGCGCGAGAGCATCGAGAAGCATGACGGCAAGCATATGTTTGATCTGGATGAGGCCTTTCATCGTATTTTGTTCGAAGGCTGCCGTAAGGTCGGCACATGGAACGTGCTGCAGCAGATGAACGCTCATCTGAACCGGAGCCGGATGTTATGGTTGTCCGCCGATCCGAATTGGACCAACCTGTACGAGCAGCATCGGGAGATCGCGGACGCGATTGCACGTCATGACGCCGATCATGCCGAACGGGAAATGCAGGCGCATCTCAGCCTGATCATCTCCAATCTGGCCGTGCTGAAAGAGAAGCATCCCGATTATTTTAAATAAGCCTATGGCAGTGGAGAGACTTTAACCGACTCGCTGCTCTCCATCTTGGCGGTGCACTCGTAACTTGCAAAATTCCCAGCAGCTTTGCGTTAACTCCTTAAACTTGTAAAGGCGGTGAAGAAATGCGCATGGTATTCAGGTGGTTTGGCGAGGGCAACGATACGGTCTCGCTTGATCAGATTAGACAAATCCCCGGCGTGGAGGGCATCGTATGGGCACTTCACGATATTCCTGTCGGCGAGGAATGGCCGATGGAGCGAATTGAAGAAATCGCAGACCAGGCAAAAACGTACGGCCTTCATATTGATGTCGTGGAAAGCGTGAATGTGCATGAGGATATCAAGCTTGGGCTGCCCTCGCGGGATCAGTATATAGCCAACTACATTCGGACAATTGAGAAATTGGGCCAGGTCGGCGTCAAAGTCATCTGCTACAATTTCATGCCGGTGTTTGACTGGGCTAGAACCGATCTCCATAAGCAGACTGCCGATGGATCGACGGCTCTCTTCTTTGAGAAGGCCAAGATCCACGGCATTGATCCGATGGAGCTGGTACAGACGATCAACCGAAACAGCAAGCTTACGATGCCAGGTTGGGAACCGGAGCGTTTGGCGCATCTGACCTCCCTGTTCGAAGCATACCGCGGCGTTACCGAGGACGATCTGTGGCGTAACCTCGAATATTTCCTAAGCGCCGTCATCCCGGCTGCCGAGAAGAACGGCATTCGAATGGCCATTCACCCGGATGATCCGCCTTGGCCGATCTTCGGTCTGCCGCGGGTCATCACCAGCCAGGAGAATCTGCGGAGATTCCTCAAGCTATATGATAGCCCGGCGAACAGCTTGACCCTGTGCAGCGGATCGCTTGGCGCCAATCCGGACAATGACATCGTCTCCATGATCCATGAGTTCCACGACCGGATTCCGTTTGCGCACATCCGGAATGTACGCGTCTTTGATAACGGCGACTTCATTGAAACGTCCCACCGTACCGAGGACGGTACCGTTGATATTTCCGGCATTGTGCAGGCCTATCATGACAACGGTTTCACCGGCTATGTAAGACCCGATCACGGGCGGCATATCTGGGGTGAGCAGTGCCGTCCGGGTTACGGTCTGTATGACCGCGCCCTCGGCATTATGTATCTCTGGGGGCTGTGGGATGCTTACAGCCGGGAGCGTGCGGGACGCGCAGCCGAGCTGAAGGAGGCCGTTCAATGAGTGAGGTAAATATCCATGCAGCGGGTACATCTGAACCCGGATCAAGCAAAGCTTCTGTTGAGTCCGCATCGCAAGCGACGCCATCCCTTCCCATTCATCCGTCATTAAACGGGAAGACGGTTGTCATTACGGGCGGCTCCGGCGTATTGTGCCGGGCGATGGCTTTGGAGCTGGGCCGGCAAGGTGCCAAGGTCGCCGTCTTGAATCGTACGGCCGAGAAAGGGCAGCAGGTGGCGGATGAAATTACGGCCGCCGGCGGTACAGCGATTGCCGTTTCCTGCGATGTAACGGATGTGGAAAGCGTCCGGCAAGCGGAGAAGGCTGTGCGCGAGTCTTTCGGCCCCTGCGATATCCTCATTAACGGAGCCGGCGGTAACCGGAAAGACGCGAATACAACCAACGAAATTTTCCGTCCGGAGGATGTGGGGCAGCCGGATCTGACAACCTTTTTCGGGTTAAGCGTACCTGGCTTCCGCAGCGTATTCGATTTGAACTTCATCGGCACGCTGATACCGACGCAAGTCTTTGCGGAAGGGATGCTGGGACGTCCCGGGGCCGTCGTGCTGAATATCTCGTCCATGAGCGCGCCCAGCCCGATGACCAAGGTCCCTGCTTACAGTGCAGCCAAAGCGGCCATCAACAACTTCACGCAGTGGCTGTCCGTGCATCTCGCGGAATCCGGCATTCGCGTGAACGCGATCGCGCCAGGCTTCTTCCTGACCGAGCAGAACCGCAATCTGCTGACCCATAGCGACGGTTCGTTAACCGAGCGCTCTCATAAAATCATCTCCCATACCCCTATGAGACGGTTCGGCGTGCCGGAGGATCTGCTCGGCACCCTGCTCTGGCTTGTGGATGATCAGACCTCCGGGTTCGTCACCGGAACGGTGATTCCCGTTGACGGCGGCTTCATGGCTTATTCCGGCGTATAACGGATTACTATGCAGCAGGGCCGACTTAAGATCCTTTGATCTTAAACCGGCCCTGTTTTTTTGCATCACGGCAACTGTATATGCCTGAGTTTATCCGGATTTGCCACGGTATAAATCGTTTCGATCCGTTGGTTCTTAAAAGCAAAAGAATAAATGAATTGGACACCGTTATCCAACCGGATCCGCATTCCCGGCAGACCATTGACGGTAAGATAAGAGTACGCATATTGTCCTTCATACATTTTAAGCAGGTTCAGATGCAATTGGATCACTTTATGGACGCCTACCACAGGAATTTGCGCCGCTCTGACTTTACCGCCGCCATCCGAGTAGAGCACGACATTTTCGCTTAACAGCTCCAGCAGTTTATTCGTGTTCCCCTGCAAGAGGGAATCCACAAATTCCTTGATTTGCGCCTCCGCCACCGAGATCGAGGGTCTCTGATCAGGTTCAAAATGAATGCTGCTCTTAGCGCGGCGGAAGATTTGAAGGCAATTGGCACTGCTTTTTCCCAGAATTTCAGCAATTTCGTCATAGGAATAATGAAAAATCTCGCGGAGAAGAAAAACGGCTCTTTCCACCGCGTTCAGCTGCTGAAGGAGCAGCAGGTATGCTGTAGAAATAGACTCTTGCTGCTCTACGATAAGCGAAGGGTCCGTCTCTGATGCCATATTCTCGATCAAGGGTTCCGGCAGCCAGGGACCGACGTACAGCTCGCGCTTTTTGGCAGAAGAGCGCAGCAAATCCAGGCAGCGATTCGTTACGATTTTGTACAGAAACGCTCTCTCATTGCGAATGTCCTCCGGATGGGGCAATTGGTTATAGCTGATGAAGGCCTCCTGTACGATATCTTCCGCATCCATCACACTTCCCAGCATCCGGTAAGCTAACGAGAACAGAGCGGATCGATATCTTTTATACAATAACTCTGTGCTCATTCGGGGTCCTTTCCTCACTTTCAAGCGAGAGTATATGCTGTACAGCCCGCTTGGCGCTTGCAGTTGCAGCATCTACCAAGAGTTCGCCGTGCGCTGCCCATTCTCCCGCTACATACAACCCGATGATTTCAGGAACGGCTGGACCCGGGTTCTCCTGGCGTTTCACATGCATAAAATCGTGGCAAACCGTAATGTTAGGAAGGTACTGTTTCTCCACGAGCTCGTTGCGCCAACCGGGCTGCACCAAGTCTAAGGTTTCTTCTAATTCCTGCAGATCCCTTCTTGCATCCTTCTCCTTGCCTTGATACTTAAGCAAGGTTATGACTTGTGCGCCATCATCACTCAGGTAAGCCGCTCGGGATTGATTCGAGAGAAAGACGGTTTGATCGAGGCCGTACACAAACTGCTGCTTCGGTTCCGGAAGACGACGCAGGGCTACATCCAAGCAAGCCGCTGTCACTTCGACCGCCTGCTCCTTCCAAGTATGAAGGGCGGTTTCTTCTGCATGGGGCACCAGTTCATGAGCGACAGCTGGCGGTGTGGTAAGAATAATATGGTTTGCTTCTATTTTCATGCCATCGCCGCAAAGGACGTGCCGTACCTTTCCCTCGTGATGCTCAACCGAAATGACTTTATTCTTCGTTATGATTTGAACTCCCTGCTCCAGAGCCTTTTGTTTTAATTCTTCGACCATGGCCCCCCAGCCCCGATCCAGGTACAACACCCCCTTCAGCGCATGCTTAAGCTGCTGCAGTACGGGACCGGCCGCCTGCAGATCAGGGGCTACCACATAACTCGCTGTACGTAATAGCGAATAGAATAAATTTCGTACCATCGGATCCTGCACATTGCCTTCAATCCATTCGCGCAGACTCATGTTGTCGTACAGCTGCGTATCCAGTTTACCTAATTTCGCAAGCCAGGCGCCGAGCTCCATCTTGCCCTTCCAGGATAATAGAGGGGTGGTGAATAGGGATTTCACGCCCATGGGTAACGGGCTTAGTTTCCCTTTCCAAATCCCGTAACCGTCAATCGAAGGTTGACCCCCCGGCAATTGGAGCCCTAATTCGCGAAAGGTTGAAAGGGCGTCTCCATGATATAAGGCATGCCCGCCCAGATTGAAGTAGGCTCCCTTCTTCTTATGGGTCATGGCCCGACCGCCTAATCGTTCCTGCTTTTCAATGAGTATCGTTTGCTTCCCGGCTCTCGCCGCATAGATTGCTGCTGTTAAACCCGCTACGCCTCCACCTACAACGGCTACGTCATATTTTAGCATCCGTCATCATCCCTTTCGGTTTTATACGGGTATGACGGGGGAGGACACCCAGATGTGACAGGAATGAAGGTCCAAACCGAAAAGTAATGTCATTCATGATTTCAGGACTCCTATAATATATCAGGAAGCCACAAGCTTCGAAGTTATACTTTCTGATGATTTCAATAAAACCCCTCTTCAATTTCGAAGAGGGGCTTTGCATGGCTCTATATCATAATCGCACGTTTGGGCTTCATTCCGCCTTACAGCACAGCCTCCGGCTTAAAAAAAGCCGGCAAGTACTTTTTGTTCGCCTCCAGCATTTCATCGAGCAGCTGCTTCGCTACGGTCACGGACGGCACCAGCGGATGATGCACCAGCGCCTGCAGCGCAATGCCGCGATCACCGGTAATGGCCGCTTCGATCGTCAATTGTTCGTACACTTTCACCGCATGCATCAGTCCCTTCACATGGGAAGGAACCTTTTGCGGCGCCAGCGGTATTGGCCCTTGGCCCGTAACCACGCAGTTGATCTCGATGCTGGCATCCGCAGGCAGGAAATCGTAGATATTGCCGTTTGCGACATTCAATGTCTGGATATCATGGCGGTCATTGTAGATGGACGTCATCAGGTTGACTGCCGCTTCGGAGTAATAAGCGCCGCCCCGCTGCTCCAGCTGCTTCGGTTTCACGGCCAAACTCTCATCCTTGTAAAGCTCAAACAGCTCCTGTTCAACGCGGCTGACCACGTCCGCTCGGGTTCCGTCCTTCTCCAGCGATGCCTTCATATCCGCAAACATCGTATCGGTCATGTAGAAATATTTAAGATAATACGTCGGGATCGCTCCAAGCGAGCGGATAAAGTCCGCATCCCAGCCAAAGGTCGGCACGTTCTTTGCCGTATACGATTTGCCGCCGTCCAGCAGCTCCGGCATCTTCTCTTCCCCGTTAACGATAGCGGACGTCACCCAGTGCAGATGGTTGATCCCGACAAACTCGGCCAGAACGTCCTTTTCCGACACGCCATACTCGGCCGCCAGGAACTTCTGAAAGTTAATCGGCGAGTTGCACAGACCAACAGATTTCACCTTACTGTGCTTAGCAACCGCCTCCGTGACGATCCCCGCCGGATTCGTGAAATTCAGCATCCATGCATTCGGTGCCAGCTCCTCGATATCGCGGCAAATGTCCAGAATCACCGGAACCGTGCGCAGCGCCTTCAGCATGCCGCCCGGGCCCGTCGTCTCCTGCCCGATGACGCCGTGTTTAATCGGAATATGCTCATCATGTTTACGTGCCGTGAGCAGGCCGACACGCATCTGGGTTGTCACAAAATCGGCACCAGCAATCGCTTGTCTGCGATCCAGCGTCAGGTGAACCTCGATCGGCAGGCCCGACTCTTTCACCATGCGTTTGGCCAGATTGCCTACAATCTCCAGCTTATGCTTGCCTTCTTCAATGTCAACAAACCATAGTTCGCGAATTGGCATTTGCTCATAATTGCGAATGAAACCTTCAACAATTTCCGGGGTATAGGAGGAACCTCCCCCGATGACCGCTATCTTTAATCCTGCTGCCACGTTAATCGCCTCCAAGGTATGATATCAATCCGTATTTATCAGGTTTTTATCCAACGATAAACTGATCAGGCTGTGGTTGACTGCTCAAACGTAAATGCTTTCAGTTTGGCCTCCGTCTGTGCATCAATGGCATGACCGTCAGCGTCCATCGCGCAGAGAAGCGCGCCGGAAACCGGATCGGATGTCAGTCTTACACAGGTTGCATGCGGTGCCCGGACCGCAACGATCCGCTCGATCGCATCCGTCAGGATCGAGCTGTTCGGCCTGTTCAGCACGCTGCCGATATAGACAATGTCAAAGGCTTCATCCGTCATGTCCAGCCGCCGGATCAGCGTACATACCGCATTGGCCAGCTCTTCGCCTTCATTCTCAAGAATTCGGGTGGCTACCTCGTCACCTGCTTCAGCTGCCTGGAACAGGGTCTTCACGAGGCTTGGCGGAACCTTCGTCTTGCCGTAGAGGACATCCTCATACATCGGCTCTACAGACGTATATCCCATTTGCTCCAGTAAGAGCGATGTCAATAAAGTTGCCGGTCCCCGCTCATCCCAGGCCCGAATGACTGCCCGAAAAGCCAGCGTGGCAAATCCGGAACCGCCCGCGTAGCCGTCTCCATACAAGAAGCCAAAGCCTCCATACTGCAGCTCTTCTCCCGTACGATTTCGGGCCGCGCTGTTGAAGCCCGTACCGCAGATCAATGCTGCGCCATATGGACGGCTCGTTCCAGCCCTCATCCCGATCATGGTATCGCATGCGATATCATGCTTAGGATAACCGAGAGCCCCGATCATCGGACGCAGGATCTCATAATCGGCTTCCCGATCTGCTCCGGCCAAGCCGAAATAAGCATAACTGATATCTTCTTTGGCAGCTCCAGCCTCTTGAAGAGCCGCATTGCAGGCTTCCTCAATATTACGGGCCGCATGTTCACGGTGAATCTGGTGATTGCCGTTCCCAGACGCTCCCTTGCCAAGAATGTTCCCTTGTTCATCGCAGATCACGGCGTGTGTCTTACTACCGCCGGCATCTACACCCAGATACAAACTCATGCATTTCACTCCTACCCGCCATCCAGCGGCGTCATGTGGTGGTATATATTTAAGATACCGCTTCCACTGGCATCCATCTACTGTTATACGATCAAGGAGTGATACTATCTTACTGTTTCTTGGTTTTTGAAGTGGAGGAGATTACAGGAGTGCCGGCATAAGCACGCTCCCGAATTTCGCTTGGCGATGCGCCGACATGCTGCTTGAACAGACGATTGAAATTAGACAGATTCCGAAACCCGCAGGATTCCGCAATCTCGATAATTTTCTGGTCCGTCGTCTCTAGCAAGTGCACGGCATGCGTCAAACGCAGCTGAATCAGATAATGGTGCGGTGAAGTGCCGACCGCCTGCTGGAACAGAGCGCTGAACCGGGAAGGGCTCAGATGCGTTAAGTCCGACAGCTCCTGCAGCGTCCAGCTGTAGTCCAGCTGAAGCTCCATCGTGCGCAGGACTTCTTTTAACGCATGCATTCCCCTGCCCTTGATCGGCCTGTTCGCTTGAGCCGGAGTCGAGAGATGGCGGTTCGCCAAACTCAGGAAACGGATAAGATCCGAGCGGATCAGGCTCATATATGCGGTACCTCGGGCTTGATACTCCTCCATCATGCGCCCCAGCAGGTGAGCCAATTCATCGTGCACGGGGGACTGCCTCTCCATGTTTCCGAGCGAACGGAAGGGAGCCATCAGATCCGGATCGAACTTGAGGTCGATGGATAATAATGAAGGCTCGAACATAATGACATCCATCACCAGGTTCTCAGTCTCATACGCCCGGTGAAGATCATTGCTGTTGATGAAAATAATATCCCCCTGCTGAAACTGGAGTTTCATCCCGTTGATCAGAATAAATCCGGTCCCGCTCTGAATATAATTGAGCTCCAAAGCATGATGCCAATGCAGGCGCTGGGCTCCGGCAAATATGCCGTGCGTGGTCGACGCTGTAAAAGGAAAAGCAGCGTTCGTAAAATCTATAGCATCAGGAACGACACTCTGCGGACGATTCACTAAAAAAAGCACCTCCATGCCTTCAGACATCAACGTATCAACAATTTACCCTTATCGTAACATGAGCGCTTATTATACTTAAAACGTTTATCGACGTATTTCCTCAGAACACAGGCCGCACTCCACCCACCCGGATGTTCTCTTGCGAAAATAGGCAGGGTAAGTCACTTGAAGGGTATACTTCCTATTACTAAAAAAAGACCTGCCTCAGTATGCCTGAGACAGAGTCTTTATAGGAAGGTTCATTAAGATAATGCAAGCTCCACCGTCCAGCCGAACGGATCCTCAACCGTTCCGAGCTGAATGCCCGTGATGGCGTCATATACGCGTTTGGAGAGTTCGCCCGTTGCTCCCTCACCAATCTTCAATTGCTCATCCTGCCATTCCAGGGAGCCAATCGGTGAAATGACCGCTGCCGTGCCGGTGCCAAAAGCTTCGGTCAACAAGCCGCTGCGATGGGCCTCCACGATTTCATCAATGGAGATGGCCCGTTCTTCTACCGGGATGTTCCAATGCTGAAGCAGCTGGATGACGGAGTTCCGGGTAATTCCATCCAGGATGCTGCCATTCAGTGCCGGGGTTACGACCGTATCACCCAGCTTGAAGAACACATTCATGCTGCCGACTTCCTCGATATATTTGCGATGTACGCCATCGAGCCACAGCACCTGCGAGTATCCCTTCAGCGTTGCTTCATCCTGTGCCTTCAAACCTGCCGCATAGTTGCCAGCTGTCTTGGCATTGCCCACGCCGCCGGCTACGGCACGCACGTATTTAGGCTCCACGTAAATGCTGACCGGATTGATGCCTTCCGCATAATACGAACCGACCACCGATAGGATAATCATGAACTTGTATTGCAGCGATGGCGCTACGCCAAGCACAGGCTCTGTGGCGATCACAAATGGACGGATATAGAGCGATGTGCCCGGCTCGGAAGGAATCCAGTCACGATCCACGAGCACGAGCTGCTTGAGCGCTTCCATAACGAGCTCCTCGTCCAATGCCGGAATGCTCAGTCGCTGGTTGGACAGGTTAAGCCGCTGAATATTTTTGTTCGGGCGGAACATGAGGATTCGCTCATCTTCCGTCAAGTAAGCCTTCAAGCCTTCAAATACGGTCTGACCGTAATGAAATACCTTGGCGGCTGGGTCCAGTTCGATCGGCTGATACGGAACGACGCGCGGATCGTGCCAGCCTTGACTTGCGTCATAATCGAGAATAAACATGTGGTCCGTAAATACCGTGCCGAAAGCCTGTTTATGGTGGCTCGGCTTTGTCTTCGGGGTCGTCGTTAATTCCACGGGTATCGTGTAAGTCATGTGCACACATCTCCTTATTTTGCAAACGTTATTAGTTGAATCATATCAATGGATACCCTATATTAAAAATATCTGATTTATAGGGATACCATACCTTAAAGGTATGGAAAGGGGGTATGAACATGGATATTCGACAGCTACGATATTTCCTGACGATTGCACAGGAAGGGCAGATCACACGTGCAGCAAAACAGCTCAATATGGAGCAGCCTCCATTAAGCCGTCAGCTGAAACTAATGGAGGAAGAGCTCGGGGTTCTGCTGTTTGAACGCAGCGGCAAGCAGCTTCAGCTCACCCACGCAGGCGAGCTGCTTCAGAACAGAGCCGCGTCCCTGCTGAACCAGTTCAATGAAACGCTAACCGAGGTAAAGGAGATCCACGCGGGAATCCGCGGCATGCTCTCCATCGGTGCCGTCGTCTCCTGTATTTCGCTCCTGCCGCAGCGCATCCATATCTTTCGGCAGCAATATCCTGAGGTCACCTTCAAGATCCGGGAAGGCGATCACTCCCTGTTGGCGGATCAGCTCGACAAGCGCAATATCGAGCTTGCGGTGACCCGGCTCCCTTTCGAATCCGGCTTCGGGCCTGAGCGTTATGCCGTTCAGCCTTTGCCCTCCGACCCGTTCGTCGCGGTCCTTCCAAGCAGCTGGGAAAGTGTATCCTCCCATTCGGAAATCTCGATGCGCGAGCTCGCGGAATATCCGTTCTTGTCCTTAAAAACCGATCAGACAATCGGCATGCACGAGCGGGTAATACAAGAATTTAAGCGCGGCGAGCTTGAACCGCGTGTCATATGCGAATGCTCCAGCGTTGCCATTATCGTTGCATTGGTAGCGGAAGGCATCGGCGCCACCATTTTACCCGAGTCAGTGATGTCCTCATTTACGATTCCCAACATTCGGACACTGTCCATTACGAGCGCTGACTTCCAGTCGGATGTGGGTATTGTCTGGCTCCGGGATCATGTACTATCCAATCGGGCTATGCATTTTTTAGCTACCTTTATAGAATAACATTTGTTGATGCCCTTCGTCTTCCCCGGCTTTGTCCAAGCCGTGCCGCTTTAGCGGATTCATTATTCCTTATTCATTGTTAACAAACTTGAAGTCGCTAATCGTCCCGCAGCGGCTAAACCCGATATGTTGATACAATCGATTGGAGACCGGGTTGGCCTGATCGGCATACAGCATGGGTACCAAACCGTCCTGCAGCAAGCGAAGTCCGAGGTCTGCAACCAGGGCGCCGGCGTAGCCTTTTTTCCGTTCAGCCCTCGGCGTGTATACAGCGTTGATGCGACCGTGCCGTGGTGACCGGTGTGCAACATTAGCCATCGAGACCGCTTTGCCGCCGGCTATCCATAAATATAACCCACCCTGCTGAATGAGTCGCTGCGCCGTCTCGACCTGGCTTGCCGCATTCGCGCGGACCCCATAAGCATCCTCCGAGAATCCGACCAGAAACTGGGCCACCTGCTGCGTATCTTCAGCAGCGGCCTGTCTGATGGTGCCCTCGACGAAGTGAGGGGGCTTCACGGCAGGGGCATGATACGACTCCATCGTCATATGATGACGGTAGGTCTCACGACGTTCCTCTGCGTAACAGCTTGCAAACTGCTCTGCCACATCCGGCTCCCCGGTCACCCCAGGCAGGGTCACCTCCTTAAGCTCGCTAACCAGCGCTTGGAGCAGGTGCTGCCGCCTATCTTCGGAAACCTTCCGGGAAATCCATAACCATGCATTCCCACGAGGAGACTGCGCAAAGATCATGCGTCCATCCGGCGATTTCAGCCCCAAGTTCTGCGGCGACCCGGCAAGGAGATGAATCAGATTGTATGACACCTCATCCTGAATAAAATCTTCCTGGTACAGCACCTCGTCCTGAGGCATCAACTTCGTTAACATGATTCAGCCTCCCTCTCTCTAACATGATCTTTCCCTGCCCGGCCCAAGTGGTGGACCGATCGCACGGACCCGCCGCCTTCAGCGTCTCCGTCAGCCCAAAAAACACAAAAAAGCCCCGTCCCCTATAGGGACGGAGCCTTGTCTCCGCGTTACCACCCTGATTCGCGCCGGCAAGCCGTGCACGCACTCTTGTCATCATCCATCAATGATGCCCCATGATAACGGCTGGGAATACCCGGATACGCCTCAAGTTATAAACGATCGACGGATCTGCTCCGAGGTGATGGCCATGCATCGCTGCTGACTGCTTCGCACCACCCAGCAGTTCTCTGGCTCAGCTTCCTTTGCGACTCTGGCGTCCTCATCCTGGCATGTTTGAAAAATTTAACTCAGTTTACTCCCGGCGGCATCCAGCTGTCAAGCCCGATTTCACCTATGAAGAAATGCTGGAGACTCCATCTCATTTGTTATTAAAACGGAAGACCAGCATATCCCCCTTCTCCGGATGGACGCCATCATGCTCCGTATATCGTCCGCCCGTGTACGTGTTCAACGTTTTTCGCCAAAAAATCTGGGTACTCATATTGCGCTCGGTCGGATTCGTTTGCAGCTCCCATGCACCTTGGAAATGATCGAACACAAGCTCAGCCGCTCGTTGGGCTACACCTTGTCTTCGAAAAGTCCGAAGCACAAAAAAATCATTCAAGTAGTACTGGATATTCGGCGATGGAATGTATGGCGTGGTCGCCACCAGGGCCAGCCCTGCCGCAATACCATCTACGGAGATCAGATAAGGAAAAAGAACCGATGGCTGCTCCCACCACACATCGAGCTGCTTGCTCTGCTCGCTTAAGGTCGGCACATCCTCTTTTTCAAATACACCGAACCGGTTAGGACGGACCCCCCATATCTCAGCAATGTCATGCAAGTACAGCGGATATATGTTATGCAGAATAAATGACTGTTCCTTCGGGCATAAACGTACCTCAATATTCACGGTCAATCCCCTCCCTAATGAATGATGTATGTAAGTTTAGTATGTCTAGGATAACATATTTACTCTACCAAGAGGTTTACAGGTATGTAAATTGCGTTACGAATGTAATAAAAATCCGTTAACCCTACTCCTTATTTCACCATGATTTTATTATATGTCCTACAGCTCATCCAAAATAATGTTGAATTCTGTTAATTTATATCATGCAAAGAGCCAACCGAATGTATGCATCGGTTGGCTCTTTGTTTTCTCAGCGCTGTCTTCAGTGCGTTTGCAGTCTTATCAAACGGGGATAAACCCCCTTGCCGCATCCTCCTGCGAGGCTTACTCCGTCAAACCCAGAGCATTCCGCGCCATCGTCATATACTCTTCCTGGCCTGTCAGGAGAGCGAACTGGGCGATCAGCACGGGATACGCGGCATGCTGTTCGACAATATGATCGAACATGCGCGGCCATACCTTCCCTCCGGCTTGTTCATACCGGTCCAACAGGACACGGAGATTATGCTCGCCATAAATAGCGTAGTATAACACGAAGTCTTTGGCGGGACTTGCTACCTCGGACTCCGTCCAATCCAAAAGTCCGGTCACCTGCACGCGCTCATCAATCAGGATATGCGGGGGATGAAGATCGCCATGGATGAGGGCAGAATGCGTCGGCCAATAGGAATCCTCCTCCAGCCATTTTTGCCATCTCTCCCACAGCGCATCGGAAACGCCCAGACGGCTCTTGATGTCTTCCATATTTCGCGCCGTCTCATCACGAACCTCTTGGGGACTCTTTACCCGCAGACCTGCTGCTCGGGCTGCATCATGATCGACGCCATGCAAGGCAACCAGCGCTTCAGCCAGTGAGCGGATAAACCCGTCGCCCGGATTCTCATGATCCATATTCCATGCATATCCTTCCATGCTGACGGAAGCGGCAGGCTGCCCGCTAAGCAGCGGATAGGCGATGAGCTCCGGCGTGTAAATCCGCCAATCCGGTACATCAACCGAAAGATGGGATTGAATCAGCTTCAGGACCCTAGCTTCGTTATCTGCTCTATCCAGCACATCCGGTCGTCTCGGTTTCCGCAGAATCCACCGTGCTCCAGTCCCTGCCTCCTCTGCGAATCCAACAAGGAAATCCATGCCGGATTCATTCATCTCTATTCCCTCCGGAATCAAATTCACCCCGTGTTTTCCGGCAATCTCCAGCATCTCTTGGATCACTTGTGTATAATCATCATTTGGTTTTGCTATTGTCATAAGGAATCAATCCCCTTCCATTTTACATTGCATCATGGCCGTCATTACAACAAAAAAGCACAGGCAACGAGCTGCCTGTGCTGGGTAACCGGAACGGGTCTAAGCTGTCCACCGTTCCTGAAATGCCTACTCGAAATACACATTCAAATAAAACAGGAAGGTGAGAACACCGTTATCCCGCAAATGAAAATAAGTGTATTTTTATAGACATATCATAAAAATGGGTTACGTAAAAAAGACGGACCCATCCCGATTACCCTGCATCTGTGCAGGTCTCTTTAGCGCTATATCATTAGCCGCGAAAAGATCTCAATCGGGAATAATCCAACATACGTAACCCTCCGTTCGTTTATAAGTTGTGTATAACTTTACCAAAACCATTCGTAGTTTGCAAGGCCTATTTGGGCAATGTTTCCCATTTCATTGGAATAAGATTCCATCGGTTTGGATCAGCACAGAAATAAACCAAGTCACTCCGCACGTGCCTGTTCTCATCTTCCGGCTCTATTTACGCTTCCTGCAAATGCTCTTTGCAAAACGTCAAGAGTTCTTCCTCTTCCTCGGTCTCCATATCGAAGTCCAGGTACTGGTCCGTTGTCCGCTCATAGAAGTCGTATTTTACAATGCGCGAAGACTCTTCATCATCCAGATAAATCACTCTCAGATAGACGCCATGCTCCGAATAGAGCTCGTCGTCCTCCGGCACGTCCAAATCGCATACAAACTCAAAGCGTTTGCCTGCCAGGATTCCAAATGGATCCTTCACCAGTTCAACGCTATATTCTTTGATTGTCAGCATATTCCCATCCTTTCTATCACTCTGATATCTCCCGTATGCCTATCGAGCTTGTAATTATTTATCGTCTTCTTGACCGGTCCGTTCCTTCCCCTTCGCGGTTGCTGCGAACGATCTGGTCATGGACTTGATCAACTCCACTTTACGGTAACGCAAGGCGGACCAATCCTCATCGATAGCGATTTGCCGGACGGGCTCATAGCCTTCGTCAGCAAGAATGCCCGTAATGCTCTCCCGGCTGCAATCGGAGTTCTTGTAGGTTTTGGACGATTTCTTGGGGTAACACAGCCACAGCAGGCCGTTGTCAGTCACAGAGCTGGCCGCGATCTTGGCTAAGCGCTGCAATTCCTCATTGCTTGTCCCGAAGGCTTGCACAAAATCGTAAGGCACTTGCTTAGGCTCCGTATGAACTTCCCCTTGCAGGGAATTGATGACCTCTTGATAGGCCTGTGGTGCGTTTAGCATCAGAATCGGTTGGCCGAGGTCCTTGAATTGCAGCTTTTTGACGGTTGGATGTGTCTCCAGCATGTTAAAGCATCCTTCCTCTCGATTCAATTTTTATATAACGCTTCGGATTTTATTAAGAAGAGCATACCCAAATGAATGGGTACGCCCTTACAGCTGGTCAATCCACATGGCGGTTAAATTCCCCTGGGATTGCGCGTTATTCTTGTTACTGCGCTTTCTTGATCTGCTTGCTTCGCAGCTGCCCGCAGGCTGCATCGATGTCGGTTCCATGCTCCAGACGAACGCTGCAGCTGATGCCTTGTTTTTTCAAAGCATCGTAAAAAGAGGTAATCGATTCTTTTGTGCTGCGCTGATATTGGCTGTGCTCATCCACCGGGTTGTACGGAATGAGGTTCACATTTGCCAGATTGCGTCGCTCGCCAATAAGCTCTGCCAGCTCAAGCGCATGCTCCCGCTGATCGTTCACATCCTTCAGCAGAATGTACTCCAGCGTGATACGGCGATTCGTTTTTTCCAGATAATAATCAATCGCTGCCATCAGCTTCTCGATCGGAATCGCTTTGTTAATCTTCATAATGCGGGTTCGAATCTCATCATTCGGCGCATGCAAGGAGATGGCAAGATTCACGCCCAGATCGCTGTCCGCGAACTCGACGATTTTGTTAGCCAGCCCGCTGGTCGATACCGTAATATGACGGGGACCGATGGCAAGCCCCTTATGATCCTTGATCACGCGAATGAAATCCGACATGTTCTCATAATTATCAAACGGCTCCCCGATCCCCATTACCACGAGATGGCTGACCCGCTCGCTGTTGCCTTGTTGATCCAAGTGAAGCTGTACCTGCATGACCTGCTCCACAATTTCCGCTGCGGACAAATCCCGGCTCTTCTTCAGCAAACCGCTGGCGCAGAAGCTGCAGCCAATGTTGCAGCCGACCTGGGTAGTCACACAGACCGACAAACCGAATTTATGCCGCATTAATACAGTCTCAATCAGATTTCCGTCCACCAGCTTGAACAGGAACTTAACCGTTCCGTCCAGAGACTCCTGCTTGGTGTGCTCCTCCAAGGTCAGAATCGTATAATGCTCCGCGAGCAGCTGCAAGCATTCCGGATGCACATCCGTCATATCGGAAAAAGCGGTGACCCGCTTCCGATACAGCCACTCCCATACCTGTGTTGCCCGAAACTTTTTATGTCCACGCTCGCCTAGCCAAGCCGTCAACTGATCTAATGTTAATCCATAAATGGATGGTTTGTTCATTGATTGGTCCTCTTTCTATTCATAGTCCACTCCTTATTGTCCCAAAATTCCGAAGCGAACACAAGGGGAGTTATAGGCAATTCACGCTTCTTATACGTAAATCAGGATTGACATATCCAATAAATACCTTTATCTTATGATTGACTGACCCAATCAATCATAAATATAGAGTAGAAAGGAGACATCGCTCCATTCGTTAAGGACATTCACCGCTATTTGTCCTGCTTCTTTATCCAAATTTGAAATTCAGAGGATGTTTTCCGTTTATCATTGACTGACTAAATCAATCTATACAGGAGGTCTTCGAATGAAAACAAAAGGCAAAGCGCTCATTCTAGGTGGAGGCATAGCCGGACTATTCGCTGCAACCGTGTTATCCAAGCATTACGAAGAGGTGATCATCACGGATCGGGATGAGTTTCCGGCAGGACCGGAGACTCGGGCGGGTACGCCGCAAGCCTATCATCCGCACCGTTTCCTTGAGCGCGGCAAGATGATCGTTGAACGATGGTTCCCCGGCATAACCGAGGAGCTGGTTCAGCACGGGGCCCACCCCCGGGCGCATAAGTCCGTTAAAATGACCAACCGCTTCGGCACGCTGGAAATGCCCGATGAGCGCAATGCGGGATGCAGCCGATCCCTGCTGGAGTGGACGCTGCGCAGCAGAGTGGCCAAACTGCCCAACGTCACCCTCCTACCGAAACTGACGGCCCAACAATTGCTGTTTGACGCAGACAAGAATACCGTTACCGGCGCGGTGTTCCGGGACAGAAGCGTCGAAGAGCCGGCACTCCTTCATATGAATGCAGATATCGTCGTGGATGCAAGCGGGCGCGGTTCCAAGCTATCGGATTGGCTCCAGAACCTCGGTTATGCGCCACCCGAGGCCGAAAGGCTGCACATATCCCTTGGTTATAGCACGCGGCATTATAAGGTGCCAGAAGACATCCACGCGGCGTGGAGCACCATTGTGAACGAAGGAGATCCCTCCCGTGGTATCGGCACGGCCGTATTTAATCCGATAGAGAACCAGATTGCGGAGGTTGTTCTGTACCGCGCGGGAGGAGACTCTTATCCGACAACCAACCATCAGCTGTACGACCAGGAGGCACAAAATCTGTTCGGCGCTACCATCGGAGATTTGTTTCAGCAGCTTGAACCCGTCTCAAACCCGCGCGGCTACCGGATCGAGGAATGCCTGAGACAGCATTTCGAGCAGATGGAGGATTGGCCTTCCGGTCTGCTGGTGCTCGGTGATGCTTTATGCAGCTTCGATCCGATATTCGGCCAGGGCATGACGGTGGCCGCCATCCAGGCAGATACACTGGACCAATGCTTGCAATCGATGCAGAATGGAGCACTGCCTGAGGAGGGATTCGAACGCTTCGCCCTTCTAAAGATTCAATCCGCGATGGAGCCTGCATGGTGGCTTAGCGCAGCCGCGGATCTCAGATGGCCGGGCGTGACATACGAGGGCCACCTGTCCGCCCAAGGCTTCTCTTTTGCCCAGAGTCTGTTCGATATATGCCAGGAGCTGGCTTATGATCATAACGATATGGCCGTATTCGAACAGTATATGATGGTAACGGGTCTCTTCACCTCACCTCAGGATTTGTTTAATGCCGAATATATCACCGCACTCGTGAATGCAGACCCAACGGGTAAAGGTAAAGCTTGGCTCCATCAAGTATTACAGGAGACAAACCTGCCGCTGGAAGAACTACTCGCCCGGATCATTCCGGTCTTTAATAATGAATTTCTGCCCTTATCCATGGGATTGCCCGAATAAATCAAATGCGTTATTGTTGATATCAGCAAGAGAATACCATGATGAGGGATGGACGCAATGGCCCCGTTAAACGAAGAACAACTGCATCAAATACGCGACGAACGAAAAGAACAAATCATGCGAGCAGCTATCAAAGTATTTTCCAGAAGAGGTATTTTCGGAACCAAGATGAGCATGATCGCCAGTGAAGCCGGGGTCAGCCACGGTCTTCTCTATCATTATTTTAAATCCAAAGACGAGTTGTTCATCACGCTCGTTCAATGGTCGATGGAGGAGGCACGGCTAGCGCTCTCCGAAATCTATAACGTGCCCGGTACCCCTCTTGAGAAAATTACATTGCTAACCTCCATAATTCTCCAAGAGGATGATAATACGCACTTTATGCTGATTCAGCAAGCACGTACCTCGGATGGCGTGCCCGAAGAGGCCAAGCGGATTATCGAGAGCTATTCCATCCATGCCTTTGTTGACCAGTTGATGCCGCTGTTCGAAGCAGGGCAGGATGCCGGGGAGATTGCGGCTGGCGATCTGAGAGAGCTCGTAGCCTGTTATTTATCCGTGCTATCGGGATTAATGACGCTGAAGTCCCAAGAGGACCCGAGCTATACGCCCCCAAAGGCGGAGCTGCTGCTGCGACTGCTTAGGAACGGATAAGGATAATAACGCAAACCAAACACACCTCCCATGAAACATCCGGATCTTTTCCGTACATTTCATAAGAGGTGTGTTTTTACTATTGTCGTATATCAGAGGGACGTCTCGGGTTCATGCTTCTCCTGTTCCCGTATCTGCGAGCCGTCGCTTAGCGTAATCCAAGTGTCGAACTGCCGCTGTCCTTCATGCAGGCGAATAACCCTCGCACCACGGAGCATGCCTTCCCGGCCATACGTACCATAACCGGTTGCTCTGCCGTAACAAAGACGGATGCCGTGCAGCTCCCCCCAGTAATCA
Source organism: Paenibacillus sp. LC231 (assembly GCF_001860525.1). Classification (NCBI taxonomy): domain Bacteria; kingdom Bacillati; phylum Bacillota; class Bacilli; order Caryophanales; family Paenibacillaceae; genus Paenibacillus; species Paenibacillus sp. LC231. The sequence continues at coordinate 3,680 of NZ_JFOM01000008.1, read as the reverse complement.
TTGATATGATCATGTCCGGCGAACGTGCCCATCACATCGCCCCGCTCCAGCATGGCTGCGAACAGACCGGTATTCACCTCTGGACAGCATACCCTTTCTAACTTGCTGCCATAACACGGCTTCCGCTCCCACACCTCACGATACTCCGGCAGAGGGATATGAAAAAAAGCCAATGACGGCAGCGGATTCCCTTGACGCTTGGCGCTGTAAGCCAAGGACGCCATCTCATACCAGCGGATCTGATCGCGCCGAATCCAATCGTACCCCGAAACAGCAGGATGTTCGGACTCTCTCCCAGAATCGAAGAAGTACAAAACGGCCGCTGTCTCTTCCCCATTGTTGCCGTATAAAGGAAGCGTATAATTCCCCACGCCATGAATTTCCGGCGAGCCGTGCTCTGCACAGTTGTAGGTGTGCTGCAGGGCTGCATCCATAAGCTCTTCACGTGTGACATCTCCTTCCGTATCGTGATTCCCGAATACGAAGGCCCAGCGAATTCCACGTAACTCCACCGTCTTTACAACATCCTTGAAGGCCTGCACTGGATCCTGGCACTTTTTCCAGCCGGGATCGGCTTCACCCGAATAAATGAGATCGCCCGTAAATACCACCAGATCCGGCTGCTCCAGGTCCAGTACCGTTTCCATGCAGCGTCGGCTCATCTGATCCTCCGGCTCCCCATTCTTCCAATGAATATCTGTGAATTGCACAATCTTGAAGGTATGATCGTCTCCGAATCGAAGAGTTGGCTTCAACATAACCGTCTCCTTTACATGGGCATGTGGTTTTTTAATGAATTTTTGTGGTTTTATGTGTATATTAGTGGAGGAAACGACGAAAAGTCAATGATTTTTCGTTGACAACACCGTTTAACCAGCCTAATATAAGATCAAATCCACATCTTCGGTCAACATCAGTCATACACAATATTGAGGTGAATGAATTTATGTCTGTAACCTATGAGGAACGCAGGGGGAAGATCTTAAATCAATTGGAGCTTGAGGGCAAGGTGAGAGTTCACGCCCTTGCAGAGCAGCTGGAGGTATCCGCGGAAACGATCCGCCGGGATTTGGACCGGTTAGAGAAAGAAGGCCAGCTGCGCAAAGTTTACGGCGGCGCCGTCAAATCACGTTCCGGGCAGATTGAGCCGTCCTTCACCAGCCGTTCCCAGACATGCGCAGAGGAAAAGGCTGCGATCGGTAAACTCGCCGCCTCCCTAGTTAAGGATGGGGAGACCATTCTGCTGGATAACGGAACAACCACGATCGAAGTCATGCGTTATCTTAAAGACAGGTCTGATGTCACGGTCATCACCCATTCGCTGCCTGTCCTGAATCTGGCGATGGAGATTTTTCAGGGAAAGATTATTTATATCGGCGGGGATATGAACCGGACCAAGCAGGCGGCAACAGGTCCTCTGACCGAAATGCTGCTGGAACAGTTCAAGGTGAATAAAGCGTTCATCTCGGTCGGTGGTATTTCTTTAACCGATGGCATTACCGATTATGATCTGGATGAAGCCTACATATCGCGAAAAATGCTGGAGCGTTCGGAGGAAGGCATCGTTCTTGCCGATCACACCAAGCTCGGGGTAACCACGTTCTCGAAGCTCGCCAAACTGGAGGACATCTCCATGGTTATCACGGATCCGGGCTGTTCGCAGGAATGGGTGGATAATCTGTCCGCCCGCAGCATTGAAGTCCTTATCGGACATTTCTGATGGAGCTGCTATCCCTGCTGTTGGTGCTGTCTTCCGGTCTTACCCATGCCCTTTGGAATCTGTTCACGAAGCGAAGCATTCATAAATCGGTGTTTCTGTGGTGCATCCATTCGGTCACCTTAATCCTCCTGATGCCTTCTTTTCTCATGGAGATGTCAGGGCTGAAGCTGGAACCGCACATTTACGGACTTATGCTTCTGTCCATGACCATTCAGGGCTTCTATATTACGCTGCTCTCCAAAGCCTATACCCATGGCGATATGTCCCAGGTATACCCGTTTATGCGAGGGCTTGGGGCCATGCTGACTTCGCTGTGCAGCCTCGTGTTGTTCCATGAGCATCTAAGTGCGGCGGGTTATATGGGCCTAAGCATCATTATCTTTTCGTTGTTTGCTTTGTCAGGTTTAAGATTCAGAGGTCCTTCCAGCCTGAACCCCAAGGCCTTAATCTATGCTTGCCTGGTCGGGCTCTGCATTTCCGGTTATACCCTGACCGATAAGGCGGTTCTGGATGCGGGGGTCTCCCCGATCGCGCTAATCCAGTTATCCAATATCAGTTATTTCGTCGCTCTCATCGTTCCCGTGATAATGTCCAGAGGGCTGAAACAGGAATGGTCGTTGAACTGGCGCACAATTCTGCTGGGCTCGATCCTGGCACCGGGTTCTTACTTGTTATTCCTGTTCGCCATGCGGCTTACGCCGCTTGCGCACATCGCACCGGTCCGTGAAATCAGCACGGTATTCGGCACTCTGCTCGGCATCATCGTTCTGCGTGAGCAGCAAGGCTGGCGGCGAATCATTACGTCCGTACTCATCACGCTGGGTATCATCACCATTGCCTCATGGGGGTAGCAACCGCCATTGCTGCAAGCAATCCTGTACACATTTTGCATAATGTCTTATTCAGCTTCTATGCTTAAAGTTCAAATTGTTCTTACCGAGGAGGATCTATCGATGGCTAAACGTGTCATTATTCTTGGAATTGATGGGGCAGGCAGGTTCGTTCAAGAAGCGGATGCACCGCATCTTCACGCCCTGCTGCAAGCAGGAGCCTACTCGTACGATGCGCAGACCGTATTTCCCAGCATCAGTGCTGAATGTTGGGGCTCGTTGTTATATGGCGTAAGCCCGGACCAACACGGTCTTGATAATGACCGGGCGATCCACGGGCAAATTCCGGAGAGCTTTCCCTATGCATCACTATTCAAGCTGGCCCGCCAGCAATGGCCGGATGCTCCTCTGTCCGCGTTCAGCTGCTGGGAACCGATCAACACAGGAATCATTGAGAATACCATTAATGTTCATATGGAATCCAAACCGGACCCCGAGCTGACGGAAGCCATCGTCGATTATATTCATGAGCAGCCCGATTTCAAACTGATGTTCATTCAGTTGGATCACCCCGACGGCGCGGGCCACAAGTACGGATTCGGTACCGATAAGCAGCTGTTACAGATTGCCGTTACGGATAAGTACGTAGGCATGATAATCAAGGCACTGGATGATCAGCAGCTGCTGGAAGACACTTGGATCATCACGGTTACGGACCATGGCGGCGGAGGCGCTCATCCTAATGACCATGGCAGTGACCACCCGATGGATATGACCATCACTTGGGGGATTACGGGTCCGGGCGTAAAACCCGGCCTTCTCGACGCTCCGATCAGCATCATGGACACGGCCGCCGTCATCGGTCATGTGCTGGGGCTGCACACACCGGATTGCTGGGAAGGCAAGGTGCCTGAAGGAATATTCTAATCCAGAAATTCGTATTATGGCGGAAGCCCGTCCTAATTAATGATCATTTATCCATATATAAAAAGCCGGCGATTACTGAAGTGACCCCCAAAAGTTAGACACGGTTATTTCATTAGGCAGCTTTCTCAAAATGAGTTCGGTACTGTACCGGACTCATTTTTAATTTTGCCTTTAACCGTTTGGTATTGTAGTATTCAATATAT
>NZ_JFOM01000007.1:0-645 GCF_001860525.1 Paenibacillus sp. LC231 | reverse complement strand
GAGCCAGCCGCCGAAGGTGGGGTAGATGATTGGGGTGAAGTCGTAACAAGGTAGCCGTATCGGAAGGTGCGGCTGGATCACCTCCTTTCTATGGAGAATCGTTTCCTGCAACGGAAACATTCAAATATGACTTCAATGAAGTCAACCAACTCACTCGTTGGTCAGTTTTGAAAGATCAATTCTTTCACCATGAATACGTTTGGTGGCGATAGCGGAAGGGTTCCACGCGTACCCATACCGAACACGACCGTTAAGCCTTCCAGCGCCGATGGTACTTGGACCGAAGGGTCCCGGGAGAGTAGGACGTCGCCAAGCGTATTTTATATGGGCCCTTAGCTCAGCTGGTTAGAGCGCACCCCTGATAAGGGTGAGGTCGGTGGTTCGAGTCCACTAGGGCCCACCATATAAATACTAACTTCATAAGATAAGTGACGAGGTCTCCGGTATTTAATCGGAATGAACCTCGAAGCCATACTTCACTTTTGGAGTGAAATTATGGGGCTATAGCTCAGCTGGGAGAGCGCCTGCCTTGCACGCAGGAGGTCAGGGGTTCGATCCCCCTTGGCTCCACCATAAACTTTCATGTCACTTCCATAAATTGCAGGTTGAACTGCAAGATATCATGTGGTATGATAATCTTCCGGT
>NZ_JFOM01000006.1:0-248540 GCF_001860525.1 Paenibacillus sp. LC231 | reverse complement strand
CACTATATCGATTAAAAGTTTGACCTTTCTTCGCTGGCATAACAAAAATCCCCTCCGGTATCCAGTGTTTGAGTTCATTGTAACATGTCCTCTTTTTTCACTGTCTACCATCAGGGGATAATACCATCAGTGAGAGAAACAGTGAGTTGTTTTTTAACAACACGTTGGCTGACATTATCGTAATTGTAGAAAATGATTGGTACGCAAGAATCGATCAACAAACGTTGTACAAGTACCAATTTGAAGACGAGGGGTTTGAAGTTTTTGATAAAACTGCAGGCTATTATATTTCCTATCAAACCGTAAAGCCAGTGGGTATAGAGAAAGTTGATAGACTGGTTGAGAGACTTTTAAGTAAGGGAATTGAATTAAGGTTTACACCGAATTTATGTCCTCTTCGGGAATCAATAGTTTCTTCAGATTTTAAGGAATTTGGAATACATAGATTTAATAATGCCAAGAGACTATAGAGGGATTTAACTACTGCATTCACGCAGCATAGGAATTATCCCTGCTGTATCTTGGCCATTACGGGGCTGACTTTTGCCTAACGAGCAATGCCAATGCCTTTAAAGGAGAACTGTAACGAATATGATCATATTAATCAGCGGAAACAGCTGCACGGGTAAGACCTATATGGCTCAACAATTGCTCGAGAGGTATCACGATCCGTATCTTTCGATCGACCATTTAAAAATGGGCTTATACAGGGCGGATATGAAATGCGGTTTCACCCCCCTGGATTCAACAGAGGTTATCGGTGAGAAATTATGGCCGATCCTCAAAGAGATCATCAAGACGAACATAGAGAATAACCAGAATCTAATCATTGAAGGCTGCTACATCCTGCCTCACCATCTTCAAGATATCGAGCCATCCTACTCAGCGCACATCATACCGGTATTCTTGGGTTTCACAACCACCTACATCCAGCAAAACTTCCAATCCAACATCATTCAACATCGCAATGCAATCGAAACACGTACTTATCCTGAAGCAAGAACCATTACTGATTACATACTGGAGCATGATGCATTCCGTGAAAAGTGTTTGGCATCAGATGTCCCTTATTTTGAGATTAAAGAGAACTACGAAGAAGAGATCTCAAAAGTATACGACTACATCGAGGATGAAAAGGAGAGAATCGCGAGTGAAATCGATGTGGAGTAGCCTATGAAAAAACAATTATTACTTATCCTTGTTGTCGTCCTTTCCGTGTTTTTATTATTTCATGTTAATCAATGGATGAAGAATGAATATGTAATATGGACGGCCATTGAAAATCGGGAGTGGGAGGCAAGAGGGATTGGGGTGTATTTTTATGAAGAAAACAATCAAAAATATGGTCTCTACATGATTTATGGAAGTGGACTTCCCGTCATCTCTTCTCATAAATCCAAGGTCAGAATTATAAATGATTTTGAGATTGAGATGGAGATTCCAGATCATTCTATAAATTTGAAATCAACAGATCAACAAGTACAAGTATCCAGATTAAAATGGAATCAGGGTAAGTTGACCATGGACGGGCTGATATTTGAAGTTTCGGAGACTTCGGAGAAACATAAGTGGGTTTTAAATCTACGACCGAAATAATATCGCTGTAATCGAGGAAAGGAAGAAGCCGTGGAATTATTCTTATATCATTATTATGATGCAGCAACCGGTCCCTTTCGAAATCTATCCGCACTATCTATCGAAGAAGCGAAGCAAGTACAGAGAAGACTCCAACAAAATAAAAATATGTTTGCGAGTCAACGCGGGGATGATTATATCGTAATCCGACGCGGATTAGAATCGCGTGCCAGAGATCTATTTATAGCCAAGGGTGGACGGCCGACCAATAAATATCCACATTACATGACACTTGGCCCTTGCGAATGGATTAAGCAGTGGTATCAGAGAGGGAGGGAAGTTAAGATACCCCTCGATGATGTTGATCCCGAGATGATTAGTTTTACTTATGGTGACTTATTTCCCACGATGCGCTTTAAAGACGACAAGCCTTACAGAGGGAAGGTCTACTTAAAGAACGAAATCCTCCGGTTGGTAGACGAATATGGTTGGCCGCAAGAATGGAATAAAGACGGGAATCAAGGACCAGAACGATATATAGAAGTACAGGTATGGGACGATCGTGTGATTGGTCTTTTTTGAATAATTTTATGGAATGAGATGTATTTATAAAATCTAAAGAAGGATGTGAGTACTTATATTGATCGTAATGGATTTGTTAGAAAAGGATACTGATAAGATAAATCAAACAGCGAGGTTACTGCATGAGAGTTTTGAAGCATGGCCCACAATAGATTCTGCCATACATGAAGTTTTGGAATCTCTAAGTGATGATTCTATAAGTAGAGTATTAGTTAATGGAGATGATGAAGTTATAGGGTGGGTTGGCGGGAGAAGTCAGTATGACGGTAATGTGTGGGAACTGCATCCGTTAGTTATTAGAAAAGATAGTAGAATGCGAGGCTTAGGAAAGTCATTAGTGATCGACTTTGAAAGTCAGGTCTACCAACGTGGAGGTATAACCATCATATTGGGTACGGATGATGAGTATAATCAAACCAGTCTATCTAACGTGAATTTGTATCAAGATACTCCGGCACACCTATCCAATTTTGAAAGTCTAGATCATCCAGCGAACTTTTATAGAAAGTTAGGTTTTGCAATCGTCGGTGTTATTCCAGATGCGAACGGAATAGGAAAACCGGATATTATCATGGCAAAGCGTGTTAAACCTGTAGATTAGATTAAGTATAGAGTTTCCTAATGAATGCGACTGCCATTACATGGAGGGCTCCAGACGCTGCAAAGCTTATGCAGTTTTATCGATATGAAGTTGCCAGGCATTGCTTGGGTTTTGATGAACATGAGACAACGGGAGGCGTTCTTATTGCTGATCTCACAGATGAATCCAGAGATATTGACGAGAGAACAGATCACAACGGTGGTGTTCGGAGCGGAAACGGAAGTTGATGATGGTACGCAGTCTGGTGATTGTATCTTTGTGTTTGGCGGAAAAAACCTGGACCGGGTATGGAAAGCGGTTGAGCTATACACAAACGGACGCGCCCCTTATCTACTATTCACGGGTGGAGACCGATTTGGCGAGTGGGAGCAACCCGAGGCGGTTATGATGCGGGATGAAGCCATAAAAATGGGCATTCCGCCAGAATCCATTTTTATTGAAACGATGTCCAACCATACGAAGGAAAACATTATGGCCTCCCTAACCGTGCTTGATCGGGCATTGGGGTTACAACGAATCCGTCGACTCTTGCTCGTCAGTGCGCCTGGACATATGCGCCGATGCCAACTCATGCTCAGGACCTTTATGCCCCCTTGGTATGAGTATATATGGTGTCCGGACCATCGCTCTCTTGGGAGACGGGACAATTGGTGGACCGATCCTGACGAAGAGAAACGGGTGCTGAGTGAGCTTAACAAAGTGATCGGCGGGGTAAAGGGGCGATATTTTGTTGATGCGGATATTGAAATTTGAAAATAGTGCTGCCTCACCAGGAGTTGGGTGATTATCACCATTATATACAATGATCGAAGCGGCCGTTCTCCTGAACACATTACAAGGAGGACGGTTGTTTTTATGTTGCCTAGTCTTAGGCTTATCTTGTTTGAAAATCTTCTTACATCCACAAATTGATCCTTCCGAGCTATTGATAATAATTAACATATAAAGTAATTTTTTTACATATAAATCAACTTACGGAATATGTAAATGAATCATAATTGAGTAAGTGAAATACATACATCGATCTGGATTTAGAGAATTAACAAGAAAATTTCATAAAGGAGGTGATGTCGTCTTACGCAAGATAGGCTAAGGCTGAACGATCAATTTATTTATTGAGGAGGGATTAATGGATGAAAAAGGGTTTATTCAGAGTGCTGGACAAATCGAGAGTGATGATGTTGCCTTTATTGGTCGTCGTATCAATGATGATGAACTTTTTTCCTCTTGAGGTTTCTGCAGCAGATCGGGGTGCTTGGGCCCCCAATGTGTCATATGCCGTAAACGACAACGTGACATATGATGGGAAAACGTACAAAGCTATTCAAGCTCATACCTCATTACCCGGATGGGAACCGCCCAATGTGCCTGCATTGTGGCAGTTTGTCCAAGGTGGTGGAGGTAATGATACTGCAGCCCCGACAAGTCCTACGAATGTAATTGTAAGCGCAGTCACTTCTTCAAGCGTTACTTTATCCTGGCAAGCCTCTACGGACAATGTAGGCGTGACAGGATATGATGTATACCAAGGCACATCCCTTGCCATTTCTGTTACCGGTACGACAGCCACAATAACGGGTCTTTCACCGAACACGACATATTCTTTAAAGGTCATTGCCAAGGATGCTGCCGGCAACCTTTCTCCTGCCAGTGTGATCGTGAATGCAACCACTTCAGAGGGAACAGGAGGTCCCCAGCCGACGAAGCATATATTGACAGGGTACTGGCAGAATTTTGTCAATGGTGCGAGCAAATTGAAAGTGAGAGATATACCGGATCAGTACGACATCATTGTGTTAGCGTTTGCCGAGATGGATCCTGCTAACCCTGGTGGTGTCACTTTCACTGTAGATCCTGCGCTATCCGCAGCGCTTGGCGGGTACACCAATGCTGAACTGATCGCGGATATTCAGGCCAAACGCGCTCAAGGCAAGAAGGTCATCATATCCATTGGAGGGGAATTGGGGAACATTAACTTGAATAATCCATCCCCGAATGTAATGAACTTTGTAAACAGCATGTACGGCATCATCACTCAATATGGGCTTGATGGGATAGACATCGATCTGGAGCATGGCATGAATGTACCTAATTTAACCAATGCGATCCGTCAACTGAAGGAAAAAGCAGGAAATGATTTTGTTCTGACGATGGCTCCCCAAACGATAGACATGCAGAATCCAAACACCTCCTATATGCAGCTTTATAACAATCTGAAGGATATAACAACCGTAATAAACGTCCAGTATTATAATTCTGGATGCATGCTAGGCCGTGACGGTAAATGCTATTCCCAAGGCACGGTTGATTTTCTGACGGCTCTTTCTGACTTAACGCTGCAGTGGGTATCACCTTCCCATTTGGGATTAGGAGTGCCTGCTACCTCATCAGCAGCTGGAGGCGGATATGTCTCTCCGACTGTCGTAAATAATGCCTTAAATTGTCTGGCAACCGGAAACAGCTGTGGAAGTTATAAACCCGTTGCTAAATACCCTGATATACGGGGAGCGATGACTTGGTCCATTAACTGGGATGCGACCACGAATTACACGCTTGCCAAAACGGTGAAACCATTCTTGAACACGCTGCCTTAACACTTATGATATTTGTACAACTTAAGTAGATTTTTTATAAAATTAGAAAACCTCTCTTTGATATGTGGCGGTATACACCTTCATTATCATAGAGAGGTTTTTGTCTGGTTTCCTTTCTCCAACGGAGAAGGCGGAATCATGCTGTAGAAGCAAAGCGGTCCCCTTTGTCCCCGGATTTCAACCTTGTCATAGGATCATAAGAAATCTGGGGGCAACAGGGTTCGGAAGCATATCTGCATGCGTAGTGCTGTATTCCTGAAACGCTGCATATTTGAGCCTAAGGCTCCCATATCACCGTCGGGTACGGGAGTTGGTCATAAGCACTGGCCCAGTAATAGGAGTCGGCCATGATGCGCCGTGGCAGGAAGCCGATCTCGCCTCTGGATACGGAGATAAGCTCTGACTGCGATTGGAACACGCCGTCCGCAGTTGTCGCGGCATTGACATATTTGCCTGCCATATGGGTGAACCGTCCGCTGATCTTGGCTGAAACAGGAAGCCCTGTTTCCTTATCGACCATCTGCATGGTTACTCTGGCGATACCGGCAGAATAGGTGATGGCCATCTGATCAATGACCATCGGTTTCATTGTGGATGGCGCTGTTGTTGCTGAGGCAGCCGCGCTGGGAGCTCCTTCATTGCCGCTGATATCGACCGCTGTGATTTTATAATAATAGGTGGTGTTCGGCAGCAGCCCGGTATCTTTATATGAAAGTCCTTTAGAGATTCCGGCGTAAGTAGCGGGTCCGATCTCAAAGTCGGCTTCGGTACCGCGGTAGATCCGATATGCATTTACTGCTGTGTTGTCCATCGCCATATTATAAGTTATATTAATCCGTTGAAAATCAAACGTGGCCGCTGTTGCCCCACTGACCGTGCTTGGTGGTTCATGGTCAGCAGGAGGCTGCCATGCGTAGCCGCCAGGTCCCCATTCGCTCGGAAAATCAACGATCGAGGAGTAGTGATGGAGAGCAATGCCTGCAAACGCTGAATCGTTCAGAAAAGCATCATAAACCTTGTTTAACTCCTGCTCCATATAAGTTCGCCCTTCTTCATGGAAGCTGATGGTTTCCGGATCCCCGCCATCGGCGATGTCTTTCGTCTCGACTCCGATCACAACCGACTTCGGCTTGCCGATCGTATTTGCATAGGCCACCTCGTTTAGCGCGTGTGCGATAATGCCGGCGCTGCCATCGGCTTGATCTCGGTAATTCATAATCGAGATATAATCGGCCGTGTCCTGAATATGCTCAGACAGCCATTTCGTTTTTCCGTTCCAAGAGATATTGCTGGCGTCGGCAGAAGTATCGTACCATCTTGGAATCGCTGCGCCGACGGACAAGGTGAGGCCCGATGCCTGTTTGCGTTCCATCAGCAGCTGCAGCATATCCAGGTACTGAATCTGAACAGATGGCTTTGCTGTTTTGAAATCCGGCAGGATATACGGTTCGGTATCCAGGTTTACGCCATCAAAGCGAGCCGATTCGCCGGAAGCCAAATTGTAATTCAAGATCTGCTCAAATTCCCTAACGGCTTGAGTCTGATATCGACTATAGGCTCCGAAGTAAGGCGGGGAGGTGCCGCCGGCGATCAACGCTTGAACATAGAAACCTTGTTCATGAGCCCACTCGATGAATCGTTGAACCTCACTTCGATGATCCTCCAGCATTTTTGCCCCGTTATATTGACCTACAGCCAAATAAAGTGTCGTAATCGGACGTTGATTAAAGGTGGTTGTATCCTTTGCCATGGAAGAGAGGGCTGCTCGGGAATTCGGATTAAGTACTAGTGGGTAGGAGGCATTTTCCCAGATCCAGATCGCACGATCCTGATCCGGCAGCGGTTCCGGGTGATAGGTGTTGCTAGTCACTGTTTCAGGATTCGTCGCGGAGGGATCGTATACATCATTTATTACGTTAACGGGAGTTGAGTTGGCAAGATCCATATAGACAGCGTCTGTCACCGTCGCGGGATGCTTGCCTTGGTTAGCCGGAGGCATCCCCCCTGTTCTTGCATAGACCGTTAGGCTATAGCCTGTATTGCCGTAAGAATCGGTTGCTCTTGCCTCCAGACTGTGAACCTGGTGAGAGGATTGACGCGAATCGAATGTATATTTATATCCGTTTTTGGCAGGGGGGACCTGCAGCCAATCGCCTCCGTTGATGCGGAGCTCAACCAGCGCTATCGGATTTTTACCCGCTGCAGATATGTGAATATCCATTTTGTTGCGCTGCAACGTTTGCTCGCTTGGGCTGGTAATCTGCACTTCCGGGATATGAGCTGCAGGATTATCGACATTTAGGTGAATCCAAGGGGACCAGATACCATAACGCGTAACCGCATCGTTTGCTTTAAGTACCATTTCGACGGGACCGTCCAACTGACTTGTATCCAGCTTGTAAGACCAAGATCCGCTGTCATCGCCATTCGGGTCATCCATCTGAACATCCGTCACAAATTCACCGTTAACGATGAGCTGAAGTTCATACACGCCGGAGTAGGTTCCGAATAATTCAGCCACACCCGGCTGAAGCGTTTGCCCGTCCTGATGAGAATCAATAGTAATTAACGCCGCTGCCTTAGCGTGGGGAGGCGGGATACAGATTGTAGAAATCAGAACTGCCGCCAGCAACAAAAGCCCGCACCTACGTAAATGTGAAAGCATCTTTGTAGTCACATCCTTGTCAGTATGATGTAAACCTAATGGACTCTACGGCAGTTACAATGGCTTGCTTATCCTGTGAGCATACACTTTGCGTCAATATGAAGCGCTTACTTTTTAATATTACGAAAAAAATCGATTAGAACCGATGTCAGAGACGTGGCAGGTTATTATTTTTGAAGGGGAGCAGGATCGACTCCGTATTCGATAAGCCGATGAATGGTACCACGTACGTCATCAACCCGTTCAAATCTGCCGTTCTTCAAAGTTATACGTAAAGGCATGCCGTGAACGGGTCGCATCATCAGATTCGGTGTGATTTTGGCATTATGGACTAATGAAAATTGATATCGTTGAAGAAGAACAGCAAGGATAATCTTAAGTTCTTGCATGGCGAAGTGCCAGCCTATACACATATGAGGCCCTGCGCTGAATGGTAAGAATTCGTATGCGGAAGGTTTAATGGTCTCCCATCGATGCGGCTTGAATTGATTCGGACTTTCATAAAGCTCCGGGAGGCGATGGGTAATGAATTGGCTAAAAAAGATATTCGTTCCCGCCGGAAGGACATAACCATCCAATTCACAAGGCGCAGCCGTAATGCGGGTGCCGATGCTTGCCGGAGGAAGTAAACGAAGACTCTCTTTAACCACATGGTCCAGCAGGGAGAGTCGGCTCAGTTCCTCCCGAGTCGGATGGCTTCCACCCATCACGGCGTTCAATTCCTCCATTACGTTCGCATAAATGTCCGGGTGCTGTATCAGCAGAAAAAATGTCCAAGTCAAAGCATTTGCAGTGGTTTCATGACCAGCTGTATAGATTGAGAATGCATGCCCGACTAATTCCTCATCCGATAATGCAAAACCATCCTCATCATGTCCTCTAATTAGTGCGGCTAGCACATCCGTTGCATCTGACTCCTGCCGCTTCTCATGGATCATGGACCGAATTTGAGTATTAAGCTGTTGTGCAATTCGAAGAGAGCGACGATATGGAGTGAAGGGAAGATTAATGGGAGCGAGGGTGGTAAGCAAAAAAGACTTCGTAAACCGATTGATCAGCATCCCCATGGAGTCCATCATTTCAGTATGATGAACACCGAATAATGTCTTAAGGGCGATGCGCTGCGTTAACTTTTTCATTTCGGTGTTGATGTCAATCCGGGTACGTCCTCTCCATTCGTCTGCCAATAGCTCCGTTATGGATGCCATGTCCTGACCGTATTTTTCAATTTGGCCATGCAGAAAGGCGGGCTGGATCAGGCGACGGTGCTGTTTGTGCTTTTCGCCGCTCATCAGTAAAAGATTATGATAGAATAAATCCCCCATTACGGTGTCTTTGGGTATTTTAACAAGAGCCGTGCTCATCTCGAAAAAGTTCGGATTGGATAGGATTTGACGGTTCAGATCGGGTCCAAACGCAAATACAGATGAAGGCTTGTGGCTTTTCCCCAGGGCAGCGACCTTACCATAGTGTTCAAATAATGTTTGCTGAAATGCGAACGGACTGCGGAAAAAATGAAACATATTTATCCTCCAATCAAGGGCAGAGTCGGGACCAGGTATACGGTTCATAATCACACTTCCTTTGTATGATTTGTAATAAAAACATTCATATATTTCATAATATTCCTTCGAGAAGAAATGATCAAGATATTTTTGAAATATATGAATTGCATTATTACAAAACATTCCGTATAGTTTTATCCGAGAGGTGAGTATATGAACGGTTATCAACTCCGCACAGTGAAGAAAAAAGAACAGATTATGAAGGCAACCTTCGATTTGATCAGGAAATACGGAGCCGAAAAGACAAGCATTGCAGAAATCTCCAAACACGCCCGCGTGTCCCCCGTCTCCATATATAATTATTTTGGCAGCAAGGAAGAGCTTATCCGGATGACGTTTATCGATTATATGAGTAATATCATGAACGAGTATGAGAAGCTGCTGGATAAGCCCATCCCTTTTCAGGAGAAATTGGAGTTGTTGCTGGGGGCACGAATGAATAGCATGGATCAGATCAACTCGGATCTTATTCAAATCAGCGATGAACCGTCTGTTCAAGAGCATATCGAGGCATTTTACAAGGAGAGAACGATTCCCTTTTTTGTGAAATTGATTGAGCAAGGCAAGCAGGAGGGTTTTATTGATCCAGAAATTTCGATAGAAGCGGCATTGTTTTATATTCAAGTGTTTAAGGAGGCTCTGGCACAACCGGGATTCATTACACAAGCGAGCCCTACCATGCTTCGTGATATCGATCGCTTGTTTTATTATGGATTGATAGGGAAAGCGGAGCACTCTGGGACAGAGAGTGGCTATTGAGTTAATGACATAAGCGTTAAGGCCAGGCAACCTTTGGTGCAGACCAAAGGTTGTTTTGATTTGCATACAAAGTTACTAGCCAGCAACTGTGTTGACCCGCATCTCCGTCTTGAGACCGAGAGCAACTCTGTACCTGAGACGGTGGGAACCTGTGCAGATCTTCTTTATGATGAAATTAACGGATGACTACTGGAGAATCATGGAATGACATATTCAAACTAAAAAATAGTGAGGTGTTCCATCTGCTGCGAAAATTACTTAAAACCGTCATGCAAAGCTCCTGGATGATGTGGGAACGTATCTTCAGCTTTATTTCCAGGTTCCGCAGCTCGCATATCTCGCGTTTTGGCATATGCACAGTCATGATTAAGAAGCATCGAGGAAAGCGCATCGTCTGCGAGGACTCAACGATCATTCATAATGGAGATCTGGTAGGCGAGCTGCATTTGGACAATGAAACGATTCTCAAATTAATCCGATCGGAAGGGCCGGATCGTGCGGCTCTGAAAATAGCAAGACTTGCGAGAAAGTCCATGCTGCAGATTAGCCGTGCATATGAAGACCGGTCCGAGTTCAGCGAGGTCAGCGCGTTGGTCGGGATTACTTTGCTGCACCGTGGATTAACGCACGGTCTTGGTTTTGAGCATCAAGCGATGAAACCGGACTTGTTCCAGAAGCTGACCACGTCCTACCTGCGAATGCTGTTATCCGTGATGCACCCGGATGGCAAGAACCGGATTGATCGAAGAACGGAATTACTCGTTCCCATGATGTTAATACATACCCGCTCATCGCTGATGAAGCGATTTTCAATGGCGGATAAGCGGCCTTTACATGAAGAGGGGCATGCCATCTTGGTATCGGCGGTTGAAGCTTGAGTGAAAGCAGCATTGCCACGTACATAAGATAAGCCTGTTAAAAGTGCTGCTGAGTGGGAGTTCTAATAGAAATGAGGAGAGCAACAGATGGAAGAATGGTATAAACTTGACCACGCCGGGAAGCTGTTTCCCGCCGTTGCAGGAAGGGAAAATTCATCAACCTACCGGTTATCCATGATGCTGACAAGTGATGTGAAGCCACCGGTGTTGCAACAAGCGCTCGATAGCGTAATGAAGAGATTCCCTCTATTAAACGTCGAGCTTAGAAATGGCCTGTTCTGGAAATTTCTGCGGGAGAAGGAGACGCGTTTGATGGTGGAACCGGAATCCACCTATCCTTGTGCACCTGCAGCTCTCTCGACTGAGGGCGGAAGCTTGGTGAGGGTTTTATATCATGGCAACAAGATCAGCGTGGAGATTTTTCATGCGCTAACAGACGGGGGTGGGGCACTAGAGTTTCTCAAAACCTTGGTGTTCCAGTATTTATATCTGCTCGGCGAAAACGTAGAGGACAAGGAAGGTCTGATTTTGCCGCCCGCTTCATTTGCCCGATATGCCGAAGCACAGGATAGCTTTAAAGCTCATTATACATCGGCCACGGCCGACTCCAGAATGCCGGAGGCCCTGCAAATTCCCGGTACCCGATTCTCGCCTTATGGACACAACGTCATCCACGGCGTGATTCACGCCTCGCGGCTGAATGGGGCGGCCAAGCAGAAGGGAGTAACGCTCACCGCTTACCTGACAGCGATTTTGATTATGGCGGTTTATGAGACGACGTTGCCCTTCAACAACGATAACCGGCCGATTGTGATCAGCATGCCGGTGAACCTGCGGAAAATATTTCCTTCGAGCAGCCTGCGAAACTTTTTTGCGGTCATTAACATTGGCGTACAGATGAAGAAAGGCATGACATTGGATGAGGTACAAGGTATCGTGCATGCACAGATGAAAGAGAAAACGACGAAGTCTTATCTAACCCAAGCGATGGCCGGCAGCATGAAATACGAGAAAAACCTGTTATCCCGATTCACGCCGCTGAAATTGAAGGATCTGGCGATTCGTTATGGGTTCGACCATTACGGTGAAGAAGCCAAAACGCTTACGCTCACCAATCTGGGCCGAGTTGATATCCCAGCGAGTATGGCTGCGCATATTGAATCAATGGAAACCACGATGTATCCTACGGCCAAGAGTCCAATGAACTGTGCCGTCAGTTCGATCAATGACCAGCTTACCATCACCTTTGCCAGGAATATCGTCGAGAGCGATGTGATCGGGCACTTTTTTCGTCAGCTTGCCAGCCTAAGCGGATTGGATATAAGGATTGTCAGCAATGATTGGGGGATGGGCGCATGAGATGCGAGAGCTGTGGGGTATCCGTAGACCCGGCGCACGCAGCATGTCCCTTATGCCGGAGAAATTTACATGGTAAGGGCGATGCACCATCAACAGGAAATTCTTGGTACCCCATCTATGAGGCTGTAGAGGAGCAGCGTGCGAGCAGTCTGTTATCCAAGTGGCTTACCTTCATTGCAGTGTCTGTCATCGGCTTATCATTACTTATAAATATTCTGGGAGACCACGAAGTATGGTGGAGTCTGTACCTCATGCCCTGCGTGCTCTATGCATGGCTGTTCATCAGACATACCTTGATGTCCAAGTCGCACCTCGGCGGCAAAATCGTCGTACAGCTGCTCGGGCTGTCCGGCATGCTGCTTTGGCTTAACGTGGCAGCGGGTACGAATTACTGGTCGACCGGTTACGTCATTCCGTTCCTGATGATGGCGGCAACCCTTCTGATTACCGTTATATGCTGCACCAGAAAAATGCGTTGGCGTGAGTTCGCAGGTTACTTGTTAACCCTGATCTTGCTTGGGTTTGTTCCCTTATTACTATATGCCGTCGGCATGACGCACGTATTATGGACAGCCGTTGCGACGGCCGTATATGCCTTATTAACGTTCGGCGGGATGTGTCTGATTGCAGATAAGGGATTCCGAAAGGATATGAAGCGCAGATTACATTTTTGACAGGAGGATAACATGATGTGCTCCATTACGATTAGAAGAATGGCAGATTATGAACGAGACGTTCGCGAGGAAGTGGCGGAAGTGTTTGTTGATGGGTATTATAACGAACTGTCCTATTTCACCGAGGATCGAAGCACGTTAAAGAAAGCCTTCCGGAGTCTGTTCAGTCCTGAGGTGTTTTATGTGGCTGAGGTCCAGGGCGTCATTGTCGGGATTTTAGCTTGTTCCCATCATAGGCAGCGGGCCATGCCGGTCGAGTTAGCTCCGCTTCAGGAGGCTTTTGGAGAGAAGACAGGGGAGCTTGCATATAACGTCATGAAGAATGAATTTAACCCGGCACTGCCTTATGATGAGGAAACGGGTTATATCGAATGTGTGGCAACTACTACGAAAGCTCGCGGCAAAGGCGTTTCCACCGCTTTAATGCAGCATGTCAAAGAGGAGCTGCCATACAAGCGTTATGTTCTGGAAGTGACCGACAGCAACCAGGTCGCGCTATCGTTATATCAGAAATTAGGATTCCGGGAGATTGAACGCAAATCCGAGATAGATGCAGAGGAAAAAGGGTTCAGCGACCGTATTTACATGGAATGGAGAAAGCCGGTCTTCAGGTGATATCCATATAAACGAGAGACGCTCAAACGAATAGGATGGTATGGCGTTTAACAACCTCCGCTTTAGAACGAATTGAAGCGGGAGGTTTTTTTGTTGTTTTTTGAGCCTCTGCCATGATAATTTAGTATGTATTGCCAGGTTTACGGTAAACTTCTTAAGGAATCTATTCGTGACAAGTAAGCGATTCAAAATCAGATTGCGGGGTGACGCCATGTTTGAACTGCTGATTACAATGACCGAGCGGATTGGAATTATTGTGACGATTGCATTTATCGTAACCCGGTTGAGGTTCTTTCGGTCGATGATAAGTCAGGACAAGCTGACGTCAGTACAACAGATTCAGGCCGTATTAGTCTTCGGGATTTTAGGGATTATCGGGACGTATACCGGAATTACGGTGAACACCGAATCCCTTGAAGTCAACAAATGGATGATGCAAGTTTCCGGAGACGAAGCGATTGCGAATTCAAGAGTTGTCGGTGTTGTCATGGCCGGATTGTTCGGAGGCTACAGAATCGGGCTTGGTGCAGGACTGATTGCAGGGCTTCACCGTTTTACATTAGGCGGGTTTACGAGTTTGGCCTGTGGGCTCGCGACCATACTTGCAGGTCTTCTGGCCAGCCTGTTTCATAAAAAGAATGAGCAGGTTCGTTTCTCAGCTGCGCTTCTAATGGGGGCATTGGCAGAGTCCCTTCAGATGCTGATCATCCTGCTTTTGTCCAGACCATTCGAACAGGCGATGTCCTTGGTCGGTTATATTGGAGTACCAATGATTGTAGCAAACGGAATCGGTTGTGCATTGTTTCTGCTCATTATCCGATCCGTATTGAATGAAGAGGAGAAGGTAGCGGCTCAGCAGGCTCAAGCTTCTCTTCGGATTGCCCGCAGAACCATTGGGTATATGCGTCAGGGTATGAATGCGCAATCCGCGGAAGCGGTATGCCAGATTCTTTACGAAGAAGTCAATGCCAGTGCGATTGCGATTACGAATGATCGGATGATTCTGGCCCATGTCGGAACGGGGGATGATCATCATGCGGCAGGTCGTCCGCTGCAGACGGAAGTGACGCGTCGGGTCATTGAACAAGGGGAGCAGCTGATCGCGGATCGGGCGCATATTCAGTGCCAGAAGCCGGATTGTCCGTTGGGAGCCGCTGTCATCGGACCTTTGAAACAGGGCGGTCAGACCGTGGGCACACTAAAGTTCTATTTTCGAAGTCCGAAGGACATTACCCATGTTACAACAGAATTGATGTCAGGTCTTACGATGTTGTTAAGCTACCAGCTGGAGGCTGCTCAATTGGAGGAAACCAAGGAACTTGCCAGAGAAGCTGAGATCAAGACGCTTCAAGCACAAATTCATCCGCACTTTTTGTTTAATGCATTAAACACAATACTCTCTCTAACACGAATTGATGCGGAGAAGGCAAGAAAGCTGCTGCGGAGTCTATCGGACTACATCCGCCAGAATTTGACCGCCGCAACTGCCGAGAAGGCCACGCTTCAGGATGAACTGCAGCATATACGATCTTATATGAGCATTGAACAAACCAGATTCGAGGATAAACTGCAAATTCAATATGAAGTAGAGGATTCCGCGCTGCAGGCGCTTGTACCGCCGCTGACCTTGCAGCCATTAATAGAGAACAGCATACGCCACGGTTTCAGGAACAAAACAGACGATTGTGTCATACTTATCCGCATTCAGGGTGATCCGGCTAACGGTGTATTCGTTACGATCAAGGACAACGGAACGGGGATTACGCCGGAACGGCTTCGGTTATTGGGGCGCCAAATGCTCGATTCTTCATCGGGTACGGGAATGGCTGTGTATAACGTGAACAGAAGATTGGCTTTGATGTATGGGCCCCATGCATCATTAAACATCCAAAGTGATGAAGCGGTCGGGACTGAAATTCAATTCCAGATTCCCGCAGCCGCTAACGTATAACTCTACTCATGAAGGCAGGGATTTCTTACACATGATCGAACGCATCCGAACACTCATCGTGGATGATGAACGTTACAGCCGTGAAGAACTGATCTATTTACTGAAGCAGCATCCTACACTCGAGATCGTTGGAGAAGCGGATACCGGGGAACAGGCGGTGTTAAAGACCATGCAGTTGAAGCCGGAAGCCGTGTTTCTGGATATTGAAATGCCCTTAATGAACGGGCTTGAAACGGCAAGAGCCTTGAACGAGTTGAAGCTCCCTCCAAAAATCGTGTTTGCCACGGCGTACCCTCAATTCGGTGTAGAGGCCTTCCGGTTCGAAGCGCTGGACTATTTGTTAAAGCCCATAGACGAAGAAAGACTGGCGGAGACGGTAAGGCGCCTTAAGCAATCATTACGAAGGGAAGGCCCGACAGCACCCGGTCATTCCAAATCTTCGGGCAAGCTGTCGTTGGATGTGGATGGGGAAATTATGTTCATAGACCCGAAAGATATTATTTATATCTCACGGGAGGATGCATACTCCAAGATCGTCACAGTTGATAAGCAATATCATGTTAAAACGCCACTCAAGGAGCTGGAAACGAAGCTTCGGCAGTATCCGTTCTTCCGGATTCATAAAAGCTATGTGGTACATCTTGATTATGTCAAAAGCCTGGTTCCTTGGTTTAACGGCGCATTCCAGCTTGAGCTGAAGGGGTGCAGCGACAAACTAGCCGTAAGCCGTAATTATGCCAAGGCATTTCGAGAGGCTTTGGAGCTTTAATGAAACGTGGATGGGTTAAGGATGGAACGCTCATGATGTGAATGAAGACTGCATGAGAGCCCTTTAATGTGCATAATAACCTTAGATTTGAACATCTTAATGCGTCTAGACGACATGTTAGTTCAAAATCGCCCTCTGATCTCGATAATTTCTTATAATCAATGTAAGCGATTTCAAGAAAAGGGGGCGAAGGCATGTATACCTTCATCATATCGATCATTCTGCTGGTTATTGGATATTTCACTTATGGAAAATACATTGAAAAAATGTTCGGAGTTAAAGAAGAGCGGGCAACGCCTGCTTATGTCAATCAGGACGGCGTTGATTATCTGCCGATGAGCTCGAACAAAAACTCGCTGATTCAGCTCCTCAATATAGCCGGTGTGGGACCCATCTTCGGACCCATTATGGGCGCGCTCTATGGACCGGTTGCTTTTATCTGGATTGTGCTGGGGTGTATTTTTGCCGGGGCTGTGCATGATTATCTGACGGGTATGATCTCCATCCGCAACCGCGGCGCGCATCTGCCGGAGCTTGCTGGCAAGTTTCTGGGCAAAGTGATGAAGCATGTTGTGAACGCTTTCGCGATTCTTCTTCTGGTCTTGGTAGGTACCGTCTTTGTGACTTCACCGGCCAGCCTGCTTCACAATCTGATGAACGGCAAAGTCAGTTTGTGGATCATCACCCTGTTTATTTTCGGATATTACATTCTGGCTACACTGCTGCCCATTGATAAAATCATTGGCCGCTTCTATCCGATATTCGGCGCTCTGTTACTCATAGCATCTCTTGGTGTCGGCGGGATGCTGATTGTACAGCAGGTACCGATACCGGAATTGACATTAGCCAATTTGCATCCGGATCATATGCCGATTTTCCCGCTATTGTTTCTGACGATTACGTGCGGTGCCTTATCCGGATTCCATGCTACCCAGACACCGATTATTTCCCGGACTACACAGACCGAGAAGCAGGGACGTAAAATTTTCTATGGCATGATGATTGCCGAGGGGATTATTGCCATGGTATGGGCCGCAGCGGCGATGAGTTTGTTCCAGGGGTCTAACGGCTTGAACGAGCTTCTGGCAACCGGCGGAACGGGTCTTGTCGTAAGCGAGGTCGCGAAGGTGACGTTAGGTGCCGTTATAGGCACATTGGCTGTGCTGGGCGTGATCGTGCTGCCGATTACGTCGGGGGATACCGCATTCCGGAGCGCGCGCATGATCATTGCGGATTATATCAAGCTGCCACAATTCAGCATGAAGCGGCGCCTTAGCATTGCCATTCCTTTGTTTGTCATTTCCATTGCCTTAACGCAGATTGATTTCAATATTCTCTGGAGATACTTCTCCTGGGCCAATCAGGCCACCGCGGTTATTGCTTTGTTTGTCAGCGCGATGTATCTGTTCATTGCCCGTAAAAATTACTGGGTAGCGCTGATTCCGGGTGCGTTTATGCTCTACACAACGACGGTGTATATTCTGAACGCGGAGATCGGATTCAGGCAGTCCATGAATGTTTCTTATATCGCGGGTGCTGTCATCAGTGTCATACTGGTCATCGTATTTTTTAAAGCAGCCCAAAAAGCGCGCGCAGCCGAAATGCCGCTTGAGGTTGATATCTCGGATTATCATAAAGTCGCATAACCATATCAGCGAGCATGCTTGCATAAATCCAAACCGTCTTTGGAGATTATCCATGGACGGTTTCTTTTATTCTCAATGAAATAGCCATGTAGGAGCATACCCAATGGATCGGATATTTGTATAAATAATCGACAGGCTGTCACTCATAAGATGAAGGAGTGAAGGGTTCATTTAGGGATGACGGGGAGGTGGCATGGCTTGCTGTCGATATTGCTCTTTATATTTGCCGTCGGTGCCGCGGTAGCCAGCGTCGATACCACCTGTGGGCTGAATGTGTTAGGCAGTCTGGAGGGTACGAAGGTCAGTAAATCCAAATATGCGCTGGTGTACATCGTGTCTTGTACCCTGGGCGGCGCTATGACCGGACTGGCGATCGGATGCATCAATTTTGGGCTGAAATTAACCCCTGTTGGTTTATATCAAAACTATATTATTGTGGTGCTGTTTGCGATACTCCTGGGCTTGGAGCTCATTCATAAAACGGGGATTCTCCCATCCGGCAATTTCATCGTTCCCTCCGAATGGATCAAGCATGCAGGGTACCGTTCGGCGGCATTATGGGGCCAGATTCTGGGCTTGGGTTTCATCACATTGCAGGTGGGCGTCCTCTTTCACGCTTATATCCTGGTCTCCTTATTCGCGGCTCCATGGTGGCTTAGCTTGCTGGCAGGAGCAACATTTGGAGGCGTTCGCGGCACCGTGTTCAGTCTCCCGCTGATCCGATCCATCGTGTACCGTATGCTTGAAAAAAGGGTGCGCAATCTCACGCTGCTCTCGTCCGTGCGGCAAACGGTCTCCATGCTGTTGATCATCGGTTCCATCATCTGGATCATCAGCTATTGAAGAGAAAGGAGCATATGGGCCCATGTATGATTTGCTTGCAATATCCGTTACGCTGCCCATGCTGTTGTCCGTGGTGAGCTTTGGCTGGAGCCGTGCATTCGGTGATACGGATCGGTTCCCCGGAAGTGCCCGATTGCATGCGCTGCTCATCCTCCTGCAGGTCTTGTCAGTGACCATGGTATATGGTTTTCCATCGCGGTTCAGCTTCCTGGTCATCTCTTTACTTTATTTTGTTCAGGGTGTGGGCGTCGCTTATTTCATCCGAAAAAAAGGGAGGGTGGACTGCGGCTGTCTCGGGCCTCAGATCAGCTCCAAGCTTGGCTTTCCATTAATTGGGTTCAATCTGGCGATGGGACTCATGGGGTTGGCCTACAGCCATCCTAACTGGTTTGCGCATCGCCACTCATTTGATGTCACCGGTCTGCTTATGGAGGGGATGATGCTGCTGCTATCGCTCTTTATCATCATAGGGGTTCCGGATGCCCTGCATGCGATCCGAATATACCGCGAGATTGCAGCAACTCATATTTCCAAAATAAAAAGGTTGTAAGGGGGCCGCGATGAACACCTTCTTCTGGATTTCATATACCATGCTGTGGATTCTGGTTGTACCTTTGGTCATTCTGAACCTGGTCCTGTTTCGGCAGTTGGGGATTATGGTGATGGGTACCGCGAGAGGCGTGAATCAGTCCGGTATTCCGGTCGGCCATAAAATCCCCGGGGCCACAACGACAACCCTGCGGGGTGCCGAGTGGTCCACAAGCGAGCTGATTGGCACGCCTTCCATCATGCTGTTTGGATCGCCGACGTGTAAGGAATGCGCCGATATTTTGCCGGATTTTAAGCGGATCGCCAGGATGACTAACGTGAAACCCATCCTTTTGCTATTCTCGTCCGCGGATTTGGCATCGGAGTATGTCCGAAAAATAGGTTATGACGATGAGGTGCTGATCGTTAGTTCGGAGTTTGCGAATCATCTCGATGTGCAGGTCACCCCTTATGCCTACGCGGTGGATATGGACGGCGTGATCAGGCATAAGGGATTGGTCAACAGTCGGGAACAGCTTGAAGCGTACGCGAAAGCATCAAGGGCTTCTTAAGACGAGGTGAGAGTATGTGGCGGAAGCCGGAGAACAAGGACGAAGAGATGCAGGTGGTGATCAGCCGGGTTACCCGGAAGATGAATCGGAAGTCGCTGTTGAATAAATTTGCGCAAAAAACGGCCGAGACGCTTGCCAAAGTATTAGTCCGTCCCGATGATAACGATATCGTTAAAATCTCGTTTGCTGCGGGGCCCTGCCGGCCTCCGCATGGACAATATTGCTCAGGCTGCGGCGCAGATGCCTCCTGTCCGTCGGATTATATTATTTGCACCCCCAAGACGGTGATCGACGATTGTAAAGGCTTATGCCCTTATCCTTCCGGCTGGTGGTATACGAGTGATCCTGCGGGACAACGGGCCAAGTGCCAGGATTGCATCTCGCGTTATGTACATCCGTATGTCGGAAGGAATTGGTGCTATCAGGGAGCACGGGTCTATGGGCGGTATGTAATCTGTGCATGCAGGTCAACGGAGTTGTATTGATAGAAAAGAGGGAAGTGATTCAAGCAATTTATGATTAAATCACTGCCTCCAACACATGATCGAGTCCGTTCCGGGCAGCCGGCAGGTTGCCCCATAGCGAGAGCTGCATCAAGGCTTTCGCGGCTTGCTCCTTCGGTCGTACAAGCTGTTCACATGGATAACGAATGTGACAAAATTCATTTCGGTGGTTTCGTACATCGTTCATACTAGGGTTCCAAAGACTGTGCATGTGGAGGAGGGAACATGTTGTCCAGAATAAGACGCGGAGATATGATCCTGTTTGCCTTGATCCTGATCCTTGGCTCCTTCACGGGACTGCAGTGGTGGAAGCATAGCCATGTAGATTACCAGCAGGGAGAACTCAAGGCTTTGATTACAGTGAATGGCAAAGAATACGAGACTGTCCCGCTGACCGCGGACGAACGTATCATTGATATTAAAACCAAGTTTGGACACAACACACTGAAAGTGTATGACTACGGGATCCAGATGATATACTCGGATGCTCCGAAGCGAATTGCACTGGATATGGGATTTATCTCGGAACCCTACCAGCAGATCATCTGCGTACCGACTAGAGTCGTGGTTGAGGTGTTAGTTCCCGAACACGAACAGCGAGAGACAGAACTGGATGCTGTGGTAGGCTAAGATCAAGGTACAAGAGAGAATGACTATCATAAATTTTACTAGAACCGGGGGTTAATGCCGGTTCTTTTCGTTATGTAGGACAATGGTGTGAATGCAAGGTTAGCGTAACTTTTTAGCAGAAAGAATAGTTATAATTAGAGAGGAAACGAAGCCAGATAACCGATAACCATCATTTTCAGATGAATAGATTCGAAGGAGGCTGTTACATGCTTTCCATTGTGAAGGGACGAGAATTTTCAGCCGGATTCGAAAAAGCCCTGAGGGCAAGAGGGATTACACATAGAAGAGCTATGTCGATTGGAGGTCTCCAGTCAGAGCAGCAA
Organism: Paenibacillus sp. LC231; assembly: GCF_001860525.1. NCBI lineage: Bacteria > Bacillati > Bacillota > Bacilli > Caryophanales > Paenibacillaceae > Paenibacillus > Paenibacillus sp. LC231. Next base: position 226,908 of record NZ_JFOM01000006.1, on the reverse strand, counting down.
AGGTGGAGAGATTATGGATATGATCGCATTGATATTGATTGTAGGCTTTTTATTCATTGTGGTATATTTGCGGGCGATCTGGAACGTATTGCTGGACATTAGAAACGAGTTAAGAAAAGATAACGACAGAGGGGCATGATTAGATGATGAACGAGAAAAAAGACTACTCCCACGTATACATCGGAGGTTCCCCTTGTTCAGGCAAATCCACGATTGCCGAAATGATCACGAAAGATTACGGCTACACCTATTATCAATGTGATCTGTTCAACGAGAAGCACGTAAACGCATGCAATCCGTCGGAGCATCCCACCATGTTCCGTTTGAAGGATATGGGCTGGAATACATTATGGTCACGACCGGTTGAGCAGCAGATTCATGAGGAGCTGGAGTTTTATCGCGAGGAATTTCCGATGATCGTGGATGATATATCGGCCATGTCGGCCGGCCCCCCCATCATTGTAGAGGGAGCAGCGCTTTTACCTGAAAAAGTAGCACAGCTGGTATCCAGCCCGCATCAGGCAATATGGATCGTACCGGTTCCGGATTTCCAGAAGGAGCATTATGCGAAGCGCGAATGGATCCACGATATTCTGAATCAATGCGATGATCCCGACGACGCTTTTCGGAATTGGATGGGACGAGATATCGGTTTTTCGGCATATGTGGCCAAGGACGCCATGGATCGGGGATTCAAGGTTATATTCGTGGACGGAAACAGAAGTATTCAGGAGAACTATGAAGAGGTTAAACGGCATTTTAATCTATGAAAATATTAGGGAAATAAAATGAAGAAACTCAAAATTACAATTTTGGTTTTGTTGGTGTTCGTGCTTACCGATTGACTCCAGAGGGGGAAGCCCGTGGAATTACCCGCTCGGAGCTAAAACATTATATTCCCAGGGACGGATAGGTAATTGTCTAATTTTAGTTAAGTAGTTCAAGGGGGGCGTCGCATGACCATAACGATACAAACTTCTCGTCTGCAATTGAAGACGATTGATCGGGATCGGGCAGGGGATGTGGTGGATTTTATCGTCAAGAACGATGAGCATTGGAAGGTATGGGAGCCAGCTAGAGAAGCTGAGTTTTATACCATCGATAAGCAGGCGGAGATACTGGGAGCGGAGAGTCGAAGCATAGCAGACGGATTTCTGTTTAAAGTGTGGCTGCATAAAGATGATGAGATTATCGGTTCGATTGCGATCAGCAATATCGTTCGGGGCGTCTTTCAATCGGCCCATGTGGGATACAAGCTGGCAAAGGCTCATACGGGGCAAGGGTATATGACCGAAGCGCTAAGGGCCGTGGTTGCCTATTGTTTTGATACGATGGGGTTGCACCGGCTGGAAGCTAACATTATGCCAAGAAACATAGCTTCGTTGAATGTAGCGAGAAGATTAGGCTTTTACGAAGAAGGACTGGCCATCAAATATTTGAAGATTAACGGCGTCTGGGAAGACCACCTACATATGGTAATTCGCAATGAACGCATGGAATAACGCATGAAGACGACCTGAGATGGGAGCTTTTGGCTGCCGAATTGAACACGTTATTGATCATCGGTAAATCATGTGCGTGGAGGTTAAGGTGAAAAGAAAATATGCTGACAGGCTGGATTGGCGAAGAGTTATAAGCAGAGATTTCAAATGTGTATTGATTGAGGAACAGGATTTCAAGGGATATGTTACTTTACTTAGCCTCCATCAGGTAGAGCGCAAGTTATTTGTTCAATATCAAGACGAAGAATTGTGCCTCGCAGCTGAAGGATACTTTTGGCTTCAGCAGTTTCCATTAGATTCCAATTTTTGTGTGACTACGATGTTGAACCAAAACCGTGAAGTGATCCAAAGGTATATCGATATTTCTAGGGTGAATGGAGTTAGTGACGAAGGGATCCCTTATTGGGATGATCTCTATCTGGATGTTATTGTGCTTCCAGACGGAAGGCTCTTCATTCAAGATGAAGATGAGCTTGAGGAAGCCTTACGCCAAGGGCATATTGAGTTTCAAGATTATAAGCTGGCTAAAGAAACGGCGGCAAAGATCATTTTGGAGATCCGGTCTGGAGAAAACAAGGTGATCAACAATAGTATCAGGCACTTTTGGCAATTGATTACGGATATAGGGGGGTGTAGCTCTGAAGAGTAGACGTCGAGTTGGTTTATGGATCTGTATAGTTTGGATGGTATTAGTTTTGTGCTCCTGCCAGAGCGAAGGGGAAAAGGTAGAGCATGTTGAGGCTTTTATTGTTGAAAATACAATAATGAATGCTGGTGGATTCTATGTGCCTGCAGGTTATAAAAAAGTGAATTCCATTACCAACCATGAAGATAATCGAGGAGCAACGCTGTCGCGAGTACGGGCGATTGAAGACTATTATGATAGCGACGGAAACTTTATTCTAACAAAGGTGTACGATCAGAGTCATAAACGATTGAAAAATCTACAGACGGAGGATACAAACAATCTCGAGCAGGAGCTTGATCAACCTCTAACCATCCACATCCCTGATGATCATGCTTGGAAACCTGTCCAGTTAACCGATGAACAAAAGGATGAGGTTAAAGCCCATGTTATGAAACACACCAAAGATCTGTGAGACTATTGTAATTGAAGCTACAAGGAGGCCTAACATGCTTCAAGTAGAAGTCAGGCGACCAAATCGCGGCGATATAAAAGCCATAGAGCATTTTTTCAGGCTCGTAATTACCGATACTTTTGCCAAAGAAGGCTTGGCAGACTTACTGGAGGATATTGAACAGGAGATTGACAGCAAAAATAGGTACTTGAACGCAGATTTTGAAACGAACGGAGAGCAGAGATATTTTCTTATCGGACTGCTAGATAACAGCATTGTGAGCTGCATCGAGTATGGACCATCCACTGCATTGATCCGGGAAGCTACCGATGGGAAATTGCGTGATGTGGTTGAAATCGGAACGGTATTTGTTCATCCGGATTGCCAACAGCAAGGGATCGGAAATCTAATGTTAAACATCATGTATCTTACGCTTCTCAATAAAGGATTGACGGAATTTTGTTTGGATAGCGGATACTCTCGTGCACAGAAGATATGGAAGAAGAAGCTGGGTGAACCCGATTATGTCCTACAGGACCATTGGGGGAGTGGAGCAGATCATATGATATGGAAACGAAGACTCGCAGATGTTCCAGTTATATTCAGTTTATAAGGCGGTGAATTCCACTAACGAAGCAGGGGGAATGGTCTGGTTCAGAGTAAGGAATACATTTTTAATTGAATAAAAATCCATATTAACGTATATTTATTCCTAACATATTTGTAGAAGTGATTTACGTGCATAAGAGAATCGAGGAGCTTACCTTAAACGCTTGGCCAGCGCTCCAAACCTTGACACAACAGGGATGGCTGTTACGATTTGCAGACGGCTATACCAAGAGATCCAACTCAATTCAAGCTCTCTATACGGAGTCTTCGATCGACCTTAATAGCCAGATTGAACAATGTGAGCGTTTATATGTTAAGGCCGGACTAGACGTCGTATTTAAAATCACACCATTCAATCCGCAGGAACTCGATCCTATTTTAGAATCCAGGGGTTATACCTTATTGGATCTTACCAGTCTCCGAGTATTGGCTCACCTGGATGATATGGAGTCCCCATCCCACAAGGAAGTTCAGATCGAAGACAAGCTGACCGATGAATGGCTGGATGTGCTTGCGGACATAACCGGAATATCCGAGAAGAACAAGGCTGTAAAAAGAAAGCTGTTTAACTATTCCGTGATACAATATGGATTCTTCATCCTATATGATCGTACTGAACCTGTAGCATGCGGAATTGGTGCATTGGAGCAGGGCTATGTAGGAATATATGATCTGGTTACCGCTCCGGCCTGTCGAAATCGTGGGTACGGCAAACAGTTAATGTTACATATTCTGCATTGGGCCAAGAAACATGGGGCTACAAGCAGCTATTTACAGGTGGTACAGAATAATTTTGCCGCAAGCCGATTGTATGATCGTCTTCAGTATAAAGAGATCTATTCCTATTGGTATAGGCACAAGCATATCGAAGGGTAAGCACATGCAACCATAATCATGGATGTTCATGAGACTGCTGCTTCCTTGAACAAAGGGTTACTCAAACTGAGGAACGGTTGTATAATCATGGAAGATGACTGGCACGGATACCCGGCTTTAGATGATGTTATCTAAGTAGGGTCTTTTTAGTTTACGAACTCTTATTTGGCTGCTGATAAAGATGTGAAGGTAAGGTTACTTATTATGCGGAAAGTTGGTGTATCCATGTTTGATTTATCGTCGAAATATTATGACGTGATTTACAGCTTTAAGGATTATGAGCAGGAGGCGCAGCAGGTCCGGCAATATATTAAAAGACAGGGTAAGGATTACCGGACCGTACTCGACGTTGCCTGTGGAACAGCGGAACACGCCTTTTTCTTAAAGCAGCACTATACGATCGATGGTATTGATTTAAATCCGGAATTCGTCTCGATCGCGAAGTCGAAAAATCCGGATGGTCATTATTCGGTTGCCGACATGACCCGTTTTCGCTTGGACCGGAAATATGATGTGATCCTATGTCTGTTCAGCTCCATCGGGTATGTGAAAACGTTAGATCTGTTGGTGCAGACCCTTACGCAGTTTAAGGAGCATTTGAACGAGGATGGGGTCATTCTGGTTGAGCCTTGGCTTACGCCCGATGTCTGGACAACCGGAAGAGTGGACACGATCGTGACCGAGCGTCGCGGGATCCATATGAGCAGGATGTCCCATTCGGACCGCGAAGGCGATATTTCGATCATGAGATTCGAGTATTTGTTTGGAAGTGAGCATGGAATCGAGCATTATACGGAGGAGCATCGCTTGGGGCTCTTTACCGTGAAAGAGTTGATCGAGGCATTCCAGGAAGCGGGCCTTCGCGTGGAGCACGATCCGAAAGGCTTGATTGGAAGAGGCATGTATATTGCACGAAATGTGAAGTAAGGAGGACCTTATATTATGTACATCCATCGGCCGCTGGCAGACGAGGATCTATCAACGATATGCAGCTTTCCTCAGACGCCGGAGGAGCTGTTTTATGTGAGTCCCAGATCGGAGTTCCCTTGGACTCCGCAGCAAGTCTTGAGATTGCTGGAAAATCGATATGATCCCACGGTTATTGTTGAAGAATCTAGTGGGCAGGTAGTGGCTTACGCAAATTTTTATGAGGATATTGATCAATCTCTGTGGCTTGGCAATGTTATTGTTGCTCCGTCGCGTAGGGGAATGGGAGCCGCGCAGAAGCTGTTACAGACCATGATGGATATAGCCAAAGAGAAATATGGAATGACTCGCTTTTATCTTAGCTGCCATAATACCAATTCCAGAGGGCTTGTTTTTTATCATAAACTTGGTTTTGAGCCCTACGATGTCCGTATTACGACGTTAGATGATCACCAGAAGATGATTACCATTCAGATGAGGCTGAATTTGGCCTGAGCTGGAAGGAATATTCAAAGCCTCTCAATTGTTGAGCCTGATGATACTTATACTTGAACCGATCAATGGATAGCCCCCGTCATGGGCCAGGGAATATGAGCGAATTAATCCAGGAGGACTAAATTGAAGCACAAGATAAATAACGATTGTCAAGAAATACCCTTCACAATTGAATGTGAGGACATCTTACTCAGGGAATATTTGGTGGAAGATCTTGATGCGATCTTTAAGATCACGCATGAGCCGGAGATCAGACAGTTCCTGCCCGGTTGGGATGTACCCAGGGAACAGCGGCTTGAATGGTTAACCAACTATGAAATTGTGGAGAATCGGCAGTTCTTGCAGGCTGTTCAAAACGGCGGGGATGTGGGACAGCTTCGTCTGCGACTAGCCATGGTCTTGAAAGAAACAGACGAATGTATCGGCTGGTGCAATACGGGCCCTAAAGAGGAGCTGCCCCAGCCCAATCGAGAAATTATGTACGGAATCTCGAATCAGCATTACAATAAGGGATATACCACTCAAGCTGTAAGGGCATTAATCCAGTTTTTGTTCCAAAATACAAGCGAGTACGAGCTGAATGCATTAGCCGTCGTTCATAATCATGCCTCCAATAAAGTAATCCAAAAATGCGGGTTTAAGTATGTGGGCGAAATTGAGCTTGAGCAGGAGCGGCATCATCTCTATAAACTCCGCAGAGAGAGTTAAGGAGGTATTATGAAACAGCTTGCTTTGGGTGCAGGAATCTTCATTTTGGTAGAATTGCTTTTATTTATACTCTATGGAATAGACGAATGGATCATGCTCATACTAGCAGCAGGGGTAATCATTACATTATTATTGTTAATACTAGTTCGTCTAACGGAGCTGGTAAAGAGTAACAGGGATCATCTAATGCGCCAACAACGGCAAAAGATTCGGGAAATGAATGATCAATCCAGATTGGAATAAGTAAGCAGCATGTAAGGAGGGCAGCCGTGCGTTACAACGTTATTTTATTTGATGCAGATGAAACCTTATACGACTATGCCAAGTCGGAGGCTTTTGCGTTATCCGGCGTATTTGGCGAGATTGATCAGGAGTGCACGGATGCCATCGTAGACAGCTACAGACGCATTAATCAGCAGTTGTGGAGTGATTTTGAGCAGGGGAAGGTTACACAGCGTGAATTGCGTACAGCCAGATTTGAGCGTCTGTTGGCAGAACACGGCATTTCGTGCGCCTTGGATGCCGATGCCTTTAGCGATGTTTACATAAAATATTTAGGGCAAGGCTCCTTCCTAATGGAAGGGGCGGAAGAGCTGTGCAGACAACTGACCGAGCGCGGTCAACGAATGGCGATCATTACGAACGGAATTAAGGAGGTGCAGTTTAACCGTATTAGCCGATCGTCGTTATGCGATTCCTTTGAATGCATCATTGTTTCAGAGGATGCAGGGTCCCAAAAGCCTCATGAAGGCATATTCGATTATGCCTTTGATAAGTTGAACCATCCCGACAAGAGCGAGGTTCTTATTGTTGGTGATTCATTAACTTCCGATATACAAGGAGGTATTCGTTACGGGATCGACACCTGCTGGTATAACCCGCTGCGCAAGGCAAACCCGACAGCCATTCAACCTAAATATGAGATTCATTCCCTTATGGAGCTGCACGATATCATTTCATTTGCGTGATCTCTTTGTATCCTGCACCCGATGCGGCTTCGTAGAAGTATTCAATCCCGATGTTCTCAGAGGCCATAAAACCGGAGTGCTGGGAACGTTACTCGATATAATCTGGCGTTAACTAAAAACATTTCATCAAAGGAGTTTGAACATGATACAGGCATTTATTTTTGACATGGATGGGGTTATTATTGACAGTGAACCGCTTCACTTTGAAGTCGATATTCAGGTGATGAACTATTACGGATCGGCGATAACCCATGAACAGCTGGAGCAGTATGTAGGTATGACCAATCCGGAGATGTGGGCAGCCATTAAAAATGAACATCAGCTTACCCAATCCGTCTCGGAAATCATTGAATACCAATTGTCCAATAAAATTGAAATGCTTACTTCGCGGGAAATGGAGCCTATTGATGGCATACGGGAGCTCCTTGCGGAGCTTAAAGCACGAAACATACCGGCGGCTATTGCATCTTCATCGCCACCTGTATTTATTTCGGCCGTTTTGCGTAAGTTTGATCTCCTGGATCATTTTAAATGCGTTGTGAGCGGTGAAGAAGTGGAGAAGGGAAAACCCGCGCCGGATGTATATCTGAAGGCGGCTGAATTGCTCGGTGTGGATCCGGAGCATTGCATGGTGCTTGAGGATGCAAGGCACGGCGTTGCTGCAGCGAAGGCGGCTGGCATGAAATGCATCGGCTTCGTGAACCCGAATTCGGGGAATCAGGACTTATCGCAGGCCGATCATGTGGTGAACTCGGTCCGAGAAGTCCCGCAAATTTGTCAATTTGAATAGTTCATGATCTTAGATTTTGGCAGCCTGGCCGCACATTGCGGCTAAGCTGTTTTTTTGTTTTTGGTCCAAATGGTTATAAACTCAACTTATTGATCATAAAACTCGTTTATACTATATCTACTATATTATATCTACTATTAGTATCTAGACCTAAGTCTAGGTTCATTATCGTCTGAAGACGGAAGTCATCCTTCTCCAATCATGATATCCTTTCATTAACATGATTTCGGAGAGGAATGTGAACGCATGATTTCGATTTTAAATGTAACCAACGATATCGCACAGCATACGGGCTGCCAAGTAGGAAGCCTAGCAGAGGAGACAAGGCCAGATGGATTTTTTACGTAATTTAGGCGATATCGGATTATTTATTCATGCTATGATCGATGCGATTATTTTTCCGATTCCGGCTCTTTTCTCGCAATTGTCTTTGAGTGCATTGAGTCCAGACCGTGCGATCTGGCTTGCCACGATCGGATTTGTCGGCTGCCTGATCGGAACGCCGATTGGTTATGGAATCGGCAAGGTTTCCGGAAATTTGGTCTTAACCAAGATCATGAAGAAAAAATGGTACGATTCGGCCACCACATTGTTCACCAAGCATGGGGAAGCCGCTATTCTTGTCGGTGCGTTTACGCCGATTCCGTTCAAAATCTTCACCATCCTCTCCGGCTGTATGAGTTATCCTTTATGGAAACTACTCAGTTACGCAGCCCTCGGGCGTGCCGTGAAGTTCTATACCGTAGGTATTCTGTTCTACGTGTACGGGCGTGCTGCAGAGCATATGGTGGACGGCGAACTTACGATCATTCTACTGTCTGTAGGTGCTCTGATAGGAGGGATCTGGCTGACAGTGCGTCTTATCAAGAACCGCAAGAAGAAACGTGCGGAGGTCCCTGTTGTGCAGGGTCCACAAGAATCGACGGATGTAACGGCAGGTGAAGAGTAATGATAGAGCGATTGCGGAGATTCGATCATCGGGTATTCGTCTGGTGTAACCAGACCATCAGCAACAGAGCTTTTGATCGGTTGTTCGGAGGTATCACCCATCTCGGTGGAGCCACCTTCACGATTCTGAGTGCACTGCTCATCGCCTGGGCAGCGTTTGAAGCATGGGACATAACGGCATATCAGAGTGCCATTGCTTTAACCGTTAGCCATCTGATTGTTGTCCTCATCAAGAAGATCGTCAGAAGAGATCGCCCATTCCGGGTTCTGGAGCAGGTGAAGATCGGAAATTTCCCATTGAAGGACTATTCCTTCCCGTCAGGACATACCACAGCGATCTTTGCAGTCATTACACCACTCCTGTTTCTGGTATCACCGCTGCCAACGATACTGCTGCTTATCCTGGCTGTGCTGGTCGGTCTATCCCGTATTTATTGGGGATATCATTACCCGACGGATTGTCTGGCAGGCAGTCTGATTGGATTGGGTTCAGGATGGCTGGTCGTTTACCTGATGCATGTCATTGGAATCACATAACGTTAGATAAGGAGTAATATTCATGAGATCCATATATGAGCAAAAAATCATCATATTAACCGGAAGTCTGGGAGAGGGTCACAACCAGGCATCAAAGGCCATTGTGGAATCAGCAAAAAGAAACTACCCTCATCTGCGCGTTAAAGTCATTGATTATATGGAGTTAACCCATCCACGGCTGCATGTGGCCGGTCAGTTTTTCTTTGTGCAGTGGATGAAGCATTTCCCATCCGTTTACGGCTATTTATTCCAAAAAACGCGCGAGGAAAACACGCTCATCCATATGCTGAAACGCTTCAGCACCTTCAGTCTTCACAAACTCAGCACGATGCTGGAAACGGAAAATCCGGCTATCGTGGTCAGTACGTTTCCGCCGGCAGCAGCAGGGATGTCTCTGCTGAAAGGGATGGGCTTTACCAATGTGCCGACGGCAACCGTCATGACGGACCATACGGATCACAGCTACTGGATACACGCCCATACGGATTATTACATGGTTGGTTCCGATGTGGTACAGGTTGCGTTGGAGCGCAAAGGCGTGCCAAGCGAAAAGATTTCTGTAACCGGCATCCCCGTCAATCCGCTGTATAGCCAGCCAATGGATTCCGGACGGCTCCGAGCTCATTATGGCTTGCGTCCATCCGAGCAGGTTGTGTTGATCATGGGCGGCGGAGAAGGGATGATCGATAAAGAAATTATCGAGCTCTTGAAATCAAGGGCATACCCAAAGGACGTTCGGTTTATGGTCGTGTGCGGCCGTAATATGAAGTTATATCAAGCACTGCTCGAGGAGTTTGCAGGTCATCCGCAAATCACTGTTATGGGTTATGTGGATCGCATGCATGAATTGATGGCGATAGCGGACCTGATGGTGACAAAACCGGGAGGACTCACGATTTCCGAGGCGTTAACGATGGAGCGGCCGATGCTGTTAGTAAAACCCTTGCCAGGCCAAGAACAGGATAATGCGGATTATCTGGTTGGAATAGGTGTGGCACGGCAGGCTATGGCCGGTGAATTGAAGCACCAACTGCTGACATTAATTAAGAGTCCGTCCTTATTGCAAGAGATGAAACGACAGGCCGCCTTGAACACGCATAAAGATTCGGCTTTGCTGGTCCTGACAAGACTGATGGATATACAGCAGAATCAGCGCTTTTCCCGTGAATGGTCTGAAGAGGTGAATCCGGTGCCCTACGAGGTCCTGAACAGAGAAGTTTATGTGAATGAAACGCTGCAACACTACTATGACAGTTATCGGTAAGATGAAGGAGTTTTCCCCATGAATTTGTTTGAATTGGTTGAGCAGTTATTTGAACAATATGGTTATCTAGTGTTATTGATTGGGCTCCCCCTTGATTTTATTGCTCTTCCAATTCCTCCTGGAAACAGCACATTGACCTATACCGGTTTTTTAACCTATAAAGGAATTATCGATATGGTTCCTGCAGTTGGATCTGCTTTTATGGGAGCGGCCATGGGGTTAACCATTACCTATATCCTTGGATACAAGCTCGGGATGCCGCTTATCGAGCGATATGGAAAATGGCTGTTTATCAAGCCGTCCCTTGTAGAGAAGACGCAGGCCTATTACAACAAGTATGGAAATAAGCTGCTCATTATTTGTTTTTTCATACCCGGGGTCAGGCAGTTTATCGGGTATTTTATCGGCATGATTCGGGTTCCCTATCGGACGGTGTGGCTGTATGGATATACGGGCGTGGCTGCATGGGTATTGGCTTTTTTCAGCATTGGTTTTATATTCGGCGAGCAGTGGCAGTACATTCTGAACGTGGTGGAGCATTATTTGAAAGTGATCTTCATTTGCCTGGCCAGTTCATTTGTCGTTTTGCTGGTGTGGAGTCGTATTAAACGCGAGAAGGCCAAGAAGTTAGCCAAAGTGACCAGGAATGAATAATGATAAATAAAATGAATACTTGCAAAAGATGGCCCAGCAATGTGGATGTATGGATCTGTGCTGGGTTTTTAGATTTAGGACGAGCCTGGCGGAAATTATGATATATTCTAAATAAGTCAACGGCAGCGCATACATAACGAGTTAGAAAAAATACAGGTGTAGTTAGGGGCAGACCATGAGCAAAGTCATACCTTTATTCAGAGTGTTCGATGAACCGAAGGCAAGGGAATTCTATATTCACTATCTTGGTTTTACTTTGGATTGGGAACACCGCTTTGATGAAACGGCACCGCTTTACATGCAAATATCAAAGGAATCGGTAACGATTCATTTGACGGAGCATTACGGTGACTGTTCCCCGGGAGCAGCCATTCGCGTGGAGATGGCGGGGATTGAGGGGTTTCACAAACAGCTGTTAAACCAGAACTACCCGTATTCCAGACCCGGAATAGAGATTGCACCATGGAACAGCAAAGAGCTATGTGTCACGGATCCATTTGGCAACCGAATCACTTTCTACGAGGAGTTGGAACCCAAGTGAAGAAGCTAAACAGGATGCGATTTGAACAAGCCAGGCAATATATGCTGCACCAGGCCAGGGATCTTGAACGGTCATTGTTCCGGTATGATTTCGAGAACGGGTCGTTTACGGACGTGTTGACTGAGCTGGACAGCTACCAGAACGAGGACGGTGGATATGGTCATGGACTTGAGCCTGATCTTCGGTGCAAAGAGTCATCTGCTCTGGCAACAACCAGGGCGCTGGAGATTCTTCGGTTGAATCCAAATCATCCGGAGCGGAACGAACGGGTGATATCCGCTTTAAAGTATCTCGAGCATTCCTATGTGCCAGAACGGTCAGGGTGGGATATCATCCCTAAGGAAGCCGAGCAGTCTCCGAGGGCGATATGGTGGCAGTATGGTGCCTTCAAAGATCATTGGGGAAATCCGAATGCGGATATTATCGCCTATTTTATCGACTATCGGGAGCTATACCCTTTGGAGTTTTTGGAATCAAGGATTGATTATGCTGTGAACTACCTGAAACAATCCAGCGATCTTCATGAAATGCATGAATTGTTTTGTTATTTGCGTATGAACGAAAGATTGTCAACAGAACAGGCGTCCGAGATCGGAGAAACACTTGAGGTCTTCATGGATCATTGCATAAGCAGGGATCCTGGCAGCCGCGAGGGATATGGAGCAACGCCCCTCAGCATTATGGATTCGCCGGATTCGCCCTATTTTGCTAAATACCACGAGCTTCTTCCGCTGGAACTGGATGAGCTTATAGGGAATCAAGGGGAAGATGGTGCCTGGGAGCCCAATTGGAGCTGGTACCAGTACGAAGAGGTATGGCCGTTGGCCAAGGAGGAATGGAAGGGCATTCTGACATGGAATGCACTTCGGACGCTGCGTAATTTTGAACGGATTGAGGGAGTTTGACATCGAATTCCTGGATAAAACAGAAATGGCTCGGTTCCCATACAGCGGACGAGCCATTTTTTTGATGTAGTGGGTGAAAGCATGAATCCATATAAAATCTATAACATGTCAATATTCAAGCGAGTGTCTTGCAAGAGGAAGCAAACAAGTAAAGTCGGCGTAATCCTTCCTCGATTTCTTCGGATGACAGGTTCCCATATCCTAACACGATGTCGGTTGAACGGAGAGGGCTGGAGGATGAGATTCTGTAATTCGATACAGGCTCAACACGGAACCCGTAAGAGGTCGTGTCATTCCATGGAAGAAGGGCGTAGGGCTGTGAATGGAAAATAATCTGAAGATGCATTCCCGCATCATCGCCGAGAATGGAAATATCCGCTCCGAATAAGTGCTGAAGCTGCTCCGTCATGACATTACGCCGCTTCTTGTACATTTTCTTCATCGTATGGATATGCCGTTCCAGATACCCATCCAACATGAATTGGCTTAATGCTTTTTGAATGATGTACGGAGTATGTAAATTCAATTTATCTTTCATTTCGGCAACGGCATCGGTTAGACTCGGTGGTACAATCATAAATCCGATCCGAAGGCTGGGCGACAGCGTCTTGCTGAAAGTTCCTACATAGATAACTCTTGAAGGCGACAGCGTCTGTAGAGGAGGCACAGGGATCCCTCGAAGCCGGAACTCGCTGTCATAATCATCCTCGATAGCGAAAGAGTCGGCTTCCTCCAGCATCCCAATGATCTGATGCCTGCGCTGAATGGATAATACGGTGCCGGTTGGAAACTGATGTGATGGCGTTAATAAAACCAGATGACCAGGAGCGATACTCGACAAGACGTCGACGCGCATTCCGCTAGGATCAACCTCGACCGGAACAAGATTATAGTTCATCGTCTGAAAAATATCCCGGGTAATATCGATTGTCGGGTCTTCGATATAGATGGAATGAAACTTGGAAGATAACGATTTGGCAAGGAGAAGGAACCCTTCAGTGGCACCGGACACAATCACAATTTGTTCGGGTGAGCATTGGATGCCTTTAGCCCGGAATACATAGTCGCAGATCGCAGATCGCAGAGTCGAATCCCCTTTGATGTGACCGTAATCATGGTCTTCATATTCGGAAGATTCAGAGGCTGCTTTCAAATACTTGGCCCAGATGTGTCGTGGAAACATGTTCCGATCGGGAACGCCCGTGGCAAAATCAATGACGTGTTCATGCTGAGTGGTTATCTGCCTTTGGAACGGCTGCTTGCTCGAAGAGGGAGCGGTACGCGGATTGGGAACGGGGATGATACCTTCCGCTACATAGGTGCCGGAGCCTACACGCCCCTCCAGATATCCTTCAGCCGCAGCTGCTCATATACCTCAATGACGACATTGCGCGCAATCCCCCATTCTTTTGCCAGAACGCGCGTAGGAAGCAGACGAGTTCCGGCTGTCAGTTGTCCCGATTCGATGATCCTTCGCAGCTGCTGGCATATCTGACGGGTTACCGTCAGTTTAGATTCACGGTCGATCTGAATGCCGTACACCGTATCCCTCCTCTAATTGGTTCCTCCAAATTCGTTATCATTGGATCTCATCACAGACCATTCTCCTTATTATAATGATGACGAACTGATTCGAAAAGGGAGGAAATATAACAATGAAACGAATGTTAGGCAGATCGCAAATATCGGTAAGTCTGCTCGGTCTGGGCTGCTGGGCCATAGGTGGGAAATTTACATTGGACGGCTTGGCGGATGGATGGGGAGAGGTGAATGAACGCGAATCCATAGCGGGGATTCACGCTGCGTTGGAACGGGGCGTTAACTTTTTTGATACTGCAGATGTATACGGAACGGGCCATAGTGAACGGGTCCTTGGCCAAGCGTTAAAGGGAAGGCGGCAGGATGCGGTGATTGCCACCAAATTCGGTTATACGTATGATGAGTCAACGAAGGAGGTTTTCACTCGTCACAATGTTTCAGCGGATTATGTTCGGAGCGCTTGCGAGCGATCACTTCAACGCCTGGATACTGATTATATCGATGTCTATCAAATTCATGTAGGCGGATTAAGTCTTGGCGAGGTGGAGTCGGTGATTGATACCTTGAACGGTCTTCGTCAAGATGGGCTGATCCGAACATATGGCTGGAGTACATGGGATGTGGCCAATGCCGAATGGTTTGCTCGAAAATCGGAAGCCGCGGCAATCCAACATGTGCTGAATGTTCTCAGTGACGACAAGGAGATGCTTGCCCTCTGTGAGCGTTACGGTTTAGCAAGCATCAATAATACACCTTTGGCTATGGGGCTCTTAAGCGGGAAATTCAATCATGACTCAAGATTCAGTGATCAAGATGTAAGGGGGAGCGGTCACGATTGGGTTTCCTATTTCAAGGATGGTAAACCGGTACCATCGTTTCTGGCTAAACTTGAGGCGGTTCGGGAGATTTTAACCAGTGAAAATCGGACTTTGGTGCAAGGGGCGCTGGCATGGATTTGGGGAAGAAGCCACGTCGCGATCCCGATTCCGGGTTTTAAAACGAGGAAGCAAGTGGAGGAATTGACTGGGGCCGCTCTTTTCGGACCACTATCGGACGGTCAAATAAACGAAATTGAAGATATAATGGGGTCGTTGTAAAATGCTATTATCATTACTATACGAATGATTCAAAAAATGATGGTCAAGGAGTGAGGGAGCATGGACTTGAGATACCCGATAGAACAATTTGAATGGAAAGGGCCATCGACGCCTGAACAAAGGGAGCTCTGGATTCAAGAGATTAAGAGCCTGCCGGAGAAACTGAGGGCTGCCGTGCAGGGGCTAAGCCAGGAACAGCTGGATTTATCATATCGAGATGGAGGCTGGAGCATCCGACAGGTCGTTCATCATCTGGCCGACAGTCATTTGAACAGCTATATCCGGTTCAAACTTGCTTTGACGGAAGACAACCCAACGATTAAGCCTTATGACGAGCAGAAGTGGGCAGCCCTTCAGGATTCAATGACGGCGGACGTTGATGCATCACTCGTTTTGATTGATGGCATACACGCCAGATGGGTCGCTTTATTAAACATCATGAATACCGAGGACTATCTCAGAACGTTCTATCACCCCGAGAACCAGCAAAAAACGAGCCTGGAATACGCAACGGGCATGTACGCCTGGCACGGTAAACATCATACTGCACATATCACAACTGCAAGAGAACGCTTGAAACTGTGAGTTTTCAGATGATTCTGCTCCGTCAACTGGCGGAGTTTTTGTTTGCCATCATGTCGTGATATCTAACTTGATTGTCGCAATTTTACACTGTGAATCGGGCGGTTCGTGTGATAGATTAATGGCATGATGTCTTAATATTAGATACTGAGGTGACGAGAATGATTAGAATCGGAAAAATTAGTTATTGGCATGTACACGCGTGGGATTATACGAAACAAGCGCAGGAGCATCCGGATGCTCAAATCGTAGCGGTATGGGATGAGAATCCGGAGCGGGGAAGAGAAGCTGCAGAGAAGCAAGGCGTGCCTTTTTATGAGTCCCTGGACGACATGCTGCAAAGTGACGATATCGATGCCGTGATCGTGGATGCTCCGACATCCATGCATAGAGAAGTCATGTTGAAAGCTGCGGCGGCAGGCAAACACATTTTCACGGAAAAAGTAATTGCGGCCACCTTGCAAGAGGTCAACGATATCATCAACGCCGTGAATGAGAACCAAGTCAAATTCACGGTATCGCTACCCCGACTGAATGACGGCTATACCTTGGCAATCCGTGAGGTATTGCAGCAGGAGCTGCTCGGTACCGTAACACTCGTTCGTGTACGCTTATCTCATAATGGCGCGACTGCCGGTTGGCTGCCTGAGCATTTCTACAACCTGGAGGAGTGCCGTGGAGGCGCATTAATCGATCTGGGATGCCATCCGATGTATTTGACACGCTTGTTCCTCGGTGAAGAAGCGGTTGATGTCCATGCGAATTTCGGATACATTACGGGTAAAGAGGTGGAAGACAACGCCGTTGCTACGCTTTCTACGGCTGCGGGAGCTGTAGGTGTGGTTGAAGCCGGATTTGTAAACAACTTCTCGCCATTTACAATTGAAATTCATGGTACGGACGGAACGATTCTGTACGGAACGCCTGACAACAAACTTCTGATTCGTTCAACGAAAAAAGAAGAGTACAAGGATGCCTGGGTTGAGCTTCCGGTGCCTGCGAATCGTGCAAGTGCATTTGAGCAATGGATTTCCCATATTCAAGAAGATACCATTGCAGAGGAAAATATTGCATATGCGGTTGAATTAACCAAACTGATGGAAGCCTCCAACCGTTCGGCCAAAGAGCATCGCGCCATTCGTTTGGATGAACTGCAAGCATAAGAGTATAAGATACAGGGATGATGCATCAGGATGAATAACCATTTTCCATACGAATTGATGAAAGATCGGCAGGATGCCTTGGAGCGACTTGACCTGAGAGTCTATTGGGGACGTTATGAGATCCGGGTTCTTCGGTTTCATCTCACCACCTTTCCGCCAGGAAAGATTGTCTCCTTCCACAAGCATGCGGAGTATGAATTTCATTTCATACCCCGCGGCAAGGGGACTGTTATTATGGAAGAAGAGCCTTATGCGCTGCGGGAAGGCATGTTTTATCTAACAGGTCCGAATGTGCTTCATTATCAGGAGGCGGATGCAGCGGAGCCGATGGACGAATTATGTCTGCACGTGGACATTATTCCGCGCGATGAGGTATCCGATCTTGAGAGTCCGGCACTGCCTCCTTCGGATCCATGGGAAATGGCGGAAGCCGATGACTGTATGGAGAAGCTGAGAGATTTACCGCTGAAGCCAACGATGGATATCCATCGTGCGATGCCTTATTTCCTTGAAGCTTATCAGGCTTCTCAAGAGAAGTATTCGGGTCTGTATACAACGATTAAGCAGTGCATTATTCAAATATTGCTGCGAGCTGTACGCGCATATGAATCCGAGCCATCGGAAGCGGAACTGCCTTCACGGGATATGAAGGCTTACCGCTATCAATTGGCACTGGAGTATATTCATGCGAACTCTTCGGGAGAGGTTGTATTGGATGACGTCGCGGAGAAACTGCATATCAGTTCAAGACAGCTGCAGCGAATATTCAAGGAGCAAGCGGAAGGGCAGTCCTTCAGCGAAATACTGGAGCATGTCCGCCTTGAAGCCGTATGCAGGAAGCTGATCGATACCAATTGGTCGATTGATAAAATCGCAATTCACGAAGGCTTCTCAAGCGGAAGTTATTTGCATACTGTGTTTCGAAAGAGATATGGATATACGCCATCAACATATCGGGCAATGAATGTGAAATTGTAGGGGGAGTATCAGCCATGAGCAAAACCATTCGAATTGGAATTATTGGAAGCGGCGGCATTGCGGGGGAGCATGCAAAATATTATAAACAAATCGACGATGTGCAGATTGTCGCTGTAGCTGATATTTTACCCGGCAGAGCCGATCAATTTATTGAGCGCTGGGGACTTCAGGGAGCGATCGGATTTGATGATCACCGCAGATTGTTGGATCTCGACCTGGATGGCGTGAGCATCTGTACGCCAAACGTTGCGCATTATAGCACCACGGTTGATGCGCTGTCAGCGGGCAAACACGTAATGCTCGAGAAACCGATGTCGGTCACGTTGGATGAAGCCATCGAGATGGTTCAGATTTCGAAGAAAACCGGAAATATGCTCAACGTCGGCTTCCAGCCGCGTTATGATCCGAATATGGGCATCATTAAGAATCTGATTCAAAAGGGCGAGCTTGGAAAAGTGTATTATGTGGAAACCGGAGGCGGCCGCCGCCGTGGAATGCCGGGTGGAACGTTTGTCCGGCAGGAGATTTCAGGGGCAGGCGCCATGGCGGACATTGGCTGTTATTCCTTGGACATGGCCCTGAACGCGCTTGGATATCCCAAGCCGTTAACGGTATCCGCGTATACATCGAATTATTTTGGAACAAACCCCAAATACCACTCCGAATCCAGTGCGTTTAATGTTGAGGATTTCGGCGTAGCGATGATTCGATTCGAAGGAGACCTTGTGCTTAACTTCAAAACGTCATGGGCTATGCATATGGATACCCTGGGGGCGACGATGTTCCTGGGCACGGATGCGGGCATGAAGATTACACCGGCAGGTTCAGGCCCTTGGAGCGGTGTGTGGGACGGGAAGGTAGGATCAATCTCCATGTTCCATGATATCCAAGGTCATCATACCGAAAGCGCCATACCGCTGGTCCATCATGAGCTTAACGTATTTCAGGAGAAAATCAAGGATTTCGTAAGCGCTGTGCGCGAAGGCAAGCCGGCGCCGATCCCGGGAGAGCAGGTGCTTCGGAATCAAGCGATTCTGGACGGCATTTTGCGTTCTTCCCAGAGCAAAAAAGAGGTTGAGATTCATATTCCGGACCTGGATTGATGGTCAGAAAGCCGCGCTTGCAGCGCGGCTTTTTTTATGTGAATGATTATACTTGCAAGGTGATATTTTTAACATATAAAGCTTCCATTTTTTAGATGGATATGATAGTATGAATGCGAACAATTGTTCTTCGAACGTTTTGGATTGGACCCATACATAATATCCGGAATGAAGGATGGTGCAGACCTGATGACTGATCGATATGCTGAAATCGATGAGGTAATCGCGTATATTCACAACAATATTTATGAGCCCCTTCCGTTATCGGCACTGGCGGATTACATAGGATACAGCCCATATCATTTTTCACGTATATTTAAGGATCGAATCGGACTGCCCCCATTATATTACGTGTCCTCGCTTCGTTTGGAGAAGGCGAAGGATTTGCTCTTACATACACATCTGAGTATCCGGGATATCGCCATGGAGATCGGTCAGCAGAGTCTGGGTACATTTACGACACGCTTCACGGAAAGAGTAGGCGTGACCCCTTCCCAGTTTCGGAACTCGAAGGAGGAGGCGGACGAGCATCTATTATCTCTACAGAAACTGAACAGCTGGCGTGAATCCATACCGGTCGAGAATCCCAATCTGACAGTTGAAGGCACGGTAGAGGCAACGGCTCCATTTCAGGGCGTCATCTTGATCGGGCTGTTTGCCAAGCCGATTCCCGAAGGGCTTCCGTTATACGGAACCTTGTTACCTTCCGTCGGCTCGTTTCGGTTCGGCGATGTCAGTCCCGGAACGTATTATCTGATGGCTACTTCGGTCCCATGGGGCATGCAGGCGGTCGATTTTTTGCTTCCGAAGTCTACCACACTGCGTACCCGTTCGAAGGAACCTATTATCGTTACCCCAAACGCTAAGACTCCGCATCTTCATGTAACTCTGCATGTTCCCCGGCTGGATGATCCGCCGATATTGATTTCTTTGCCATTATTAATGAATCACTTCCTCAAAAGGGTTGCTCCCATGTTACGTTAGATAAGGGATATGATCGGTGCCCTATGCATTTCGTTGACATTTGAGTTCCGATTCCTGATACTAAAATGAGAGAAAACGGCTTAGGCAGTAGTAAGCAGTATGTAGGTAAGAACGAGAGATTTGAGGTGGCCTTTGTGATTGTTGTAAGCTCATGTTTAGCCGGTTTGAAGGTTCGTTATAACGCTACGGACAGCCTGGATACGAATATTCAGCAGCTGGTTGAAGCGAAGAAAGCCGTGGCCGTATGTCCAGAACTGCTTGGCGGATTCTCAACTCCACGGGAGCCGGCGGAGATCGTTGGAGGAAACGGAGATGATGTACTGGCAGGGCATGCTAGAGTGGTTGAGCTATCCGGAAAAGACGTGACCGAGATGTATATAAAAGGTGCATACCAAGCGCTTCGAATGGCGCAAGAGCTCGGAGCTTTGCTGATCGTATTGAAAGAGAGCAGTCCTTCCTGCGGAAGCGCCATGATTTATAATGGAGAATTTGCCAATGAGAAAACAGCCGGTTATGGCGTGACAACGGCTCTGCTGCGCAAGGAAGGCTATACGGTTATTTCGGAGCATGAGCTTAATGCATATGCAGCACAACCGGAATACGCCACGCTTTTTACTGCGAGATAAAATCATGCGTCTTGGTTTATGTATTTTCGTCCTGCTCTAAAATTATGATAGAATGATCCTATCGACTGCTTACATGTTGTGATTCTTTATATTGGAGGGAACTATGGAACTCATAAATCAAACCGAAGTACAACAAATGATTGATAAATTGAAGGACCAGGATTTATATATTCATCTTGAGATGACGACAGGCGCTTATGCTGCCCATTATGACAGCACGAAGCATCCCGCGGCTAACTTTATTACGAATGCAATCATTCGTTACAGCCATGGTTCGATATCCGGCAATGGGCCCTATCGGGTTGGATTGAAAATGAGTCAGGGCTGGGTATATACTGAAGGACTCACCCATTTCGAACAGACGGATACCGATCGGCTGATTATGGCAGGTCATGACAGTCAGGGCAAACTGGTTGTCGCTTTGCAGTTGAGCCGGGAGCCTTTTTAATAGAGAGAGGAGACGAGGATTGATGGAGCAAAACATACTGGTCGTATTGCCGCACCCGGATGATGAAGCATTTGGTTTGTCCGGTACGCTGGCTAAATATATTATGGAAGGCGCTCATGTTACCTATGCCTGCTTAACGCTTGGGGAGATGGGCCGTAATATGGGCATTCCACCGTTTGCGAACCGTATCACGCTTCCAACCATTCGCAAAGCAGAGCTGGAGGAATCCTGCAATGCAATAGGCATACAGGATTTGAGATTGCTTGGTTTCCATGATAAAACGATTGAATTCGAGGATCAAAATAAGCTGGATAGCGTGATTGCCGCTCTGCTTCAGGAGATAAAGCCATCGCTGGTGTTCACGTTCTACCCTGGATATAGCGTCCACCCTGACCATGACGCAACGGGCGCGGCCGTAATTCGCACGATTCAGCGGATGCCGGCCGGAGATAGACCTGTCGTTCAATGTCTGGCATTCTCCAACAATTGTGAGCAAGAATTGGGTAAACCGGATGTTTATCAAGATGTATCCATGTTCATGGTACAGAAGCTGAACTCCATTCAAGCCCATCGCTCTCAATTCCAGGCAGCGGAGCTGCTGGGCAAGAAACAGATGAAGGCCAAGGAAGTGGAGCAGCGCTTTGGTACGGAACGTTTCTGGACCTATACATTTGCATAAAATCCCGTCATGGGATGATCCATAAAAAGAGCCGCAGAATCAGCATCTGCGGCTCTTTTGCATGGTTTGGAATCGAGTGCTTTGTTTGAAGATGACAGCCTTCAGGGAAGATTTCACTTCATTTGCTATCTAGGAGGCTCTATGATCAAGCATAAAATATTAGGGGCTGCTGATGGATAAAGGATAGAGGGTGCCCTCCATGCAGAAGGAGGTCTTGCCCGTCTCCTCCGATACAACGAGCACCAGGGCATCGCTGATCTCGGACAAGCCAATGGCTGCACGGTGACGCGTGCCAAGCTTACGATCCCCATACGTTTTGGCTGTTAAAGGCAACACGTTCGCGGCGGAAATAATCATCTCTTTACGTACAAGCACCGCTCCATCGTGCAGCGGGCTATCTGGAACGAATATGGATTCAAGCAGGGGGCTTGTGATTTCTGCAGACAAGGGAATCCCTGGCGTCATTAACGAATCAAGCCCATCTTCCCGTTGAATCACAATGAGCGCACCCCGTTTTTTTTGACTGAGATGATATATGGATTTCGCGATTTCTTGATATTTGCTGGTGAAGGGGAAGAGAAAACAATTGAGATAATACGTAGAAGAAATCGATTCAGCTTCTAAAAATTTTGTTCTGACAAGATCCAGCTCACCCAGCAGACATGAACTGTCCTGGTCCAAATTGACGATGATATGCTGTAGTTGTCTTGTAATATCTGTGAGCTGTTCCTTCAATTTGTTTTTCAGCGGCGTAAAATTGCAATCATGATTTAACATCCGAAATCTTCCTCCTTATCACTTGGTATCATTGCCATTCGGAGATATCGATATTCTCTATCGTAAACAGGGTTGGGTTTCGCTTGTAGTAAAGCCCGGAAAATCGATTTATTAGTAAAACTGATAAATGCTATAAGAACATTGTAATTGACCGGTTCAGGTAAGCTGTGATAGGTTCAGAGGAGTAATAAAATTAATTGTATCGTAATAGTAGGAATTAATAATGTGCGCTTTTGAGAGGTGGATATTGTTGGAACTTCAAGTAATGAACAGTCCTTTTAATCAGGAGCAGGTGGAACTGCTGAACCGCCTACTGCCTACACTGACAGAATCCCAGCGGACCTGGCTCAGCGGATTCATCGCTGCATTACAGGGAACGGAAGCCGCAGCAGCAGTTGCGGCAGCACCACAAGCGAACACGTTAGCTGCTGTATCGGCACCGGTGGCGACGGCTACTAAAGAAGTCACAGTCCTGTACGGATCACAGACAGGCAATGGTCATGGATTATCGAAAAAGTTATCCAAGAAGCTGGAAGAGGTTGGCCTGCAAGTCACGATGTCTTCTATGAGCGATTTTAAACCCAATAACCTGAAGAAGTTGCAGAATCTCCTGATAATCGTCAGTACGCATGGAGAGGGAGAGCCGCCGGATAATGCTATACCATTCTATGAATTTCTGCACAGCAAGCGGGCACCTCAGGTAGACCATCTTCAATATTCCGTACTGGCGCTGGGGGATACCTCGTATGAATTTTTCTGCCAAACGGGTAAAGATTTCGACAAACGGCTCGAGGAATTGGGCGGTAAGCGGCTGGCGCCAAGAGTCGATTGCGATGTAGACTTTGATGAGTCGGCTGCTGAATGGATGAATCAGGTTCTTCTATCGTTGAATGAGGCTGGAGCGGGATCATCCGTTGTCGAAAATGGGAGTGCGGTAGCCCTGAGCGATAGTACGGAATCGGAATTTTCGAGAAGCAATCCATTTCAAGCGGAAATCCTCGAGAACCTGAATTTGAACGGAAGAGGATCCGACCGTGAAACTCGTCACATCGAAATTTCTCTTGAAGGATCGAATCTGCAGTATGAGCCGGGCGACAGCTTAGGAGTCTATCCGGAAAACCATCCGCAGCTGGTGGATGACCTCATCGCTGCAATGGGATGGAATGCGGATGAAGTGGTCGTTATTAATAAACAAGGTGAAGCGCGAGCTCTTCGGGATGCTTTGCTCCGTCACTACGAAATTACCGTTCTCACGAAACCACTGATCGAGCAAGTGGTTAAAATGTCAGGGAATGAAGGACTTCGGACATTGCTGGAGCCAGGTCATGAGCAAGAATTGCGCACTTATATCGAGGAACGGGATTTGCTTGATCTGGTACAGGATTATGGCCTGCAGCAAGTGGCGGCAAGCGATTTTGTATCCATACTGCGCAAAATTCCTGCTCGATTGTACTCGATTGCCAGCAGCTCCAAAGCCTTCCCTGATGAAGTTCATGTTACCGTTCGAACGGTGCGTTATGAAGCACATGGCCGCCGCCGCTACGGCGTATGCTCCGTGCAATTGGCGGAACGTCTGAAAGCGGGCGATACGCTGCCTGTATACATTCAGCATAATCCGAACTTTAAGCTGCCCGAGAATCCGGCCACCCCGATCATTATGATCGGACCCGGTACAGGCGTGGCACCTTTCAGAGCCTTTCTGGGAGAACGGGAAGAGACGGGGGCAGAAGGAAAATCATGGTTGTTCTACGGAGACCAGCATTTCTCGACGGATTTCCTCTATCAGATTGAATGGCAGCGTTGGTTGAAGGATGGAGTATTGACGCGCATGGATGTTGCTTTCTCACGGGATACGGACAAAAAAGTATACGTACAGCACCGCATGCTGGAGAAGAGCAAGGATCTATATCAGTGGCTCCAAGAAGGAGCTTGCGTCTATGTCTGCGGCGATGAGAAGAAGATGGCTCATGATGTGCATTCTGCGTTGGGGTCTATTCTCGAACAAGAAGGCCGGATGAGTCCGGAAGAAGCTGCGGAATATTTGACGCTCATGCAGCAACAGAAACGTTATCAGCGGGATGTGTATTAAGATCACCCCTGTGGTTGCGAGAGGAGAAAAAGGAACATGTCTGATAATAATCTAGTATCACCCCATAGTGCGCCGCATAGTGATGTTGAGGACATCAAGCGTCGAAGCAACTATCTGCGTGGCAGTCTTGTAGAGACCTTAGAGGATCGCATAACGGGGTCGATTCCGGAAGACGATAACCGGCTGATGAAATTTCACGGCAGTTATATGCAGGATGACCGGGATTTGCGTAACGAACGGCATAAGCAAAAGCTGGAACCCGCATACCAGTTCATGCTGCGTGTTCGCGCCGCTGGCGGCGTCGTGACACCGGAGCAATGGCTGATGATGGACCGTGTAGCCCAAAAGTATGCCAACGGGACGATTCGCTTGACTACACGCCAATCCTTTCAGCTTCATGGCGTATTGAAGTGGAATATGAAGAGCACCATTCAAGAAGTGAATGATGCCATGCTTAGCACATTGGCTGCTTGCGGCGACGTCAACCGTAACGTGATGTGCAATCCGAACCCCTATCAATCCGAAATTCATTCGGAGGTATACGAATGGGCACGAATGCTTAGCAGTCATCTCGATCCGCGCTCGCGTGCGTATCATGAGATTTGGCTGGACGGCGAGAAGATCGTAGACAGCCTGCAAGAGGGAGAGGAGCAGGAGCCGATCTATGGCCCGGTGTACCTGCCGCGGAAATTTAAGATCGGGATGGCCGTGCCGCCATCCAATGATGTTGATGTATTTTCCCAAGACCTTGGCTTCATTGCGATCATTGAGGATGGACAATTAATGGGCTTTAACGTATCGGTAGGCGGTGGCATGGGGATGACGCACGGTGATTCGTTAACCTATCCTCAAGTGGCGAAAGTCATTGGTTTCTGCAAACCCGAGCAAATCGTTGACTTGGCGGAGAAGACGGTGATGATTCAACGGGATTACGGAGACCGCGCGGTGCGCAAGCATGCTCGTTTCAAATATACGATTGATGATCGCGGTATCGACTGGTTTGTCAACGAACTGACCAGCCGTCTGGGCTGGAAGCTGGAGGAGGCAAAACCGTTCCATTTTGATCATAACGGAGACCGCTACGGCTGGGTTAAAGGCAGCAATGGCAAATGGCATTTTACACTGTTCATCCAAAACGGACGTGTGAAAGACGAATCCGATTACCTGCTGATGACAGGGCTGCGCGAAATCGCTCAAATCCATAATGGAGATTTCCGTCTGACGGCCAATCAGAATCTGATCATTGCCAATGTCAGCAGCCATAAGAAGAAAAAGATTGAAGACCTCATCAAGCATTACGGACTTACGGACGGTAATCATTATTCTGCCCTGAGACGAAATTCCATGGCATGCGTAGCTTTACCGACATGTGGATTGGCTATGGCCGAATCCGAGCGATATCTGCCGACGTTATTGGATAAAATCGATGTGATCCTGGAAGAGAACGGACTTCGCGAAGAGGATATCGTCATTCGAATGACTGGGTGCCCGAATGGGTGCGCCAGACCGATGCTGGCTGAAATCGCATTTATCGGAAAGGCGCCTGGCAAATATAACATGTACCTGGGTGGTGGTTTCTCCGGACACCGGCTGAACAAGCTGTATAAGGAGAACATCGGAGAGGCCGAGATTTTGGACTCCCTTCGTCCCCTCATGAAGCAATATGCACAAGAACGCGAGCAAGGCGAGCATTTCGGTGACTTTGTTATTCGCGCCGGCTATGTGAAGGAAGTATTGGACGGACAACAATTTCACGCATAATGATACTCAATTATCAACAAGCCGGAGTTCTTCTAGAGAAGAGCTTCGGTTTGTTGGTTTATAGCACTTTAGGAGATCATGATGGGCTCTCAAGCAGAGATGAAAAAGGTGGTACTGACGAAAACGGATGATGAGACCGATTTTTACCAGGCCATTATGGAACATAAGGAAACACTGATCCATATAGCTTACAGTTACTTGCGGAACCGATATGATGCGCTGGAAGCGGTTCAGGAGATGACGTGCAGAGCATGGGTCAAGCGTTCAACGCTAAAAGAAGGGAAGGCATTCAAAGCCTGGATCATCCGAGCCTGAAACAATAAGACGACATGACCGCCAGTTGCTACACGGTCTCTAGCTGAGTACGAGCCGCCTCTTGTAATGTGAGGCGGCTCTTTTTTGTTGTTCATTGCTCCAATACGCCGGCCGTGCTCTTTTTCTTTTTAAACAATGGGAGCAGCAGCGCCGAACCGGTCAGGAACAAGAGTGTGCTAGCCGCATAAACGGTGAACAGGGACAGCTGGTCTTTGAGCAATCCCCCGATCGACATGCCCAGCACCATCATTCCCATATAAATCGGGGTTAGGGCGCCGCCGACCCGACCAATATATGGCCCTTCCGTATTGTTTAGGATCATGGTGTTGATTCCAATGTGGATGGTGGGATAAAAGAATCCGTTAATCACTAGAAGCAGCATCGTAAAGATGACGCTGGTTGACCAGCCAATGCCAAGGGTCCCGACGGCACTAACGCTCAGACCGAGAGCTAGTAAGGTTTGAGGGGGGATTTTCTTGGCAAATGCCATGACGAAGCTTCCTCCGACGAGCATCGCCGCTCCATTGACCGTTAACAGCCATTGCAAGAATGACTTATCCCGACCGAGGTTCTCAATCGTCACAAATATCGCGAGCGGCTGAATAAGTCCCGCTGCCAAGCCAGCTGCGGCGAAGGTCGCGGCAAGGGTTCGGAGCGTATGATTATTCCATACATAGCGAAGGCCTTCGATAAGCTCTTGTTTCAGGTTCTGCTGCTTGGATTGTGTCTCTTCCTGCATATCACGGGGCAGCAAAGTCAGAATTAATCCAGAGCCCAGGAATAACGCTCCTGTTGCGACCAGCGATACTTCAATGCCGAACGTTTGATATACAAATGCACCGGCGATCGGGCCGATCACCGTAAAGAAGGCAACCATCGATTGAAACATGGCCATCACGGATTGCAGCTGTTCAGCGGGGACATGCTGTTTAAACAGCTTCATCGCTGAAGGCTGAGAGAATTGGGACAGGACGGCTGAGAAGAACGTAAGTACCAGTAATGCCTGCCACGATCCGTTATGAACGGCAATCAGCACGAGAAATATCGATATCGCAGACAAACCATCAGAACTGACCATGGTACGCTTAGGTCGCCAGCGGTCTGCAAAAGTACCGCCGATGAAGGCAAACAAGAAAATCGGCGCAAATTCGGCTACGGATATGAGGGATACATACATAGGATTATTGTCCGTCAAGTCGGTAACGTATAGAAGAATGGCAAAATTACGAACCCAAATGCCAAGATTCAAGAGAACGCGTGACAAGACAATCGTTCGAACATAGGGGTTGTTAAGCAAAATAAAGAGTCTCCTTTCGAGATCTGTACTTTACAGATCGGATAGCGTAAAAACAAACAAACGCATGTGCATTTTGTTGTTTATTACATAGACATAATAATATTCTGTCTATAAATAATCAATCATTTTTTTGTTTCATCTACATTCTCTCGCAATAAAAAACACTTCCCGCATTTGTTCATGAGCAGGAAGTGCTTTCAATAGACGAAATTGTATAAGGTTTGGAATCTGGCTGTTTATTACGATTTATTCGAGAAGTACTGAATGACGTCGTCACGGAACTGACGAGCCGCTAAGGATAAATAGTGCTTCTCATGCCAGATAAGCCGATAGTGCCGTTTGCATTCGGGCTTCGCAATGGGCAGAAGCTTAAGCTTGGCGTCTTGGACATGAGAACATCCGAAGAGGGCAACACCAAGACCGGCACGAACCAGACTTGCAATAGCCGGAGGTTCGTCAACCCGGCATACATATCTGGGCGTAATTCCAGCCTCCTGAAAGAATTTATCGTTCATTTGCTGGAATATAAAATCTTCCTTGTAGCCGATAAAGGCTTCGTCCTTCAATTCATCCAAGTTAATGGACGTACGGTCAGCGAGCCTGTGCCCTTGGGGTACAGCCAAATACACATCCTCGCGAAGCACGGTCACTTGAGATAACAGGGGTTGCTCCATCGCCATCGAAGTAAAGCATAAATCGACCTGCCCCATTTCCATCATCTTCATCATGTCATCCGTTCCGACCTGGGATATTTGAAAATTCACGTCAGGGTGCTCCGCCAGAAACTGACTCAGCGGTTCGGATAACGGATCCAGGGTTGAGGTTGCCAGATGAATACTGCCATGCTGAAGTCCGGCAAGTTCATTGATTTCTTTCTGGCCCTCCTCCAGCAAATGAAGTGCACGTTCAACTTTATCCAAATAGAGCTTCCCAAATGTATTCAATCGGATTCTCCCGCCATGACGATCAAACAATGGAACTCCGACATCCGCTTCCAACCTGGATATGGTTTTGCTTAACGCAGGCTGTGCAATATGAAGCTCTTGAGCTGCTTTCGTCATGTGTTCCGTTCGGGCTACGGTTTGAAAATAACGCAGCTGCAGAAGTTCCATCCTTCGTCCCCCTATATACTCCAGTATATGATCTATATAGCATTTTATATATTTCTGTTTATTTCGAACCCATTATAAAATAAACAACGAAAGGAAAACAATCCCTTATGAGATTTGTACATCGGTACACACACGTCATAGGGTCTCCCTTTTAAAATCCGGAAAGAAGGGACATTTTATGGAGATTGGGAGAAGGAAATCATCAAGCGAAGCATTAATCAGCATCCTGGCATTTACTCTTGCCATATCGGTTATGAATGCAACAATGTTTAATATCGTGCTCCCAGAAATTAGGCGAGAGTTTGGGCTGAGCATGGCCGAAGTCAGCTGGGTAACGACATCGTATTTGCTTGTATTCGCTATGGGAAGTGTTATCTACGGAAAGCTTGCCGATCGTTACAAGCTGAAAATCTTGATTTCCATCGGATTTACCACCTTTATTATCGGCTCGGTTATCGGGATGCTGTCTCAGGTTTACGGAATGCTCATTTTCGGAAGGATGCTGCAGGCTGCAGGATCTTCCGTCATACCGGCGATATCCGGCATCATCCCCGTGCGCTATTTTCCTCCGAAACATAGGGGAAGAGCATTAGGGATATCGATGACAGGCGGCGCTATCGGTAGTGCAGCTGGTCCAGCCTTAGCGGCAATGCTTGTAAGCATTGTCCATTGGCGCGTGTTGTTTTGCATGCCGGTACTCATTCTGTTGACTTTGCCTTTCTACTACAAATACTTACATGATGAAAGAGTTGGCACGGCCCAAATGGATTGGCTCGGTTGCAGTCTGCTAGCCGGAGCTGTAGCTAGTCTGCTGCTCTCCATTACGAATCCAACAGCATTGACCCTGATCAGTTTTGTCCTGCTATTGACTTGTTTCATTTGGAGAATCCGGAAAGCGGCTGCTCCTTTTATAAACCCGGGGCTATTCCAAAACGTTCGCTACACGCTTGGCTTGGTGATTGCTTTTGCAGCAACAGGCATAGGATATTCTCTTGTGTTCCTGACGCCGACGCTGTTGACACAAGTTCACCAATTGAGGCTGGGCTTGACGGGATACGTTATGGTGCCAGCAGCAATTGCTACCGCATTACTCAGCAAACCCGGAGGCAGGATGGCGGACCGTAAAGGTACTTCATATCTGTTCCACATAGCCGTAAGTTTATTTCTGCTCTGTTTCCTTTTATTATCTTCATTTACGGGGGCTTCGCCGGTATGGATTGCATTGTTCCTGATCCTGGGCGGTGTCGGGCAAGCATTTATGTCGATTGCACTATCCAAATCCATATCATTGACACTGCCGCATGAACAAAGTGGAGTGGGAATGGGCATATTGTCGATGTTGAATTTCGTGGCGGGAGCGATATTTGCCAGCCTTTACGGAACCATGGTGGATCTGGAAGCCGCACAGGCGTGGAACCCGTTGATCCACGATCTGAGTGCGTATGTCTTTAGCAATATATACTTCATGCTGATGATCATGATTGCAGTTGTAGCGGCGCTTTTTAGTTCATTTTTTAATAAGCATTACGAAAAGAGGAGATGTTGCAAATGAAAGCTATGGCCATTACTTCATTCGGTCCACCTGAGGTTTTAAAATTAACGGAAATAAAGCAGCCGCAGGCAGGACCGGGTACTGTTCGGGTTCGCGTGAAGACAGCCGGTGTGCTGCCTTTTGATTGCGGGCTGCGTGAAGGAACGATAGGATATGCTCGCCAACAGCGTTTCCCGATGATTCCCGGCAATGAGTTCGCCGGCGTGATCGATCAGGTCGGAGAAGGCGTCAACCAATTTGCAGTGGGCATGGAGGTGCTTGGATTCTCACTGCTCCATAGTTACGCTGAATATATCGTGGTGGATGCGGATCAGATTGTAATCAAACCCGAACGCATGCCTTGGGAAGTAGCCGGGGGGTTCTCCGGTAATGGACAGGGGGCACATATGGCACTGAAGTCTGTTGTGATTGAGGAAGGGGACACCGTACTCATCCATGCCGCGGCAGGCGGGTTTGGTACCTTTGCATGCCAGTTGGCAAAGGCCTGGGGCGCAGCAGCTGTCATTGGAACCGCAAGTGAAAGCAATCATGAATATTTGCGGTCCATCGGCGTTATACCGGTTGCATATGGCGCTGGGCTTGTGGAAAGGGTCCGCAGAATCACGCCGCAAGGAATCGATGCTGCAGTTGATGCAGCCGGCCCCGAGGCATTAAGGGCTTCTGCCCAGCTTGTGAACAATAAGGAGCGTATCCGCACGATGGTGTCGGACGAAGCTGCTGTAGAGCTGGGTATACCCGTGTTAAGCGGCACGAGAACGGCAGCTAGACTGCAAGAGTTGGTGGATTTGTATATGGAGGGTTTCATTCGGATTCATATTCGAGAGGTGTTTCCGCTGCACGAGGCGCAGGAAGCGCATCGCCTTGTTGAAACGGGTCATGGTAGGGGAAAGGTGATCTTACTTGTCGGTGAACAGCACTGATTGATGGTTACGGGTATTTGTCTATTTTCCGGATATACGCTCTTAACCTTGTTCAAGGGACTTAATAGATATATAATGGACGAGGGTATTTATTGAATACCGGCTACAGATTCAATAATGAAAGTGAGCGGAAATATATGGGCCGTAAATGGAATAATATTAAAGAGAAAAAAGCATCCAAGGATGCAAATACAAGTCGCGTATATGCGAAATTTGGTGTCGAAATTTATGTGGCAGCCAAGAAGGGTGAACCGGATCCCGAGTCCAACCGTGCGCTGAAGGTTGTTCTTGAGCGTGCCAAAACATACAATGTGCCGAAAGCCATTATTGACCGTGCCTTGGATAAGGCCAAGGGCAGCGGGGATGAGAATTATGAAGAGCTTCGCTATGAAGGCTTTGGTCCGAACGGTTCGATGATCATTGTTGACGCTTTAACCAACAACGTCAATCGTACGGCGCCTGCTGTACGTTCTGCCTTTAATAAGAACGGCGGCAATATGGGCGTCAGCGGATCAGTGTCTTATATGTTTGATCCAACCGCAGTCATCGGCGTCGAGGGTAAGTCGGCTGAGGAAGTCATGGATCTGCTGCTCGAAGCCGACCTGGATGTCCGTGACATCCTGGAGGAGGAAGAAGCCGTGATCGTATATGCTGAACCCGACCAGTTCCATGCGGTTCAGGAAGCATTCAAAGCCGCTGGTATTACGGAATTCACCGTTGCCGAGCTTACGATGCTGGCTCAGAATTTTGTCACCTTACCGGAAGATGGCGTTGCCCAGTTCGAGAAGCTTATCGATGCATTGGAAGACCTCGAGGATGTTCAGCAGGTATATCACAACGTGGAATTTGAGGAATAGTTCGTAACGATAAATATCTTACTACATTAAAACACCATCGTATTCAGGAATCCTGAGTATGATGGTGTTTTTTGTGGTTTATTTTAGCTGCGGTAAGCAGTCAGAACAACAGCTTAGTTGTCGGCTTGAACCATTATCACTTCAGCGGATGTGATTGCTGGAATGGACATGGTCATGATAGGGGAGTGGAAGACCACGATATTCATGCCGGGTTCCAGCTTCTCGTTGGGATTCAATCCAATCACTTGAGTATCCTTGGAGATGTTGATGATGATGTCGTTGTCGGTGGATTGATCTGAGCCTACATTGATATACAGTTGATCCTTTGACGTGCGTTCGGATGTAGTTATTGTGCCTTCGACTTTGGGCGCTGAGGTGTCGGAGACCACGATCTTATCTGCATGCGGCAGTGCAGGGTAAATCACGGACACGTATTCAGCTTCGATTCGCAGACCCGATTTTAAGGCTTCAGCCGTTAACGATTTGCCCCCGGCATCTACAATCTTTGTGTCGCCATCAACAGCGAGCACGACGTATTCGAGGTCACCTGCTTTAGCTGGTTTACCGGAAACGCTTATTCTTCCATCCTTCATTTCTGTAAGGATGC
Organism: Paenibacillus sp. LC231; assembly: GCF_001860525.1. NCBI lineage: Bacteria > Bacillati > Bacillota > Bacilli > Caryophanales > Paenibacillaceae > Paenibacillus > Paenibacillus sp. LC231. Next base: position 193,619 of record NZ_JFOM01000006.1, on the reverse strand, counting down.
CGTCAATGCCGGCTGCTTGCTCCTGATCGTTATTCTCGGCATTCGTGTTGACCCGTATATAATTCGTTGAGGATTGAGGCGGCATGCTTAACGCCACGTAAGGTCCATAGAAAGCGCGAATACTCATGCCGGCTTCCAGGTCGCTTACTTTCAGTGCGCTGCCGTTTTGATCGATGATTTTTGCTCTTGGATCCAGATGAAGCAGCATGGTCTCTTCGCTGTCGTTGTACAGATTGGTTCCTTCCACCAGAATGCCTTGTTTGGTTACCTCCGAGATGGTTCCATCAATACCGGCGAGGTCGTCATCCTGTACAATGATCGTAAGAGCCGAGCCTTGAGCGGGCAGGCTCTTTGTTATATTTGGGTTATAGAAAGCTTTTATCGCTTTGTTTTTATTCACGATCGTTTGGAGCTGGACTTGGTTGCCTTTGGCATCCATGATTTTAGTATCTTTGGAAATCGAGAGCTTGATTTCTTGTTGATCGGTTGCTGCCAAGCCGCGGCCGGTTACGGTAATCCATGTGCCTGATTTGTCATTGACGAACTCCGTTATGTAACCCATCGTTCCAGGAACGCTTTTCTTCACCTGATTCGCGATGTTGCCTTGTCCCTTATGGGCTGTAGCAGGAGGGACGGCCTGTGCATTCGCTGCTATTGGCAGTGCCGCCATTGCGAGAACCGTAGCGGTTGCTAGTACTTTGTAGATTTTTTTCATGGTAGGTATCCTCCAAATGTAGATTATCCTAGGACGCTAGGATTCAGCTAAGTCATATCATGAATTGGTAAAATGTACTTGCTGCACCACTATAGACGGGAGAAATGATAAAAGGTTGCAGGACCATGAAAAATCATGAAAACGGATCATCATGCTGATTACGAACTCGGATCACCAAGAAGTCAGAGCTCCTTATATTCAGAGCACTTCCCTCAATGTGTCATATATTCGATTCAGCAGTTTACAAATGCACTTCATTTAGGATATAAACGATCTAAATGATCGCAACAGATTGACCAGGTGAATAGATCAAGAATCGAGGGATGACCTATGAATCTTCATGCACTACGCATTTTTAATGATGTCTCCAAAACGGGAAGCATTACGAGATCGGCGGGCAATCTGCTGTTAAGTCAACCAGCCGTTACGGCCCAAATCCGCAATTTGGAGCGGGAGCTCGGCATGAAATTGATTGAGGCTAACGGACGCAATATTCAATTGACTGAAGCAGGCATTGCCTTGGCCAGGCATTCCCAGCGATTATTTGCGATGGAAGCCGAGATGGAAGAGATGATGGAGGCCATCAAATCCGGTCAGCAAGGAAGTTTGCGAATATGCGCTACGGAGCTGCCCGAGAGCGCTTTGCTGCCCGGATGGCTGGTTGGGTATAAGCAGGAGCATCCAAGGATGGATGTGCAGCTGCTGAAAGGAAATTCCCGAACCGCGCTGCAGCGGTTACAGGACGATTCGGTGCATATCTCCATCGTATGCGGCAGCTGGCCCATTGAAGCGGAAGAGATCGAGTCCTTTACAATTCTGGAAGATGAATTAATTTTTGCTGTGCCTGCCCTTCATCGACTAGCCGATAAAGAAGTGACATTCCTTGAGCTTATGGAGGAACCCTTTGTGCTGAGGGAAGAAGGAAGTTACACGCGAAAACAGTTATGGTCGTTGATGGAGTCATCGAATGCACGCGAACCTCGCTGTTCCATAACGATAGAGGGGTTGAAGGAATCCATTGAAGCAGTAAAAGCGGGATACGGGGCTGCATTAGTTCCTGCCCTTTCTATCAAGAAAGAACTGGCTTCGGGCGAACTTGGCAAGGTTAAAGTGTCAGGCGTAACTTTCCCGCACCCTATTCGGGTATGCACCAAGAGACAAGAAGCGAGACCTGCGCAAGTCCATTCGTTTATTTCCTATATTCAAGCGGATATCCGCGGAAAAAACCAGTATATCCATGGATGATAAAGGCCTGCCCTTGATTCATTCATTTTTTTTATGAAACGGAGTGAAAACAATATTATTTCTTTATCCGCATATGGAGTACACTCGGTTAAAGCGGACGCTGGATAAAAATGAGAAGGAGTGGGCTGCATGAAAGCATACCTGTTTGAACATTTGGAATTTGTGCGTGCACAAACGTTGAATCTTGTAAGGGATCTCCCGGATGATATAGCGGAGTTGATTCCGAGTGGGATGAATAACCACGTGAAATGGAATATGGGACATGTTTTATTCATAACGGAAAGGTTTGCGTTCGGCGTGAATGGAGAACCCATGCCCCTTCCCGTTGAATATACCGAGCTGTTCCGATCGGGTTCTAAGCCAAAGGAGATTAGCGAAGCGTGGCCATCCATGCACGAGCTTGTCGAACTGCTTGAGGGTCAGGTCCACCGAATCGAACGCAGGTACAACGGGCATTTGCACGATACGGTTTTATCTCCCTATACAACCTCCAAAGGTTTAAAGTTAACCCGGGTCGAAGAATTCTTAAGCTTTTGCTTGTATCATGAAGGCATGCATTTTGATAAAATGAAATCGATTCTCAGCCAAGTCTAAGTTGTAATGAAACACAAAGAAACAATTCGAGCTGAGAGCGATAAGCGGAAAAATAACCAGAAATTTGACATATTATGAAGGAATGCCACTCTTTTGATCGAATCTTTAATAAGAGTAATATGAAAAATGAAAGAGGGTGACCCGGCGTAATTAAGAAAGATCTGTATATACGGCGAATCGCATTTGCCTCTGTATTGAAGTGTGCGGCATGAAGAGGACACTTGAATACAACATGAAGAGGAGTCGGGCAAATGGATATCGTAACGGAAAGATTAATAATTCGCGAGTTTGAACCAGAAGATTGGCAGGATGTTCTGCAATATACATCCGATCCGGTGGTGATGCATTACATGCCTGAGCCTGTGCATACGGAAGAAACAGTAAAACAATTTCTTGCTCAGAACAAGGGCGATAAAGCTCATCATTATGCCGTCTGCCTACAAAAGGAACAACGGGTGATTGGACACGTGGTGTTTCATCCATGGTTCGGCGAACATACCTATGAAATCGGCTGGGTGTTTAATTCAACCTATCACCGTAGGGGGTATGCCACGGAAGCTGCCAGAGCTTTGCTTCAGCACGGTTTCGAGGTAATGGGGTTGCATCGGATCATTGCGACATGCCAGCCTGAGAATACACCTTCGTATCGGGTGATGGAGAAGCTGGGCATGAGGAGAGAAGGCTATTTTCAACAGTGTATTCCTCGTGGCGATATTTGGTGGGATGAGTATTACTATGCTATGCTGGAGACTGAATGGCGTACAATCTCATAGTTCTATTGTTATAATATGCTGTGCCCAATGTATCTCTTATAACAATGAGATGCATTGGGCTTATTTGTTATTAAATCTGTGAATAAGGGAAGTTGATAAGCAATGACGGAACAGGATCCACTAAATCGAGAGCTGCTGACGGAGGGCGATTATGTAACGGATGGACCGATCGACCTGACGAATTGCGAGAAAGAACCTATTCACATTCCAGGATATATTCAGCCCCATGGCGTACTGCTTGCCATTAACCCTATCGATGACTATAGGATCGCCCAATGCAGCCGAAATACCGATCAGTTCTTAGGCATTAGCGCAGAAGCACTTCTGGGACAGCGTTTGGAAGCGCTTATTGGGAAGGCCCAATTTGAGTTGATGATTCATCGGGATCTTCAGGCGATCGCCACGCCCGATTTACAGTATATCAATTTAACGATTCCGGTTGGGGATGATCCGGTTGCGTTTTTCGGAATTGTCCACGCAAGCGAAGGGTTGATACTGCTTGAATTGGAGCTGGTATCGGAAGATACCGTACCCTTTACAGATGATTTTGAAAGGATACAGACATTCTTCAGTCGCATGAAACGAACCGAGAATCGTGTGGAGGCGAGTCAAGTGGCTTGCGAGCTTGTGAAGGATATTCTTGGATATGACCGCGTGATGCTCTATGAGTTTGATGATCACTGGAACGGAAAAGTGGTTGCCGAAGCTAAAGAGCAGGAGCTGGAGCCTTTTTTGGGACATCATTATCCGGCATCGGATATTCCTAGGCAAGCCCGTGAACTGTATCTAAGAAATTGGCTGCGGACAATTGTTGATGTGAGTTATACGCCGGTTGAGATTATTCCTACGGTACAACCCTTGACTGGCAAGCCATTGAATCTCAGTTTATCTGCGCTGCGGAGTGTATCTCCGCTTCATATCGAGTATCTTCATAATATGGGGGTTGGCGCGACAACCACGATTTCCCTTATCCATGACAACCAATTGTGGGGTTTGATTACTTGTCATCACTATAGTAGAAAATACGTATCCCACCGGACCCGCAACCTGTGCAACTTTCTGGGCTCCTTTTTCTCCAACGAGCTGTATCAACGACAGCAGCTCGACGATTATCAAACCGAGTTGAGGCTCAGAATTTTATCCGCCCGCTTTACCGAAATTTTCATCGGCCAAACCGATGTATTCCATGTTATCGGACAGCTTGACAACGAGGAGCAGACCTTGCTCGATTTAATGAGCGCGACCGGGGCTGTCGTTTATTATCAAGATAATTTGATGCTGTACGGTACGACGCCAACCTCGAAGCAAGTCATGGAACTTGCCGGCTGGTTATCTGCCCGGGCCGAAGATTATACGTACCACAGTTCTAAACTCAGTGCCGAATATGAACCCGCTAAAGCTTATAGGGATATCGCATCAGGTGTATTGTATCTCGCTTTGTCACCAGGCCAACAAAATTATGTCATGTGGTTCAGGCCCGAGGTTGTTCAAATTGTGGATTGGGCCGGCGATCCGGCCAAAGCCGTTATCCAAGAGGAGGATAAAGTCCGTTTATCTCCGCGTAAATCATTCGAAAAATGGAGACAGGTGGTTGAGGGGACCTCATATTCTTGGAAGTCACAGGAGTTAAGCGTTCTCCCGCAATTGAAATCGATTGTCCGCAAGCAGACGGATGATCAATTAAGGCAAGCAAAAGAACAGGCCATACAGAATGCGAGAATTTTCAGAGAGAACGAAGAACGGTATCTGCAGCTTATGGGCCTGTCGCCAGTCGCTTTCTTGTCACTGACAACGGCAGGTACCATTATGTATTGCAATCCGCAGGCCGAATCGCTGTTCGGCGCAAAGAAACCCGAAGAGCTGCTGCAGCTTGAGATATACAAGTTGGCTAGAGAAGATTCGCGAGATGATCTGAGAGAGCAGATCAAACGGATGGAGCAGAATCAAGCCCAGTTAGTATCCGGCAGCGGCAGGTTTGTTACGCTGGAGGGCAACGGGATCGAGCTTGAATTTATGCTGGCTGCTATTCATCAAGGGCGTAGATCCTCCATTATGGTGATTCTGAGAGAAGGCACGGCGGAAGACGGCCCGGATCGGGTATACTCCGACGTGCTGGATCAGCTTCAAAATTATGTGACAACAGACCCGCTGACCGAACTGCCCAATCCGCTGACTTTTGAAAAAGAACTGTCGATGGACTGGGAGGAATGTGTTCAGAATAAGCTGCCTTTAGCCTTAATGATGGTCGATATTGACGACTTCCGCGTATATAATACTCTTCATGGTTTATATGGCGGTGATTTATGTTTGCAATGGATAGCCGATGCCCTGAAAATTATTGGCGAACACTATGGAGCGTCTATATCACGCTACGGTGGCGGCACCTTTATCCTGAAGCTGAAAAACGAAAGTCCCGAACGTACCTATGAATTGGCCGAGAAGATACGCCTGGGCGTGCTTGCACTCAGCATTCCCAAGGATCGCTCGGCAGAGGATGGGTTTATGACCGTTAGCGTGGGGGCGGCATGCCTTACACCAGCATCCATGTTAAAGTTCACGGATTTGATCGCGGAGACGGAAAAAGCAATGCATATGGCCAAGAGCAAAGGGAAGAACAGAGTCACGCTGTATGGATATGATGCGGATTAAACGGTGGATTCGAGTTTGTGTTACCCTCGGTAGTACTAGAATGAAAAAACGATAGTTGACAGCAAAGAAAGCCTGACGCTCTCAATAAGGGAGCAGCAGGTTTTTTTTGCTGAAAATGATAGAATGTACACTAAGGGTAGATTTAAGATTGGGCATTTGGGGGTGCAGCATGACACAAAATATGCAGGCAAGGGAAGCTCGGGGCAGAAGAAAGCGAACCGTGATTTATGTGTTGGGGGGATTCATTGGAATCCTGTTAATATATACGCTATATGTGGGCATCACCATTTGGAATTATGCGCAAAGAACAGCCGATATCCCGTCTGATGCAGCCATCGTGCTGGGGGCTGCTGTATGGGAAGGGAAGCCATCCCCTGTTTTTCAGGGACGCATTGATCATGCGCTATGGCTGTATGACCGGCAGTACGTAGACAAGCTGATATTTACAGGCGGACGCAGTTCGGAGGATGAACTTGCCGAATCGGAAGTTGCCAGGCAGTATGCCATCGAGCACGGTGTTCCAGAGAGTGACATCCTTGTCGAGTCGGCTTCGACGATCACGGAGCAGAATCTGCACTTTGCCAATAAGGTAGGAGATTCAGCAGGGCTGTCCTCTTACCTCATTGTAAGTGACCCGCTGCATATGAAGCGGGCGATGATGATGGCTGACGACATGGGATTGAAAGCCAATCCTTCACCCACAGCCCGGAGTGCGTATCAGAGCCTGAGAAGCAAAGTTCCTTTTTTAATCAGAGAAGTCTTTTATTACATCGGTTATCAACTGGCTTCACCATTCCGATAATATGTATGCGTTATAAGGCCGGTAAATGGATCGTAAAGGTTGTCCCATAATCGGGTATGCTCTCTACGTTCATCGTACCGCCATGATTATGAATAATGTTCTTGGTAATCATCAGTCCCAGTCCCGTCCCGGTGTCTTTGGTCGTAACAAAGGGCTGTCCCAGGGTTTGGATTTGCTCCTGCGTCATGCCAATCCCTTCGTCCTGCACGATGATTTGAACCTCTTGAGCGTTGTGCAAAATGTCCAGGGTAATGGTACCGCCTTGATTCATCGCTTCCATGGCATTTTTCAGCAGATTGATGAACACTTGCTTGAGCTGGTTTACTTCACCCTGGACGAAGACCGGTGCCATCGGATAATGAGGGATGATCTCGATATTTTTGAGGGCTGCTTGAACCTTCATAAGCGTAATGATCTGTTCCATAATGGCAAACACGTCGATGGGTCCGCTGACATGGACACTCTGCGGTTTCGAGAGCACCAGGAGTTCATTGACAATGAGCTCGATGCGTTTGAGCTCCGATTCAATGATTTCAAAATAGAGCTCGTTGCTGCGTTCCGCAGATCGCAGCAATTTTACGAATCCGTTAATCGAAGTTAAAGGATTCCGAATTTCATGGGCAATGCCGGCGGCCAACTGGCCGGCGGTGGTCAGCTTCTCGGATTGCATCACGCGATCTTCTTCCAACTGCTGCTCTGTGATGTCTTTGAAGATCCCGACCGCCGCTTTCTCACCTTCATAATTAATGATTAACGTGAACCCGGTGACCATTTTCTCTTGTCCGTCCAAACAGCGTATCAAATAATCGACGCTGCCGATCTCTCCGCTCTCCGTATATTTTGCCCTGCGTTTCATTAATGCGTTATGGTACGATGCGTCGACTACCACGTCGGTTGAAATCCCGAGGACGTCGCGGGGATGCGCAGCATTAACAAGTCTGAGCGCGGCAGGATTAACATAGTGGACAATGCCTTTTTTTGTTATGAGTACGGATAAGGGAAGTCCTTCCAACAGCTGCAGAAACGAATTTTCCTTCTCGTTTAGCTTCTGTTCCTTCAGCTCCAGCTGTCTCATAAGTTGTCTCAGCAAGGTTCGATCTTCAAACTGTACCAAGCAGCCACGGAAACTCTGCGCCAGCTCCTCCTTAACGCTGATACGTAAACTGAGGTATACTTCACGATCGGATGGATGGCGGTAAACATATTCAAACTGGGTTATGGATTGCTGTTGATCTTGAGTGGCTCTTGTGTTCCAAACCACTTGATTCAATAAGGCGCGGATGCTGCAATCTTCTTGTGACGCCCCGGCAGTTAACTCCTGCTGTGAATATCCCAATAGATCACTTAGTGCCGAATTGACCTTAAGAATCGAACCATCAAGCGATATCAATGCCATTCCGATTACGGCTTGTTCAAAGGCAAAATCATGATTGGGGTTGGAATAGGGCAGCACAGCAAGTCTCCTTTCAAATATCTGACAGGAATGAATTTATCCATATTATATGTTGGACCCTATCATTCATCAATCCTTTAAAGCGATAGATCTTTAACGAAATTTCTCGTTTTGGCGATAAATCCATCCCAAGAAGTGGCTTTCGCAATCGCTGAAGGATGCCATCGACATGCTGAAGTCTAAATCCTAATGTCGCCTTACGGTGATATTGCAATTAACGGGAAGATTAAGTATGATTTAAATAACAATGTATAGGTTTATGTGTAACTGGCGTAGCATGGGGGACCATGAGGGAGCACATAGATGACGACGGCCGTACGCCTGGGCAGAGGTAAGGGAAGCTTATTTCCCTTACCTCTTTATTATTTTCTGCTTTTTTATAAGTCTCTGAAACTACGAAAAGGGGATCAAACAACGATGTTAATAACGAAGAAAATACTGCTGCTAGGTTCGGGAGAACTCGGAAAAGAAGTCGTGATTGAGGCCCAGAGACTGGGTGTTGAAACCGTAGCGGTCGATCGTTATGCTGACGCTCCTGCCATGCATGTTGCCGATCACAGCCATGTCCTCGATATGCTGGATGGGGAGAAATTACGCGCAATCATCGAGCTGGAGAAGCCGGACCTGATCGTACCCGAAATCGAGGCGCTCGCTACTTCGGAGCTGGTTAGACTGGAGGAAGAGGGGTACCGGGTTATTCCTACTGCCAGAGCTGCGAAGCTTACGATGGATCGTGAAGGGATTCGCCGGTTGGCTTCCGAGGAGTTGGGACTGCCTACTGCAGGCTATCGATTTGCCGATACTTATGAGGAATTTAAACAGGCTGTCCTGGATATGGGCTTTCCGTGCGTGATTAAACCGCTGATGAGTTCCTCAGGCAAAGGCCAGAGTGTATGCCGCTGCGAAGGGGATATCGAGTCCTGCTGGAACATCGCGATGGAAGGCGGCCGCGTGCAGAACGGCAGAGTGATCATTGAGGAATTCATTACGTTCCAGTCAGAGATCACGCTTTTGACCGTTCGCTCCGTCAATGGAACAAACTTCTGTGCGCCAATCGGTCATATTCAGGAGAGCGGGGACTATATCGAATCCTGGCAGCCGCACAACATGTCCGATGAGCAAATGGAGGAAGCTAAATATATTGCAAGGACGATTACCGACGAGCTTGGCGGATATGGATTGTTTGGTGTTGAATTGTTCCTTGCTGCGGATAAAGTGTATTTTAGCGAGGTGTCTCCGCGACCGCATGATACCGGCTTGGTTACGCTGGTGACGCAAAATTTATCTGAATTCGCGCTTCACGTCCGTGCCATTCTTGGTTTTCCAATCCCGGAGATCGAATTAATAACGCCGGGAGCCAGTCGTCCGCTGAAAGCTGTGCGAGAGCTGGAGAACTACACAATTACCGGTGCCGAGCAAGCACTGGCTGTTCCGAATACGCAGCTGCGCATTTTTGGGAAACCGGTGACCAAGGTTGGAAGACGGGTCGCAGTTGCGTTGTCAACCGCCGGCACAGTAGAGGAAGCGCGTTCGCGTGCGAAGCAGGCTTTGGATGAGCTTGCTATTGAGGAAGCCTAATCATTACCGATTCTTAGGGTGGTGCATCCATAATCTTCTGAAAAAAAGGTCAACCGATTAACTGGTTGATCTTTTTCATTGAAATGATTTCGCGGATCAAAATCCGGTATGAACCGTTCTGACCTTAGTGACTTAGTTTTGTTAGTGGTTTTGATGATAAATATGCAGAAATTTATGTTCTTTCATGATAAGATACACAAGAATACAAACGACCCTCACCCATTATAATGTTTTCAAGGCACTGCTCTATAGGCTTTATAGCGTTATATTATCTAATAAATATATAGAGGAACGTTTAGTGACGGCATAGGAGAATCTACATGAGAGACATGACGCAAGGAAGTCCGATCAAGCTGATCATCATGTTTACGATCCCGCTTTTAATCGGAAATATTTTTCAACAATTTTATAATATGGCGGATACCCTGATCGTTGGGCGCACCATTGGTGTGAACGCACTTGCGGCCGTTGGCTCGACGGGCAGTATTTTGTTTTTTGTTATTGGCTTTGCCCAAGGCTTGACGGCAGGTTTATCCATCATAACGGCGCAGCGTTTTGGCGCCAAGGATATCGCGGGCGTTCGCAAAAGCGTGGGAACGAGTATATGGATTAGCCTTGTATTCACGGTTTTTCTGACCATTGTGAGTGTCATATTCACGAGGCCTGTCCTCGTCATGATGAACACGCCGGCAGAAATCCTGGATGATGCCTATTCGTACTTAATTGTCATTAATTGGGGTGTTGGGGCAGCCGTCCTGTTCAACTTGCTGGCGAACTTGCTCAGAGCGCTTGGGGACAGCCGGACACCGCTTCTATTCTTGGTAGTCGCAAGCATTCTGAATATCGTACTCGATCTGTTATTTATTCTCGTATTCAAGATGGGAGTAGCCGGAGCAGGGCTTGCCACGGTGGTATCGCAGCTATTCTCCTGCCTGCTCTGCTTGTTATACATTCATAAAAAGGTTCCGCTTCTGCAGTTCAAGAATGCCGATTGGTCCATCGATTGGACATTTATACGCCGGCATATGTGGGTCGGTTTCCCGATGGGCTTCCAAGCCTCCATCATTGCAATCGGTGCCATCATTCTTCAGATTACGCTTAACGGTCTTGGGGCAACAGCCGTAGCCGCATATACTGCTGCTCAGAAGATTGACATGCTCGCTACGCAGCCCATGAGTTCCTTTGGCATTACGATGGCGACTTTTGCGGCCCAGAACTTCGGTGCGAATCGCATAGACCGAATTAAGCTTGGAGTTAAACAATGTATATGGGTCTCGGGATCTTTCAGCATCGCCGTGGGGATGCTGGTTATATTCGCGGGCCCTGCAGCCGTCAGCCTCTTTGTCGGTCAAGGACAGGAAGAATTGCTGTCCCTTAGCAGGCTGTATTTCTTATCGAACGGAAGCACCTATTTGCTTCTGTCGCTGTTGTTCATCTACCGCTTCACGCTGCAGGGACTGGGACAGAGCTTTATCCCAACCGTAGCCGGCATCATGGAACTGATTATGCGGGTATTGGCTGCCATCTTCCTGACCGCGCAGATCGGGTTCCTCGGCGCAAGCCTGGCGAACCCGCTGGCTTGGCTCGGAGCCGTCATCCCGCTCGGCATTGCCTACTACCTGAGCATTAAAAGGTTAGGCACGCCTGCTAATCCCGTCTCCATACCGGCCCAGGCGTAAGGATTTTATACAATCGAGTTCAGAACGAATCATGACTTAACGAACAGAAATCACTCTGTTGTTCAAGAGCCATGCATTCGTTCTTTTTTTTGCCTCAAAACAGCGTGTAAATGATGCATTCCAAATTTGGATGGGCCGCGGTAAGATCACATTAGATTCTTTTAACTAATTTGACAGATTAGAACAGGAGGGGTTGCCTTGTACAAAGTGCTGTTAGTGGACGATGAAGCCGACGTAAGAGAGGGACTCGTGCAGGAAATCCAGTGGAAAGCCTGCGGATTCACGATCGAGGGAACGGCGGAGAACGGGAGAGAAGCTGTGGAGCTTGCGGAGCGATTGGAGCCGGATGTTGTCATTACCGATATCAGTATGCCGTTTCAGGATGGGCTCCAGTTGGCCTCATGGCTCAGAGAGTTTCAGCCGCTGTGCAAAATTGTGATCTTAACCGGATACGATGAATTTGATTATGCCCGTCAAGCGATTACGCTCAGCGTGGACGAGTATATGCTTAAACCTTTCTCAGCCGAAAGCTTTATGGAGCTATTGAGGAAGATCAAGGACAAGATCGATTTGGAGGTTGCAGAGCGCGAGGATGTGCGCCAATTGAAGGAGCATTACCGCACGAGCCTGCCATTGCTTCGAGAATCGTTTCTTGCGTCGCTGCTCACCCGGAAATTACCCCGCTCGATTATTGAAGAGAAGATTCGAAATTACGAATTATCTTTGAACGGAGGTTGTTACCTTGCTGCGGTTATGGCCTTATATCCCGCTTCTGTTGATAAGGAGCAAACCTCATCAGCCTCCCTACGCCATTCTGGAGACTTGGATTTAATGCTGCATGCCATGCTGAACATCGCTAAGGAGCTTCTGGATCCCTTATCTATTGTAAGCGCATTCATATATCAGGACAGCATTGTGCTGCTGATTGCGAATGATGAGAGGGAGGAAGAAGCTTGGTTTAGCGAGCTGCAGGTGACACTTGACCGTTTATTAAAAAGCATTCTTCATTATTTGAAGCTGCCGGTTACGATTGGAGTGGGCTCACAGGTGGGGAATCTAACAGACCTGAAGCTTTCCTACCAGGGTGCGCTGCTGGCGCTCGACTACCGGTTGATTTTTGGTGCCGAGAAAGTCATTTTCATCGATGATGTCGAGCGTCCGAGACCGGAGGGGGTTCGTCTGGATGAATTAAAGGAGCAAGCGCTGATCCGCAGTCTAAAGCTCGGAACCGAAGAGGAATTGACCGAAGCCATTTCGCATATATTCGATGAACTCATTGGCGCCTCATGTACCATTCAGGACGTTCAGGTATACCTTCTGGAGGTTGTAACGGCCGTCTTGCGATCGGCCAAAGAATCCGGGGTTGAGATCGAGGCGTTGTTCGGTTCAGGATTTCAGCTGCATGCGGAGATTTTTAAGTTTTCCGGATTACAGGAGGCTAAAGCCTGGCTGCAGGACATTAGTTTGACCATACGAAAGCATATTGCCAGCTCCAGGCAGCATGCGTACAAAGACATTGTGGAGAAGGCACTCCAATATACACGGGAGCATTACGTTGATTCGGAATTATCTCTGCAGAAGCTGTGCATGCAGCTTCATATTAGTACAGGCTATTTTAGCGCTGTGTTTAAAAGAGAAGTCAAAATGACCTACGTGCAGTATTTGATGCAGCTTCGGATGGAAACGGCTAAGGAGCTTCTTCGATCATCGGATCTTAGAGCTTTCGAAATCGCGGAGCGTGTCGGATTTGCGGATCCGAATTATTTCAGCTTCTGCTTCAAGAAGTTGGTCGGCATCTCGCCCAAGGAATACCGGACACAAGCGAGGGGGTAGATCTGGTGAAAATCGCGTATGCCAAGCGGAACTCGATTAAACCAACCATTCAGCGATGGATTAGGCGATTTCGCGCACACAGCATTCAATCGATCATCATGTGGTCCTTCTCGGCATTTATTTTGCTGATCGTGATCGTGGTAGCCGTTCTGTTGTTCAATAAATTCTCCCGATCGGCGGAGCAAAGCGTGTTTCTGAATGCCCAGCAAATCGTGGATCAAGTAAGCTATAATCTTGAGGATTATGTGGACGGGATGGCACAGCTGTATCGGGCCATTGAGGAAAACATGCTCGCGGACGGGCAATGGGACGATGAGCAGGTTACTCAACAGCTGAACATCATCATGCGAAGCCGGGATGACATCGTCTCCATCGCGTTATTTAATGAACAGGGCGATATGCTGAGGAACCATCCGGCTATGCCGGTTAAGGCCAGCGCGCGGGTGACGGAACAAAGCTGGTTTCACTCGGCCATGAGAGTCTCCAACCATCTGAGCTTCTCACTGCCGCATGTGCAGAATTTGTACGACCATACATTTAAATGGGTTGTCACGATGAGCAAAGGAATTACGGTTGTTCATAACGGGGAGCCAACATATGTCATTCTGCTGGTAGATATAAACTTCAAGAAAATCGATGAGCTAAGCAGCCGCATTAGCTTGGGTAAGCGGGGATATGCGTACATCATCGATGAAGGAGCGGGAAACATCGTGTATCATCCCCAGCAGCAATTAATTTACATGGGGCTTCGAAATGAAAGTGTTGAGCGGGCACTTACTTCCTCTGACAGCTACATTGATGAATCGGATGGGGTCAAGCGGCTGAATACGGTGAAATCAGTCGTTAATATAGGATGGAAAATCGTTGGGGTTTCCTATTTGGATGAAATCATGACCACAAGAGAAGAGGTCAATCGTTATCTGGTTCAGGTCGTGGCGATGGTTCTGGTGCTTGCCATCGCAGTTTCCCTGATTCTCTCGGCTATGCTGACCCGCCCCATCCGCCGGATGGGCAGAACGATGAAGGCGGTGGAACGTGGCGATTTCAATGTGGAGCTCCCGATGCAGGGGCCCCTGGAAGTGGTACAGCTGTCCAGCCGGTTCAATCTGATGCTGGATAAGATCAGGCAGCTCATGAAACAGATTGTGAAAGAGCAGGAATCGAAACGCAGATACGAGCTGGAAGCCTTGCAGGCTCAGATCAACCCGCATTTTTTATATAACACCTTGAATTCGGTTGTCCGCATGGTGGGCATGAGCAAGAAGGAGGAAGTCATAACGATGATCACTTCCTTGTCGAAGCTGTTTCGTTTGAGCTTGAGCAAAGGGAAGACCTCCATAAGCGTCCGTGAGGAGCTGGAGCATGCAAGGCATTATTTGACCATCCAACAGATGAGATATAAACAGAAATTCGATTTTATGATCGAAGCGGATGAGACAGCGCAGTCCTGCTACACGCTAAAGCTTGTGCTTCAGCCCTTAATCGAGAATGCCATCGTACATGGCATTGAATATATGGTGGATCAAGGACATATTCACATAACGGCTGCTATACAAGGCGATCTATTGGAGATGACGGTTAGGGACAATGGAGTCGGAATGTCTCCCGAGATGCTTGAAAGGATATTAGAGGTTGAAGCGCTGCGACAACATCCGGCTCCATTTATCAATACGGCAGGCTCCGGCGTGGCCGTTCGAAATGTTCATGACCGGATCCAATTATATTATGGGCACCGTTACGGTCTGGAATATGAGAGCGAGCTTGAAGAGGGCACGACCGTTCGCATACGGATACCGATTATTCACGAGCCAGGGGAGGAGCGGGAGCATGATTAGCATGCAGCGTGTGTTATGGATACCGATTGTACAGAAAGGCCGTCTTGTTGTACTCATTCTATCCTTGATCTTCTTAACATCGTGTTCATCAGACGCAACCATAGATGAGAATGAGCCCAAACTCCGGCACATTGCACTCGTGGCTCCCATACACGCCGAAGAGCAGGGGGATGCCATCCGATTAGGCGCTGAGGCGGCTGCCAAGGTATACGGAATGGTGCTTGATTATATCCCGCTGGAGCCTAGTGACGATGAAGCGGAGCAGCTGCAAGCTGCATTGGAGGTGCTGGAGAAAGGTTCCTCCGCGATTCTGATCGATCCGGCATCCGAAGCCGTACTGTTGAAATTAGGTGATCAGGCATCAGCAGCTGATGTCCCCATCATTGCTTTGAATGATGAGCGAATGACCACAGGTGTCCTGTCCGCCATCGCAATCCATAATGAGGCGGCCGGACGCAAGGCGGGTGGACAACTGGCCGACTTACTTGGCGATCGGGGAGTTGTCGCCATACTTCGATCCGACAGGGAGGATCCCGACCTCATTGCCCTCGAAGAGGGAGCCAAAAGCGTATTGTCGGGAATTAGCGGGATTCAGATAGCGGACGGGGCAGCATGCGGCAAACGTGAAGATGCATGCTGGCAGGCGGCCAAGCAGCTGCTGGACCGGGAATCGGTTGACGGGATACTGGCACTCGATATTCAGGCCTCCTTGGGAGCGGCAAAAGAAGTCGCAAGACGGAACGTTCAGGGGAAGATCAAGATTGTCACCTTCGGAAGCGACCTGGAGCAGCTTCAGCTTCTGCAGGATGGCATCCTTCACAAACTCATTGTGCAGAACGGATTCAGCACGGGATATCTGGGAGTAGAACAGGCTGTGAAGGTATTGGATGGTTCGAAATATGATAAGCCGATTGTGCTTGAGACCAAGGTGATTGATGCGGACAACATGTTCTGGATGGATAATCAGAAGGTTCTGTTTCCATTTGTGAAGTAAAGAAATCGCGAAACTTAGAGGCAAAGTGATGAGAATTTTGCTAGAAAGCATGAGGATTTTGAATTCGAATGTCAGGAGCATTGCGGCATAATGGCGGTAGACAGTGCGATATGGCGCAGGAACGCCGTATCCGTCACTGAAAATTCGAATGAAACAGGGAGGTCAACCCAGGTGAAGAAAAAATGGCTGTTAATCCTTATAGCCGGCATGATGCTGACCACGGCGGCATGCAATAACGGCGGGAGCAGTTCAACCGGCAGCGAAAGCAAGCAAGATGAGGCGGCAGGCGGCAGCACACCTCAAGTCGGGGTGGCAATTTACAAGTTCGACGACACGTTCATGACAGGCGTTCGGAACGCGATGTCCGATGCAGCGAATGGCGTAGCCAAACTGGATATCGTGGATAGCCAAAATGCGCAGCCAACCCAAAATGAGAAAATCGATCTGTTCATTTCGAAGAAATACAGCTCCATGATCATCAACCCGGTGGATCGGACGGCCGCCGGCGTCATTATCGATAAGGCAAAAACTGCGAATACGCCAGTGGTATTCTTGAACCGGGAGCCGATCGCGGAAGACATGAACAAGTGGGATAAGGTGTATTACGTAGGGGCAAAAGCGGAGGAATCCGGAACGATTTCGGGTCAGCTTATCGTCGATTATTGGAAGGCCAATCCCAAGGCGGACAAGAACGGGGATGGCAAGCTGCAGTATGTATTGCTGCAGGGTGAGCCGGGGCATCAGGATGCCGAGCTGAGGACCAAATTCTCCGTTCAGGCGATTCAAGATGCCGGGATCGAAGTCGAAGCGCTAGCGGTGGATACCGCCATGTGGGACCGCGTGAAGGGACAGGAAAAGATGCAAGCCTTCCTTGCATCCCATGGCGACAAGATTGAAGCGGTTCTGGCCAACAATGACGATATGGCGCTCGGTGCCATTGAAGCATTGAAAGCGGCGGGTTACTTCAGCGGCGACAAGTATATGCCGGTCGTGGGTGTAGATGCGACAGCTCCGGCCATTCAGGCGCTGGAAGACGGCACGCTTCTCGGCACTGTACTTAATGACGCCAAGAGCCAGGGTAAAGCTTCCGTTGCGATTGCCGCAGCGCTATCCAAAGGAGAAACGCCGAACAAGGACAACACCGGATTTGATATTACCGACGGCAAATATGTATGGATCGCTTACAAAAAAATAACGAAGGACAATATCGCCGACGCGAAATAATAGCAGGGTTATGGGAAGGGGCAGCAGCTATTCGTAGCGTTGTCCCTTTATATTGGGCTTTTTTCACCCGGCCTGCGAAGGAGGTATTCAAGGTGGCGGAATCGTATGTGCTGGAGATGCGGAATATTTCGAAGGCGTTTCCAGGCGTTCAGGCATTAAGCGACGTAACGTTCAAGGTGAGACCCGGAACCGTGCATGCGCTCATGGGCGAGAACGGGGCAGGCAAATCAACGCTGATGAAATGTTTATTCGGCATCTACAAGCCTGATGAAGGGGACATTTATTTAAACGGCAGCAAGGTAACCATCAACAGCTCCAGGGACGCATTGAATCACGGAATATCCATGATTCATCAGGAGCTTCATCCCGTGCCTCACCGCAATGTGATGGAGAATATATGGCTGGGAAGATTTCCGATGACGGGTTTCTGGCCTCTGAAATTCGTGAACGAGAAACAGATGGCAGAAGATACGCTCCGCCTGTTCCGCGAGCTTGATATCGATATCGATCCCAGGGCAAGAACAGGAGCGCTGTCTGTATCCAAGATCCAATCGCTTGAGATTGTCAAAGCGGTGTCTCATCACTCCAAGGTGATTGTAATGGATGAACCGACCTCATCGCTCACCGGAAATGAAGTGGAGCATCTGTTCAGCATCATGAATAGGCTCCGTTCGCAAGGGGTGTCGATCGTCTACATTTCGCACAAAATGGAAGAAATCCTGCGCATATCCGATGACGTGACGATTATGCGCGATGGTAAATATGTGGGGACTTGGCAGGCCGGCGAGCTGACAACCGATTTGATTATCACCCGCATGGTGGGACGGGATTTGACGGATCGCTATCCGGAACGGGTGAACGTTCCCGGCGAAACCCGGATGCAGGTTCGCCAATTAAGCTCCACGAATCCAAAATCGTTTCAGAATGTATCCTTCGAGCTAAGACGGGGAGAGATCCTGGGCATCGGCGGCCTTGTCGGCGCACAGCGGACGGAATTGGTTGAAGCAATATTCGGACTACGTCCTGTGGCTTCCGGAACTATATCGATCAACGGGAAGCCGGTAAAGATCAAATCACCATCGGACGCCAAGAAAAATAATATGGCGCTGCTGACGGAAGAGCGCAGAGTTACCGGCATATTCCCGGTGCTCTCGGTCTATGAGAATACCGTCATTGCCAATCTTCGCAGGTATCAGAATTGGGCGTTTCTGTTAAATGAACGCAGAGGAATCCAGGATGCGCGAATGAACGTGGAGCAGCTTAGAACGAAAACGCCCTCGGTCCATACCCAGATACGGAATCTGTCGGGCGGGAACCAGCAGAAGGTGCTGCTGGCAAGATGGCTTCTGACCGAGCCTGAGATCCTTCTGCTGGATGAGCCGACCCGTGGCATCGATGTCGGCGCGAAGTTCGAGATTTATTCCATCATTACGCAGCTAGCCAAGCAAGGAAAGAGCATTATTATGATTTCCTCCGAAATGCCCGAGCTGCTCGGAATGTCCGACCGAATCATGGTGATGAGTGAAGGGCGGTTGACGGGAATTCTGGCAGGGCAGGAAGCAAGCGAAGAGGAAATCATGCGGCTTGCCGCACAGCAGCGGTCAGCCGATTCGGGAGGGGAAGTCGATGAATACGCAAACCATCGGTAAGGTTAAAGATTATTTGGCGCAGCGCGCTATATTCGTAGTATTAATATTGCTTGTTATCGGGATTGCCGTCGCAGATCCCAACTTTCTGGCGTTCTCCACGCTCCGGGATATTTTGCAGCAATCCTCCACCCGATTAATTATCGCGCTTGGCGCGGCGTTCATTCTGATCACCGGCGGGGTTGACCTCTCCGCAGGACGCGTTGTCGGATTAACGGCGGTCGTATCGGCTTCCATGCTGCAAACGGATGTATACGCAAATCGCTTCTTCCCGGACCTGCCTCAAGTAGCGGTTGTATTGCCGATCCTTATCGGTATTGCAGCGGGACTTATCGTTGGGTTCATCAATGGTTTCATCGTAGCCAAACTGCATGTGCCGCCGTTCATAGCGACACTCGGTACGATGGTCGGCATATATGGCGTCAACTCCATCTATTTTGATATGGAGCCGAACCAATCCCAGCCGATTGGCGGCTTAAGACCGGACTTTACCGTGTGGGGCAGCGGCTACATCGACTTCGGGGGTGGGTATTCTCTCCCTTACATCGTCATTATCGCCGTCTTCGTTGCACTTATCTGCTGGGTCATTTTCAACAAGACCCGTCTCGGCAAAAATATGTATGCGATTGGCGGCAACGTGCAAGCGGCGCATGTATCGGGGATCAATGTAGCCCGTAATCTCATAGCGATCTACGCTATTTCCGGTGCGTTGTACGGCATCGCCGGCGTACTGGAGGCTGCGAGAACCGGCGGCGCGACGAATAACTACGGCAATATGTATGAACTGGATGCAATTGCTGCATGCGTGGTTGGAGGCGTATCCACTGCAGGAGGCATCGGCACAGTACCGGGCGTGATGGCCGGGGTTCTGATCTTCGGCGTCATCAATTACGGATTAACCTTTATCGGTGTCAGCCCATACTGGCAATTGATTATTAAAGGGCTTATTATTGTAGCAGCGGTCGCATTTGATATTCGCAAATACATGGCAAAAAAATAATAGCAAAAAGAGCCGCTGGAATATATCCTGCGGCTTTTGTAAAGATATCAGAAAGTATAAACTACGAAGCACGGGCCTACCTGATATCGCAAGAAAAACATCCTCTAACCGCGGTCTGTCTTCTGAGAAAGTACGTCGATAGACGTTTTTCTTTAGATATCAGGAAGTATAAACTACGAAGCACGGGCCTACCTGATATCGCAAGAAAAACATCCTCTAACCGCGGTCTGTCTTCTGAGAAAGTACGTCGATAGACGTTTTTCTTATAATCATCCATTACAGGAGGTGCTGATTTGATGATGGATAAGATGGAATTAAATATCGGCGTGCTGGGCTGTGGCCCCATATCGCAGTACGGACATTTCGAGGCTTGCCGGAGAGCGCGCAATGCCAGGCTATACGCGATATGCGATGTCGCGGAGGATTTGCTGAGCCGCATGGCTGAAATCCACCAGCCAGCCAAGATCTACAGCGATTATGATAAAATGCTCGCCGATCCCGATGTGGAGGCTGTCATCATTGGCATCGCGGATCAATTTCACGTGGAAGCTGCCCTTAAAGCCATTGCAGCAGGCAAGCATGTCCTAGTGGAGAAGCCTCTTGGCGTCAACGTAGAAGAGTGTGAGGAATTGCAGCGGAAGGCCGGGGCTACCGGAAGTGTTGTCCAAATCGGAAATATGAAGCGCTTTGACCCGGGCATCGCATATGCCAAGCAGTTTATTGATCAAGAAATGGGTGAGATGCTGGCGCTGAAAGCATGGTACTGCGACTCAACCTACCGGTATACGGTCACCGAGAACGTGCAGCCCATGGTGCAGCTTAGTCCGAATGCTTTAAGGCCGGAGGGCAATCCGAAGCTGGATAAGCTGCGTTATTACATGCTGACGCATGGCAGTCATCTGGTGGATACGGCTCGTTTTTTAGGCGGAGAGATGGAAAGCGTTACGGCGTGGAACACCCAGAAGTTCGGAGCGTACAATTGGTTTGTCACGGTGCAGTATGCCTCGGGCGCTATAGGACATCTGGATCTTACGGTTGCCGTTCGGATGGACTGGCATGAGGGCTTTCAGATCTACGGCGAACACGGAAGCGTGATTGGCAAGACTTATAATCCTTGGCTTTTTAAGTCCAGCGACGTCGAGGTATTCTCGGCACGGGATGGTTGTTATCATCGTCCGCTCGGGGAAGATGCCCATTTCTTCAAGCTGCAGGTTGAAGGCTTCGCGGATACGATTCTGGAGCAGGCACCCATGCGAGGGGCCAATCTGGAGGATGGAGTGGCTGCTATGCGTGCCATGGCGGCGGTTGCGCGATCGGTGGAAAGCGGGGATACGGTGAGGCTGGCTGACGTAACGGGAGGTGTATGACGCATGAGGCTGGGCATTTTCTCCAAGACGTTTGAAAGGCCGACATTGGAGGGGAATTTGGACGCAGTGAAAGCAACCGGACTGAGTGTGATCCAATTGAATCTTTCCTGCGCGGGTCTCCCATCACTGCCGCACGAGATCGATCTTGAAACAGCGGTGTATATAAGAGAAGAATGCGAGAAACGGCATCTACATATAGCCGCCGTATCCGGAACCTTCAATGTGATTCACCCGGACCGGCAGAGATTGCGGGGTGACATCCGCCGATTTCGCCACTTGGCAGCTATGTGCCATTCGATGGGAACGTCGGTCATTACCCTGTGTACCGGCACAAGGGATAAGGACAATATGTGGAGGGCACATCCGGACAACAAATCACCGGAAGCGTGGGATGACCTGCTTACGACCATGCATGAATTAGTGAATATCGCAGAGGAGTTCGAGCTGGAACTGGCTATTGAACCTGAGCCTGCCAATGTAATCAGCGATGCCGTCAAAGCCAGACGGCTGCTCGATACGATGGATTCTTCCCGGTTAAAGATCGTTCTGGATGCAGCGAATTTGTTCAGTCCGACTGAGAGGAGGCCCCTGGCAGAAGTTATCGATCAAGCATTGTCACTGCTCAGCGCACATGTCATTATTGCGCATGCCAAGGATTATTCGACCGTAGACGGACTCCATTATACGGCTGCAGGAACCGGTGAACTGGATTATAAAGCTTACATGAAATTGCTGCACTCTTATCATTTCAAGGGTCCGCTGATTCTTCATGGCCTGCATGAACGTCAGGTGCCGCAAAGCGTCTCTTATCTGAAGTCCCAAATCACAGCGGCCATGTTATGACACGAATTTCAACGTAATGACAGCAGCATCTATGAATGTTATGGGTTTCTTTGTTCATCCTCATCGAATCTTCACAAGTTTCAGTTACAATAGGGTCTTATGTTAAAGTTGACTTGTACGGATGAAGGATACTATAAGGAGAAACCGGAATGAAGACCATATTAATCGTGGATGATGAACCGAATATTCGAGAAGTTCTCGTATCCTATCTGAACAAAGAACATTATCTGACGCTGGAAGCGGCCAACGGCGCTGAAGCGTTCGATTTCCTGCGAAAGCAATCCGTGGATCTTGTTATATTGGACCTCATGCTCCCGGATATGGATGGCGAGCGGATATGCCAGGAGATTCGAACGTTTAGCCCGGTACCCATTATCATGCTAACGGCTAAGGTGGCTCAGAACAGCCGGATTGGCGGGTTTGCCATCGGAGCCGATGATTATATCGTGAAGCCGTTCGACCCTCGGGAAGTTGTAGCAAGAGTCAAGGCCGTCCTGAGACGAGGAGATGACAGCAAGCTCCTGGCGGATGTAATTGTGTATCACCAAGGCGCGCTGGCCATTCATTCGATGAAACATGAAGTTACCTGCCATGGACAGGTTGTAAACTTGACGCCAAGCGAATACAAATTGCTGCTTCTGTTGGCCAAGTATCCCCAGCGCAACTTCTCGCGCGAAGAACTGGTTGATCGCGTGTTAGGTTATGACTTTATCGGCGACATCCGAATTATTGATCAGCATATCAAGAATCTGAGGCAAAAGATTGAATCCGACCCTAGGCAGCCCCAATATATCATCACCGTTTATGGATTCGGATACCGCTTTGGAGGTGATAGGACTTGAAGCATCGGCTGGACCTGAGGCTTGCCGCTATCATCATCAGTATCACGGCAGGGATATTGATCATGTTTACCGTAATCAATATTGTGACCAACCATTATCATATCGCCATGTTCCAGCAGCAATCATCCGTGCATGATGGAATGGCTGAGCTGAATTATCATTTGGAGCAGGCGCAGATGCAATCCATCATATTGACATGTCTTCTATCAATTGCGATTGCTTCCGTAATAGGCATATATGTTGCAAAGAGAATATCGGCTCCCCTCGTCCAGATGAAACGAGCGGCTGAAATGATGACGCGTGGGAATTGGGACATCCGTGTGACAACCAAAGGGTACGATGAAATTGCGGGACTCGGTTCTTCGCTGAACGAGCTGGCTGTGCAGTTACAGAAGCAGGAGCTGCTGCGCAGGAATATGACCCAAGATATCGCACATGAACTGCGAACGCCGTTAACCACATTAAAGAGTCACACCCGTGCACTAGAGGATGGCATATGGGAGCCGACGGCAGAACGGTTTCAAACGTGCTTGGAAGAGATTGATCGATTGATTCAGCTCGTCACGGAGCTCGAGGATTTGCACGATATGGAATCGCCGGAATTTCAACTATCCCGATCCAAGCAGGAGCTTGGTCACATCATGGAGAGGGCGATCACCTTGGCGGCAGCAATGTATCATGAAAAAAAGGTAGACCTGCAATATGTCAGCGGTTCGCCGATCCTAGCCGAGGTGGATGCCGACCGAATGCTTCAGGTGCTAATCAATATGTTAAGTAATGCCTTACACTACACGCCAGCTGGCGGAACGGTGCAAGCCGAGCTCGTGGACGAAGGGGCACATGCCCTGATTCGAATACAGGATTCAGGTCAGGGGATCTCTTCCTACGATCTGCCGTTTATATTCGAAAGGCTATACCGGGGCGATAAGTCGAGGAATCGTTTAAGCGGCGGAAGTGGAATGGGGCTGGCCATCGTCAAGCAGCTGGTTTCCGCTCATGGCGGTCAAGTGTGGGCCGAAAGCGGAGATGAGTTTACAGGCGGCAGCTGCTTTTATATTCGGATTCCGAAAAAGAATAAATAAACACGACCAAAAAACCGGATCAGAAGATCCGGTTTTTCCATCCCATTAACTTGGCAGCGGTCTCAACATAATAGTAATCTCCATAGATCAGCGAAACGTTTATATTTTGTCCGGCAGGCAGATGTCCCGTGGCTTCCTTCAGTATGCCTTCATAAGCGGGGTCATCCCATTCGGCGTAATGGGCCGTTAAGGAGTTGATGATACGCAAGGCACTTTCACGATACAGAGTTCTTTCGGTTATAGGCACCAGGTCCGCGAGTTCAAGTAGACCGGAAGCGGCGCAGGATGCTGCTGACGTATCCCGGGGCTCGGTAGTCTTCGGGGATGCTTCCGTCTCTTCATGAGCGGATGGTTCCATCTCCTTGCTCTCCGCACGGAAATCCCAGCGGGGTATGGAATCCTTCTCAAGAGAAGCTATGAAGAAATGGGCCACCCGCTTGGCGGCTTCAAGGTACTGAATATCGCGGGTATAGCGATAGGTGTTAGCCATGCCATGCAATGCCCAGGCCGCTCCCCGGCTCCAAGCAGATTCCGGACCATAGCCTTGTCCTCCCAGCGCTTCGATAAATTCTCCCGTTAACGGATCAAATCGGCAGATGTGCCGAACGGAGCCGTCCGGTCTTATGAAAAACTCGGCAACCGTATTCGCTTGGGCTCTGGCGATATGAGCGAATCTCGGGTCACCACTCTCCTCGGAAGCCCAGAATAGGAGGGAGAGGTTCATGGTGGAGTCGATAATGGACCAGCCTTCATTCCCATGGTTCCATGAAGTGGGTTTCACCTGATTCCAAGCACGTATGAATTTCCCGACCGGGTTATACCTCCCTGCCAGCAGGGTAGCGGCCAACAATCCTCTCCGCCTGGCATCCGCATCGCCGGTCAGCTTATATTTGATGACGGCAGTCGGCAGAAATTGAAAGCCGACATCGTGATGGAAATTACTGTCCCCGATAAGCGCTTGTTCAAGCTGAACATCCCATTCCCAAGCCCACTCCTTATACTGCGGCTGCTTGGTCATCTCATACATGATCCAGAGCATTCCCGGCCAAAAACCGGAGGTCCACCAGTCGATCCGGGTGGAATCATAGATTCCGTTCTTTGTTGCATGAGGAACTTTGCCTTGAAGCTGTCCGGTCATTCGCGACAGTTTCCTTTCCAATTGCCCCCATAATAGCGAATAGGGCGATATCGTTTCCTGTTGTTGTCCGTTCATCGTTAACCTCCCAAAACTGATGTCATCGTGTGGCTCATTGTCGCAACTGCTTTGATCCATTGTTCCATAGAAGGCTGGAAAATTCTACATATACAGCTTAAGAACTATTGAAATAACAAGTCGATCTTAAAAAAACACAAGCGGCCGATCCACCTAAAAAAAACACAAAGGAACCGATCTTCTTCCATTGCTGCCCGGTCATGAAAACTTATAGGATAAGGATATTCATCACATCATCATTCCTAAGGAGGCGAAAGCCGATGCCGCAAATTACGATTAAATTGTATGAAGGACGCACGGATGAGCAGAAGAACGAAATCGTTGATGTTTTTACAAAGGAGCTGTCACGGATCATTGATCGTGAGCCTGAATTTATCAGCATTCAGTTTGACGAAATTCCGATTGATGACAACGCACCGGCCAATTTGAGAAACAAGAGGTGAAGACAGATGGCCGAGCCAAGCAAAGCGGCAGCAGTTAGCCCAAAGCTGGAGGGAAAGATCGATAATCGCAGAAGAATACTCGGCTTCATGTGGAAATACAGAGCGCTGTATTTCATATCGCTGCCGGGACTGCTGTTCTTCGGATTATTCAAGTATGTTCCGTTAATGGGCTCCGTGATCGCATTTCAGAACTACAATCTGTTTGCAGGCGTGACGGGAAGTCCCTGGGTGGGGCTTGAGCACTTTCAGCGAATGTTCCAGCACTATGATTTTTTGAAAATTCTGCGGAATACACTTCTGCTGGGTACATATGACATTCTGTTTGCTTTTACTGCCCCCATCGTTTTGGCTTTATTACTCAATGAGGTGCGCCAGGTCGTTTACAAGAAAATTGTCCAGACGATATTCTATGCGCCGCATTTTCTGTCATGGGTCATTGTAAGCGGTATCTTTGTGGGGATCCTGTCTCCATCGTCTGGGATCGTGAACGTAATGCTCGGCTGGTTCGGTATCGATCCGATTTATTTCCTTGGCGAAGATTCCTACATTCGAACGGTGTTGGTGGGCTCAGGACTATGGAGAGATGTCGGATGGGGGACCATCATTTATCTGGCGGCGCTCGCAGGCATTAATCCGGACCTCTACGAAGCCTCCGAAATCGATGGAGCGGGGAGATGGCGCCAGACGCTCAGCATTACCCTGCCGGCGCTGCTTCCCGTGATAACGATCCTGTTCCTGCTCAAAATCGGGGACTTCATGGATTATGGGTTTGAACGCGTATTCGTGTTTCAGAATCCGCTCAACATTCAGTCAAGCGAAATCTTGGACACGTACATATACAAAGCCGGCTTGCAGCAGCTTCAGTACAGTTATGCAACCGCCATCGGGGTGTTCAAATCGGTTGTCGGCTTGTTCCTGATTTCCATTGCAAACACCATCAGCAAGAAAGCGACCGGCGAGTCGCTGTATTAGAGGGGAGTGACAACCAACGTGAAATATGACAGTTTAGGCAGAAAACTGTTTCTTGTCGTGAACTATATCATCCTTACCTTTCTTGCACTCACCATGCTGCTCCCTTTTCTTAATGTCATTGCCCAGTCATTCAGCAGCCCGGGCGCTATCGATCGCGGAGAAGTGATGTTCTGGCCGGTGGAGTTTACCTTTGCCTACTACCAGCATGTGTTCAACGATATCTCCATCTGGAGGGCATTCGGGATCAGCGTCTACATTACGCTATTCGGAACCTTCATCAATCTGGCAGCAACCGCTTCGCTGGCGTATCCGCTCTCCAGGCCCGAATACGTGGGCAGAAAAACGATCATGATTATCATCCTGATGACCATGATTTTCACGGCACCGCTGATCCCGCAATTCATTCTGATGCGCGAGCTGAATCTCGTCAACACGCTATGGTCTTTGATGCTGCCATCGGCGATCAGCGCATTCAATCTGTTTGTGCTTCGAACCTTCTTCACCCAAATTCCGAGCGAATTGATCGATTCGTCCCGAATTGACGGGTGCAGCGAGGTCCGTACGCTATGGAGCATCGTGCTTCCGTTATCCAAACCGGCGCTGGCGACAGTAGGGATATTCTACTCCGTAACCAATTGGAACAAATACATGGACGCCCTCTACTATATCAATGATCGCGCCAAGTATCCGCTGCAGGTAAAATTAAGGGAGCTTCTGGTGAACGAGGGCCTGACCGATACGGGGAACCTTGCATTCGAGGCAAGTTCCCAGTCCGTACAAGGCATACAAATGGCGGTTATTCTGGTAGCCACAGTGCCCATCATTCTCTTGTATCCGTTTCTGCAGCGCTTCTTCATTCATGGGATGATGATTGGATCGATCAAAGAGTAATCCTAAAAAAACGACAAACCGAGCCAAAGACATTCCTTGTTCCCGCCCAGACGGCTCTCTATACTGATATTAAGTTTGAAAGCGCTATTATGAGCGACTATATTAGCTTGAAAAGAGGGGTATTCATGAGAAAAAGTTGGACACGTATGCTTACGTCAGGTCTCGTACTGGCCATGCTCGTTGGCTGTTCGGGCAATAATGGCGGAGGCGGGGGAGCCAATGCCGGCGGAGGTGACAGCAACGGGCAAGGCGGAAGTGAAGCAGGGCCAACGAAATTCTCTATTTCGATGCGGACGCTTAACGTATCCTACGTCGAGAAGAATCCGGATATCAACAAGGATAAGTACGTGCTGGAGCTAGAGAAAATGACGAACACGGACCTGGATATCCGCCTGATTCCGCATAACGAATATCAGGATAAAATGGTGCAAATGTTTGCGACAAATGACATTCCGGATGTGGTGCAGGGCACTGGCGGAATCAGCGGTCCCGAGCTGGCGGGTGCCGTGGAGAACGGAGTCTTTCTCCCGCTGAACGACCTCCTGCAGGAGCATGGGCAGGACCTGCTCAAGTTTATACCCGAGGAAGCCTGGAAGCGGATGACGGATTCCAAGACGGGTAATATCTACGGGATTCCCGAGATCTTGTCCAATCCGTCCAGACGCGCCACATGGATTCGGACCGACCTGCTGGAGAAAGTAGGCAAGAAGATCCCGACAACGGTGGAAGAGACGATGGATGTGCTGCGCGCTTTCAAAGAAGCCGGGGTGGAGCAGCCTTATGCCGGACGCCAGAATTTCAAATACGCGGATACCTTCTTCGGTGCCTATGACGTGCTGGGTTACCTGAACCAATTCAAGGTGTTCCCGGACGGCAAAGTAAAGCCAACCTTCTTCGATGAAGAAAATATGAAGCAAGCTATTCAGATCTATAAGACGATGCACGAGGAAGGATTGATCAGCAAGGAATTCGCGACGATTGAAAGCGCGGACTTCAAATCCATCGTCACGAGCGGCAAAGCCGGCATGTGGTCCATGAACGCGAATGAGCTTCCGATTTGGGGCACCCAGCTGAAGGAGAATGTCCCGGACGCGACAGTAGCTTTGATTCCTTCGCCGGTAGGGCCTGACGGCAAAGGGGGATATGCTCATTACAATCCGGTCACGCGCTCCTTCTTCATCAATGCGAAGGCGAAGGATAAAGCCGAGGATATCGTGAAGTTCTTCAATTGGATGGTCAGCGAAGATGCGGAATTGTTCTTCAGCTTCGGCATTGAAGGCGAGGATTACCAGGTAACCGAAGGCAAGCCGGTATTCGAGGTTCCGACGGACGCGGCAGGTGCGGATAAGATGCGTTATCTGAACTACTGGCTGTGGCTGGTGCAGGATACAACCTATAACAAACGCGTATCCGAGTTGTCCGATTCCGGCAAAGAGCTGATAGATGCTTTTGATAACATGCTTTCGAACGAGGGTCGCCGCGGCATTGAATTCGATCCGCGACTGGAGGCGATGGTGAAATATCCGGAGCTGAATCCGAAGTCGGATGAGCTGCCGCCGCTGATTCTGGAGCATGTGCTCCGCATGGTATACGGCAGAGAGCCTATCGATAACTACAGCAAGGTGCTCGAGGAGTATCTGTCCAAAGGGGGCAGCGAGATTATTGAGGAGGCTACGAAACGATATAACGGGAAAGAAAACGCTTTCGAATAAGTGGAGCATGTTTTAGTATAGTGTTGAAGAATGACTCCTCTGCTTGCCTAAGCAGAGGAGTATCTTGCTAAAGCTAAACTACTCTCGCTGTCTTGAAAGGGGAATGGGTAATGTACCGCATTCTGGTCGTTGATGATGAACCTATGATAAGGATGGGCTTGGCGAAACTGATCACGCAGACGGACCCAGCCATGATTCAAGCGGCAACGGCCGGCAACGGCATGGAAGCATTGGAAGCCATTCAGACGGCACGACCGGACTTCATTTTTACGGATATCAAAATGCCCAAGATGGACGGCCTGGAGCTCAGCAAGCAGCTCTATGAAACATACGGCGATATCACGGTTGTTGTCATCTCCGGTTACGGTGATTTCGAATACGCCCAGAAATGCATGTCGTATGGAGTTAAGGAGTATCTGCTCAAGCCTGTGACCAAATCGGTGGTACATAACACCATGAATAAATTGATGGCGGATCGAAAGTCTATGCAAGAGAAGCAGCGGATTTATTTTCCACTCTCCAAGCTGGAGGACTGGCTGGAGCAGCTGGAACAGGCCGTATGGCTTTTACAAATGAACGATATCCAGCACAAGCTGCAAGAAATCGAGGATTACTGCAACGAACGCAGGCTTGAATCGATTCAGCTTCAGGAACTGCTGGATGAACTGTATGCGAAACTGATCAAGCAGTTAAACGGCCGGGATGTGTATTCGTTTGAACGTATGACAGGCATCACGGGGTCTGCGCCCGGAGGGAACCATCACTATTTCGAGAGATTTCGCATGGCCGTGAATCAGACGGTGAAGTTCATACGCGACAAGCGGAAAGGAAATGCCAAAGAGCCTGTAGAAGAAGCGAAGGCATATATCGAGCGCAACTTGTCCCGTGATCTCTCACTCGATGAGGTTGCCGATATGCTTGGGCTCAACCCGTCCTATTTCAGTCAGTTGTTTAAACAGATGACGGATGAGACCTTTGTCCATTACCGGATCAAGAAAAGAATGGAGAAAGCGAAGAAGCTCCTCGCCATTCCTCATTATAAAATTACGGACATTTCGTTTGAAGTAGGGTACGCGGATCATCCCCATTTTACGAAGACCTTCAAGAAGGTCACCGGTTACACCCCTTCCGAATACCGGGAGCTGCTGGGGATCGAATGATGCGCAAGAGCCTGTCTCGTCAAATCTTCTTGTACTTCTTTATCGTTATATTGTTCTCGCTTTCTACGGTTGGCGTATTCTTCTATATCAAATCATCCGAAGCGATCGATGAACAGGTTGAGAAGTATATGACCACTGTTATCACAAACGCGGCAAGGCAAACGGATAACCAGCTGCAGATATTCGAGCGGATCAGCAATACGATTTTGCTGCAGGATTCGGTCAAACGCTTTATGGATATGGACCCAAGCGACAGCTATGAACATTACCGATTTACCAATCTTATCCGCAAGGATGTCTTTCAGAAGATCTTAATACAATATCCGACGCAGACTCACATGATGTATATACTCGGGTTTCATGGCAGAGCGATTTTTGATCAGAATCAGAGCTTCTCTGCTATGTCGATTGATCCGTCAGGCCGCCTTCGCGAACTTACGGAGAAGACGCCGGAGAACGGGGAGATCGTCATATTGAAGACCAGCTTGCTGGAGAAGGATCGGGACAACGTCATCACGGTAGCGCGCAAAATCCGGGGAATGAATTCGTACGAAGTGAAAGGCGTGCTGGCGGTTGAGTTCAATGAAGACCAGCTGTCGAGTTTATGGAACGGCGTCGATCTCGGGGAGCAGGGCTTCTTCTTCATCCTGGATCGCGAAGGCGAAGTTGTCTATGCCCCTGAGCACGTGGATATGGACGCGATTACTTCCACCGACCTGCCGGATCGGATTATCGCCAAAGGCGATCATCGATTCATAGAACCGGTGCTTGGCGACAAAACGATGATCATTTCGCGCCAGTCCGAGTATTCGGGCTGGAGCCTCGTCATTATGATGCCGCTGGATGAACTCCGGGCACCGATTTCGGGTATTCGGTCCACTACGATTATCGTAGGCTTCGTTACACTGATCATTGCGCTCATTCTGGCTTACAGATTCGGGAAATCAATTGTCAATCCGATCCGCAATCTGAAGAACGGGATGAGGCAGACGGAGAAGGGGAACTGGACGCATATCACCGACGTGAAACCGCGGGAGGACGAGATCGGGGGATTGATCCATAGCTACAATCTCATGGTCAGCCGTTTGTCCGATATGATCGAGCAGGTTTATGACACGGAGCTCCACAATCAGAAAACGCAGCTGGAGCTGCAGGACATCCAACTGGAGCGCCAGCGGGCAGAGTTCCAGGCGCTCCAATTACAGATCAATCCGCATTTTCTGTACAACACCCTGGAAACAATCAATTGTTATGCGATCGTTCAGGATTCCGACGAGATCTCGGACATGGTGGAGGCGATGGCTTTCATGCTTCGATACTCCATCCAGACGAACCTGGAGGAGATCACCATTGCCAACGAGCTCAATCATGTACGGCATTACATGATGATTTTGAAGCATCGCATCGGGCGCGATTTCGAGATCGAGGTGGCGACGCCGCCCGAGCTCCTGTTGGAGAAGATGGTCAGGCTCTCCTTGCAGCCGATTGTCGAGAATATTTTTCAGCATGCTTTTCCGGAAGGGATCGAAGTTTGGCATTACATTCGGATTGACACGAGAATAGAACAGGACAATTTGCTGGTTATTGTAGAGGACAACGGCGCAGGCATAGCGGACCATAAGCTTCTTAAACTGCGCAAGAGGCTCGAGGAAAACCGCCTGGTCGACGATGACGACGGAATGCATGTCCGGCGCAAGGGCGGAATCGGCATCGTCAATGTCCATCGGCGAATTCAGATGGTTTATGGCGAAGAGTACGGAATAACAGTTTATAGTTCGCCGGATCAAGGCACAAAAATCATCATGACGATGCCGCGAATGGAAAGAGTGCGTGACCAAGAGAGCAGACTGAAACAGCTGCAAACCTAATCAGGAGGGATTAATATGCATATTAACTTATCGGGTAACATCGCTTTAGTCACAGGTTCGAGTGGAGGGATCGGTCGTGCGGTAGCATTAAGGCTGGCAAGAAGCGGAGCCAAGGTCGCGCTGAACTACCTGAACAGCAAGGAAGCCGCCGAAGAAGCCGTGGCGGAGATTCGAAGTTTTGGCGGCGAGGCGTATGCATTTCGTGCAGACGTTACGCAGGTGGAGCAGGCAGAGGCACTTGTAGCTGATGTGGAGAAGGCATTTGGCGGACCGGTTACGATTCTGGTTAATAATGCGGGGCATTTGGTTGAGCGTCTGGCGAATGCGGAAATGACCGAGGAACTCTACAACAAGGTCATGGATGTGAATATGAAAAGCACGGTATTCATGAGCAAAGCCGTCATCCCGGGCATGAAAGCCGCCGGTCAAGGTCGCATTGTCAATATGACCTCGGTTGCGGCACATAACGGCGGCGGACCCGGCGCAAGCATTTATGCTGCCAGCAAAGCGGCCGTCCTGAGCTATACCAAGGGACTAGCGAAGGAGCTCGCTTCAAGCGGAATTAACGTGAATGCCGTATCGCCGGGCTTTATCGGACAGACGGCGTTTCACGCCACCTTTACCCCGGATGACGCGCGAAAAGCAACGATCAAGGGCATTCCGCTGGGGCGGGAGGGCACCCCGGACGATGTCGCCGGCTCCGTTCTGTTCCTCGTTTCGGAGCTGTCCTCGTATCTAACGGGGGAGACGATCGAAATTAACGGCGGCATGTTCATGCGATGAGGGATTGGATGAAGGTCAAATCGAAGTTGATATTCTATCCGTGGAGCGAACGTACAGTCGATATCCTGAAGGCCGAGCTTGATCAGGTCATCGACCGGAAGCTGGATGTTCCTGTCGAGCCCGGCGGCTGGTGGCACCAATACGTGTGTCCCGAACATCATACGGAACTGATGTTTGATCCGCTGGAAGCCGATTGCAGCTCCTATCGTTGTCCCTATGGCTGCGAAGTGGAGGGGGAACCGTACAGGGGGGCTTGGCTGGTATTCAAGCATCAGGCTATGGCCAGATACGTTCTGCAATCTGCCGCCGTTTATGCCGGTACGGGAGAGCAGGTCTACGCCGATCTTGGAAAAAAGCTGATCGTCCGCTACGCGGAGCAATTTCCTCTTTATCCTGTCCACCCGGATGCCCAGCCCTGGATGCTGAAAGGGCGCGCATTCCATCAGGCTTTGACCGAAGCCGTCTGGGCAACGACATTGCTTCGCGGCTATCTGCTTCTGGAGGATGCGCAAGTGTCGTTTCACGAGGCTGAACGCCGGAAGATTGATCATTTCCTGCATATGCTTGAGAGCAGCATGACGGAATATCATCATATGTTGACCCAGGATCGCGGAAATCCCGAGAACAACTATACCGCCTGGCTGATTGCCGCGCTGTTTAGTATCTATGCGGTGCAAGGCGAAGCGGAGAAGCTGCGGCAGCTGGTCGTGAAGGAAGGCGGCCTGCGGCATCATCTCAGCATTGCCATCAGGCCGGATCAGCTTGAATTTGAAGGCAGCGTGTATTACCACGTATTCGTACTCCGTGCTTACCTGATTGCGGCGGAGATGGGAACCCGGGTTGGTGAAGAGCTTTTTTCCCTGAGGGGAGAGCAAGGCCAATCCATGCAGGGAATGCTGGCGGTACTGGTTCGATTGGCTGACCAAAACGGCTCCCTGCCTGCACTTCACGACGGTCCTTATCGAAGGGCTCCGTATGCGCGAGAAATCGCCGAGATTGTGGAAATCGGTTTATCCGTCTATGGGGATAAGAGCTATCGACGATTGTTAGACAATGTGTATCGTGAATTGAATGGAGAAGCCGGCCGGATCGGCATGCTGGAAGCTCTGTTGTACGGTACGGGCCATTGGGATGGAAGATACGGAATGGCTGCTTCTGAGGTGAAGGATTCTCATCGGAAGACATCGGAAGGAGTATGGGAAGTCGGGGACGTCATCGAAGTCCGAGTGACACGAGAAGTGCAAGGAGCAGGCGATGCAGAACATGCGAACCAAGCAGGTAATGAAACTGAAGGAAAGGAAGCAAGGAAAGCAAGGGACAATGAAGGCAGAAACCAGAATGACTTGCCCGATCTTTCCGCTTCTTCGGTCTTTCTTCCTCACAGCGGATTTGCCCTGTTGAAGTCGAATCATTCGAATGGGCTTCAGGCATTGGTCGATTTTGGCCCTCATGGTGGATCACATGGTCACTTCGATAAACTGAATCTGATGATTCATGTCGGGAACCAGCCACTATCGCCAGACCGTGGTACCGTACCGTACGGTTCGATCCTGAAGAAGGAATGGTATCCCCATACAGCCTGCCACAACACCGTCTCGGTTGGACGACGCTCCCAGAATCCGACCGAAGGGAAATGCATTCGGTATGAATCCGGTTCGGATTTTACTTATCTCTGGGTACGGTCCGATCAGGCTTATGAACAGGGCGTCCTGGACCGGCACCTGATATTGACGGATGACTGGCTTCTGGATTGGTTCGAAGTGGAATTGGAAGAGCCGGCAGCTGTGGATTGGTGGTTTCATTATATTGGCCAAGGAGAGCTTAGCGGGCTTCCAAATGCTGATCAGGGCCATGTTGTAACGGATCTAGGAAACGAAGATGGATACGCATATGTAAAAGAAAGCTGCACGCACGTCTTGTCCCAGGATGGATTACAATTCAATCTCCACATTGCCAATGCAGCAGGGCCGCTGGCGGTAACTTCATTTATCGCCTTTGAGGGGATGGGATGCACACAGGTGGAGTCACCTGGAATTGCGGACGATCCCAGCCGAAGGATGGAGGGAATCCGGCTTCGTCGGACAGATTCGCAAGCCCGCTTCATTGCCGTCTACCGTATCGGTACGGAGCCGCTGACATTGGAATGGAACCGGTCGGAGAATGGGGACTGGCTCAGCTTGTCCGATGGCAGGACCGCGAGATGCTTCACGATGACCAACAACGGGTTGAAGGAGAGGGTACTCGATGAAAACCTTGTTTGAACCGAAAAGCGGATTGTTGTCCGTGCCATATCAACCGGATGCAGAGAGTAAGCTGCTTGAGAATCCTCCCCGTTTCACCTGGATGCCGGGACAGCTGGAGAACGACCGTTATATGCTGCAGATTTCGACCTCACCCTCGTATGAAACGGAAGCGACAATGACAATCGCGCCGATTCCCTATAACTTATACACTCCGGATCACGTTCTGGAGGCAGGTACTTATTATTGGCGCTATGCCTTGCTGACCGGGGAACAAGGGGAGGATGCGATGGACGCTGCCCTTAACCGTTCTTCATGGAGCCAATCCCGAATGTTTCATGTTCCGGAGGGCCTCCCTGAGACTCCCCTGCCTAACCGAGGGGAGCGCTATGAACGGACGCATACCGGGCATCCGCGGTTATGGCTGGATGAGAAGGGGGTGGCGGCGTTCCGTGAACATTTACGTCAGGATGATGATTACTGCGGCTGGCGCGCTTTTTACGAGAAATCGGTCATTCCGTGGCTGGATAAGCCGTTAATTCCGGAACCGGAACGTTATCCCGGCAATAAGCGTGTCGCAAAGCTGTGGAGAAAAATGTACATGGATTGCCAAGAAACGCTGTATGCCATCCGGCACTTAAGCGTGGCAGGGGTCATTATGCAGGATGATGCTTTGATAGCCAAAGCAAAGTCGTGGCTGCTTCACGCGGCCCGGTGGGACACGGAAGGTACAACGTCCAGGGATTACAACGATGAAGCGGCGTTCCGGATCGTTGGCGCACTCGCGTGGGGAT
Source organism: Paenibacillus sp. LC231 (assembly GCF_001860525.1). Classification (NCBI taxonomy): domain Bacteria; kingdom Bacillati; phylum Bacillota; class Bacilli; order Caryophanales; family Paenibacillaceae; genus Paenibacillus; species Paenibacillus sp. LC231. Next base: position 157,389 of record NZ_JFOM01000006.1, on the reverse strand, counting down.
ACGACTGGCTCCACGATTACCTCACCGCAGAGGAGATTGATCTCGTCAGGGGTGTTCTTCTGCGGCGTACGGAGCAGGTGGCCTTCCATGTGATGGAGCGCTCGAAAATCCATCATGTTCCTTATGACAGCCATGCTGTTCGTTCGTTGTCCTCCGTGCTTGTCCCAGCCTGCATTGCCATGCTGCATGAAGAGGCCGAGGCACAGACATGGCTGGATTACACGTTGGAATACTACGCCTGCCTCTATTCGCCTTGGGGCGGAGAAGATGGAGGCTGGGCCGAGGGGCCGCTCTATTGGACAACCGGCATGGCGTTTGTGATAGATGCGCTTAATCTCATTCGCAGCTACGTATCGATTGATTTCTATAAACGGCCGTTCTTTGGGCGCACCGGCGATTTTCCGCTCTACTGCAGCAGCCCGGATACGATTCGGGCCAGCTTCGGAGACCAGTCCTATCTCGGCGAACCCGTCAGTCTGAAGACGGCTTTCAATATTCGCCAGTATGCAGGCATTACAGGCAACGGATTATATCAGTGGTATTATGAACAAGTAGCCAAAACGGATACGGACGCCGACACCAAGTTTTACAATTACGGCTGGTGGGATTTCCGCTTTGACGACATGCTGTACCGGCATGATTATCCTCAAGTGGAGGCTGTTTCACCTTCTGTTACCATTCCGTTTTCTTTCAATAACGCTTCGGAAGCGAAGGAAGGGACCATCCAATCCGTCAAATGGTTCCGGGATATTGACTGGGTGGCAATGCATCACCGGATGGATGATCCGGATGAACATATCATGCTGCTGGCAAAGAGCAGCCGTTACGGCTCCATGAGCCACAGTCACGGTGACCAGAACGGATTCCTGCTGCACGCGTATGGCGAACCACTCGCTATCGAGAGTGGATATTACATCGCTTTTGGAAGCACGATGCATATGAATTGGCGGAGGCAGACGCGTTCCACGAACAATATTCTCATCGATGGCCATGGGCAGTATGCGGGAAAAGATAAGGTGCTCTGCATCGAGGCCAGCGGGAAGGTCGAGCAAGTTGACGCGTCACCAGGGTACGGGTATACCCGTATGAACGCTACGCAGGCCTACCTGGAGAATGTCCCTTATCTTGAGCGGTATGTGCGCGAGATCTATTTTTTTGACGAATCATATTTTGTCATTGTGGATACGGTGGATCTCGCCAAGCCAGCTAGCATCGAGTGGCTGTTTCATACCCTGAACCGGATGAAGCTGTCGGGGCAGACGTTTCGGGTGTTGGGCAGCAAAGCGGAAATGGAAGGGCGATTCGTGTACAGTTCATCCGGCGACTTGTCGCTGAATCAGCATAATCAGTTCACCGATGTCGATCCCGAAGAAATCGATGGGCTGGATAACCAGTGGCATCTGCATGCTGAAACGAAATCTGCGGCAAGCCATCGCATCGCGACCCTCCTGGTTCCCATGAAGGCGGATGAGAATAAATATGTCTCGTATTTCCTGGATGATCAGGACCATGGAGTTCATATCTATTTCACGAACGAAGATGGGAACACAAGAAAGGTCGAGGTGCCTAAGGCATATTAATCTTAGAGGTGCTGATTCGATTAAGAATATAGACTCAACTTCAGCGAAAGCAGCTGGATGTTGAGTCTTTTTTTATGCATATTCACAATGCTGATGGATACAGCTACCGTTCTCGTAGAGATCATGGGCCGGGATATAGTTCGCTAAGGATTGATTCTGAAATCTGGTCTATAACAGTCTAGCCTGGGAAGGTGTCATGCCCTTGTACTGTTTGTACAGCTTGGTAAAATAATTCGGGTTGCTACAGCCGACGATGCCGGCAATCTCGGTGATGGTTAAAGTTCGTTCACGAAGCAGCCTCTCCGCTTCATTCATTCGGGTCAGATTGACGTAATCCACGAATGTGCGCCCTGTTAAACGCTTGAACATTTTGCAAAAATGAAACGGATTCAAACCGACCTCCGCTGCGGCGGTCTCAACCGACAATTTCTCGCCGATGTTGCTCTCGATGTGTTGAATGAGTGTTTTATAACGGTCCCGATTCGCAAAATACGGCTCGGCCGTCTTCTCCGTGAACGTTGCGGGCATGAATGTGCGCGCCAGCAGAACGAACAGGGTGTACAGCTTGGACTTGGTTACAAGCTCATAGGCTGGACGACGCGTTACAAGCTCTTCAATGACTTCATCCAGCAGCGGATAGCAGTCTGCGCCAGCTGGGTGGCTCTCGGCAGGCTTGACGGGGAAACGGAGCCGGCCTTCCATATAGGGAGCGACATAACGCGCATGAATCGGATCATGAAGGAAATCGTTGAAGAGGGATGCATTCACCACGACACAATCAAATCGTACGTCGCCATCTTCAAGCGCATATCCCACGTGCAGGCTGCCGCCGGGGATGATAATGACTTCCCCGGCCTTTACGTCATACGGAGTTGTATCAATATGGAATACCGCGTGTCCTTGGCGCATGCTAATGATCTCAAAGTGCTCATGCCAGTGGAGATACAGGATACAGTCTTTCATTTTGGCATGGGAGCAGAAGTTATGAAATACCTGCACGGGATAGGCTTTGTAGTCAAGTCTCGTATTCTCATGAAGCTCTCTTGGATTGGACAAGCGAATTCACCTCGAACCGCAAGATTAGAGTGGTAATGCACAAGGTTGTATAGAGAAAATGTTGAGTTCCGCCATTATAATGAAGTTGCTTCACTTACAATAAGCCAATATCGGAATGATGACAACGGGTTAGAAAAAAGATTTGTAAGCGGTTTACAACAATATGACGTATTCAGGGGGAGTTAGCAAGCATGACCACGACATTTAAAGTTGTGATAGCAGGATGCGGCAGTATGGCGAATACATGGGCGGAATATGCAAAAGGGCGTGAGGACGTTGAAATCGTGGGCCTCGTGGATATCCAGGAACAGTTTGCACAGGCATTTGCCGATCGGCATGGGCTTTCTTGTCCCACCTATACAAATATTACGGAGGCTCTTACTTCAAGCGAAGCGAATATCGTATTTGATGTGACCATTCCCGCCAGCCACTATGGGATTAGCACGGCAGCGCTTAAGCACGGGTGCCATGTATTCAGCGAAAAACCGTTAGCGGAATCGATGACGGAATGCCTGGATATCGTGAAGCTGGCCGAGTCTGTGGGCAGAACGCATGCTGTCATGCAAAACCGCCGATTTGATCCGCGAATTAGGGCGTTCAGGGATTTGATTGATAGCGGCGCGATTGGAAAACCCGGTTTCATAGGGGCGGATTTTTTTCTGGGCGCCCATTTCGGCGGGTTTCGGGACCTGATGGACAGCCCATTGCTGCTCGACATGGCCATTCACACCTTCGACCAGGCCCGAATGATCAGCGGAGCCGATCCGGTATCCGTGTACTGTCAGGAGTTTAACCCTCCGGGGTCCTGGTATGCCGGTAACGCGATGGCGATATGCATCTTCGAAATGTCGGACGGCTCCGTGTTCAATTACCGCGGTTCCTGGTGTGCCGAAGGCGCACAGACCTCCTGGGAGGCGGCATGGCGCGTAACGGGAGAGAAAGGCACGGCAATCTGGGACGGTCAAGATGAGATTTATGCGGAGTTCGTGGCGGAAGGGGATCAATCAGGAAATTTCATTCGGAAGTATGAACGGACGGAAGGGACGCTGCCCGTCATGGAGAAGACCGGACATCACGGCTGCCTGGAACATATGTTTCATGCCCTCGAAGCCGGCTTCAAGCCGGAGACGGATTGCAGCGACAACGTCTACAGCATGGCGATGGTGCTGGCTGCCTTGGAGAGTGCCAAGACGGGACAGAAAGTCATGATATCGGAGTTCATGAAGGGAACGAGTGAGTAGTCTCAGCGGCATTTTCATACAACACTAGCCTTGGCTGGAGGATAGCTTGCACAGGAATGTGTAGTCTGGGGAACAAAAACATATAGGGTACAAGGAGCCGCGGGGATTCGCGGCTTTTTGGTTTTGCGTTGCAGGAGTCCTTCCTTTAAAGACATCCCTCTTCCAGTGGGGGACAAAGCCGTGCTACAATAAAGGACAAGCATAAGTAAAACGCTTAACCTGGAAGAGAAAGGAATGACCTCTTTGCAGCAAAACTGGTATCGCAAGCTGCTTCTTTCCTATTTTCCCATTTTCCTTATCACCATTACCATTATCGTATTTCTTTCATTCATTATGTTTAATGAGGCTTCACGCGAAGAAGCGGCCAAGGCGAACGGGATATCCACGAGATTTATTATGGAAGACCTCGACCGCTCCATCCATGCTATTGAGATGAACGTGCTGAACGAAGTGGAGACGAGTTCCCTATACTCAAGCTATCTGTTCAGTACCCCGTCATCCGACCAAAATCTGATGTACTCGCTGGTGAAACGACTTCGCGTGCTGCAAACGGACAACGACATGATTGAATCGGTCTATTGGTACCGTCATTCGGATCAGTCCGTGCTGACCACCAGCGGGCAGAGCTCCCTCTCGTCGTTTCCGGACCGTTCATTTATCGAGCACGCCGTGAAGGAGCATGATTATCGGGGCTGGTCGGCCGTACGCTCCATGACGGGTCTCGGGGAGAATGAACCGAAGCAGGTCATCTCCATGTACAAAAATTTGCCGCTACCCTTCGGAAGCCAGGGGCTGCTGGTGATAAACGTCAGCATGTACCGGTTGGAGCAGATGATTAATCCAATGATAAATGACAGCGTTTCCTTTTTGAACATTCTGGATTCTAGCGGGGAGCTGATCTTCGAAGCATCCCAGACCGGAGAGGATAACCGGGCCAAAGAAGGCAAGGTGCTGACAACGCTGCAATCGGAACAGCTGGGTTGGACTTTTGAAAGCGGTCTCCGTGCGGGCCAGCTCTATGCCTGGGTGTCGGTCGTATCCTATATCTGGGTCGTCATCGGGTTCGTGACCGTGGTGCTTGCCGTTATTTACATCGTTTATATTAGCAGGCGGAATTATCAGCCGATCAAAGCTATGATGAACCGCTTAGAATCCATTCAGCTGAACATGCCGCAGGCGGCCAAGGATGAATTATCCGTGATCGACAGCGCGCTTGAAAGCCTGATCAACAGGTCCATGGATTATGACAAAAAGCAGGACGAGAATCTCCAGCTTCAGCGCAGTCAGCTGTTTATGGACCTGATCGGCGGGCAAAAGCACGAGGAGGAGCTGCAATCGCGGATGAGCGAGCTGACCCCGATGGCCCTGCCGGAACAATCGGTTGGCTACGTGATGATGCTCGGTGAAATCAATGATTACAGCGGCTTTCAGGATATTCATACCGCTCGGGACCAGAATGTGTTGAAGTTTGCCTTGATGAACGTGTTCCAGGAGCTTTCACGCAATGCCGGCTTCAACAGCTGGCTCGAATGGATCTCCGGCAGCCGCGTCGGCATTCTGATCGCGCTGCCGGAGGTAACAGACGAGACTCGTCCGGCCCTGATCCATGCTGCCGAGGAATGCCGCGGCTGGGTTGAGGAAAAGCTTCGCCTGCCTTTGAGCTTCGGGCTGGGCAGTACGGTCACCGGGCTTCATGAGATCGGGGCCTCGTACCGCTCCGCCTCGGAGGCGCTCGGCCATAGACTGGTGATGGGGGATCATGGCGTCCTGGTTGGCGATGAGCTGTCCAAGGAGGATTTAAGTCACCTGCTTCCTTATCTGACGGAAATTTCGGAGCTGGTCAAGGACTTTCGTTTAAATAACGATGGCTGGAGAACCCGTCTGCAGGATATGTTCGTTTCGTTCAAGGAAGAGCGGCTGAAGGATGATATTATCCGTTCTCTGGTCAACAGCATGCTTCAGCTGCTATCCCGGGAGGTTGGGGTGTTATCCGGCGAGCTGCGGAATCAGCTTTCGGAGAGCAAAGACCATATGCTGGCGGGAGCAGCGACCCTGGAGGAGCTGCAGAGCAGGATCAGCGATCAGTTAACGGAAACTTACCGTACTTACGTTGCGCTTAGTGAAACCAAAAGCTACCGGGCCATGATCAGCGAGATGAAGCATTATATCGAAGAGCATTTTGAAGATCCGGATTTGTCCCTGAAGCATCTTAGCGACCGTTTTCAGATTTCTGGCAAATACGCAAGCTATCTGTTTAAGATGGAATACGATATGAAGTTCGTTGATTTCCTGGTTCAGCTGCGGATGAAGCGGGCGGAGGAGCTGCTGGCGGAGACCGAGTTCTCCATACAGGAAATTGCGGAGAAAATCGGGTATGCAAACGCCATTACGTTCGGGCGGGTGTTCAAAAGGACGGCCGGTGTGACGCCGGGAGATTACCGCAAGCTGAAGATGAAGCCGGCTCCTGGTATGGAGCCGGGATCTTAAATCAGCGGCTTGGGTTGCGAAAGCAGTTTATGACTATAGTTTATCAAGAAGCGGGTGCAGAAATTTCCGACTGGGAGCAGCACCCGTTTCGTATTTTCCGCAAAATTACGGCATGTTTCAAACCAGGACATCATCTGGCGAGATGTTCCATATAAGGAACAAACCATGGATGCAGCAAGGCTTTAAGGCGATCGTGTGAAAACGGTTTATGATGCGAAAATAGTCATTGCTAAACCGAGAAACCCTGTAACCATGCGGATTCTGGCGTTTGGAATTTGGTTTATTGTCATTCCCGATCCTCTGAGCCATACTGAGGACACCCGAAAGGTTAAGCGCTTACATGAATGGATCCCAAAGCAGCGCAGGGATGCAGCCGCAGGATATATTCAATTAAAAGAACGGCGCGAACGTCAGGGCAATTACCAGAAAAGGGGATGTAACTATGGCGGCAAGCAAGAAAAAATGGGGCAAGCTCGCAAAGCTCTCGCTCGTCATGCTGTTGGCCGGAACGGTCGTATTATCCGGTTGTTCATCAGACTCGGGCAGCAGCACCAATACCTCAAGCGGAAGCGGAGATTCCGGCTCTAATGATGGTAAGCAGGTCACGCTGAAGGTTGAAATTTTTGACCGCGGCAATACACCGAAGCCATACACCATAACCGACAGCTACCTCACGAGATACATCCAGGACAACTTTGGAACTCCTAACAACATTAAGATGGAATTCGTACCGGTACCCCGTTCGGAGGAAATCAAGAAGCTGAACGTTCTGATGGCCAGCGGCGGCAACGTGCCGGATATCGTTTTTACGTACGATACCCCCACCTTCAATCGCTACGCGGAGCAGGGCGGATTGACGGAACTAACCGATCTGATCAACGAGCACGGTCCGAACCTGAAGGAATTCCTCGATGAGGACGCGATGAGTTACGGCCAGTACATGGGCAAACAGTTTGCCGTTCCTGGCAAGCGGGCTTTCCTGGGTAAGTATTCTTCCTTTATTCGTACCGACTGGTTAGAGAAGCTCGGCATGGACGTGCCACAAACCACGGATGAGCTGTACGAGGTCTTGAAGGCTTTTAAAGAAAAGGATCCGGGCGAAACCGGCGGCAAGGTCATTCCTTTCGGCATGACAATCGAACCGGCTCAATACGATCCGTTAATCTGGTCCTTTATCCAGCCGACCACGGAAGAACAGAAGTACACGCAGCTCCAAAAGCTCGGGGCCAATGACTATCCGACCCTGCTTCCCGGCTTCATGGATGCGCTTCAATTCTTCAACAAGCTGTACAATGAGGGGCTGATCAGCCGTGACTTCAGTTTGGACGAAGACAAGAAGCAATTGACCCAGGATGTAACGAATGGCCTCACTGGCTTCCTGACAGAGGATTATCCGAATTTGTACTACGCGGACGGCACCTATGATACGCTGCTGAAAAACCAGCCGGATGCCAAACTGGAACCGATCGATCCATTCACCAACTCCGAAGGCAAGCGCGCGAAGCCTGAATATGCGCCAAACGGCATGTATATCATGATTCCGAAAACAAGCAGCCATGCTGTAGAAGCGATTAAATACCTGAATTGGATGGCGGATCCTGCCAATCTGCTGGCTCTGCAAAACGGCGTGGAAGGCGAAAACTATGAAATGGTGGACGGCATTCCCGTCATGAAGACCGACGCTCCTCAAGATGTGATTGATCGTCTTTACAACTCCGGCGACATTGCCATTATCGCTAACGGCAACTTTGTAGGTGACGAGGCACAGAACCGGGAGAAGCTGACGACCAACTTCCCGGAGAAGTTCCAGGATCTGCACCGCAAGGCCGTCGGAATTGCGGCAACGGATACGTTCAAGCCGGTCAACTTTGACCGACCGATCGAAGCTGAGGCGAAATACGGCACGAACCTCCAAGCTAAATATGAAGAGATGATCGTAAAGACGGCTATGGCCAAACCGGAAGACTTCGAGAAAGTGTTCGAAGCTACCATGAAGGATTACATGGTCAGCGGCGGCCAGGCGATTCTTGATGAGCGGACCAAGGTTTATCAGGAAATGCAATCCGAATAAAGGCAATCCGCAGCGGGACAAGGGAACGGACGGCTATATACAAGAGGCCGTCCCCTCGCTCCCGGCGTCATGAGCAAGGAGAGGATGATTCAGATGAGAGGAACCGTTTACCTGCGCCGGTACTGGCAACTATATGCACTGCTTGTTTTGCCTTTGGTCTACTTTATCATTTTCAAATACGGCCCGATGTGGGGCGTTCAGATTGCTTTTAAGGATTTCAATTTCTTTCAGGGTATAACCGGAAGCGAATGGATTGGACTGGATGCCTTCCGAGAAGTCTTCCAGACACAGGACTTTTATAAAACACTGCGTAACACATTGATGCTCAATCTGCTGGACCTCTTGGTTTCATTTCCTGCGCCATTGATTCTGGCCATTATGCTGCATGAACTCCGAATCCGATGGTTCAAACGTTTATCCCAAACGATATTGTATATTCCCCATTTTATTTCATGGGTTATTATAGGCGGCATTGTATACCAGGTGTTTGGCACGCAATCGGGCATGATCAACAATATGCTGATGGCGCTCGGCTTTGATTCGGTGCCTTTTCTAACTGAAAAAAATACGTGGCTCATCACCTACCTGGCAACGGGTGTATGGCAGAGCGCAGGCTGGGGAACCATCCTCTATCTGGCTGCCTTAACCGGCATCAACAAGGAGCTGTTTGAAGCGGCGGAAGTGGATGGTGCAGGCAGGTTCAAGCGAATCTGGTATATCACGCTGCCGGGCCTGAAGACGACGATTGTAACGCTCCTTATCATCAACCTCGGGAATATGATCTCGATCGGTTTTGACCGTCCGTTTGTCATCGGCAATAAAGCGGTCATGGATTACTCCGACGTGCTGAGCACCTATGTGTACCGGACCGGTCTGGAATCCGGGCAGTATACGCTGGCGACGGTGGTCGGCCTGTTCCAGGCTGTCGTTGGCTTGATCTTTATCCTTGGAGCTAACTATGCATCCAAAAAATTGACGGACGAGTCCATCATTTAACGTTATTGCAGAAAGGAGTATCACTTATGAGCGAGCGTGTGTCGAACCGCGTTTTTGATACCGTAAACATCATCCTGCTTGCACTTTTTGTTCTTCTTTGCCTGGCACCCTTTTTCCATATTATCGCCATCTCCTTCAGCTCAAATCGTGCGGTAACGTCAGGTGACGTGACGTTGTTTCCGGTAGAGTTCAGCCTGCAGGCTTATAAATCCGTATTCTCGGATTCCAGCATGATCCGGTCTCTCGGCTTTACGGTCATGCTCACATTGCTGACGACGGTGCTGTGCATGATCATGACGATGATTGCCGCTTATCCGCTGACGAAAAAGAAGCTGAAAGGCCGCAAAATCTTCATGTTTATCATCATTGTGACCATGTTCTTCAGCGGGGGCATTATCCCGGAATACATTCTCGTGAAAGACCTGAATTTGCTGGATACGATTTGGGCCCTGGTTCTTCCGGGACTGATCAGCCCGTTCTATCTGATAATCCTGATCTCCTTCTTTAATGGAATTCCGGAAAGTCTTGAGGAAGCGGCCGAGATTGACGGCACAAGCCAGATCGGAACGATGCTTCGGATTATTCTGCCGCTGTCGTTGCCGGTCATAGCAACGCTAAGCCTGTTCTATGCGGTCGGGCGCTGGAACGGATTTCAGGACACGCTGCTGTACATTACAAGCGAAGAACTGTACCCGCTCCAGCTGAAGCTGTATCAATTGGTACAGAACAATATGATAACGGATCTGACCCGTAACGAGGGACCTGCAGCGGGTGTCAGAGCAACCACGGAAAGTTTGAAAGCGGCCAGCGTCGTATTTGCCACGGTGCCGATTCTCATCGTGTACCCATGGCTGCAGCGTTACTTCGTCAGCGGCGTGATGCTGGGAGCCGTGAAGGGTTAAGGACGACGGATATCAGGAGGTTCGTATATGTATAACAGAGTTTTTGAAGTCAATGACGGCTGGGTTCGGGAGGGGATGGACCGCCAGATTATGGAGCAGGCACATCGCTGGCATGGCGGGGTTCGCACCTTGGAGAACGGTTTGCCCTCACCGAACCATAACAGCGGGACACCGACCGCCATGGCGATCTGGGCCGCCGCGCTTTGCAACCCGGCATCCGAATACTACCGCAGCAGGGAACTCGCGAACAGATTAACGCTTGCGGCGCGTTATATGCTGGAGAGTCAGCATAGCGACGGTACGATCTCGCCGGGCTGGACGAATTTTCATTCCCCTCCGGATACAGCCTTCGTCGTGGTTGGTTACGCGCAAGCAGCGCAGCTGCTTCTGGCCGACGGTTGGGAAGAGCTGAAGGGAGCAGCGGCGGATATGCTGCTGTTTCTGGAACGCACCCTACCCGCCCTGATCACCGGAGGCTGCCATACGCCGAACCATCGGTGGGTGATCTGCGCGGCTCTGGGGTTCTTGAATGAGTTGTTTGATTCGCACGATGCCTTGAAGCGGGCGGAGGAGTGGCTCGCCGAAGGCATGGACGCCACGGCGGACGGGGAGTGGACCGAGCGCAGCAACGGGATCTACAACGTCGTCAGCGACGTCATGCTGATTCATGCGGCCAGGTTGCTGAAGCGTCCGGAGCTTCTGGTCCCGGTCCGTGCCAATTTGAAGATGATGTCCTATCTGGTTCACCCGGACGGGGAGATTGTCACCGAATATTCCGGGCGGCAGGATTATGGTCAAAGCTTCGATATGTCGGGATATTTTCTGCCGTGTCTGATGATGGCCTCACTGGATCGTGATCCGGTCTTTCAGGGGATGGCGGAACAGTCGCTGTCTCTGCTGAAGCATCCCGGCGGAGCACCGACCAACGCAGCCGTTCGGCTGCTCTTGGATCCGGGGCTAAAGCGCCAGGGTGCGGAGACAACGCAGATGCCGGAGCATTACCGCGTCGTGCTGAACGGAGAATTTCCAAGGGAGCGCTACCTGTCCGGGTTTGCCGGTGCCGGTCATCACGGTGTCATCCGTTACAGCCGGATGCATACGGATTTTGGCGCTCCGGTCGCCCGAATCCGTGAAGGACATACCAGCGTGACCGTCAGCACGGAAATGTCCTCCTTCTTTTCTATTCGTCATGGAGCGGCTCGTTTGTTGGGCGTGCAGTTCGCCTCCTACTTCGACCCCGGCTTTGTCAAGATGAGCCGGATGGCGACGCTGGAGGATGGATATCGGCTATCCGGCGTACAGGAGAAGGGCTACAACGGGCCGGTGCCGGAAGCCGATCTGCCTGCAAGCACCAAGGCAGACATCAGCCCTTGGTATCTGCTGCCGCATCACCGCCGTCCCCAGACGCATGTGCAGCAGCATAAGGTGGGGGTAGACGTGCTGGAAACCGTTGATGGCTGGAAGCTGGTCATTTCCTCGACGGAGCCGGAGGAAGTCGTATCGCAGATCTCGCTCATATTTCCGGCAGCTGGAGCCCTTAGCGGTGGAGAGCTTGCTCCCGCCGGCGTGGATGCCCAGTTCTGGATGGAAGGGAGCATTCGCTACGAAATGGACGGCGAGTGGATGGAAATTAGCGGCGGCGAATTTCAGCACACAGCGGCGGGTGTCCGGGAAGCGGTTTATCCGCTGGGGTGTCGAACGCTGCTGCTGAACGTGGTAACTCCGTTCGAGAAGGAGATTCACATCAAGCTTTCTCCGGCAGAGCATGCTCAAACGGAAGGAAGTGGAGCTTTATGACAAGCTATATCGAAGCTCGCGAGAGCATCCGGTATTGGTTGCGCGATGATGATGCCGGAGTGCTGAAGACCATTGCCGACCGCTACATCGGAGCGAACCCGGAAATTCCGTTCTCGCTGCGCTCGTTCGCTGAAACAGGTATTCTTCAGACCGAGGAAGGGTTCTATAATTTCAACTTCGGCGACCGGTTCCGGGATGCGTTGCCGGGGGACGCCGCCTATGCGCTTGGCTTGGTCTGGAGCGACGATGAGCGTTCGCTTGACGCCGGGATCATGCCGTTCAGCCCCGTACGGTTCTATCTGAACGATCAGCTGATGTACCGTTCGGGAGCAGAGGACGAGATGAAGCCGGACGCAAAAATCGTTGTTCCGCTTGTTCTGAAACCCGGCTGGAATACGCTGCTGATTGAGGCGCGCAGGACCGAAGCTGGCTTCGGCTGCCGATTTGGCTCCCAGGAAGGCAAGGTCAGAGTTCTGCAGGTGTTATCCCCGTTTGCTGATCGGAAGGAAGCTGCCGGTTGGGCGTATGCCGGGCCGTTGACCGCCGGCATGTTTGGAGAAAGCGGCATCTTCCCAAATGCGCACGGAACCGAAGACGAGACCGGTGTTAGCTGGCTCCCGGTCACAGGCTGGAGCGAGGAAGAAGCGGAGAAGCCGAATTTTGAGCGAATGTTTGGCTTGCCGGAGCTCCCGGTATCGGGTTTTGCCTGGAGCCGATTGCATGTGCCGGCAGGCGTTGACTATGTTGTGCTTAGAGGCCGCGCTCTGGGGCGGACGAAATTATGGATCGGCGGGAAACCTGTGTTGGATACTCAAGAGTGCGGCGATTTTGACTGCGAGATTCCTGCTGCGTCCTGCCGAGGGGATCTTCTCGTACGCTGCTCTAGCGGGCCATCCGGATGGGGATTTGAGCTTGAGGCTTATAGTTCAGAGAAAGAGCTGGACTTTGTGCTTCCGGTTCCGGTCCAGGGTGCACCCTCTCCGTGGCTATTTGCCGGGCCGCTGGCTGCAGAGAAGGAGGAAACACAGGAGGAGGTGTGTTTGGTCCGACGGCTGTTCCCGCGGGCGGATAGCCGCGGTTTGACCGGCTGGTCCCTGGATGCTCCGGGCCGCCGGGTCAGGCCGTTCTATGAGAACGCGATGCTCAGCAACAAATGGACTTCCGGAACTGCCACCAATTTCGGGCGCTGGGACTATCCGCTTGGGGTGACGATGTACGGCCTGCTTCAGACGTCGCGAATCCTGAAGCGGCCGGATATTGCGGAATATGCTCGCGCGCACATCGACATCTGCACTTCATGGTATGAATACGCCGTTTGGGATCGGGATACGTATGGATTTCCGTCGATTAACCATCAGTTGGTGCTGATCAAAATGCTGGACAACTGCGGTTCCTTCGGCTCTGCGATGCTGGAAGCTTACACGGAAAGCGGCAATCCGGATTACTTGAATGTGGCGGAAGTGATTGCGGACTTTATGACGAACCGCCTGGAACGTCGGGAAGACGGCGCATTCTACCGTCTCTGCATCTCGGAGTACTCTGCGGATACGATGTGGGCGGATGATCTGTACATGAGCACGCCTTTCTTGTCGCGGTATGCCGAGATTACAGGCGATTCCTCTTATCTGGATGACGCGGCCCATCAGTTTCTGAGGTATCGGGAGTATCTGTTTATGCCGGAGGAAGGCGTGATGAGCCACGTGTTTGACTTCAAATACGGGAAGGCGACCCGAATTCCTTGGGGGCGTGGAAATGGCTGGAGCCTGTTCTCCTTGTCCGAGCTGCTTGAACGCCTGCCGGGGGAGCATAAGGACCGACCGGCCCTGCTTGAATTCTACCGTGAGCTGTGTGCCGGGATCGCTTCCTACCAGGGAGAGTCAGGGCTCTGGAGACAAGTCATTACCGATCCGGAAGCATATGAGGAAGCATCCTGTACAGCCATGTTCGCCTATGCCTTTGCCAGAGGCGTGCGGTTCGGCTGGCTGGAGAATCCCGCACCGTTCGCCGATGCCGCCATTCGGGCATGGCAGGGGCTGACCGGAAAAGCCATCGATCGCCGCGGCAGCGTGCACGGGGTATGCAGCGGGTCCCGTTATTCCTTTACCGGGGATTATTACAAGCATGACCTGCTCACCGTGGTGAATGACAATCACGGGACCGGCATCATGATGCTGGCGGGCGCGGAAATCATAAAATTGAAAGGCATGCTGGGCGGCAAGTAAGGCATACACTTTCTTTAAAGCGCTTAACCCTTCGTTGGTTAGGCGCATAGATCTAAAAGGTTAAGCGCTTAATTCACATAATGTTTCTTTCTTAGGATGCAATGAAGATGAAAAGTTGAAAAGGAGATGAACCGGTTGACGACGACACGATTAACGATGGCACAGGCGCTGCTGAAGTTTTTGGATGCACAGTACGTTTCCGTCGATGGAGTGGAGACGAAATTCGTGCATGGGGTAATGGGAATATTCGGACACGGCAATGTAACCGGTCTTGGCGAGGCCTTGGAACGAAGCGCGGGTGACCTGGTTTATGTTCAAGGCAAAAATGAGCAGGGCATGGTGCATACCGCTGCGGCATACGCGAAGCAAAAGAACCGGCGGCAGATCTGGGCCTGCACCTCGTCCATCGGACCCGGTGCGCTCAATATGGTCACCGCGGCAGCTACGGCAACGGTGAATCGCATCCCGGTGCTGCTGCTGCCTGGTGACAACTTCGCCTGCCGCCAGCCTGATCCGGTGCTGCAGCAGATCGAGGCACCGTCGGATTATACCGTATCGGCCGCAGATGCTTTCAAGCCGGTGAGCCGGTATTGGGACCGGATATCCCGGCCGGAGCAGCTTATCGCGGCCGCCCGCCAGGCGATCCGTGTGCTGACTGATCCGGCGGAGACGGGAGCGGTTACGCTGGCGCTGCCTCAGGACGTGCAGGCTGAGGCGTACGATTATCCGGATTCGCTGTTTGAGAAAACGGTACACGTCATCGACCGCCGCCCGCCGTCGGCGGAGCGACTGAAGCGTGCGGCGGCACGGATTGCAGCCAGCAAGCGTCCGCTCATCATTGCCGGAGGAGGCGTGCACTACAGCGATGCAGCCAACGACCTGGCTGCATTTGCGGAAGCTTTCGGCATCCCGGTCGCAGAAACGCAGGCCGGCAAAAGTGCGCTTCCCTGGAACCACCCCCTGAACCTGGGCGCCATGGGCGTAACGGGCTCGTTGGCGGCAAATCGCGCTGCCGCTAAGGCCGATTTGATTATCGGTATCGGCACTCGGTATTCGGACTTTACAACGTCCTCCAAATGGGCGTTTCAAAGGGAGGATGTATCGTTTCTGAACCTGAATGTCAACGGTGCGGACGGCACCAAGCTCGGCGGCGAAGCGCTGATTGCCGATGCGAAGGAAGGGTTGAAAGCGCTGCACCAGGAGCTGTCTCGGGATGGCTATCAAGCGGGCTATGAAGATCGAGAGCTTGCCGGTTTGAAAGCAGAGTGGGACTGCGAGGTGGACCGCTTGTACGCTGCCGAGCATCCAGACGGCTTGTCTCAGACGAGAGCTCTTGGCGTCATCAATGAGGTCATCTCCCCATCTTCCATCATCGTCTGTGCCGCAGGCAGCCTGCCGGGAGACTTGCACCGGTTATGGAGACCTTCCGAACCGAAGACGTACCACATGGAGTATGGCTTCTCCTGCATGGGGTATGAGGTGAGCGGCGCCTTGGGTGCAGCCCTCGCGGAGCCGGACCGTGAAGTCTATGCGCTGGTCGGCGACGGCAGTTACCTGATGCTGCATTCGGAGCTGATCACCAGCTTGCAGGAAGGCCGCAAGATTACGATTTTGCTGTTCGACAACCACGGATTCCAATGTATTCATAATCTGCAGCGGAGCAACGGCAGCGATGGGTTTGGCAATGAGTTCCGACGCCGCGAAGTGGGGACGGGTCGCTTGACAGGTGAATACCTCCCGATTGATTTCGCGGCACACGCTCGTGCGCTTGGCGCTAAAGCCTACAAGGCCAACTCGCCGGAAGCACTGCATGAAGCACTTCTCCTGGCGCAGAAGGAAACCGTCACGACGCTGATCGAGATTCCGGTTGTTCCGGGGACGAACACCGATGGTTATGAGTCCTGGTGGCGCGTAGAGGTGCCGGAGGTGTCGGCATCAAGCAAGGTGACCGAAGCGCAGCGCCAGATGGCTGCCCGAAGCAAGGAAGCAAGGCCCTACTAAACCACACAAAGGAGCGCTGGATATGAGCAACAGGCACTTCAAGCTTGGGATCCATCCTATTAACTGGGTCGGCGAGGACGTTAGGGAGCATGGGGACGACACGACCTTTGAGATGATTGTAGATGATATTGCGGCTTTGGGACTGACAGGTACAGAGATGGGAAGAAAATTCCCTAAGGATCGGACAGTACTGAAACGGGAGCTGGATGCGCGCGGCATTCAGCTGGTTTCCCAGTGGAAGTCGGTGCTGTTCTCTGATCCCGATTACCGGAAGCAGGAGCTGGAGGATTACCGACGGCACGCGGAGTTTCTGGCCGGATTCGGCAGCAAAGTCATCAGCACGGCGGAGGTAGGGGGATCACTTCACTTCGATCCCCGGCGGACGCCGAATGAGAGCATCGTTCTCCGTCTGGATGACGCCGGATGGGAAAGCCTGGCGGAAGGACTGAACCAGGCTGGCGAGATTGCGGCGAGCTATGGCATGAAGCTGGCTTACCATCACCATGGCGGCACGGTCGTGGAGCAGCCGGACGAAATCGACCGCCTGATGGCTATGACCGATCCATCGCTGGTGTTTCTCCTGTACGATACCGGTCATGCCTATTATGGGGGAGCAGATCCGCTTGAACTGCTCCGCAAGCATTATGAGCGGATTGCGTACATCCATCTGAAGGATGTACGGTTTGATATTTTGGAGCAGGCACGACAGGCTCGATGCGATTTTGTAAGCTGTATTCGCAGAGGCGTGTTCACGGTTCCAGGAGACGGCTGCATTGACTTTGCGCCGATTATCGGCGAGCTCGTCAAGCGCGGCTATGACGGCTGGGCGATGCTGGAGGGTGAACAGGACCCTGCGCTGCACCCTGCCAAGGAGTACGCTCAGCAGGCAATCGAATACCTGGAACGGCTGGAAGGCCAGCTGAAACTATAGGGCTGTAGTTAAGCAGCGCGCGAGTTGAAACCAGGCTCATGCGATTCGACAGAGTTCGAGAACATAGATACAGCATGCATAGCAGACAGCCAGTAGCTCTCATTCAGGTTTCGATGATTAAGAGCTGTAGGTGATCAGGTGTCAAAGGATCAAGAACTGCAGGTGAATGACGGCCATTGGATAGTGGAGCCATGCGTTTCTTGGCGCTCGCAGCCTGGGGGCCGATCTGATCAAGGAGGTTAATCCATGAGTGAAATCATGTTCAATAACGAAAAACCGGTGGACTTCGTGGCTGTAGGGAGGCTCTGCATCGACCTGAACGCCAATGAAATTAACCGGCCGATGGAGGAAACGAGCACGTTTACCAAGTACGTGGGCGGATCACCCGCCAACATCTGTATCGGGATGGCACGTCTGGGGTTGAACACGGGCTTTATCGGCAAGGTCGCGGACGATCAGATGGGCCGTTTTATTACAAAATACCTTGAGAATAACGGAATTGCGACTAAAGGCGTGTCCACCGACTACACGGGAGCCGTGACGGGGCTGGCTTTTACCGAGATCAAAAGTCCGACCGACTGCAGTATTTTAATGTACCGCGACAACGCCGCGGACTTGCTGCTGGAGACAGGGGACGTGAACGAAGAGCTGATCGCCTCCGCCAAAATGGTGCTGATCTCCGGAACCGCGCTCGCGGCCAGTCCTTCCCGGGAAGCCGTGTTTCTGGCTCTGGACTATGCCAAGCGTCACGGGGCCGTGATCGCGTTTGACCTCGATTACCGTCCGTACACTTGGAAATCTCCGCAGGAGACGGCGATCTACTACAATTTAGCAGCGGAAACATGCGATATTATCCTCGGCACGCGCGAGGAGTTCGACATGATGGAGCAGTTCGGGGGCAACTCGGAACGAAGCGACCGCATCACGGCCGCCAAGTGGTTTGATTACAACGCCAAGATCGTGATTATCAAGCACGGCAAGGAAGGTTCCATCGCGTATACCCCTGGCGGTGCCAGCCATACGGCACAAAGCTTTCCGGCGAAGGTCATCAAGACGTTCGGAGCGGGAGATTCATACGCCGCCGGTTTTCTGTACGGCCTGATGCAGGGCTGGCCCATCGAGCGCTGCATGGAGTTCGGCAGCGCAGCGGCTAGCATTGTCATCTCCAGCCACAGCTGCTCCGATGCGATGCCGACGAGCGAGGCAGTTCACGATTATATCGAGCGCTGCAAGCGAGGCGAAATTACCTCCAATTCCTAAGTTTAGTTCATGGTCAGGAGCTATATTGGAGATCTGTCATCACTGATGTTTCGTTGTGTTCTATTTTACTGATCCAATCGAAAGGGGCAAACCAGCCATGACGCATACCCTGAGCAATTATATCGGCGGACAATTCGTTCCATCCCGATCCGAAACAACCGATCCCGTATACAATCCGGCGACGGAAGAAATCCTTGCTTACGTTCCTCTATCCACCAAAGAGGAGGTAGATCAGGCCGTGCAGGCAGCCGCCAAAGCGGGACGTGCCTGGGCCAAGACAGCTGTTCCTCGCCGCGCTCGCATTCTGTTCAAATATCAACAGCTGCTGGTAGAGCATTGGGAGGATCTGGCACGCCTGATTACGGCGGAGAACGGCAAAAGCTATGCCGAAGCCTACGGCGAGGTGCAGCGCGGCATCGAATGCGTGGAGTTTGCGGCCGGTGCGCCTACGCTGATGATGGGCAGGCAGCTTCCCGACATCGCCACCAACCTGGAGTCCGGCATGTACCGGTATCCGATCGGCGTTGTGGCGGGTATCACGCCGTTCAACTTCCCGATGATGGTGCCGTGCTGGATGTTCCCGCTCGCCATCGCTTGCGGCAATGCGTTCGTGCTGAAGCCGTCGGAGCGCACGCCGCTCTTGGCTCAGCGTCTGGCGGAGTTGTTCGCCGATGCCGGTCTCCCGGACGGCGTTCTGAATATCGTTCACGGCGCTCATGATGTAGTCAACGGCATCTTGGAACATCCCGGCATTGCCGCCGTGTCCTTCGTCGGCTCTCAGCCGGTGGCAGAGTATGTGTATAAAACCGCTTCTTCCCACGGCAAGCGTGTGCAGGCCTTGGCCGGAGCGAAGAATCACAGCATCGTGATGCCGACTGCCGACTTGAATGCTGCCGTGACCCAGATCGTCAGCGCGGCCTTCGGTTCTGCCGGCGAGCGCTGCATGGCCTGCTCCGTCGTCGTGGCCGTGGGCGACGTGGCGGAGCCGCTGCTGGAGAAGCTGAAGCAGGCGGCCGATGAGATTATCATCGGCAACGGAGCGGACGAAGGCGTCTTCCTCGGGCCAGTTATCAGGCGAGCTCACAAGGAGCGCACGATCTCTTATATCGAGGCGGGCGAGCAAGAAGGCGCCAGGCTGGTGCGCGATGGACGGAGCGATGAGGCCGTGAGGGGGGACGGATATTTTGTCGGACCGACGATTTTTGATGAGGTGACCAGCGAGATGAGGATTTGGAAGGACGAAATTTTTGCCCCTGTGCTGTCTGTCATGCGTGCGGAATCGCTGGAGGAAGCGATTGAGATTTCCAACCGCTCGGACTTTGCGAACGGGGCCTGCCTGTTTACCCAGGATGGCAGCGACGTGCGCCAGTTCCGTGAGCATATCGATGCCGGCATGCTTGGCGTCAACCTCGGCGTTCCAGCACCGATGGCGTTCTTTCCGTTCTCCGGCTGGAAAAATTCTTTCTATGGGGATCTGCATGCAAATGGAACGGACGGCGTGGAGTTCTATACCCGCAAGAAAATGGTAACGGCGCGCTGGTAGCCTTTAAGCAGAGGAGACGTTCATATGAAAACCATTAATATCGGCATTATCGGTGCCGGACGTATCGGCAAAATCCATGCGGATCATCTGCTGCGCATGCCTGGTGCAAAAATTGCGGCCATCGGCGATTTGTTCGCCGACGACAAGCTGAGGTCCTGGGCCGCGGAGCGCGGCATTCCTGTGGTTACGACTAATAGCAACGATATCTTGGAACATCCGGATATCGATGCCGTGTTGATCTGCTCCTCTACGGATACCCATGTCCCGCTGATCAAGCAGGCCGCGGCGAACGGCAAGCATATTTTCTGCGAGAAACCGGTCAGCATGAGCGTGGATCAGACCCGCGAGGCGCTGGCGGCCGTGGAAGCGGCAGGCGTAAGTCTGCAGATCGGCTTCAACCGCCGGTTTGATCATAACTTCAGCCGGGTTCGGGAGATTGTGTCCGCGGGGAGAATCGGGGAAACGCATCTGATCAAGATTACCTCGCGCGATCCGAGCCCGCCGCATCCGGATTACATTAAAGTGTCCGGCGGGCTGTTTATGGATATGGCCATTCATGATTTCGACATTGCCCGTTTTCTATCGGGGAGCGAGGTAGTCGAAGTGTATGCCCAGGGAGCAGTACTCGTGGACCCTGCCATTGGAGAGCTGGGCGACATCGACACCGCCCTCACTACGCTGCGGTTTGAAAACGGAGCGCTCGGCGTCATCGACAACAGCCGCAAGGCCGTCTACGGTTATGATCAGCGGATCGAGGTGTTCGGCTCCGGCGGCTGCGTCTCCGCTGACAACGACTATCCCAGCACAGCCGTAGTCAGCGGCCCGGATGGCGTTATTCGCGACAAACCACTGTACTTCTTCCTGGAGCGGTACAAGGAAGCGTACATGAACGAGACGCGGCAATTTATCGAGAGCTTGCAAAACGGTACCGCGGTGCCAGTCAGCGGCCATGATGCCCTTCAGGCAGAGCTGATCGCCTTGGCGGCCAAGCGTTCGCTCCAGCAGGGCCGCCCGGTGAGGCTTGCCGAGCTCACCACCGGCATATCCTCCGCAGGCTAAACCTGAAATCAGAAGAGGCTGTAATTGGCAGCGGGCTGTTGAGAGGGGATGGCTAAGCTGGCTGAACAAGAAGACATCATCGTTTGTGTTCGCTAGCCTCAATATCTGCTTGAAATCGATATATGAGAAGCTGTCGCCCAAGCGCTGGAAGATCTTACTCAAACGGGAGAGCTATCTGTTGAAGCTTCATCATTTGCAGAGTCAGAAACAAAAAGGAGGAATACCATGCCGAACTTAATTGTACCCCTAACGACGCCGGACCTGGACGGGCGCGTGCTGTCCATAACGCCGCAAAGCGCAGGCTGGACATATGTGGGCTTTGAAGTATTCCGTTTACGGGAAGGACAGACGCTGAGACGAGTCACGGGAGATCAGGAAGCGGCTCTTGTTCTGTTAACCGGGCGAGCCGACGTGAGGGCCGGGGGAGAGAGCTGGCATAACATTGGCAAACGCATGAGCGTGTTTGAAAAGACGCCTCCCTATACGGTTTATGTGCCCTCACAGAAACAGTTCGAGGTCACAGCACTAACTGAAATGGAGCTGGCGGTGTGCCTTGCCCCGGGGAAAGGCTCTCATCAGGCCCGTCTCATCGCGCCGGAAGAGGTCGGCGTGGAGAACCGCGGGAGCGGGAGCATGTCGCGTCTGGTGCATAATATTTTGCCGGAGCAAAAGCCTGCGGACAGCCTATTGGTGGTCGAGGTGTTTACGGACGGGGGCAACTGGTCCAGCTACCCGCCGCACAAGCATGACCGCGACGAGCTGCCGGAGGAGTCGCTGCTGGAGGAAACCTACTATTTCCGGGTTCAGCCGGAATGCGGTTTTGCCGTTCAGCGGGTCTACACCGATGACCGTTCGCTGGACGAAACGATGGCGATCAAAGACGGCGAGGCTGTTATGGTGCCTGAGGGCTACCATCCGGTATCCGCGCCTCCCGGATATGATGTGTACTATCTGAACGTCATGGCGGGGCCGAAGCGAATATGGAAATTCCGCAATGATCCGGATCATGATTGGCTTATGAGATAAAGCTGGAAATCAGGGAACGTGTTATGGACCAGGATCCTTAGGTGTGCATGTCTGCAGGCAGTAATAACGACTAAATGGTCTTGCGCTAAACGAGATGAAAGCTCATAATAAATTGAAATGCCAAAATTAAACAAATGGAGTTCAAGGGATGATAAGAGCGACTATTTATGACGTTGCGCGCGAAGCCGGCGTCTCCATTGCCACCGTCTCTCATGTCATGAACGGCAAGGGCAAGATCAGTCGCGAACGGCGTGAGGAGATTCTAGATATCATGCAGCGCCTGAATTATCGGCCGAATGCGATTGCCTCAGCCCTCGCCGGCAAAAAAACCTATACCCTGGGATTGCTCGTCCCCGACATCTCCAACCCCTTTTTCGCCGAGATTGCACGATCGGTCGAGGATCACGGGCATCAGCTTGGATACAGCGTGATCATCTGCAGCACGGACAACCAGGAAGAGAAGGTAAAGCGCTATGTCAGCCTGCTGAGACAAAAGCAGGTGGACGGCGTTATTATCGGTACGGGCGTATCCCATGGCGAGCTGCTTAAGCCGCTTCAGGAGCATTCGCTGGCTATAGCGCTTATCGCTCGGGACAATCCGGCACTTGGCGCAAGCAGCGTTCGGGTTCATGACCTGGAAGGGGGACGTCTGGCTGCTGAGCATCTGCTTCGTCTCGGTCACCGCAGGCTGGCTGTACTCGCCGAGCATGAACGGGTGACGAGCAGCAATGAGCGGGTACGGGGGTTTGTCGAGGCTGCGGCCTCGCTCGGTTTCGGGCCGTCTCCCGACTATATGGCGGCCTGTGACCATAAGATCGAGGACGGATACCGCCGAGCCAAAGCTATTCTGGAGCTGGAGGAACCGCCCACTGCGCTGTTTTGCTGCAACGACCTGCTGGCGATCGGCGCCCTTCAAGCGATCCGCGAGCTCGGGCTGCGCGTTCCGGAGGACTGTTCGGTCGTCAGCTTTGACGATACGATTCTCGCCCGAGTAACCGATCCGCCGCTCACCGTTATTGCCCAGCCGATGGAACAGATGGGCCGCCTGGCGGTGGACCTTGTAGTCAGGAATCTGTCCAGCCAGGGAGAACCTCCACAGCGGATTGTGCTCCCCCCGGAGCTGGTCATCCGCCGATCCACGGCCCCGCCGCCGGGATAAAATCTTCTGGAGACAATCGGTTACACCAAGAATCATGTTCCAGTTAAAACGGACGACAGAGTTGTTATTATGGCATTGGCAGTCGATTTGCTGCTAGCGCTGAATAACGTCTCTCAAGTCCGTTTTTTGGTATCAATTTTATTTCGCTTACATAGGGTTTTTCTTAGATTCGAGAGTATACGCCGATACACCAATCAGCAACCGTTACAGGGTTGAATGATTCGCATGTTTTGAGGTTTTTCGAAACGCTGCGGGAGCCATCCCTTTGTACTTATGAAATGCTTTACTGAAGTGAAATTCATCATGATATCCGCATGCGTTGGCGATAAACCTCAATGTATACGACGTGTATGCCAAGTAACGCTCTGCATGCCGCATACGGATGTCGGTCAGGTAGTCCTTGGGAGAAACATGCAGATGCTTCATAAACAGCTTTCGCAAATATGACTCCGAAATGGCATGTTTCTTTGCTAAGGATCCAATATGAAGCGGATCGGCGTAATGGTTCTCGATGTCTGATTTAATCCGGTGATATGCCTCATATGCGGGCTCTATTAGAGACGGCTTGTTCTCCTGATGTAATTTGGCGATCATCCTTAGAAGCAGGGCGCTGCTTTCCAGTTCACTCTCCGTATTCCCGGGAACCCAAGCCCTTGTCACCTCGCTGAAACCATGGTCCATCCCGATGGCTTGCTCGCCTAGAAAATGGGCCATAAATGGGATTTCAAGCCGCTGAATGCTTTGAGGGAGCTGCCATTCAGACCGGAAATGTTGAAGGCAGCAGCATTCAAACAGCACCATGCTTATGGTAAGAGGGGCTTCCGGAGCGCTTTTCATACGCATCTGCAAGCCTGGTTCCATATAAAACAGCATGCCTTGACTTACCGGATATGCTTGATCCGCATAGAAGATTCCGCTGCCTTCATGGATCCAGTAGAAACTGTGCACTGACGTATTATTACGGATATCAGACCAATCGGAAGAGGTGGTCTTTCGGAAGGTCCAGTTGATCCGCACAACCAAATCTCGAGCTTCATACACGGCAGTCCAGCCTCCATCCTGATAGGTGATATAAGAAAAGAATAACTCAGGATCACAACAATCGCCAGGGATGGATGCAAGGAGCGATTTTTACATGTTTTGTATCGGCTTTTCTATGGAGTACGCTGCATCAATAATCTAGTGTTTACTTATCGGATTTTTGAGGGGATCCTCAAAGCCGCATGATGGATTGGAGGAGAAGAGATGCTGCGATTATTTGATACCCACCATATTCGAAAGTGCAAGGAACTGGAGGGAATGTGGGAGTTTGCTCCAGTAGCCGGCATAGGGGAGCGACCAGCCAATTACACTGACAAGCTGCCTGTTCCCGGTTGCTGGGAGATGCACCCACGCTTCGGAAACTATAGGGGAGTTGGCGTATACCGCAAGATCATCTCGCTGTCTCGAAAAACCAATTTGCGAATCGAATTCAAAGGGGTCAGCCACACGGCACATGTTTATTTCAACGGGGAATTGGCAGTCCGTCATTATAACGCATATACCGCCTTTGACATGGTCATCCCGGAAGTTCAAGCCGGTGAACATGAACTGCTGGTGTATGTGGATAATTCCTTTAACGAGGAATCGGCCCTTCATGTTCCTAATGATTACTATACGTACGGCGGCATTATTCGGCCGGTTGCCCTGGAGGAGATAAGCGATTTATACATTGAAAACGTCATGTTCACTCCATATAAACAGGGCGGGGTTTGGCAAGGTTCTTGGAAGGTATTGATCCGAAACCTTGGAAGCCTTGTGAAGAAAGGATCACTCCGCGGTTCGCTGGCTGAGGTGGAGGGGGCGCTTGGAAGCTTTGAAGTGAAGCCAGGGGAGCGGGTCGAACGAATAGTCACCGTATCCTATCCAAGTGTGTTGGAATGGTCGCTGGACGACCCGAATTTGTATGCCCTGCGAGCGGTCCTTGCCGTTGATGGTACGGATTGCGATGATTGGCAGGACCGCATAGGCTTTCGCGAGATAACAACGCATAACGGAAAAATCCAATTGAACGGCCAGGATCTCGTGCTCAAAGGCGTTAACCGGCATGAGGACCATCCCATGGCCGGTTCCGCACTTCCGCTGCCCCTCATGGTAAAAGATGTGGACCTCATAACAGAGCTTGGGTGTAACTCCGTTCGGACGAGCCATTATCCGAACGATGAGCGATTTCTCGATCTATGCGATGAACGAGGGATTGCGGTGTGGGAAGAAAATCACGCCCGCGGTTTGAGTCTGGAGCAGATGTTGCATCCGAATTTCGGTTGGCAGAGCGAGCAGGTGACTCGTGAAATGGTGCAGCAGCATTTTAACCATCCGTCCATCCTGATATGGGCCATTCTGAATGAATGCGCCAGTAACACGGAGGAGGGGAGAGCTCACTACGCAAAGCAGCTAACCATTATTCGGGAGCTTGACCCAAGCAGGCCCCGGTCCTTCGCTTCCCATCATCGAGATCAGGAGAAATGTTTTGACTTGGCGGAGATCGTGTCATTCAATCTCTATCCAGGCTGGTATACCGATGAGAATCCTGGGGAGCTGGCCGATCTGGCCAGAAGCTGGGCAGATGCGCTCGGCGGAGAAGGTAAACCGATGATTATGAGTGAATTCGGAGGGGACGGGTTCTACGGATTCCGCAGTCCGAATCGGGAGAAAGGCTCCGAGGAGCGTCAGGCCGATATTATCGCGAGCAATCTGAAGGCATACATGGAGCGCGAATACATTTCCGGGATGTTCATATGGCAATTTAGCGATTGCCGTGTGACGGAAGGGCTTGGCTGGCTGCTGAATCGTTCATGCACGCGGAACAGCAAAGGCATCGTGGATGAATATCGGCGTCCGAAACTGGCGTATGAAACCGTTCGAAGACTTTTTATGGGAGAATCATGATATTTGACTGAGTGGTACATAAACCCTATACTTTTAGATAACAAAGATCATGTTCAAAAGGGATGAGGGGAATGACCACGAACGGTAGACCGCGTGAGTTCAAGAAAGAAGCTGTCATTGATGCAGCCATGGACGTATTCTGGTCCAAGGGTTATGAAGCGAGTTCCACGCAAGAGCTGTGCGAGAAGACAGGGCTTGGTAAAGGGAGCCTGTACAATGCCTTTGGCAGCAAGAATGAGTTGTTCGAGCAGGTGCTTCAACGTTACAATGATGAAGGCCTGGAGATATCCAGAGAGATTCTGGGCCGGTCCGTCCCTGTTAAGGAAAGACTGCACGCCTTGTTTGAATGGGCGATCGGCATGGATTTTTCGGATCCGAATCATCGCGGCTGCATGGCGGTTAATATTAGTATGGAACGAGCTGGGCGGGACCCGATGGTTGAACGGATATTCGGGCAATATATTTATGATCTCGAGGAAGACTTGATCAGTGTGATGGAAGAGGCGATTCAATCGGGAGAGATTCTGGCTGAACGCTCTGCGAGTAAGCTGGCCAGCTTATTCTTAAGCAGCTACTATGGTCTGCGGGTGATGAACTCCGCTACGATGAATCGGGAGTTAGCCGATCGAATCGTCGAAAGTACACTCGATGCTATTTTCTCTAGAGTATAGATATAATTGATCGGTATTAAAGAAAAGGCCGTATCCATGTGTAGTTCAAAACTATCTTTGGAAGCGGCCTTTGGCTTATCTAAAAGTCCAAAACCATCACCCGCTCGATTTGCTATTTGATCGGGTTGATGGTTTTTTGTGCTTTTTTCCATGTTATCAGCTCTCTGATTTCATGAAGGGTCCGTGCGCTTGATTTGTGTTCTAACGCTTCTCGGCCTCCAGTTGATCATGAGAACCAGCTGATCCCTCATATAAGGGACGGAATAGTGGAAATTGTTCTCGATCCAGTGGAATACCAGGCCGATTAAGGCGTGCATGTTGTAGATGATGAGAAGTTCATGGTTGAGCTCTTCCCCGGGATAGTCCAAATCCTCCATGGCGATTTGCTTTAATGCCGAGAACATTTTATCCCGGACCAGCGGCAGAACATCGCTTTTGAATAAGGCCGTATATACGTCTGCATTTTGATGAATATGATCAAATATTTTTACCGCATTAGCAGGCAGCTCATCGATATGAAATACGTCGACTTCCCCGTAGGGAGCCCTGAAGGAAGCAATCAGTTCCTCCATTAAAGGGGTCAGGATATCATCCAGAAGAGACTCTTTATTGTCGTAGTGGGTATAGAAGGTTCCTCGATTGTAATTCGCTAACTCTACGATTTCCGTAATGGAAATGCTGGAGAAACTCTTCTGCGAGAGGAGTGATAGAAGCGCTTGTTTTAAAGCTTCTTTGCTGCGGACGATGCGACGGTCGGTCCTTTTATTGCTTGTTTGCATAGAGTCGAGTCCTTTCGGTTACAAATATAACGAATTTAATTATTAAAATATAAACAAATTTATGTTTTTTGTTCGGTATCGCACATTTTCATGTTTTTTAATGATTGTGACCTAAATCATACTACAATTATACTAGAATAGACATATGTCATGTATTGTACAGTTGTTGAATGTTGTCACTGAATTTTGAAATGATATCAAACCAATAATGGGGGTATGGAACATGAGATTAGCTGGTAAAGTTGCGATAGTTACGGGTGCTGCTTCCGGTATGGGAAAAGCGACAGCGGAACTGTTTGCCGCCGAAGGCGCAAAGGTTGTTGTGTCTGACCTGCGTCTTGAGGCAGCGCAAGCCGTTGTTGACGGAATTACGGCAAAAGGCGGCACAGCCCTGGCATTGGTAGCGAATGTGGCCAAGGAAGAGGATGTACAGCAGCTGGTAGATGCTACTGTTAATGAATATGGAACGCTTGATATTTTGATCAACAACGCTGGCATTATGGACAACTTCGTACCGGCTGCTGATCTAACGGATGAATTGTGGGATCGTGTATTTGCCATCAACACGACGGGACCGATGAGAACCATTCGTAAATCATTGCCAATCTTCCTGGACAAGAAAAGCGGAGTCATTGTCAACATTGCATCTGCTGGAGGTCTAATGGGGTCCAGAGCAGGGGCAGCGTATACGGCCGCTAAGCATGCCGTTGTCGGATTAACGAAGAATGTCGGTTTCCAATATGCAACGCAGGGAATCCGCTGTAATGCGGTTGCTCCAGGAGGTGTCAGCACGAATATCGGCACCACTCTCAACGCGCCGAATTCGTTCGGCATGGAAAGAGCGATGGCTGGTATCAACCTGAACCCGCGGGCAGGCGAACCGGAAGAAATCGCGAAAGTCGTATTGTTCCTGGCTTCAGATGAAGCCAGCTTTGTCAACGGTACTGTGGTTACAGCCGATGCAGGCTGGACTGCATACTAAAAAGCAAGCGCAAGCGCATGGGCTTTCTAAAGGATACCTCCTTTAGGAAGCCTTGTTTTTTTGCGGCGGCATAAAGGTTGAAACTATTCGAATTCATAAATAAACCTTTAATATTCTACACAACCTATACCTGTCTATTGATGGATATCCCAATGTTACATAGGTAATTCTTCGAGGAGGGAGCAGGGTTGTGGAAATATTTCTTATGGTACTTATGTTTCTGGTCCTTGTCGGTATTTCAAACATTATCAATCGATTTCTGCCGTTCATACCTGTCCCGTTGATTCAGATTGCGCTTGGGATCGGGGCCGCCTATATTCGCGGGTTCCATCACGTTCCGCTGAATCCGGAATTGTTCATGGTGTTGTTTATCGCGCCGCTCTTGTTCAATGACGGGAAGCTTACCCCGCGCGAAGAGTTATGGAAGCTCAGGTCCAGTATCCTGCTGCTGGCGCTAGGTCTCGTATTTGCAACGGTTCTGATCGCGGGACCTTTCATTCATTGGCTTATTCCGACCATACCGTTATCGGCTGCCTTTGCGCTGGCGGCGATACTCTCGCCTACCGATGCGGTTGCGGTGGGCTCCCTGTCAGGCAGGGTGAAGCTGCCGGGAAAAATCATGCATTTGCTTGAAGGCGAAGCGCTGATGAATGATGCATCCGGTCTCGTTGCATTTAATTTTGCGATTGCGGCTACAGTAACGGGTTATTTTTCTTTGACGAATGCCATCGGCAGTTTTTTTGTCATTGCGGTTGGAGGCATCGTGATCGGCGCACTTCTAGGATTTCTAGTGATCTGGTTCAGAATGCTGCTGCGCCGGCTCGGCATGGAGGACGTCACGCTCCATATGCTGATCATCATTCTGACGCCATTCATCATCTACCTTATCGCCGAGGAATTTCATCTATCCGGGATTCTGGCTGTCGTAGCGGCGGGTGTCACCCATGCGGTGGAGAGGGATCGCATGCGTTCGGCGTCCATAAAGCTCAGAGTGGTATCGGACAGCACCTGGTCGGTCATTCTCTTCACGCTAAATGGGCTGGTGTTCATTCTGCTCGGGCATGAAATCCCGGGAGTCGGTAATCAAATATGGAGTGACCCTGCCTATAACAATGGACAAGTTCTCGGCTATATTTTTCTTATAACGGCTGTACTGATATTGCTGCGTTTCGCATGGGTCTGGGCATCTACGAACCGTCAGTTCAAATCTTCCATGCTGACTGCACTATCGGGCGTACGGGGAGCATTGACGCTGGCTGCGGCTTTCTCGATCCCGCTCACCCTTGCGGACAATCGTCCTTTTCCAGAGCGAAGCTTAATGTTATTCATCTGTGCGGGCGTCATCCTATTAACGCTGGTGATCGCGAGTGTTTTGCTTCCGCTCCTGACACGGGAGAAACATGTCGATTCGTCCGCGGTGATCGATCGCGAGAAAGAGGCACGGCTTCATATGCTCCAAGCGGGTATACGTACCGTGCGGGAAGAAATGACGGATGAAAATAAGGAAGAGGCAGTTCAGCTTATCTATGCGTATACCAAGCGGCTTCAGCAATCTCAAATAACGGATAAAAGCGACATGCGGGAGTTCTGGAAAGCCACCATCGCAGTAAGAAAAATCGGACTCACAGCGGAACGGAACGTTGCGGAAACATGGCTTAAGGAACATAAAGCATCCGCAAGGGTCGCGGAGCTGTTCCTATCCTCGCTAAACAAAGTCGAGATGCTGCTTACCAGCCGATATAAGTTCAAGCTGCTCACGAAGAATTTATGGCGGAACTTGAAGCGCTTGTTGAAAAAAAACGAGTCCCAAGAAACGCCAATGTCTCCGGACCATCCGGATTGGGATATGTATAAGGCACTTAAGCTGGAGGCTATTCGTGCAGCAATACATGAGATCCAGACAGTGAAACCGGCACAGAGGCAGGAAGTCCTGCAAGCCGTTATTGCAGACTATCGGGCAATGGAGCATTTTCTTCAGAATGATCGTGTGTGGAGTCGAAGAAAGCAGAATCATAGCAGTGAACGCCGGGAACTGGAACTTAAAGCCATTCAATCCGAGCGTAACGAGATTCAAAGCATGTTCGAACAGGGCGATATTGACCGGGCATTGGCGAGCCATCTGAGAATGGATGTGAATTACCGAGAGGCGAATTTGTATGAGTCTCAAGCACTGGTTGAAGAAGAGGGCCATTAGACGATGGTCCTTGTTGCTCTTGATGGAGTGTCAGGTTTACGTTACAATAATGAAAAGCTTGATGGGAACGACAGCTAAAGCTGCAGAATGCCTATTTAAGGCAATTCTATTATTGAAAAAGGGGGTAGGAACATGAGCATCCATAAAGAAGCGGCCTCCAAAAAATCGACAATGGCCTGCCCGTCCACTTATAAAACCTTCAGCCTAGCCGTGCAAGCACTGGTTACGCTTGAACGTCACTCCGGTAAATGCTCGAGCGGCGATATCGCCTCGTATTTGCACTCGGAATCGACTTTGATTCGACGCGTGCTGAAAACACTTGCGCAAGCCGATATGATTGAGTCGCGTGAAGGAAGAGACGGCGGCTACCGGCTCAAGAAGAATGCCTGTGACATTACACTGGCTGAAGTTTACTCGATTCTTCAAGTCCACAGCTCCATCAGCGACAGCATGCTGGATGCGGCTACCGGACATTGTTTTGCCGAGGAAATCAAGGAATCCTTTGTCGGCATTTTATCCGAGATTGAGGACAGTACCCTGAAAATACTGGAATCCCGGACGATCGCGGACATCGCTCAGTGAACCTTTCAAAATGTGATTGACAAAGAAATCCAGTCTGCTATATACTGTGCATTAAACAACACAGTTAACTCGCGATTTAAACTGTGCAGAAAAATGCACAATATAATTTTGGAGGGGAAAAACCATGTCTACCATAACAAAACCCGATTTTCAAACCGTGATTCAGGAACGCCACTCGGTTCGACAGTACGACCCGTCGGTAAAGATTCCAAGAGAAGAGATGGAAGCGATTCTGAAGGATGCTACACTGGCACCTTCCTCAAGCAATCTGCAGCCATGGCGCTTTCTTGTGATCGATGCTGCTGAGCTTTTGAAGAAGCTGCATCCGATTGCAAACAATCAGGAGCATGTACTTCAAGCCTCGGCCGTCATTGCTGTGCTGGGTGATATGAAGTGGTATGAGAAGGGCGAGAAGATCTACTCGATGTCTGAAGAAGCGGGATATATGACCGAAGAGGTGAAGCAGCGCTTTATCTATACGGCCGAAAATCTTTATGCGAATATGGACCAATCCGTAAAAGAGAGCATCGTGGACGTGGATGCCGGACTGATCTCCATGCAGCTGATGCTGAGCGCGCGGGCCAGAGGATATGATACCGTACCGATGGGCGGATATAACAAAGTGCAGTTCGTGGAGGAGTTCAATATCCCTGCCCATTATCGCAGCGTGATGTTGATTGCTATCGGGAAAGCAGCCGCTCCAGGTCGGCCAACGGTAAGATTGCCGCTTGAAGACGTTGCTTTTTGGAATAAATTCTAAAACATAATCAAAAAGAACGGGGATCCTGTCTGATGATCTCCGTTCTTTTTGCGAGTTGATCTGATCGATGCCCATGATTTGAAGAGCTGATTCTCGCCGATTCATGTTTGAAGGATGCAGTTATAGAGTCACGTCACGTGTCACTTTGGTAGTTTCACTGCTCCGTGCAAGAATAGATCTACAATCTCAACAGCCATATCACGAGGGCTGGCATAACCGCTTCGGGTATCTTCACGATTGCCCAGCATCAGCATCGCCGAGAAAGCCTGCGCCATAAGCAGAGGATTGCCTTCCCGAAGCTCGCCTGAACGCATCGCTTGATCAAACCGATCGGCAATGACTAAGTGAATGCGCTGTTCCGCCTCACGGATCGCGGACATCTGCTCCTGGGATAAAAAAGGCTCGGCTTCCCGCATCATCGTCTCCATCTCGGCATGCGGACGGGCGATCTTCGCTTCAGCCACCCGGATTAATCCGGACTCCAGCGTATCGGCCTCTTGCAGAAAGCGATGAGTGGAAGCATATGCTTTATCGAGAATCGTGGTTACCGCTATTTTAAACAGCTCGGGTTTGTTTGTGAAATGATAGTAGATGGAAGCCTTGGTCACTTGGCAAGCCTTCGCGATCTGCTGTAAGGATACGGACTCGTAGCCATTCTCCATGAATAACTTGGAGGCGGTCCAGAGGATGGTTTCCTGGATAGGAGCCTGATCGGCAGCTGCTTTGGGACGCCCGGGATTTCGGGGGGTGCGTATTTTTGTCATGATGACCTCCTGCCTATAGTGTAAGACATGCCGGTCGCTTTTTCAAAATAAATATACGCTTCCGATTCAAGTATTGGTGCAGTAGGTGGTTGTTGACGATTTTGACGAGCATGAAGGGGAGCTGGTAAGATAAGGGTGAGGGCGGCGTTATCAATCAAAAGGGATGTGACCTATGGCAACGATGAAAGAGGCTATTGAACTCCGCACTGCAGGTCAACCGGAGGAAGCCAAAGAAATTCTCCTCGGGCTGTTAGTCCAATCCCCAGACGATTCCGAAATCCTGTATCAGCTCGCCTGGGTGCATGATCTTATGGGGCTTGAGGGTGAGGCGGTTCCTTATTATGAGAAGGCGATCTCTTCTGGCCTGAAGGATCCTGAGCGATGCGGTGCATTGCTTGGACTTGGAAGCACCTATCGCACGTTGGGAATGTACGACAAATCCAAGGGGATTTTGGAGCAGGGCTTGCAGGAATATCCCGAGGCGAGGGAGTTTAACGTATTTTATGCGATGACCTTGTACAATTTGGGACAATACGATAAGGCGATGGCACTTCTGCTTAAAGAAATAGGCGAAACCAGTAATGACGAGGGAATCAAAAGTTACAGAAAAGCGATTGCTTTCTATTCGGATAAGCTCGATCAGATTTGGAAGTAATCGAGGAAGGATTACTACATAATTAATGTTATGTAAACTGAGAAATAGCGTCTGATAATCATAAAATATGGCTTGTTTTATAGCAGTGATGGAATTCATGCAAATAATCATTTCTTCACTTTGCTTAACTGGATTTTAGGCTGCCTTCATCTCTCATTAAGGTTTGGACCTTATACTAGGTATGTCACTACAAGTGATGGAAGGAGCAACGCAAATGAACAAGAAAAACAAAATGAGTATGTGGTCGCTAGGACTTGGGAGTGCTTTTCTGATGATGATGCTAGCTAATCATGACAATGTGCATGATGGACAAGCCCGATCGGGTATCGCTTCAAATGCAGTTCGATCCAATGTGGCCATCCAATCCGTTGATAAGAGCCCGGCAGTCAAAATGCCAGAGAACCAGGAAATAACCCCTGAAATGATCAATCAATTCTTGAAATTAGTGGCAGAGACATAAGATAAGGTTGATTCTCTATACGTAGCAGTTTTGAAGACCAGTCTCCATGCTGAGGGGGCTGGTCTTTTTGGCGGGTACTCAAAAGGGTCACTTTGATCAGACCGATATTGCGGCAGAATCGTCACAAATCAATCGGCTGTAAATTTTTTCGAAAACAGGAACTCATGTTCTTGTCATATCTATCCAGGAAGCTTATTATTATCAAGAGGGTTAACCTGAAGCGGGGGGATTATAGACGAATGCAAAGCGATCACATGTTACACAGCAAGCGAAGGACCACGGGGATAGGCATGTACAGGGAGATGTTATTCCGATACGTATTCCCGCATAAGAAATTGCTGGCAGCCCTGAGCGTGCTGCTGTTATTTTCAATCGGACTGCAACTGATTAATCCGCAGATCATCCGGTATTTTATCGATACGGCTCAAGGGGAGGGAAGTCTGACATCGCTTTATTATGCGGCAGGTTTTTTTATCGTATTTTCATTGCTCCAACAAGGCGTTTCCATTGCGGCTGCTTACTATAGTGAGAATCTGGGCTGGACAACAACCAACAAGCTTCGAGCTGAATTGGCGGAGCACTGCCTGTCGCTGGATATGAGCTTTCACAAAACCCAAACGTCGGGCTCTTTAATCGAACGGGTCGATGGCGATGTGAATGCGCTTGCCAATTTCTTCTCCAGCTTTATTATCCATCTGTTCGGCAATCTGCTCCTTATGATCGGAATACTGGCTCTTCTGTACCGGGAGAACTTCTGGATTGGATTTGTCATGACTGTGTTTGTTGTCGGCAGCATTTACGTCATTCAACATATCCGTCGATTTGCAATACCGGTATGGAAGCGCTGGCGTGAGCTAAATGCGGATTTCTACGGATTCATTGGCGAACACCTCGAAGGCACTGAAGATACGCGTGCTAACGGGGCAGCAGGATATGTCATGAATCGATTCTACGAGATGGCCAGACGCATGCTGCCGGTTCGAGTTCGTGCGTTCATCGGATTTTTCCTCATGTGGAGCACAACGATATTGGTGTTTGCGCTTGGCAATGCGGCCGCATTTATCGTCTGCGCCATACTGTGGAAGAACGGACAAGGCGGTTTGACGATCGGCTCCATATATTTAGTGTTTTATTATACCGAGCTGCTAGCCAAACCGATCGAGAAGATCCGCACCCAATTGGAGGACCTGCAAAAGGCAGATGCCAGCTTGATGCGAGTCCGGGAATTGCTTGCAACCGAGCCCCAGATTAAAGACGGGCCCGGAGCTCCGCTTCCGGCAGGCCCGTTGTCGGTGGAATTCCGCAACCTAAACTTCTCCTATGAAGAGGGCGGGCAGGTTACGCTCGAAAATCTGCAGCTGCGGCTTGAGCCGGGCCAGACTCTGGGGCTGCTCGGGCGTACAGGCAGCGGCAAAACGACGATCGCCCGCCTGCTGCTGCGTTTCTATGATCCGCAGGAGGGAAGCATCGAGCTGGCAGGAACGGATATCCGGGACTGCAAGCTTCATGAACTGAGGCGCAAGGTCGCGATGGTTACGCAGAATATTGAGATTTTGGAAGGGACTGTTCGTGATAATCTGACCTTGTTTGATGAAGGCATCGAGGATCGCCGAATTATATCCGTGCTAGAGGAGCTTGGTCTTGGAGACTGGTATGCTTCGCTTCCCGAAGGGCTCGATACGAGCCTGGCCTCAGGCGGCGGGAGCCTGTCGGCCGGTGAGGCCCAGCTGCTGGCGTTTGCCCGCGTCTTTCTGACGGATCCGGGTCTCGTCATCCTTGATGAAGCATCGTCCCGCCTCGACCCGTTAACGGAATACCGGATTGAAGCAGCCATTACGCGTCTGCTTCAGGAGAAGACATGTATTATCATTGCCCACCGCTTAGCCACGGTTCAGCGCGCCGACCGGATTCTTATTTTGGAGAATGGTAGAATGCTCGAAAGCGGACGCCGGGAAGAGCTTGCCTCAAACCCGCAATCACGGTTTAGCCGCATGCTAGCCGTTGGAATGGAGGAGGTGCTGGCATGAAAACAAGAGATTTCTTCTGGCGGTTGATTATGTACCGCCCGGGGTTGTACCTAATCAACCTGTTCGCGTGGTCCCTTATACATATGGCACCGCTGGTTCCCGGACTGTTAACTAAGGCTTTCTTCGACCATTTGGAAGGTACATATGCTTTTCCCTACGGCGTTTGGGCAATTGCCGTGCTGCTCATTGGCGCTGCATTAGCCCGAATTGCGCTGATCTTCGGCGGTTTCATGACAGACGTGCATTTTCGCTTCCGGATCAGCACCTTGCTTCGCCGAAATATGCTGTCCCATGTCATGAAAGAGCCAGGAGCACGGGCAATTCCCTGCTCCCCGGGAGAAGCCATCAGCAATTTCCGGGATGACGTCGATCAGGCCGAAGAAGCGACAAGCTGGTCCGTGGACACTCTAGGACTGGTCGGATTCGTAATCGTTGCCAGCTGGATTCTCATATCCATTGATCTGCAGCTGACGATTCTCGTATTCGTTCCTTTGATATTGGTGGTCACTGCGGCCCAGATTGCAACCGCACGCATCCAGAAATACAGGGCGGCAAGCCGGGAATCGACGGCAAAGGTAACCGGTGCGATTAGCGAAATGTTTGCCAATGTGCAAGCCATTCAAGTCGCAGGGGCTGAGAAACGCGTAGTGGAACGGTTTGTAAGCCTTAGTGAGAAGCGGCGCCAGTCCATGGTGAAGGATAAGCTGTTAACGGAAACCTTGTCTTCCGTGTTCACCAACTCCGTCAATCTCGGCACAGGATTGATCCTTGTGCTTGCGAGTCTTAAGATGCGAAGTGGCGATTTTACGGTTGGGGACTTGTCGCTCTTTGTGTATTATTTAACTTTTGTCACACAGCTTATATCGAACGTAGGCAACTTCATGACTTACTACAAGCAGATGGGCGTCAGCTTTCAGCGCATCAAATCCATGCTGCAAGGGGCACCGGCTTCGCTGCTTACGGCTGCCAATTATATCGGTATCGGTAAGTTTAAGAACAAACGGAATCAAGAGAAGGAAGCTCATCCTGATCGCAGGGCACAGATGAATTCGTTGACCCAAGGAAGATTCAATCCTTCCGCTATTTCCGCTGCCGAAGACGGCATGGAAACGGCTATTATCAAGGCACCGCCCCTCTCGTTGCTTGAAGCGCAAGGACTGTCGTATCGATATCCCGAAACCGGACGCGGCATTTCAAATATTAATCTGACCCTGAAGCGGGGTACGTTTACTGTCGTTACGGGGATGATTGGCAGCGGCAAAACGACGTTAGTTCGCACATTGCTGGGCTTACTTCCTGCCGAAAAGGGTGATATCCGGTGGAACGGTGAAAGGGTAACGGAGCCAGCTGATTTCTTCATTCCGCCTCAAAGTGCATATACGGCACAGATCCCCAGGCTGTACAGCGATAAACTGCGAAACAATATCCTGCTAGGCATAACCGAAGAGCCGGGGAGCTTGGAACGCGCACTTCATGCTGCTGTAATGGAAGAAGATATCAAGCATCTGCAGCATGGCCTGGAGACGATGGTAGGACCACGCGGAGTCAAGCTGTCCGGTGGTCAAGCTCAGCGGACTGCGGCTGCACGGATGCTCGTACGGGACGCGGAGCTGTATGTGTTTGACGATTTATCCAGCGCATTGGATGTTGAAACGGAGCGCAAGTTATGGGAGAGACTGTTCAGCGAGCGCGGAGGAGCGACTTGTCTCGTGGTATCCCATCGAAAAGCCGCGCTTAACCATGCTGACCATATTATCGTGTTGAACGGCGGAGAGATTGAAGCCGAAGGCACGGCGGAACAGCTGCTGGCTTCAAGCGATAGCTTCCGACAGCTGTGGTATGGCGAAGAAACAGGATGATCAAGTAGCTTAGGATTGCAGTGGATAGAGTAAGTTATGAATCCATTTCACCATATACAGAGGAGATGTACCCATGCAAAAAGCAGAACATATTCAGCTGGATTTCCGTTCGGCTGAGCACCTGCCCATCTTGAAAGAATTCGAGCTTCCGGATGATCAAGTCCAATTTACCGCTCATCCAAAAGAAGCACTTAACGTAGTTGAGGGTCAGCATCCTATCGTTATTTTAGCGGATGGTCATCCGGTTGGCTTCTTTATCCTGCACGCGACGGAACGCGTCAAAGAGTACACAAGCAATCCTCATGCCATGCTGCTAACCACCTTATCCATTGACCATCGGCAGCAGCGTAAGGGATATGCCAGAAGAGGGATGCTTGCGCTGTCATCCTTCATCCGGAGTCAGTTTCCTACCTGCAGTGAGGTGGTATTGGCCGTAAACCATAAGAATGTTCCGGCTCAGCAGCTTTATGAACGGGTTGGTTTCCAAGATACGGGCAGGAGAAGAATGGGGCCGATCGGAGAACAATGGGTGATGAATATAACCCTATGAGTAACAATGCCGCAAAGACGCCTGGTCTTTGCGGCATTGCTTTATTTAACCTGGTTGACGCTCCGCCAGGTTACTTCCAAACTTGAAGCAATATACTCCAGGATCGGTTTGCTGTAGAAATAACCGCTGTGTGACAGGGGATTCCAGCTGGTTAGCCAGTTTCCCACGTTAACGGATATATCGTTACGCACCGTGCGGTCATATTCTTCATTTATGCCTTTGAGAGGGTAAGCAAGGATATCATCTTTATCATAGAAATTAACCCATTCTCCCAGCAGCCGATCATGATAGTGCTTCAGCTTTATGGAAGGGACTTCGATCGGCCTATCAAAATCGCGGTACCGCATGCTCCACAGCGGCAAGGTGGTTCCCAGCGTATAGAATAAGGTCAGGAGCTCTCCCCGCTCCAACGGAGCTTCCGGATCAACGGCAAGACGATGCCCGCGGGAGGAGAATTGCAGATCATAGAAGAAATTGCTGGCGATTACGGATCCCAGGCTATGAGAAATCACGCATAATGGAGCCTGGGGGCCCGCTGCGAGGGCAAGTCGGTGCAGCGCTTCACTGATGGTCCGATGAATGGCCTCATAATTCTGATCCTCGGCTTCCACGGGTTGGTAAGCTACGGCATCCGCCAGATTGTGGATCACGTACTGCCGAAGGTGCTGATAACGTAAACGGTAAGGTTTAATGCTGCTGCTGATTAATTCGGACTCGCGTCCTGCGAATACATCGGCCCAATGCACGGCCTCCATGGCCAGTTGCTCATGCGGAATGCCAGAGGTTTGAGAGAAGGTTTCTCTCAATTTTTTCATAAATTTATCCGCATAGTCTTTCTTTTGTGTTCCCAATCCGTGTACAATGATCACTGCAATTTTTTGCTTCATCTAACTGCAGCTCCCTTCATCGGAAATGGAATGAATGGATATCTTTTACTCTTTATACGCGATTTGTACTCGAATTGTAAATAGGTTATTTCAGTACGGGTGAAACTGGTAAGGTCAGTAGCTCTTTAGAGTCATTCCGTTTATGGTCAATCTTGATTACAATGAAGGGATAGCCAGTTGCTATATGATAGATAAAGCGACGGGTGCATTTATGTTTTGAAATGAAATAGGAGGCAGGGTATGTCCTATAAACAAATGAAATGGTTGATTCTGATCATTCCCACTTTGACGATTGGCATATGGGAGTATGTCCGGCATGAGTTCCTGCTGCCTTATATATCGATGGATCTTGGCAATCTGCTGGCACCTGTAATCGTGTTCTTGGTTTCCATTCTGTTTCTTACCCAGTTGTTCTCATTGATTGAACGGAACCAGGAGGAACTGAACCAATCCAGAGCACTGCAAGCGGCCATGCATGAAAGGGAGAAGATTGGCCGAGAGCTCCATGACGGAATCGCCCAATCCTTGTTCTTGCTGAACGCACAGATTGACCGAATTGAGAAATCGGGGCTAACCGGAGAAATTCCATATCAGGATATTAAGGAAAGTGTCCACCGAACCAATGCCTATGTACGAGAAGCTATTGCTAATCTCCGATATCCGGCAGATCCGCAAGCTATTCCGTGGATGCATAGCATGGACAGCTTGATTAAGGAAATTAAGGAGGAGACGAATCTGCATTTCGACGTGCAGTGGGAAATTCCGGATGAGATGCTATCTGCCAAAGAAAAGGTGGAGCTGCTGGCTTCGATCAGGGAAGCCTTATTGAATATCCATAAGCATGCCGAAGCGAAGCACGTCATAATAACGGCGACAGCGGCGGACTCAAGCTGGCATTGCTCCGTCAGCGATGATGGCAAAGGGTTTGAGTTGGACAAGCCGCTCGGCAGCAACCGGTATGGAATCAAAATTATGAAGGATCGGGCTGAGGCCATGGGCTGGAAGTTCATGGTGGAAAGACGCAACAACAAGACGATCATCAGCATTCGGAAGGAGAATACCGCATGAACGAGCAGCCGTTTCGCGTGTTAATCATCGATGACAGCGATCTTGCCAGAGAAGGAATTCGCACCATTCTAAGCAGTGACCCGACCTTTGAAGTCGTGGCCGAAGGACAAAGCGGCGAGGAAGCGCTGGAACTGACCGAAATATGGATGCCTGATATTATTCTCATGGATATTCAGATGCCTGGGATGGACGGATTGGAAGCGACCAAGCGAGTGAAGGACAAATTTCCTTACGTTAAGATTGTCATGGTCACGGTGTCCGACGACATTGCTCATTTGTTTGACGCCCTGAAACGTGGAGCGCAAGGCTATCTGCTAAAGAATCTGAATCCCGAATCATGGCACGAGTACCTCAAGGCCATTGCCGTAGACGAAGCGCCGATGAGCAGGGAGCTTGCTTTCCGTATATTGAAGGAATTTTCGCAGCATGACAAGCCGGATCCAGGCAATAGTCCATTAACGGCACGGGAAAAAGAAATATTGGGGCTCGTAGCTGAGGGGCTGTCCAACCGCGATATTTCGGTTGACTTGTGCATATCAGAGAATACGGTCAAGAACCATCTGAAGAACATTTTGCAAAAGCTGCATTTGGATAATCGGGTCCAGCTGACTCGTTACGCCTACGAACAAGGTTGGATGGGGAAGAGATAACGTTAACACCGGGATCTGACGTCCGAGAGGATGTTGGCAGAAAAAGGGATCAGGCAAAAAAAGCATCCGTGCGCTAGATACGCTCATTTCTGTTTAACAAGGAATATGCCCAGCGCAATGATACCGATGCCGGCCCAATTTTTCCATGTAGGGACTTCCTTCAGGAACAAGTAAGCCACCCCTAACGAGATCAGGATTTCCAGGCATTTGGAGAAGATCAACGTATAGCCTAACTGATCGGTGGCTTTATATCCATATCGGATTCCGTATCCGATGCACATGTTGGCGATGAGGAACAGAGGAAGCATGAATAACTGAAACTGCAGCGTAGGCCAGAACAGGTGCTGGATATGCTTGGTTTGGTATGAGAAGACAAGGTTAATAATCGACAGTCCGCCGAAGAGTAGACCGACACTGTAGATATAAAACATAAAGGGCCTCCTGAATGATGTCTTTGTCGTACGCCATTAATGTTTCCATGCGGCAACTTTTTTATCCAAGGACAATGAGGCGAAAATTCTGTTGCGTGATATCTTGATAGCTTGCTAATGATTCAATTCATAAATAGTCTCGAAAAAAAAGGATGCCTCGCTTCTAAGCGGAGGCATCCTTTATATATTTGAGGGATTTCAAGACGATCAGTTCAGTATTCATGTAAAACTACGGATCATAGGTTCATTAATGAACTTGGTGAAGCCTGCTGTACACGCCGCCGGAATGAATCAATTCCTGATGCGTCCCCTGTTCGGCAATGCCTTCGGAATTGACAACGATAATCCGGTCCGCGCTCTGAATGGTGGTGAGCCTGTGAGCGATCACGAGCGTTGTTCTGCCGACGGACAGCTCAGCCAGGGACTTCTGGATTTGCGCTTCCGTTTCCGTGTCGAGTGCCGAGGTGGCTTCGTCCAGTATAAGAATCGGCGGGTTCTTAAGGAACATTCTCGCAATGGACAAGCGCTGCTTCTGACCGCCGGACAACTTGACACCGCGTTCTCCAATCACCGTTTCCATACCGTCCGGCAGGCTACGGATCAGTTCATCGAGCGAAGCACGACGTGCAGCTTCCCAGATTTGCTGGTCCGTGGCATGTAAGTCGCCATAAGCGATATTGTCGCGGATCGTACCGGAGAACAGGAACACATCCTGCTGCACGATGCCGATATGCTTGCGTAGATTTTGCAATTTGATATTCCGGATGTCGATCCCATCCACCGTAATCGTCCCCTGATCCACGTCATAGAAACGGGGGAGAAGGCTGCAGATGGTGGTCTTTCCCGCACCGGACGGTCCTACAAACGCAACCGTTTCTCCGGCACGGATCGTCAGATGAATGTTAT
The DNA here is from genome assembly GCF_001860525.1 of Paenibacillus sp. LC231. NCBI lineage: Bacteria > Bacillati > Bacillota > Bacilli > Caryophanales > Paenibacillaceae > Paenibacillus > Paenibacillus sp. LC231. The sequence goes on along the minus strand of NZ_JFOM01000006.1, from coordinate 114,905 downwards.
TCAGTATCGTCCGCGATGGTTCGTATCCGAAGGTTACGCCTTCAAAGCGGATATCTCCCCGTACAGATGAAAGGGATACGGCATCAGGCACATCGGCGATCTCCGGCTCGGTATCCATGATTTCCAGGTAGCGTTTAAAGCCGGCAATCCCTTTGGGATAGCTCTCAATAACGGCATTGATCTTCTCGATCGGACGGAAGAAGATGTTGGAAAGCAGAAGGAAGGCCATGAATTCACCCATCTCAATTTTGCCTTGGATGAAGAACCAGGCACCGCAGATCATGACAAATACCGTGATCAGACGCATCAGCATATAGCTGATGGACATGCTTTTTGCCATCGTTTTATAAGCCAGCAGTTTGGTCGCCCGGAATTGTTTGTTCTCTTCCTGAAACAGTTTATTCTCATGCTCCTCATTCGCAAACGATTGAACCACACGGATACCCCCGACATTGTCCTCGATGCGGGCGTTGAAATTCCCTACATTACGGAACAGTTGACGATAGGTCGTGGTCATTCTGCCGCCGAACTTAATGATCAGCCATGCCATAAACGGCACGATGATAAAAGTCAGAAGCGCTAGCTCTAAGTTGATGTAAGCCATTAAGGAGAAAGAACCGAGCAGTGTCATAACGGCGATGAACACGTCCTCCGGTCCATGGTGGGCTACTTCTCCGACGTCATTAAGATCATTTGTGATGCGTCCCATGAGATGGCCGGTTTTGTTGTTATCAAAGAAACGGAAGGATAACTTCTGAATGTGGGAAAACATCTTCTCCCGCAGATCGGTCTCGATATTAATGCCGAGCATATGCCCCCAGTAAGTCACGATGTATTGCAGTGCGGTATTCAGCGCATAGATGGAGAGAAGGACGATGCAGGCAATCAGGATAAGCGGCCAATCCTGGCTGGGCAGCAGATCGTCAATGAATTTGCTGACGGCAAGCGGGAAAACAAGCTCCAGCAGTCCGGCAATAACGGCGCACGTAAAATCCAAAATAAACAATCCCTTATAGGGCCGATAGTACGAAAAAAACTTCCTGATCAAGAATTATCACACTCCAAGTTCTACCTCTGTTAGGGTTATTGGTTTAAGATTAGCGGACAGCCATTATGGGGTGTCTTGCGATGGTTTCGTATCATACAGCTCAAAAGCCTGAATGTACTCCTGAATGATCTGGTCTACCGCTTTCAGCTCTCCGCTGACCACTTCTCTGATGGCTTCAAAGTCCGGGTCATTCACTTGTTTCTTCAAAGTCTCCCGTTTCACAATCAAATTGTCCAAAAAGGAAAGCGCGCGCCCCCGGCGGAACGTCTGCGCCATCTTCCCGCCTTCCCTGCCGCCGTAGCCTTCCTCTCGCCGTCTTCCGTGCCGCCCGCCGTGCCGGTGGCTGCTATCACGCTCGCGAGGCTCCGCCCGTTTTTGACCAGATGTATCCTGATCCTCTTGGCGCATATAACATCAACCTCCTTATCAATAATCACGTATACATTTGTATACCATTAAAGTGATTGTATACGTTTGTATACACTTCGTCAATCCATTTTTCTCCATTCGACTGGAAAAATGGAGGAGATTAAAGGAAGGTATGCTATGATGATAATTAGCTGTCCCAGGTGATTGGCATGGATGGATAACAGCACCGGGATCAGGATGAACATGGGAAGGGAGCTGTACACAATGAGCGAACATAATCATGAGTACTGGATGCGTCAAGCGATTGCAGAGGCCCATCGAAACGTTCAACATGTGGAGGGTGGTCCTTTTGGAGCGATTGTGGTGAAGGATGGTCAAGTGATCGGCAGGGGCCGTAATTTGGTTACCGCGCTGAACGACCCGACGGCTCATGCCGAGGTGCAAGCCATAAGGGAAGCATGTCAACACCTGGAGGATTTCCAATTAAAAGGCTGTACGATTTATACCAGCTGCGAGCCTTGTCCGATGTGTCTGGGGGCCATCTACTGGTCCAGACCTGATGCCGTTTATTATGCAAGCACGAAGAAGGATGCGGCTGAGATCGGATTCGACGATCATTTCATATACGATGAAATCGCGATGCCGATGGACCAGCGCTCCATCCCTATGAAGCAGGTTCAAACAGCGGATTATTTGCTGCCATTTCAAGCGTGGAGCGCAGCCGAGCGCAAAATCGAATATTAACAATAAAACCGGGCTCCCTGCATGGGAAAGCCCGGTTTATTCTTATTTATGGATAGGAATGCCGAAATAGGTATAGAGTGCTTCGGCATATTCCTGTGCATTGCCCGGTTTAAAGGTGTGGACGCCGCTGGCTTTGTAAATTCTGAATTCGTCATCATCCACGGTGTTTCTGCCTTCTGCCGTACGGATGGACACCCGAGCCGTTTTGTTAAAAGGCGAATCGGGGGCATACTCGCACCAGAATGAAGTGGTGATGAAATCTCTCGGCAGGTTAGGTTCTTCCGTAAAGGAGAAGACGGGATCCCAGGCTTCTTTTTTCCACTCTTCGAGCATCCAGCCATACGCTTCAGTTTGGACGAGCCGATAGGTCTCGTTCCCCTGGGTCTGCACAAGGCCATCCACCAATTCCAGAGGATGGCGAGGTCCGGCTCCTCCGACGCCGACATCGGTAATATATCGTTGTTCTTCAATATCCACCTGCAGAATATGATGCCGACGTTTAGCAGGCGTATCGGTTTCATCTCGCCAGAAGCGTCCGAAGTAATGAGTGACCTTGAATCCCAGTTCCTGCAGCAGCCAGCCAAACAACGCATTGAGCTCGAAGCAGTAGCCGCCGCGATGCCGTGTTACGATTTTATCGTAAAGATCGGGGATATCCAGGGACAGTGGAATTCGATCAAGGATATCGAGATTTTCATAGGGTACGGTATGCACATGCTGTTCCTGCAATCTGGCGAGCATATAAGCGCTGTTTACAATCGGGCCCGTGTATCCAATACGCTCAAGATATGGGTTTACATCCAGGCCATGTATCGGGTTACTCATTTGATCACCGCATCTTTCGTCTTTTGTCAGCTTGGTAGAAGTAAGCCGTATATAATTATATACTTTATATCATATATTTGGGCGCACTAATAGAGAACAAGAAGGAGGAGTAACAGGGACTATGCTAATGGATAGTGCGGCGCTTCGGGCATCTATTGGCTTAAGGGAATACAGCAAGGTTACCGGCCCCGTACAGGTACTTGAGCGCATAAAGAGGGTGTCCCTTACCGCCGATCCCACGGCGAGGGACACCCTTTCTTATGGCATATAGATCAACTCAATATTAACCGCAGGTGCAGTTCAGAACCGGTTTGCGTGCCGCCGTCGTTTCGTCAAGTCGTTTCACGACCGTGGTATAAGGGGCTCCTATGACAACCTCCGGCGTGGTTTCGGCTTCTTTGGCAATCTGGATCATCGTGTCAATGAAACCGTCCAGTGTTTCTTTACTCTCCGTCTCGGTCGGCTCAATCATAATGCATTCCTCTACGTTGAGCGGGAAGTAGATGGTTGGCGGATGATAGCCAAAATCAAGCAGCCGCTTGGCAACATCTAGGGTCCGCACGCCAAACTCTTTTAGTTTTTTGCCGGATAGCACGAATTCGTGCTTGCACAGGCCCGGGTAGGCAACTTCGTAATATGGAGCCAGACGGTGCATCATATAGTTGGCATTCAGCACTGCAAGCTCCGAGACACGGCGAAGTCCTTCCGGTCCATAGGTGCGAATATACGTGTAGGCCCGGACCAGGATGCCAAAGTTGCCATAGAATGCCTTCACGCGGCCGATGGATTGTGGACGATCGTAATCCCAATAGTAGGTGCCGTCCTCGCGTTTGGAGACGATCGGTTTTGGCAGGAACGGGATCAACAGACTCTTTACGCCAACAGGGCCTGCACCGGGGCCACCGCCGCCATGCGGCGTGCTCATCGTTTTGTGCAGGTTGAGATGGACCACGTCAAAGCCCATGTCGCCTGGGCGGGTAATGCCCATGATGGCGTTGGAATTGGCTCCGTCATAGTAGAGAAGACCGCCTGCCTCGTGCACGATTTCGGCGATTTCCACGATTTGCTCTTCAAATAGACCGAGCGTGCTAGGGTTCGTCAGCATCAGTGCGGCTGTATCATCACCAACGACGGCGCGCAGAGCCTCCAGATCAACCATGCCGCGCTCATTGGACATAATCGTGATGGTATCGTAACCGGCAACCGTTGCGCTGGCGGGGTTGGTGCCGTGCGAGGAGTCAGGAACAATGACCTTGGTTCGTTTCTCGCCGCGGCTTTCATGGTAAGCACGGATCAGCATGAGTCCCGTCCACTCCCCATGCGCACCTGCAGCGGGCTGCAGCGTTACTTGATCCATCCCGGTAAGTGCCGCCAGATCATTCTGCAAGGTATAGAGCAGCTCCAGAGCGCCTTGAATGCTTTCTTCTGGCTGGTACGGATGGATCTTGGCAAAGCCGGCAAAACGGGCAACGTCCTCATTGATCTTCGGATTGTATTTCATCGTGCATGAGCCGAGCGGGTAGAAGCCGTTATCGATGCCGAAATTACGCCGCGACAGCTCCGTATAGTGACGAATGACATCCACTTCATATACTTCCGGCAGTTCGGCCGGTTTGCTGCGCAGCAGGCCCTCTGGTATTAAGGATGCGGCGTCGATCTCCGGTACGTCGCATTCGGGAAGGGAATAGGCGACACGGCCGGGCTTGCTGAGTTTGAATATCAATGCTTTTTCCGGTTTCATACGATCGCCTCCAATTCACCAATAAATTGGTCGATTTCTTCCTTCGTCCGCCGTTCGGTCACAGCGATCAGCATACATCCTTGAAGCTCAGGGTACGCAGCGCCAAGATCATAACCTCCGATGTAACCTGCAACTAGAAGCTTCGAGTTGATCTCTTTCACGTTCGTTCCTTCAGGCAGCTTTACCGCAAACTCATTGAAGAACGGCGAGCTGAATGGGAGGGAGAGGGAGCCTTTGGCGACACGGTCGGCAGCATAATGGGATTTGCGCACATTCAGAAGCGCAGCCTCTTGCATGCCTGCTTTACCCAGGGTGGACATATAAACAGATGCACACAGCGCGAGCAGCGCCTGGTTCGAGCAGATGTTCGACGTTGCTTTTTCGCGGCGAATATGTTGTTCACGTGCCTGCAGAGTCAGTACAAAACCCCGTTTGCCGTCCTGATCGACGGTTTGACCCACAATACGTCCGGGAATGCGGCGCATCAGCGGCACGGATACCGCGAAGAATCCGCACGTCGGTCCGCCAAGAGAAGCTGGAATGCCGAGCGGCTGGGCATCGCCGACAACGATGTCGGCTCCAAGCACGCCAGGGGATTCCAGTAAACCGAGGGACAGCGGGTTTACGCTCAGCACAAGCAATGCTTTTTTCTCATGAACCAGCGGTTCGATCGATTTCACGTCTTCAATACAGCCGAAGAAGTTCGGTGATTGCAGAAGGACGGCGGCGGTATCTTCCGTTATGGCAGCGGCGAGCGCATCCTGGTCGGTAACACCATTGGCGATGCCGACTTCCACGACTTCCAGATCGAGGCCGCGAGCCGAAGTCAGAACGATTTCCCGGGCTTCGGGATGGACGGCACGCGATATGACAATTTTCTTCCGTTTGGTTGCACCGCTGGCGAGCGCCGCAGCCTCAGCAAGCGCCGTGGAACCGTCATACATGCTGGCATTGGCCACTTTCATGCCGGTCAATTCACAGATATAGGATTGAAATTCAAAAATCGCTTGCAGCTCGCCTTGGCTGATCTCCGGTTGGTAAGGCGTATACGCCGTGTAGAATTCAGATCGGGAAATCACATGATTGAGCACAACCGGAATATGGTGGTCGTACAAACCGGCCCCGAGAAAGCTTGTATAACGGTCAAAATCGGCATTTCGGTCCGATAGGTCGCGCATATGCTTCAGAAGTTCAGGCTCACCCAGCCGTTTTGACATGGGGAGGACGCCGTTGTAACGGACCGTTTGGGGGATATCGGCAAACAGATCATCGATCGTTTCCGCGCCGACCGCAGCAAGCATATCGGCTTGATCCTGATCCGTCATAGGCAAGTAACGATGCTTCATGTTAAGGCAGCTCCTCTTTTGTAGAATGGTGTCTTTACCACTTTGGCTTTTAACTTCTTACCGCGGATCTCAACCCATACCTCGGTATCGAGGCTCGTATATGGCGTTTCGATCAAGGCCAATCCGAGATTTCGCTTGAGTGAAGGGGATTGGGTACCGCTGGTCACTTCACCGATGGGTTCTCCTTCATGGTTGTATACGGGATAGTGGGAGCGCGGGATACCGCGATCGATGAGTTCAATACCGACCAGCTTACGCGGCACACCATCTTGCTTCTGCTGTTGAAGCGCTTCCCGACCGATGAAATCGCCGCTGTCCAGCTTCACAAAGAACCCGAGACTGGCTTCAAGCGGAGAGATCGTGCTCGAAAGCTCTTGGCCATACAATGGCAGTTTCGCTTCGAAACGGAGTGTATCACGTGCGCCCAGTCCGGTTGGAACAAGGCCATGTGGTTCTCCGGCGGTTAAGAGCTCTCTCCAAATTGCGGGAGCATCCTCAGCGGAGCAATAAATTTCAAAGCCGTCTTCTCCGGTATAACCGGTACGGGACAGTAGGGCGGAGCAGCCGCATACCTGTGCGTTCTGGATAAAATGGAAGGAAGGGAGTTCGTCTAAGACCTCATTCGTGGCCTGTGACATGATGTTCATGGCCGCAGGTCCCTGAAGTGCAATCAGAGCCGTCTCAGCGGACACATTACGGATGGTGACATCACCTGCAAGATGGTCTTGGAGCCACTGGAGGTCTTTGTCGATGTTGGATGCGTTCACAACCAGCATAAATCGGTCAGCCGACAGTTTATACACAAGCAGGTCATCTACCGTACTGCCGTTGTCGTAACACATCAACGTGTATTGGGCCTGACCCATCGATATGCGGGTTACATCATTCGTGGTCATCTTCTGGATAAATGCTTCAGCGTCTTGTCCGGTGACGATAAATTCACCCATATGGGAGACGTCGAACAGGCCGGCGTGCTTGCGTACAGCTTCATGCTCTTGCACAATGCCAGAAAATTGCACGGGCAATTCCCAGCCGCCAAAGTCGATGCAGCGGGCAGAAGGAAAATCGGAATAAAGCGGGTAAAGCGGTGTACGTTGTAATGAACTCATCTCTTCACCTCTTCAATTGGCATGATCAATCGGGGAAACACCAAAAAAGGACAGACAGAAGGATAACAAGCCGCGCTAGAAAAAAGCCCGCTCGTTACGTAATCCTTCTGCTCTGTCCTTTGTACCTGAGAGTTACCCCACATGTCATGTAAGTATAATGTCAAGCGTGTGTGAGTTTCCCCGTGGGTGATTCTACATTCAGAATTCTCTCCAGAGGTGCGTCCGGTAAAGGTCCTTTTGCCTGAGAGATTCACCGTGTTACGGCTTACTCCTTCGGCGCTACCTGTCAATCCTGTCGGTAATCTCTCCCGCTACCATCATCCGCGTGAAATTATTGAGTTGTCATCATCTTCCTTGCGTTCTTGTGATTATTATAAACGTCTCTCGCCATAAAGTGTCAACCTTTATTTCACTAAAATATTTTCAGTCTTAAAATTTTTGTCAGATATCTTGACATCACTTCGTCCCTGTTTTATTCTGTGGGAGAATAAGCCAACCGAATATGCGGATGACGATGGATGGGAGAGACCGCCTCGCGAAGGTTGAAACCTTGGCGGCACCGAAGGAGCAAACCGTTACGCCCGCCAGGCTGACGAGTAATCTCTCAGGTAAACGAACCGCCATCTGACGCAGCTCTGGAGAGTGCGCAAGCCACCCAAGGGGAAAGATCGGACCCACAAGAAGCGGTCGATCATAAACTCTCAGGTACCGAGGACAGAGAGAAGGCAAATGCCTTTTTTCGCGTCCTTTTTTTTCATTTATTTACCTTGATTTCATTTCTTTAAGAAAAGAGGAGTATCCGTAAATGAGCGAAATCAGAGAGAATTTGGTTTACAGCGACGATCATGAATGGGCATTGAAGGTAGATGGAAATGTGGTGCGCGTCGGTATTTCCGATCATGCGCAATGTCAGCTGGGCGATATCGTATTCGTTGAACTCCCCGAGACCGGCGCTGTCGTTGCCGCAGGTGACAGCATCGGTACCATTGAGTCGGTCAAAACCGTATCGGAACTGTATTCCCCTGTATCAGGTACTATCACGAAAGTGAATGCTTCTCTGGAAGACCAGCCGGAGCTTGTGAACGAAGAGCCGTACGAAGGCGGTTGGATCATTGAGGTTGAGGTGGAAGGTGACCTGGAGGAAGCACTCGGAAAGCTGCTGACTGCAGAGGCATATCGTGCCAAAGTGGATTAAGGATTGAATCATAACATGGAATAATGAAACATAACGGCTGCTACTCGTGATGAGGTTTACGAGTGGCAGCCGTTTTAAATTATGGTGCTAATCCTTGGAACCTTGAAGGGTTCGATATCAAGCGCTTGAAGCCACACGGCGCGCGGTCCGGCGTGCTCGAAGCTCAGGCAGATTCAAGATCAGTATTCCGCCGATGATGAGCAAGCTGCCAACGATGGAATAAAGAGAAATGGCTTCGCCGTACAGAAATGCGCCTAATCCCAACGCGATGATCGGAGAAACAAAGAGCCAGGTGGACGGAAAAAAGGCATTTGTTGCTTTTAGCAGCCAGGCATACAGACTATGCCCCAGCATCGAACCAACTATCGTTAAATACAAGACAGAACCGAGGGCTGGCAGCGTTAGAATACCATTCCATTGTACCTGTTCACTGAACAGGGATAACAGCAATAGGGCAGCGCCGCCATACATCATCTGCACCGCATTGATCGTAATCGGCGAGATATCCGGCATGTCAAAGGATAATTTTCGGGTAGCGAGGGAGCCAACGCTATAACCGATTTCGCCTATAAGAATGGCGATGCAGCTTAGAATCCAGATGAGATCGCTTCCCATCGCTATCTCGGGCATGATGAGCAAACATACTCCCGCAAAACCGACCGCACACCCCCAATAATCACTGCGCCGGGCATTCTTCCGCATTACAACCGATTGGATCATCAGAATCATCATGGGGCCTGTTGCCGATAGGATGGCAGCGATCCCTGAGGACACGTGCTGCTCGGCCCAATATAGCGTTGCAAACGTTAAGAATGTGCTGGTCATCCCGATTAGAAGGAATTCCTTGCGCAGGAGAAGGCTTGGTTTTGCCTTCCGCTGAAATACCATCCACAGGAAGATGATGGCGCCGGCTAGAAGAAACCGAAGTCCCGCCGAGAGAAACGGCGGCAGTCCTGCTTCAACGCCAATCTTGATGGCGAGAAACGTCGTGCTGAATATGGCGCACATAAGCAAGTAGTTAAAAATAATCATGTAGCATCCTCCTTTTTCTATACTATAATAGGTAGTTAATAGAACAGATTGCCGGTTGGTAGAACAGATATGTTCTATATCGGATCGGAGGAAGAACAGATGGAATTAACCACGCTGGACGACAAACATCAAGGTAAGCGGACTTTGCAGCAGTCGGTCTATGACACCATTCTGGAAGGAATTGCTCAAGGAGAGTGGAAGGAGACTGATAGAATCCCGTCCGTGAGGGCGATGGCCGAGCGTTTGAACGTTCACCGGTTAACGGTGCTGAAGGCTTATCAGCAGCTGCTTGAGGACGGGATCGTGGAAGTTAAATATAAATCAGGATATTTCGTAGCGCCAAAAGCGCCTGCGACATTGCAGGAAAACTATATATCCAGCCGGCCTTGGGAATATCAGGCCAAATCGATATATGTCAATCGCAGCCGCTTGTCCGATATTCACAGACATCAGGTCGATTACCAGATGTCGGAAGCGCTGATTGATCCTGCGCTGCTGCCGAACGCGTTCCTGTCCAATCACGTGAAACAGGTGTTTGACATGCATCCGAAGGTATTAAGCACGTACTCTTCCGTGTCCGGAGATTTGGAGCTGCGCGAGGAGATGGCCAGGTATTTTATGGATAAACAAGGCATAACGGTCCATCCGGAAGAGCTGCTCATTACGACGGGGTCCCAGCAAGCGATCGACTTGATCTCGCGTTCGCTTGTCAAAAGCGGTGATTCAGTATTGATTGAGCGGCCGACGTATAGTCCGGCGATCGATGTTTTTGTGCAGCAAAATGTCAAGCTGCTTCCCATTGAGATTACGCCGGAAGGATATGACCTGGAGCAGATTGAATGTCTTATGCGGACGGAGAAGCCGAAGCTGTTCTATATGAACCCGACTTTTCAGAATCCGACAGGGTACACGGTGCCGATTAAACAGCGCAAGGCGCTGGTTGAACTGGCGGAACGATATCAATGCGTTCTGGTGGAGGATGAGGTCTATCACGACATTTATTTTGGAGATCCGCCGCCGCTGCCCTTTTTTTATTACGATACCGAGGGCTATGTCATTCACATTCGAAGCTTTAGCAAATATGTGGCCCCTGGTTTGCGAATATCGGTGCTGGCGGCACGTCCGGAGCTGATGAATGTCATCCTGCCGACCAAGGCGCTGTCGGACAACGGGACGCCGCTGCTGACGCAAAAGATTTTCCAGCACTATTTCTTCTCGAGCAGGCTTCAGGAGCATGTGGCCAAGCTGCGGATTGCCCTGGAGCTTCGTAAGGATAAGATGGAAAAGCTGCTTGAGCCTACAGAATGGCGGTGGAACAGCCCCGGTGGCGGCTTGAATCTGTGGATACAGCTGCCGGAAAATATCAACGTGGATGCGTTGTTGCGGCAATGCCTGGCGGAATCGGTAGCTTTTGTGCCGGGGCGTATATGCGACCCGCTGGATCAGATGGATTCGTGGATCAGACTCAGCTACTCCTATATCAGCGAAGTTCAGCTGGAAGAGGGAATTCGTCGTCTCGTCGAGATTTCGGAGCAGGTGAAGCATGGCTCGTTGGCATGAACAATTACGTGAGTAATGAATTTCTTCTCGAAGTCATGTAGAGATCATGTCTGCCGATAAATTACGGAATATTATAAAAAAACGGTCTGATTGAATGTCACAAAAACAGCCCTCTTCTCGTGTTATGTGCAAAATCGCATAAAACAAAAGGAGATGGGTTGTCTCATGAAGGATCTAACATGTGTTGTCGTTGGTGGAGGCTTTGCAGGTATACATGCTCTAAAAGCGATTCATAAAACTTGTCATAAAGGAATAGGCGGAAGGAAGCTGCGCCTGATCCTGATCGATATGGGTTCCGCCCATGTGCGGAAAGTGCTGCTGTTCCGTCCTGCAGTGAGTGAAGAGGGGATTACCGTTCCTTGGGAACAGGTCATGCCGGAAGGTACCCGTTTCATACAGGGCAGGGTGATCGGCATGGATAAGGAGAGCAAGCAGCTGACTTTGGAAGACAGCACAGGTCTGGAACATAAGCTGGAATATGATGTCCTTGTGGTGGCCATAGGAAGCATCGTGCGGCAGGCAGCACCGGAACAAGGCGGAATATCGCTGACAGGCTTGGAAGCGGCGGAGCGGATCCGGGAACGGTGGCACGCAAACCTTAAGTTGGCAGTAAAGGAAACGAATGCGCAGGAGAAGCAGCGGCTGATGAGTACAGCCGTCGCTGGTGCCGGCATAACGGGCATCGAAACGTCAGCCGAGATGGTCCACGCCATGCGGACAGAGGCGGTTAAGCTTGGTTTAGATCCGAAGTTAATCCGTGTGCACCTATTCAATTCTCAGGAACGATTGTTCCTGGAAGGGCCTGCGAAGGTGGCTCATCGGCTTGAACGATATCTAACCGATCTTGGCGTAGTCCTTCATCATGGAAGAAGAGTGATCAAAGAGGAGCTGGGGCTGGTTCATGTCAACGATGGATCTCCGATCCCTGTGGGCATAACGGTATGGACGCTTGGCCTCACTCCTAACCCCGCGCTCCTCAGCCTCGGACTGCCGGTTACGATGGACGGTCAAATCGTTGTAGATGAAAGCTATCGTGTCAAAGATGCCCCGGGAGTATATGGCATCGGCGATTGCGCGCATGTGGTTGATCCCGCTAACGGTGCTGCCGACCGGATGACATGCAAGGAAGCGATCCCCCAAGCGACGCGACTTGGCGGCATTGTGCATGCGGATCTAATTGGTGCGCCTGCAGCCAAGCATAAGAGTGTGTCGGAGGGATATACGGTCGGGCTGGGGCCGGGACATGGGTTAGTCTGGTCGCGTACCTGGGGAATGGATATTATGATCACAGGAAAGCTGGCTTACAAGGTCAAATCGTTCATGTGGAATTATTCCAGCATGGTTCGCTAAAATAGCCGCAATCCTGCTTGAAAGGAATGAAGAAACGGCATGTTAGAGCTGTATGAGCAGTATAAGGGGCTCCTGTTTCATCTTGCTTATCAAATGACCGGAACGGTGTCGGACGCAGAGGACGCGGTTCAGGATGTGTTCGTGAAAGTTCAAAGTCTTCCCCCGGAGAAGCTGGAGGAGCCAAAAGCTTACCTGTGCAAAATGGTGACGAATCGCTGCATCGACGAAATCAAGTCAGCTCGAAATCGAAGAGAGCAGTACTACGGCCCTTGGCTTCCTGAACCGATCCCGACAGCTTATAGCGAGTCCTATGAAGCCGTCGAGAATCATGAACTGCTTTCCTATGCCATGCTGGTTCTGCTGGAGCGGCTGTCTCCTTCGGAGCGGGCCGTGTTTGTTCTGCGGGAAGCGCTTGGATTCGATTATCCGGAAATCGCCGGTCTGATCTATAAAACAGAGGCCAACTGCCGCAAGCTCATGAGTAGGGCAAGAGGAAAGATGGGGATCACGGAGGATGATCTGATTGGCGTGGGGTCCATGGCAGAGGAATGGGTGAGCCGGTTCTTCACGGCCCTCTCCGAAGGAGATGCCGAACATGTCCTATCCCTGCTAGCGGATGATGCTGTATTGTTGTCCGATGGCGGCGGTAAAGTGATCGCAGCTGCGAGACCGGTTGAGAGCAAGGAGCGGGTTGCCCGTTTCCTCATCGGCATTCTTCACCAAGCGCAGCTGGAGGATGGAGTAGCGCTGGAGATCGAGGTAAAGGAACTGAACCATCAAACCGCTGTTATATTCCGCCAGGGAAGATGTGTAACCGGCGTTATCTTTGTAAATATTCGGAACGGATTGCTGCAAAATATTTATATTGTGAGGAATCCGGATAAACTTTTGAGGATTTAAATTTAGGCTAGGAACATCGACGAAGTACATTCAGAGCAGTCCGCCTCTAGGGAGGGGGCTGCTTTTTTTGCTGGAAACCGGAGGTGCAGGCGCGAAACCTAATCGGACGATTAGATGAGCTTTTCATGAAGGAAGTTTGATTCTGGATTCGTATTCCAGTATGCAGGGTAAATACATTTCGGGTTCGCAAGCGGATCTGTTACCAAGTGCATTTACGTCAGACACGCATCTACTACCTACATACCAGGAGGTTCCGACAAATGGACAAATCAAACACCCATTCGAATGCTAACAACAGCCCGGCCAAGACAAGCAAGGACCAACAGCTGGAACAATTTACGGTAGACAATGACGGTAAAAACTTGACAACCAATCAGGGACTTAAGGTCTCAGAGGATGAACATTCGCTTAAAGCGGGCGAGCGCGGTCCAACCTTAATGGAGGACTTCCATTTCAGAGAGAAGATGACGCATTTCGACCATGAGCGGATTCCGGAACGGATCGTGCATGCCCGCGGTTTTGGGGCTCACGGCTATTTTCAGCTATATGAATCCATGAAAGATTATACAAAAGCCAAATTCCTGCAGGACCCTTCCGTCGTCACGCCGGTGTTTGTCCGATTCTCCACGGTGGCTGGCTCCAGGGGATCAGCCGACACCGTCAGGGACGTACGCGGCTTCGCAACCAAGTTTTATACGGAAGAAGGGAATTATGATCTTGTGGGCAACAATATGCCGGTCTTTTTCATACAGGATGCGATGAAGTTTCCCGATTTCGTTCATGCAGTCAAGCCTGAGCCGCATAACGAGATTCCGCAAGCGCAATCCGCCCATGATACGTTCTGGGATTTTGTGGCGAACAATTCAGAAAGCGCGCACATGATCATGTGGGCGATGTCCGACCGCTCGCTTCCGCGAAGCTTTCGAATGATGGAGGGCTTCGGCGTCCATACCTTCCGTTTCGTGAATGAAGAAGGACAAGCGCATTTTGTGAAGTTTCACTGGAAGCCCGTGCTCGGCACGCATTCCCTCGTATGGGATGAAACGCAGAAGCTGGCAGGCAAGGATCCCGACTTTAACCGGCGTGATCTGTGGGATGCGATCGAATCAGGAAATTATCCGGAATTTGAGTTTGGCGTTCAGATGATTCGGGAGGATGAGGAATTCAATTTTGGTTTTGACATCCTTGATCCGACCAAGATTTGGCCCGAAGAGCTCATTCCCGTCAAAATTATCGGCAAGATGACGCTCAATCGCAATACGGATAATTTCTTTGCGGAGACGGAGCAGATAGCATTCCATCCGGGACATGTCGTACCGGGCATCGATTTTACCAATGATCCGCTTCTGCAAGGCCGCTTATTCTCTTATACCGACACCCAGCTTTCACGGCTCGGCGGACCCAATTTCCACGAAATTCCGATCAACCGTCCAATCGCAGCTGTTCATAACAATCAGCGTGACGGGATGCATCGTATGACCATCAATAAGGGCCCTGTCAGCTATCATAAGAACGGTATTGCCGGTAACACGCCGAAGCCGGTTCCAGTGGAGCGCGGGGGTTATGAGCATTACACCGAGAAGGTGGAAGGACGTAAGGTGCAGGCACGCAGTGACAGCTTTAAGGATCATTTCAGCCAAGCGGCCCTGTTCTGGAACAGCATGTCCGAGGTCGAGAAGCAGCATATCGTATCCGCATTCCAGTTCGAGCTTGGTAAAGTACAGCGAAAGGAAATTCGCCAGCAAGTCGTTGACCTGTTCGCGAACGTCGATAGCGAACTTGCCACCCGGATTTCGGAGGGCATCGGAACCATGCCTCCGCAAACCAGCGGCTCCGCTTCCAGTGAGTCTTCTCCGGCACTGAGCATGATGAATACCGTGAAGCTCCCGCTAACCCGTAAAGTGGCGGTGCTGGCAGGCAACGGATTTACAGATGAACTCCCCTTTGTGCTTACACAGCTGCAGCAAGCCGGCATCATCACCGAGGTGGTTAGCGCGAAGCTCGGCGTCATTCAAGGCAAAGCAGGCGCGGAACTGGAAGTGAACCATTCGCTGCTTGGGGCGGATTCCGTCTTGTTCGATGCAGTGCTTGTCGCAGGCGGCGCATTAAGCGTATCGGAGCTCCTGGTGGAGCCGAAGGTGCTGGATTTTGTCAAGGAAGCGTATCAGCATTTCAAGCCGATCGCAGCCATAGCCGAAGGGGCGAATTTACTTCCATCATCCAGTGGTGAAGGGGTCGTGGTTGCGCAAGAGAATGAGAATTTGAAGCCTTTCGGCGAGGCCTTCATTGATGCCATCGCGGCGCATCGCCATTGGTCGCGTACGATCTAAGAATGGATTGCCCTTGAATATATAACACGATTGCGCTATAATTCCCCTTAATCATTTACGAAGAATGAAGGGGATTATACCATGATCAACATCAAATTCAATCAACTTCATCATCACAAGCAGCGTTAGCACGCCTGTCATTCTACAGGGTGGGCTAACGCTGTTCGCGTTGGCCTCCCTGCCGCATATCCAGCGCGCGGGACCATGAGGTCCGGCGCGTTTTTTATTTTCATTTAGAAGAAAGGATGATTAACGATGCAGAACGTAAAAGGAACGTATGATTATTTTGGCCAAGAACAGGCGATCCGAAGAAAGGTGCAATCGACGCTGCGTGAAGTGTTTGAATGTTATGACTATGCTGAAATGGAGACAACCATTCTGAATGAATCGGAGCTGTTGTCTTCCAAATACGCAGGAGGGGAAGAAATTCTGAAGGAAATGTACCAGCTGACAGATCAGGGTACGCGACGTCTGGGCCTCCGGTACGACTTGACGATTCCATTCGCCAAGGTAATCGCGCTGAATCCCGCCCTCAGCCAGCCCTTCAAACGTTATGAAATGGGGAAGGTATTCCGCGATGGTCCCGTCAAGCGGGGCAGATTGCGGGAGTTTCTGCAGTGCGACGTTGATGTCGTGGGAATCTCGGGACCGGAAGCGGAGGTTGAGCTAATGCAGCTTGCAGCCGAAGTGTTTCGGAGACTTGAAATTCCGATCAAGCTCAGGTGGAACAATCGAAGCTTTCTTGGTGAAATTCTTGGAGCTATGGGCGTACCGGAAGAGATGAAGCCATCCGTCATGCTGACGCTGGATAAGCTCGACAAGATTGGTCAGGAGGGGGTTCGACAAGAGCTTGCGGGTAAGGTGCTCGCATCGGAGATTTGTCGTCAAATTCTTGATTTTGTTGAGCTCAAGGAGCCGACATTAGCGCAAATAACAAGGACATACAACCTGAACAACGAGCGTGGAGCACGAGAAGTCCAGATCCTGCAAAATATGCTGCAGCGCGTCGGGTTGCAAGACATCTGCGTATTCGATCCGTTTCTTTCCCGAGGATTGTCCTTTTACACAGGAGCCGTTTACGAAATCTTTGACGCATCTCAGGGCTTTCGTTCAAGCTTGGGCGGAGGCGGCAGGTATGACGCGATTATCGGGCAGCTCGTTGGACGCGAGGACATTGTTTATCCTACGGTGGGTCTTTCGTTTGGCATGGAATCCATCATGGAGATGATCCGAAACCGTCCGATTGAAACAAACAAGCCGCTCGTTGTGGTTATCCCGATAGGAGAAACCATACCCGAAGGATTGACGGCTGCAGCGGCACTCCGGAATCGCGGGATTCATACGCGATTGGCGGACAACCGCCGCAAATTGAAAAAAACATTAGCTTCTGCTTCAGCTGAGAGTATTCCATATGCCATCCTAATCGGCGAAGATGAAGCGGCGGCGGGCATGGTTCGACTGAAAAAAATGACCGAGGGCAAGGAGCTTACATTGACTCTGCAGAAGGCGGTTGAGGTTATCATTCAATCCTGTGAATGATGACATGAGGAAGCCTTGCTTCCGCATCATGGGGTGTAAACTCATGACCAACAACTTGTATAGGCCGACATATGGAATGCCTTTGTTCTTTTTCGAATATAATGGTTTTCTACCGAAAAGGGACTCGCGCTCGAAACGATCTCCAAGTAGAATAAAGCGTATAGATGTTACCAGGGGGGAGCGGATTGCAATGCTGTACGAACAATTTTTCATGCTGCACCAAAAGCTTGCTGTTAACGCTCCAGCCAACACGGCTACGGAAGTGACGCTTGAGCAGATCGCCGAAACGTTATATTGCACAACGCGGAATGCCAAGCTCGTTATACGCAAGCTCGAGGAGAAGAGTTGGATTATATGGAAGGCAGGACGCGGGCGAGGAAACCGTTCCAAGCTTACGTTTCTAGCTGATCAAGCTGATCTGCTTCAGGAAGCAGCGCAGCAGCTCGCGTTAAAAGGGGAATATCGGCAGGCCTTCGAACTGCTGCGTACTTATGGTCAAGGTATTCACACTAACGATTCCTACGTGGAATGGATGAACGGGCATTTTGGCTTTAGCAAGGAGATGAGAGAAGGGGAAGCAGAAGCAAGGGATTCATTGCGGCTTCCCGTTTACCGCTTGATTGAAACGTTGGATCCCGCCGAATGCTACTACAGTTTTCAAGCGCATATGATCCAGCAGATATTTGACCGGCTGGTGATATACGATAATGCCAACGATCAATATCTTCCCGTTATCGCGCATTATTGGAACAGCAATGAGGATGGAACGATCTGGACTTTTCATCTGCGTAAAGGAATCCGGTTCCATGACGGTAGAGAGTTATCCGCGGAGGACGTGAAATTCACGGTGGAACGCCTGGGACGGGATAAACGAAATGCTTGGATCGTGCGTGAACTGCAGCGAGTAGAGGTGGTGTCGACTCGGGAGGTTCGTTTTATTCTTAACAAGCCGAATCGAATTTTTATCCGGTTTGTTAGCTCCATCTGCATGTCCATCGTGCCCAAACATTTGGTGAGTCTTGATGAAGAACAGTTCTGGAAGCTTCCTGTCGGAACGGGACCCTTTCAGGTGGAAGAATGGACCGATGAACGGCTGACCATACGTGCGAATCCCCATTATTATCAGGGACGGCCGCATTTGGACAACATCCACATTATCATGATGCCCGAGGATGCAGAGCATTGCGAGGTCAGCTGGGAGCGGCTGCTGCAAGATCCGGAGCGTATCGAGCATAAAGGTGAGAAGCATGCTGTGGATATCATAGAATCTTCCGAAGGCTGTACGACTTTGATTACGTGGAATATGAAGAAGCCGGGGCCCTATCAGTCCATCGAATTTCGCCGGGCATTCAGCCTGATTCTGAACCGTGCCGAGATGATACGCGAACTTGGCGGCAACCGGCTATACCCGGCCAAAGGATTCATTATGGATGAGCAAGCGCCTTACCGTAAAGACCGACATGATCCTGTGCTCGCAAAGTCATTGCTGAAACAGTCGGGTTATGACGGCTCTCCCATTACCATGGCTACGCTCGCCAATCATATCAAAGACGCGGAATGGGTTCAGAAGCAGTGCGCTTCCATCGGGATTCCATTGACTATCCGGGAGGAGAGGATGGATACCATACACCAATCGGATGTGATGAACACGATGGATTGTGTCTTGCACGGCCTTGTTCTTCCAGGTGAAGAAGTATGTTTAATCGAGAATTACGAGCAGAAGGGAAGCGTAGTTAAAGAGTTCATGGATCCATCGCTGCATCATTGGGTGAAAGATTGCGTGGATGATGCGCTTGCCAGCGAGTGGTATGAGGAGCGTTTGAGTTTGTTATCCCATATTGAAGAGAGGCTTCGGGAGGAAGCGCATGTATCATTCTTGGTTCATACGAGATTTTACGCAAGCTTGGATTCTTCTTATAAAGGGGTTGTCATCAATAATCTGGGGTGGCTGGATTTCAAGCAGATTTGGCGAGTGTGATATCTTCTCATAAAAAGAGCAAGCGCGAATAACCGCGCTTGCTCTTTATTTATTATAAGGATTTTGTGCGGCTTCTTCGGGATCTCCGCTTCCGAAAGAAGCCATAAAGTTTATCGAGAATTCGAGTATTCCTTGAGGTATGCTGCGATTCACATGCGATCTCGTCATGAATTATGAATCTTCCTTGACGATCAAGTTCGTCCCATTTTCTTTGCTGGTATTCGTTCAGTTTTTCCAGTGTATAAAAATCGTTGCTCATGTTAACCTCCCTATCAGACATTCGGAGTTTTCTGTAACGCCGGTAGAATGTCTTGATACTCACATTATGGAGGTCAACCGAGCTTGTAAAAAGTGTAAACCTCGGCAGCTTTTTTTCCCCTTTTCATGAACTAAAGGACTACCGCAAAGAAGAGATTAGACTTTATTATCACGATGCGTGATAGTGGAGTTCTCAATCTGGATCGTTGAATGCTCGATGTGGAATCGGCTGTCCAGAAGATCGATCGCTTGTTGCAGAATCTCATAACTGTTCGCTTCGTCCTCGGCGACGAGATGACAGCTTAAGGAATCGAAATTGGACGTAATCGTCCAAATATGAAGATCGTGGATGCCGGTGACCCCAGGTATAGACAGCAGGGATTTCTTTACCTCATCAGGGTTTATCGCTGCCGGTGCTCCCTCCATCAGAATATGAACGGTATTCTGTATGATTCTCCAGGCGCTCTTCAGGATCAAGATCGACACAAGGATGGATATGATAGGATCCGCAATGTACCATCCGAAGGCCATCATCACGATCCCGGCGATGATGGCTCCTACCGAGCCGAGCGCATCGCCGATAACGTGGAGGTATGCGCTGCGGAGATTCACATTGTTCTTTACATCTCCCGTTCGCATTAAGAACCAGGCACTGAGAAGGTTAGCCAACAAGCCGATGGCTGCAATGAGCATCATGCTTCCGCTGGCGACGGTTGGCGGGTCGTCAAAGCGCTGAATCGCTTCCCATACGATAAAGCCGGCGATGACAAACAAGGCGACGCCATTTAGTAGTGCTGCCAATATTTCAAAACGGTAAAAGCCATAGGTTTTATTCGGCGATGAGGGTTTTGTGGCAAACCATAATGCGACCAGACTGAGCAGCAAAGCGCTGGCATCACTTAACATATGCCCGGAATCGGATAACAGAGCCAGACTGTTGGTCAGCAAGCCCCCTATAAACTCTAGAATCATGATGCCAAGTGTGATGATGAGGGCAATGGCAAGTCCTTTTTTGTTTCCTGAGCGGGCATGATCATGGTGGCTGTGGTCATGCCCATGATGGTGGTTATGATGATGCATAATCGAAAACTCCCTTCGAATCCATCTGTGGAATGAATCAATAATCATGGAACCATTTGTGTTATTTATAATATGAACATATGCTCATATACAATGTAATCCTTTGGTTTATTTTTGTCAAGTTTTTCCGAAAGTATTGCGAAAGCGAATATGATTTTTCACTTGTTCATTTATCTAGTATGCTTGATAAGTGAGGAAATTAAATTTTACGTGTGATGATTAGTTCTTATTTTCGGTTGAAGAGAAGGAGTGATATGCGACATGGGAGAACAACGTAAATCGATTAGCGAAGCTTATAGCGAAACAGCCTATCCATTGATTGGACATAGCCGCAGGAATCTCGAGGTGCTGCTGGAGGCATTTCGGGATGTGGATGGGTCGCAAATGGGGGATACATACGGCAAAGGCGCCATCATTGAGGAGTTTCAGGCACGCATGGCAGACGTTCTGGGCAAGGAATCGGCTGTCTTTTTTCCGAGCGGAACCATGGCGCAGCAGATTGCTTTGCGGATCTGGTGCGATGATGCTGGGCTGAAACAAGTGGCTTATCATCCCCTCTGCCATCTGGAGATTCACGAAGAGGACGGGCTTAAGGAGCTGCATCATATCGAACCGATTCTCCTAGCCGATAAAGAGCGTTTGATTACGCTTGAAGACGTGCAGAGTCTGAATCGTGACATTGCATGTTTGCTGCTGGAGCTGCCGCAGCGTGAAATCGGAGGGCAGCTGCCCGAATACGAAGAGCTGGAGGCCATATCGGCGTATTGTCGTTCTCAAGGCATAAAGCTGCATCTGGACGGGGCAAGATTGTTCGAGATCACTCCGTATTATCAAAAAACGGCGGCCGAAATCTGTGCTCTATTTGACAGTGTATATGTGTCCTTCTATAAAGGTATAGGCGGGATTGCCGGCGCCATTCTGGCTGGCGGCACCGACTTTGTGGAGAAGTCCAAAGTATGGAAACGGCGTCATGGCGGGGATCTGGTCAGTCTTTACCCGTATATCATCAGTTCAAGTTATTATTACAAGGAAAGAATAGGTAATATGGGCCGGTATTACGAGGAAGCTAAAGAGCTCGCAGCGCTGTTTAATCAGTGCGAGGGCGTGAATACGAAGCCTGCCGTGCCCGTATCGAATATGTTTCATGTGCATTTTGAATGGGGCAAAGAACAGCTTGAACCCATTCTTATTGAGGTTTACCGCGCGACGGGCGTCGGATTGATCAGTTATCTAAACGAAGCAGGGGAAAGTCAATGTTATACGGAAGTCCACATCGGGGAACGGTACAGCAAGACGCCGAGAGAAAGCATTCAGCAAGCTTTTCAATTGTTGAATGAGAAATTGAGGGAAGCTACGAGCACATGACAAAAGGACCTGAATCAGGTCCTTTTTCAGTTGTCTCATATTCATCAATCGGTCCCACGGAAACTAGCTCCTCCATAACGGGATTATGGGAAAAGTATACCATGCGGAGTGTGTCTTATCCGGATTGATGGTTAAAAAGGGGAACAAGGACCTGTTCACTTGAGAACAGTGAGTGCGTGTATGCAAGGAATCCTGCGTTAGAGTGTCGAATGAGGTATAAATGTATAGGTTGTCGATTCATATGTTTGGCCTCATAAAATTGTAGATGTGAAGGAAAGGGGATCATATGGGAGAGGTTTTAATGACAATGGAATCGTTGACGGGCATCCATGCCTATATCGAGGAGCAAATGAAGGCTTGGAAGGTTCCTGGGTTGTCCGTAGCGGTGGTCAAAAATCAGGAGATCGTCATGATGGAGGGTTACGGGTATCGAAATATCGATAAAAGCTTGCCTGTGACGAGTGAGACACTGTTTGCGATCGGTTCCTCCACCAAAGCTTTTACTGCACTGGCAGCCGGAATCCTTGCGGATGAAAAGATCTTGAAATTGGATACACCTGTGAAAGAGTACCTTCCTGATTTCAAAATGTTTGATCCTTTTGCAACGGAGCGGATTACGCTGAGGGATATGTTATGCCATCGTTCGGGTTTGCCGAGGCATGATCTCATGTGGTACAACGCTTCACTGACCAGAGAAGAAATCATTGAACGCTTGCGATACTTAGAGCCGAATGTAGATTTCAGGACGAAGTGGCAGTATCAAAATATCATGTATATGGTAGCGGGTTATGTTGTCGGGCATGTGAGTCGTTCATCTTGGGAAGAGGTTGTTCAGAAGCGGATATTCAGGCCACTGAACATGACATCCAGTCAATTCTCTGTGGATAAGACACAGCTCCATCATGATTATGCAATGCCCTATATACAAATTGAAGATCAGGCTCGTGTCATTCCGTTTCGTAATATAGATACCATTGGCCCGGCTGGGTCCATCAATTCCAATATCAAAGATATGGCGAATTGGGTGCGGTTTCAAATAAATCATGGAATGCACGACGGTCAGCGTCTCGTATCTAACGAAATGCTGGATACGCTGCACACGCCTCATATGGTTTGTGAGATGACCGAGGTCAATGAAAATAATACACATATGGGAAGCTACGGTCTGGGTTGGCTGATCGAACCTTATCGTGGCTTACGGATGGTGAGTCACGGAGGCAATATTGACGGATTCACCGCACATGTTGCCTTTATTCCTGCGGAGAAGATTGGCGTCGTGGTCTTGTCGAATCTCAACGGTACTCCGCTTCCTGTCTTTATATCCAATTATATCTTCGATTCATTGCTAGGCGGTGAGGTCAAGGACTGGAGTGGGCTAGCGTTGGGACAAAAGAAGGAAGCCACCGTTGCGAGCGAGCCCACCACAAACAATGAGGCAGCTCCAGGCGAGAAACAACCCATTGTTCCATTATCCGCATCTTTGTTGGATTTAGCGGGGACGTACGTTCATGCAGGGTATGGAGAAATGGTCGTGGAACTTGTTGATGGAGGGCTTCGTGCAGGATTTAATTCGATGCTGTTTCCCCTCACACATCAAAATGCGAATCAGTTTGAACTCCATGTTACGGTGTTTGATATTAAAACCAAAGCGACTTTTTTAACTGACTCTAACGGAAGTGTAGATCGTTTATCCGTCATTATGTTGTTCGAAACTGGTGCAAAGGAAATTGAATTTGTTAGAATAACAAGTAGAACCGTGTAAACTTTGAAATATCCAATCTGGCGAGGTGAAAATCATGATGGCTCACGTTAGAAGCACAACCGTTCAAGTCGTTAAATCAGGCTCCGGGCAAAGCCGCACGGAAATATCGGGCAGATAATTTGTTCGGAGCCTTCTTCAACATGAATTAGAACTGCAATATTTCATGTGCCGGCTTTGCTCGCTATTTACACGATTCTATGTAGATAGGAGCAGGGAAATGAAATACGAGAAAGCACTTGATATTTTACCTGAACATGTAGTCAAAACCATTCAACAATATATTGATGGAAGTTATATTTATATTCCGAGAAAGTCGGAGAACCGGAAGTCCTGGGGTGAACAAACCGGGGTCAAGAAGGATCTGGATATTCGGAATCGGAGCATTCTCAAAAGTTATTTGCATGGCGACTCCATCCGTACATTGTCAGAACGATATTATTTAACGGAGCAGTCGATCCGTAGGATTATTCGGGCAGAACGAATGAAAGAATAGGCGAGATCGGATATCCTTTTCGTGAAACCGTTATATAGCATTCGTTATCATCAGGAAAGAGCGGCCAGGACACATGTCCTGGCCCTTTCAATTAATGAGAATTACCTGTCAGAAATTTGCAACGACTTTCTGATATTTTGTAGCTTGTCATGCAGGAATTTTCCAGCGAAATCGCCAATTTTGCTCCGTCATGATTTACCAGGTTAAGGAAAAGCATTAAAATAGAGGTTAACGACATTCGCAAGTAGAAGGAGTTTATGCATGAACCCGTCATCTTCATATACCCGGCGCATACAAGAGGTTTATCCGCACCTACATATTCAAGACGTTGAAATGAACAGCATGGGTCAGAACAACGATGTGTTGATTGTGAATCAGACGCTGGTCTTCAGATTTCCTAAGTACGCAGAAAGTCTCCAAGCGATGATCAGAGAGACTCAATTACTGAATAGGATCAAGAGCAAGGTAACACTGCCTATACCGAATCCGATGTATGTTTCATTTGACGATCTGCAGGTGGGTAAAATGTTCATGGGCTATCCGTTAATCGAGGGTCAGCCGTTATGGTCAGAAGATCTGCTTTTACACAGGAATTCGGACATCGAGGATAGGGTAGCAGAACAGATGGTCGAATTTCTCGTTCAGCTTCATACTGCGGAGATCAATGAATGGATCGCTGACGATAGAAATGTTGCAAATGTCCACGAAGAGATGTCCGGATTGTACACACAAATTCAAGACCAGTTGTTTCGTTTCATCAGGCCCGATGCACAAGAGGATATCTCAAGCAACTTTACAAGATTTCTGAACAACCCTGCGAATCGTGACATTCGTCCAACCTGCATTCACGGTGATTTTGGCACGTCCAACATACTTTGGAGTCCGGAGAAAGGTCGAATGACGGGCATCATTGATTTTGGGGGTTCAGGGATTGGAGACCCGGCATATGATTTAGCGGGAATCCTAGCGGGGTATGGTCAAGAGTTTTTCGAAAAGTGTATCGCCATGTATCCGAATGGGGACCCCATCGCGGAGCGCGTTCATTTTTATAGAAGCACGTTTGCCTTGCAAGAGGCGCTGCATGGAGTTATTCATCAAGACGCTGAGGCGTTTGAGGCAGGCATACGAGATTTTAGATGAAACATAATCATGGATTTTTACATGATATAATCTGCTGGAGGAGCCGCATAAATGACACCTAAACCCGTCATCATCGAGGAATATAATCCCGAATGGCCGAAAATGTTTCAGGAGATTCAATCCATATTGGCACTTACTCTTGGTGCTGATGCGCTGAGTATCGAGCATGTGGGAAGCACCTCCGTACCAAAGCTTGCCGCGAAGCCAATATTGGATATCGATGTTGTGATCGAATCCATGAAATCGCTTCCGGCGGTCATTGCGAAATTAGAAACCCTTGGCTATAGCCATCAGGGGGATTTAGGGGTCGAGGGCAGGGAAGCTTTTGATAGGAAAGATGAGTATGTTCCCTACAGCGAGGAGATTAGTTTGAGAATGACCCAGCATTTATATGTCTGCCATCGGGACAGCCAAGAACTATACAGGCATATTACTTTTCGGGATGCTCTCATCAATAACCCGGAGCTTGTCAAAGAATACGCCTCATTAAAGAAAGAACTAGCCATAACTTTTCGTAATGATCGGAAAGTTTATACGGAAGGCAAATCCGACTTTGTCCAGCGGATATTGAAGCAAGTCGCACGCTAAAATGTTGAAAGAAATCCAACATAACATCTTGTCTCATGGCTGAATCCTACCAACAAAATACATAACAGCGAGGTAAACCAATGAACGTTACATTAAAGGTGTTAGATAACACGGAGCTTAAAAGCATCTGGAAGGAAGCGTTTCAGCAGCAAAATATAATGCGCCCGGATGAGTATTACGATTTATGCGAATATGAGAACCAAATCGGCAAGCGTGTCACCTTGTTGGCTTTTGTTCATGAGGAGCTGGCCGGTGTTTCCCACTTGAAATACGAATCGAGTTATCCCTATTTTCAAGAGCAGAGCATTCCGGAAATCAATGATCTGAATGTGTTCCCGGAGTACCGGAGAAACGGCATAGCTAACAGCATCATGGAAGAATTCGAGAACATCGTCCGCAAAAAAATGCCACGCATCGGTATCGGGGTTGGATTGTACAGGGACTACGGTGCGGCTCAAAGAATATATGTCCGGCGCGGCTATATTCCGGACGGCAACGGAATTATGTACAACAACGAATCTGTGGTGCCCGGTGACATGGTATGTGCGGATGACGATCTGAACCTGTATCTGATTAAAGAGCTGGTTTAATAAATCGTTCTGCTAATCATCGGCTTCAGCTATATAAGTTTCAGGAGAGTGAAACATGAGCTTCGTCATTCGATTAAATATATCGAGTTTTTTGTATGCCTGGTTCCCTTTTGTCGGGATTGAGCTCATGGCCAACGTTTACCGACTCAGTCGAGTGACAGGGTGGGGGCTGGATCACGTGAATCTTGTGATCTTGGTTTTCTTCTTTGTTGGCCTGCTTTTATCGGGTTTCGGATTTCCGAAGCTGATCAGGTATTGGTTGGGTGGCCGTAAAGCGTCTTTCTTTTCGCTAATTTTGTGGATCCCCTATTTCATGATATTGACCTATATTGTGGCTGCATGGTTTCCGATCACCCATCCGGCAGACAAACCGAATCCTGTAACAGGACTCATGGCCATCGCTGTTTTGGCGTTGTACCCATTCTACCTGGCTATCCTTCATCTGTTTGGAACGGCTCGATTACCGAGAGGATGAAGGAAGATCGGATGACTTGAGCTTCATGCATAACATGGTGAAGGTATCAGGTTCAGAAAGGAGCGGGCTATGATGATCGGTGTTCTTATCGTGTTGCTTATTATTGAACTCATTGTGATTGAGGTTAGACTCAAAAAGAAACTGGACAATGACGAGAGAATCATTGAGAGACTCGATATGATGATCAAAGATATACGGGAAATTAAGAATAAGCAATAGAATTACTATCCTCAGGAGGTAGTAAAAATGGGCAATGTGGATAAACGCAATCGACTGGATGAAGAAGTGTTTACTTATTCGGTTACCAAAGATCATAAAGTATTCATTTATTGGATGGGGAAACAAGTCAAGATCCTGTTGGTAAAGAGAAGGATCATAAATAAGCTTGTACAGGAGAAAGAACGATGAATAAAGGGTTTTCGCATTGTTTGCAGATTTTCCCGACCTCTAACTTCGAGAAAACCAGCGAGTTTTATGAGCGAATCGGGTTCCGTGCCGTGAACTATTTTGATGCAGCAGAACCGCATGTATGCCTCTACAAGGACTCTGTTGAGATTGTATTAACGAAGACGGAGATTGAGGTTGTTCCGAATCGAATCCGTTACGGATATGGGTACGATGCTTATTTTATTACTTACGGACAACGGGAAATCCAGCAAGAACTTATCGATTTGGGCGTGAAGATTGTCAGGGCTTTATCGACAACGGATTATAACAATCATGAGTTCGTGTTTGAGGATGTGGACGGGCGATGGATCGCGATTGGTAATAAGTTATAGAGACTAAAGGAGAACAGGGGGATGCGTCATGGTTGAAATTCTGGTCGTCAGACATGGACAATCGGAAGCGGATATTATGAATCGGTGTGAAGGACGGGCTGACTTTGCACTGACGGATCTTGGCCAGCAGCAGGCACGGCTCCTGGCAGAGTGGATTCATCGTGAATATACTTTGGATGCCATTTTCTCCAGTACGTTAAACCGGGCCAAGCAGACCGCGGCAGCCATAGCTGAAACAACAAAAGTCCCCGTTACCTATGATGATGATTTAATGGAGCAAAATAATGGGGTCATCGCCGGTATGCTAAGAGAAGAGGCTTTACTTAAATATCCCCTGCCCGATGGAGGAAGAAAACGGCACGATGCGATCGAAGGCGGAGAATCTGAAGTGCAGTTCAGAGCAAGAGCCGAACAATTCATATCCAAGCTGTTTACTACAATTCATAGCGAGCCTGATTTGAAAAGGGTTTGTATTGTCTCCCACGGCGGGATGATCACGATGTTATTCCGAAGTTTCTTGAATCTTCCTTACCATACGGATATTCATATCCCGACAGGCGATACAGGCGTTCATCTATGGAAATATGATCGGAGCGGGAAAAAGATAATCGCGGCTACGAATTTGCAGGAGCACCTATCCTGAAATAATATGCAACATCATAATCCCGCTATAGTCATCGTGCTGTTGCGGGATTTTTCATTGGTTTTACAATAATCTATTTTATCGTAAATATTATTAACAGATCAGAGAAACTTTTTTACCAAAATTTGCGTCTAATAGTATGACCTAAATAAATATCAAAAAAGGATTAGAAGGAGTTATGGAATGAAACTGAAGAAACGATCATTGCTAACCGTATTGGCTGTTGCCCAATTAGCGGCAGCTTATCCGGCGAGCGCGGATGCAAATACCGCAGACAAACCACAACAGTCAGTCACCCAAGAAGTGTACGAGCAAAACGCTGCGGCAACCAAAGCGGTAACATCCGGGGGTACATTCGCTGCTCAAGAAGCAACAGAGACAACAGAAACAACGGAAACAACTACTACGACAGAGACAGAAGTGTCTCAAGAACCGAATGAAACAGGAACAACCGAAGTACCTGTAGAGGAAACCGGCGAAGTGCAAGATCCGGCAACAACATCGGGAGAGCAGGGCAACCAGAATAACCAGCAAACCGTGACGGGTAAAGAACTTATTCTATATTTTAATAGTACAAAAATGGTACAAGACGGCATTACCTACAATGCACCGCAGCCGATGCAAGTCAAAAAGGGAGTATCCTATGTTCCCATTCGTGCCCTTGTGGACCGTGTAGGCTTCAAGGTCACTTACGATAAGAAGACCAAAGAAACCGTTATTACCAAAGGAACCAATGAGCTTCGCTTCAAAACAGACAGCAGCAAGTATACCGTGAATGGCGTAACCAAAGAGATGAAAGGTACATCCTACCAGACGAAAAGCACCTTCATGGTTCCGTTGACAGCTATAACCCAAGCGCTTGATATTCAATATAAAGTGGATAATGTAGGCAAACGTGTCATCATGAATCTGGAAACCAAGCCGGTAGCCAAGTTTACGGTGGGGCCTAAGGATATTTATGCAGGACAAACTACGGTGACCTATACACCGCAGCTGGAGAATGTACAAGGTGAAATCATCAATGAACGCTGGGAAGGCAAACAGGATATCTTCGATGCACCAGGCGAATACATAGTCACTTACTCGGTTCAGGATTCTACAGGGGCGTGGAGCGAGCCTTATAGCCAAACGATTACGGTCATTCAGCCGAATCTTCCGCCTGTTGCCATGTTCGAGACTGATAAGTCCGAGTATAAAATGGGTGAGTTGATTACCTATACGAATCAAACCACAGATGATCAGGACAAGCCAGAGGATCTGACGTATAAGTGGGAGAATAAACAGTATGCTTTCTTCACACCGGGCGTTTATACGATCAAGTTAACGGCCACGGACAAGAAGGGACTTAGCTCCACCTACGAGACGACGATTAACGTGACGAACGAGACCTTATATCAAGAAGAGGATTTCAATATGCTCTTTATCCCGGAAGGGGAAAAATTCACGTTCCTCGGCAATGTGACTTCGCGTCCGAAGATTAATTACGATTTTTACGACGAGCCAAGCACGTTGATTCGCAGTAACAGTCCGGAAACCGTCAACAGCGAAGGTATTGTGTACCAAGAGACGGCGGTTGGCGATATGCGCTTTATGATTCACCATGTGAATAATTTGAATAAAAATGTGAAAATGTACGTTATTGCAACGAACAAGAACAGCACCCCGGTAACGCTTAGACAAGATTACTTGGGATTTGCAGGTCCGTCGCCGATCGCTACGGCGGCAGGCAAGAAGTCTGTGCTGAACTACTTCCAATCCATGCAGGACGATTCGAAGCGGACTTCAGTGACGCTTGCACCAGGCGAACAGAAACTGGTTATGACGGAACTGAGCGATGTGAGAATGAAGCAAGGACATGTCATTTCCCTATACTCGGATATGTACAGTGACCTGCCGATTCAGTTCGATGTCGTGATGATTGATGAGAAATCCGATCCATTGAAGGTTTTAAGCACGCTGCCCATCCTGAATCGCGATGGGGTTCATAACCGCGGAACCTATCCGGATTCAACACGAGTCATCCGTTATTCCGAACTGGTAGGTGCTAATTCCGAGCGTCTCGTACTTGGAGACAATCAGGATGACCCTAACCTGGAAGGTATGGACCCTATGGTTGGGGACATTACGCACAACACGGGTAACTTTGGTGTCCTGTATAAAATAACATTGGATCGCGTAGCGCCGGATACTCTGATCTCGTTTAACCCGCGGGGCGGTAAGTACTCGGGATATGCCATGGTGAATGGAACGATTGTACCGATCTATTCCCTTGGACAGGTAGCTCCTGGCGAGCAAGCGGTTCTCTATCGTACAGGCGATTACGAACAAAAGGTTGAAATCATGCTGACGGCTGCGCCAGGAAGCAATTTGCCAGTAAACCTGCTGTTTACCCAAATGCCTGAAGCACATCATTAAGATTGGATTGCCTATAGGCTTCACGACTTAAGCAGCTGCTTGAGGAGTGAAGCCTTTATTGTTGTTAGGAGAAATTAACAAGGAGCGTGGTGCGGCTGCATAGGCGAAATCGTTACCTCATGCTGGGCACTCCGTCTTCTTTTGTTGAGTGGGGCGGCTAAGTGTACCTCATGCGGAGCCTCCGATTTATTTAGAGATTCAGGAATACATGCGCTAGTGCCCAGCTAATGTCAGAAAATACAACATATTTCTCAATTTTCGTACAGGAAGCGGAATATGGTATTACTCACGCTCTTGAAGTGGTGTCCGATCAACACCCTTTAGTAATTTATCTTTAGTCATTTGGACAATGTGGATTGGAATACGATATTTCTCCGCAAGCTGAATGCTTGTGATGTCTGGATGCTCATTCAGTTCTTTTTGAATCCAAGCACGGATATCATTTTTCCGCATATTACACCTTCCCTCATCGATTATTGATTCCTATGAATCATCTAGATCGTTATAGGCGTTATGCCAATCCCTGTGTATCCCGTATTGGTTAATGGTATTGAGGTAACCGTGTTGGATGATGTATTAATGATTGAAATCTCGGGAATCTGAAAATTAG
Organism: Paenibacillus sp. LC231; assembly: GCF_001860525.1. NCBI lineage: Bacteria > Bacillati > Bacillota > Bacilli > Caryophanales > Paenibacillaceae > Paenibacillus > Paenibacillus sp. LC231. The sequence continues at coordinate 83,641 of NZ_JFOM01000006.1, read as the reverse complement.
TTATATACGCACGGGTGCCATCCGGAGTAATCGCAATGCCGCTCGGACCTAGACCAACGGTGATCGTTGGAGCAATAACGGTGTTGGCGGCAATGTGAATGATGGATACCGTATTAGAGCCGGCATTCGTGACATAGGCCCGAGAACCATCAGGGGTAATCGCGATTCCGGTAGGGTTAATCCCAACAGGGATGGTCGCAATGACCAGATTGGAGGCGGTATCGATGACGGAGACGGAGGCGCTTGAGAAATTGGTGACATACACTCGCGTACTATCCGGAGTAATGGCCACCTCCCCAGGAGACAAACCAACCGGTATAAGCAACCCGAGCACCGTATTTGAAGCGGTGTCGATAACCGAGACGGTTCCATCGGTTGAGTTGGCGACATAGGCTCGCAAGCCATTCGGCGTAATGGCAATTCCGTTAGGACCGGCCCCTACGGGTATTGGAGATCCGATGACCGTATTTATGGTCGTTTCGATGACAGAGACCGTACTGTCAACAAAATTCGTGACATATACCCGCGAACCATCTGGCGTGATTGCATTTCGATTGGCACCATCTCCAACGGGAATCGGAAGACCGATGATGGTGTTGGAGGCGGTATCAATCACTTGGACATTATCATCGTTAAAATTAGTTACATAGGCACGAGTTCCGTCAGGGGTGAAGACAATATCGTTTGGACTATCTCCGACTGGTATGAAGCCCATTATGGTATTTGTAGCCGTATTAATGACGGTGATGACATCGTTGAAAGCAAATAAAGCATAAGCGAAGGGACCGTGGTCCACGGAATTGATAGAGCATACCGGAATGATTCGCGTTCCGAATACACCGGTAAGAATAACCGTTCCTTCTCCGGTTCGTAAAATCCGACCCTCGATACTATCGGTGAAGCCCGAAGTCGAAACCGAAATGTATTGATTGTCTAATTGCAGCAAAGTATCTCTCAATTCTTCAAAGCAGGGATCCGTGGGGCTTTCACCCGCTGGACCTTGAGGGCCCTGGGCACCTTGTGGGCCTGGTACTCCCTGAGCACCTTGAGGACCGGGGATTCCTTGCGGTCCTGGTGGTCCAGGCGCACCTGGAATACCCTGAGATCCAGGTAATCCTGTAGTACCCTGTGGACCTTGTATGCCTGCGGTTCCGTTTATGATGGTAGGCGGAGGACATTTTACCCGGATCACTTTCCTTCTGATAATAATACATCGACGTTTTTTCTTCTTCGGTTTACGTATGAGAATCATTTTTTTCTTCCGACAGCGCTTGGCCTTCCTAGATGGACACCCCATCTGCGAACACCTCCCCTTGAATTGGTATATCATACGTAACCTGTGCATGTGTTGAGTGCACAAGTACCCAGTGGGCGCATAAACAGACACCTATTTTTTTTGATGGCTGTATCATTTATAATAATGAAGCTGGGCAGATTTCAGATAAATTCGAAGATATAACAGATTGTTAATTTAAAGGAATTGCTGTAAAGGTTAAAATATGTAATAGTTCTACTACTACGGAAACTTTGGAGTGATGGCGTGTGATTAGATCAGTGGATGTACCCTCCTGAAATAGAACGAAATTATTTTAGGAGGGCAAAAATGATGAAGTTTCACATTATTAATGTTGAAGAGTGGACGAGAAAGCCTTATTATGAGCATTATCTTCGATCGAATAAATGCACCTTCAGCATCACCGTGGATATCGACATTACTCGCTTGTTGTATTCGTTAAAAGCTAATGGATTCAAGCTTTATCCAGCTTTTATTTATATGGTTACAAGAGTTGTCAATGACCGGGTTGAATTCAAAACTTCCTTTAGTCCCGAAGGGGAATTGGGTTACTGGGATCGGATGACGCCGAGTTATACCTTTTTCCATAACGATGACCATACCTTCTCCTGTTTATGGACAGCATTTTCGAATGATTTCTATCGATTTCATGATCATTACGAGCAGGACATGGAGCAATATCGGGATACAAAAGGGCTGTTTGTTAAAGAGAATCCACCGCCGAACACGTTTCCCATATCCATGATACCCTGGACAAGCTTTAGCGGATTTAATCTAAACATTGTCAATGAAGCAGACTATCTTCTTCCCATCATAACCGGCGGAAAATATACCGAGCAGGGTGGCCGTGTTCTGCTTCCAGTCTCATTGCAGGTGCACCATGCTGTGTGTGATGGTTATCATGCCAGCATGTTCTTTAAGGAGTTGCAGAGCTTGGCGGATTCTTTTGAAGATTGGTTAACTTAATACATGATCAAAATGAGCAAGATTCATGATCAACAAGAGCAAGATTCATGATCAAAATGAACTAGATTTATGATCAACATGAGCAAGAAAAGACGACTGCGATGCAGTCGTCTTTTCTGTTGCCAATTGTATCGAAATATACAACATCCTCATATCATCTTCACAAGTTTTGGTTAATTACATACAACCTTGAAAAAAGGTAATCCCTATGATCGCTAAAACCGAAAGGAGAATGTATGATGTCACATGAACAATTTCAACAATGTATCGAGGAATGCCTGCGCTGTACGGTAGCCTGTAACCATTGTTACACGGCATGTTTGGATGAACACGAAGTGGCGATGATGAAAGAGTGCATTCGCTTGGATCGGCAGTGTGCGGATATTTGCGCCTTTGCGGCTCAAGCGATGTCCACGAACAGTATGTATGCCAGAGAACTATGCAGGATCTGCGCCGATGTCTGCGAAGCGTGCGGTAACGAGTGCAAGAAGCATGATATGAAGCACTGTCAGGAATGTGCTGAAGCATGCTTTCGATGTGCGAAAGCATGCCGGGAGATGGCTGCTTAAACAGGGCATCCATTGAACAGTAGGATGATGCGAGAAGAATCGCTATAGGCGGGAATCGGCCTATTTTGGGCACATGCGGGCAGAAGAGGCTCAGCTATTTGCAGAGATTCGCTCGTCTATAAGGCCAGAGGATCCGTATTGCAGGAATCTGTCTATTTTTTGGGCACATGTGGACAGAAGTGACCCCGCTATGTACTGAAATTCGCACAATATCGAGTCCGGGAGGACAGAGGATCCGTTATTTCGCGCAAATCGGCCGATTATGGAGTTTACGCGGACACAGGATCCGCTATTGCATCATAATCACGGACTAATCCGCCAAAAATCTCGCAATAGCGGATCTCTTGTCCGCATATTGTTGCGAGATGGGTAAAAACAAGGAAATAGCGGAACCAGTGTCCTCAAATATCGCAACTCGGTGGATTTTAAAAATGCCGGGTGGCGGTATCCGAATGAGGGCAACCCGGGGGATGCTAACAATGCCGGGTGGCGGTATCCTAACGAGGGCAACTCGGTGGATGCTAACCAATGCCGGGTGGCGGTATCCAAACAGGGTTCTGTACGCGGCTAATCGCTGCTGAGCTGAATTACTGTTGTCCGCGGGGATCCTTTTTGTGACACATGCGGACAGAAGGCAGAAGAGACTCCGTCACATGCTGCGATTCGCCCAATGGGGATCATGAGGCCGGAGGATCGATATTATGCCGAAATCGGCATGTTCTGGGCACATGTGGAGAGAAATGGCGCCGCTATGTGCTGATATTCGTTCGATATGGAGTCCGGGAGGACAGAGGATCCGTTATTTCGCGTAAATCGGCCGATAATGGAGTTTTCGCGGACACAGGATCCGCTATTGCACCATACTCACGGACTAATCCTCCAAAAATCTCACAATAGCGGATCTCTTGTCCGCATATTGTTGCGAAATGGGTAAAAACAAGGAAATAGCGGAACCAGTGTCCTCAAAGATTGCAACTCGGTGGATTTTAACAATGCCGGGTGGCGGTATCCTAACGAGGGGTGTGTACGCGGCTAATCGCTGCTGAGCTGAATAATGTTGTACATGGAAATCGGCTAATTTTCTGACACATGCGGGCAGAAGGCAGAAGAGGTAGACAAAAAGCTTACGCCGTTTCATAATGGGTAAGCTTTTTGAATGTTCTTTCTTCTCCTTAGTTTTCCGTTGAAACAAAACGCTATTACTGTGACATTCTTCCGAAAAGGTTACTGTTCTTATTACTGTGACATTCTTCCGAAAAGGTATCTGTTCTTTGCTGTGACATTCTTCCGATAAGGTTGCTGTTCTTATTACTGTGACATTCTTCCGATAAGGTTGCTGTTCTTATTACTGTGACATTCTTCCGAAAAGGTATCCGTTCTTAATTACTGTGACATTCTTCCGATAAGATATCTGTTCTTATTACTGTGACATTCTTCCGATAAGGTTGCTGTTCTTATTACTGTGACATTCTTCCGAAAAGGTATCTGATCTTAATTACTGTGTCGTTCTTCCGATAAAATATCTGTTCTTACGAGAGCGACCGATTTCCGGCTGGTACCAAAAAATCCCTCTCATAAGGAAAATGAGAAGGATTGAAGAATAGCGGTCTATGATGCTTTAGCTGATGTCAGCAGCGTTAAGTCCAGTTGTTCTTGATCCAGCTGATGGCAGCGGGAAGTAACGGCAAATGCTCCGATAGCGAACATTACTGCAGCCCAAGGCAGGTATTCAAGACCGACGTTATCCACGACAAGGCTGCCCAGTAGGGAACCAATGGCGATACCCAAATTGGATGCAACCGGCATGAGCGTGGAAGCGAAGTCCTTGGAGCCGGGTGAAGATTCATCCGCCAGGTCAATCAGGTATAGCTGAACGGCGGTACTGAGCGCAAAGGAAAAGCAGGCGACCAGCATTAACGACACTAAGGCCATCCAGGGGAGTGATAGGGTAAGGGCAAGAGCCATCATAATCATCGCTTGGATGGTGAAAATCACTTTCAATTTTACCCTTGAATTGCCTTGTGCTACCTTGGCCCCGAGCCAATTGCTAAGAATCGTGAAAGCGCCGTAAGCCAGCAGAACAGTGCTGATCCATTGCTGCGGAATCCCCATCACATTTTCCAATAGCGGCGTTATGTACGTGTATACGATAAAAACGGAGCCTACGCCAAGGACTGGAATGAAGAAGGCAAGTCGGATTCGCTTGTTCTTGAACAAGGCAAACTGCTGTTTCATGGAGCTTACGCTAATCGTATTGCTCTTGGGCATGACGGCCAGCATCAGGGCTAGCGGGATGATTCCAACCAATGATGTAACAATGAAAGCCGTTTGCCATCCTGCCATCTGGCCGATCTGCGTTCCTACGGGAACGCCAATGACATTGGCAATCGAGAAACCTCCGATGATCCAGGCAACCGCACCGGCTCTGCGCGAAGCACTCATATGCTCGCTGGTCGCGGCAATCGCCAGCGATAAGGTTAATCCGCACAGCATCGCGGTCATGACGCGAATGAATAACATGACGGGGTACGTAGTGGCAAAGATGGTCAAATAATTAAACACTAACACTGCTATATACGCTGTCAGGATGGTAACATGCCGAGGTATGCGTCCGAGCAGCGTTACGGCAAACGGCGTTCCGAGGGCATATGCAATGGCGAAGCTGGATACGAGGACGCCGGCTGCGGCAAGCGAAATGCTGAGACTTACGCTAATGTCTTTTAACAATCCAACAATGACATATTCGGTAGTACCTAGTACAAAGGCGGCAAACGTAAAGGCGATAATAAAGATGGTCTCTCGTGTTCTGGTCATGGTTGTCTCTTCTCCTGATTTCTCTTTTTGTATGCTTCGATCTTACGTTATGAAAGGCTTTTCAAGTCAAGCCTGAAATGAGGATTTCACAGAGATGCTCCTCCACCTTCATGCTATAATATAGGAAAAAAAGTGGAGTGGGTGGATATCTTGCCGAATCAAACTTCCAAACGCTCATGGCGTGCGGACAAACTATCGCAGATCGGTTCTTCCATATTTGCCGAGGTCAGCGAGTGGAAACAAGAGGCTTTTCAAGCAGGAAGACATATTATCGACTTAAGCATCGGCAGCCCTGACCGTGGCCCTTCCGAGGATATCCGTGAGGTGCTTAGCCAAGAAGCGTTGAAAGCAGATAATTATACATATCCAGGCACAAGAGGAACCATGGAGTTCCGGGAGCAGTCGGCGGCTTGGATGCAGCATCGATTTGGCGTAAAAGTTAATCCGGATACCGAAATCCTGGCTTTGATGGGCTCCCAGGATGGACTGTCGCATCTGGCTCAGGCCATATGCAATCCGGGGGACGTAGCCATTGTGCCGAATCCGGGATATCCGATTTATGCTGGTGCGCTTGCGATTGCAGGCGTAAAGCCCTGGTATCTTCCACTGAAGGAGGAGTTTGGATTCGTGCCGGATCTGGACAGCATTCCGGAAGAGATTTGGGCGAAAGCGACCTTCATCCTGCTGAATTTTCCGGGGAATCCGATTGCGGTCCGGGCCGATCTTGCATTTTTTGAAAAGTTGGTTGGACTGGCGAAAAAATGGGACGTGCTGATCGTCCATGACCTTGCCTATTCTGAAATGGGTTTTAACGGCTACCGCCCCATGAGTATTCTGCAGGTCCCGGGTGCCATCGACATCGCGGTAGAATTCCACTCCTTCTCCAAGAGCTTTAACATGGCAGGGTGTCGCATCGGCTTTTTTGCTGGTCATGAGGAAGCAGTGAGCGCGCTCCGGGAGTACAAAAGCAACATTGATTTCGGCGTATTCAAGCCTATACAGATTGCGGCTGTCCATGCACTGCGTCAAGCCATGGCATCTGCTCATGAGGAACAGGGTGTCGCTTCACTATATGAACAACGGCGTGATGTCCTCGTGGCATCACTCGCCGAAGCGGGATGGGTTGTTCCTAAGCCACAGGCCACGATGTTCCTATGGGCCAGGCTGCCTGAAGCATTCCGTGATCTTCAATGGAGTTCGCGCCGTTTCGCCCGCGAATTACTGCTGGAAACCGGCGTTGCGGTTATTCCTGGGGATGCTTTCGGCTCCGAAGGAGAAGGCTTCGTGCGAATCGCGTTAGTTCAGGAAGAGGCGGCCCTGCGCGAAGCGGCGTTGCGAATAGGAACGTTTATTCAGGGCGGTAATTCGCCGGCAGCGAGGACATCCGAACCTTTGTCATGAAAGACGGGAGCGGAGTAACGGAGGATTGGAAGGTTTACATTACGACACGTGACGGCCATGTTATGAACCTACAGGAACGAGCAGGGAGCATTAATCTAGTTGCTATAATTGAATTGTTGGTTCGAGTCATTTGTATATCCAACGTAAATAAGGGTGAGCACACTTGCGGAACTATGTCCCTATACAAGCACCAATGATAGAGAACCCATCTTCGGATTTTTCTTATACTTATCAAGAATATCTGCCAAGCCCGCCATTAACTCCTTTTGTGGCCTGTTATTGGACCTTGGATTATCAAGCTTCGTCACTTCAGCAGCCGCTTCATCGCATTCCTCCTGACGGTTGCGTCGATATTATATTTAATCTGAAGGCACGGGATGCTTCAACCTCCGGCTTCATTACCGGACTGATGTCATCTTACGAAGCCATGAGACTCACGCAGGATCAGTCACTGTTCGGTATTCGTTTTTTTGCGGAAACCGTCCGCCCATTCATACATTACCCAGCTTCCGATTTCCGTGAGGGTCCTGTATTCTTGGAGGAAGCATGGGGGCTGGATGTGAATCAGCTGAACGAGGAAATGGTCGCGGCTCTGGATTCTGCTCACCGAATGGAATTGGTTGAAAGGTTCTTAATAGGCGTCTTAGGCCGGAATAACGTCCGTTCGGAACCGCTGCTTGAGCACAGCATGCAGTATCTGTACGCCGCTAAGGGGAGAATAACGGTTCGCGCCTTGGCGGAAAAACTTAATTATAGTGAGAGAAACATAAGAAGAACATTCCAGAAGGAATTGGGCGTCAGCCCGAAGATCATGACGGAGATTATTCGTTTTCAAAATATGCTGCAGGAATTGCATCAGGCCAAGCCGACCCGGTTTCCTGATATCGCTGCCAGCTACGGGTACTATGATCAACCTCATTTTATTAACAACTTCAGGCGTTTATATGGCATGTCACCGAAACAGGCTTTGAGGTGATCGATGATGGAACTCTCGACGTGTAGGCGCACGTTGTCCGTTTTTTACAATCTTTTGATAGAGCCATCGACGAAAATATGTAAGAGGTAATGATGATGATGCATAGGAGGTAATGCGATTATGAAGGCACGTATATCCGTACTTACAATCGGCGTTGATGACCTGGAGCGGTCATTGAAGTTTTACCGTGATGGACTCGGCCTATCTACCGAAGGGATCATTGGGACGGAGTTTGAGCACGGGGCTGTAGCATTCTTTGATTTGCAGGCAGGCGTGAAACTGGCGATATGGAATCGCAAAGATCTGTCAGTTGAGGCGAATGTTCCTCTGTCTTCTCCGAGTTCTTCGGAGTTTACCATCGGTCACAACGTCGGCAGCAAGGAAGAAGTGGATGAGGTGATGGAGCAAGCCAGAAGGGCGGGGGCAACGGTAACCGTGCCAGCACAAGACACATTCTGGGGGGGCTACTCCGGCCACTTTCTCGATCCGGACGGGCACTTGTGGGAGATCTGCTGGAATCCTGCCTGGGATCTTGATCTTTCGTAACGGATGTGATAAATTAAACAACGATCGTTGCGCAACTGAATACAATATTTAAATGTATAACCTCATTAATATGGTCTGAGGGTCTCTACCAGGAACCGTAAAATCCTGATTACAGAAAATGTATCTCATTTTTTGTAATCAGGATTTTTTTGTTGATTTTAAGCAAATATGACATCGAAGAAAGGGGATTCCATTCCAGATGAATCTGAAAGTATTAATTCTAGCGATTTCGACGATATCCGTCGGGCTGGTTGAGCTTATTGTTGGCGGAATACTGCCGCTCATTGCGGACGACTTGCATATTTCACTCGGTACGGCTGGTCAGCTGATTACCGTGTTCGCCCTGGTCTATGCGGTAGCTGGACCGGTTCTCCTTGCGCTTACAGCAAGAGTGGAGCGGAAACGGCTCTATATGATTTCCTTATTTGTTTTCTTCATTGGTAACTTGCTGGCTTATGTAAGTCCAAGTTTTACGTTGTTAATGGCTGCCAGAATATTAACCGCCATGAGTACAGCGCTGATTATCGTGTTATCGTTGACCATTACTGCCAAGGTGGTTGAGCCTGCACATCGGGCGAAAGCATTAGGCGTGATTTATATGGGGATCAGCTCGTCGTTGGTGCTTGGCGTGCCGCTCGGCATTTTGATCAGTGAAGCTTTTGGATGGAGGGTATTATTCCTCGGTATCGGCATTCTGTCGATTGGCTCCATGATCTTGATCTATATGTTCCTGGATCGGATCAAACCTGAAAATATCACACCGTTATCCGTTCAGCTCAAGGCGCTCGGCAAATCGAAAATCGCTGGAGCGCATCTCGCCACCTTGTTCATGCTTGCAGGGCACTACACCATTTATGCCTACTTCACGCCGTTTCTTGAATCGGAGCTTGGGCTGAGTCCATACTGGATCAGCATTTGTTACTTCCTGTTCGGACTATCCGCAGTCGGCGGTGGGGCGTTTGGAGGCGCTCTCGCCGACCGGCTGGGGTCGAACAAGAGCATTGTAATCATCATTACGTCATTCATGCTGGTGCTGTTTCTACTCCCGTTCTCTACATTCTCAATCGGCGTATTTTTAGTCGTGATGATGGTATGGGGTGCATTAAGCTGGAGTCTGGCTCCTCCGCTGCAGAATTATTTGATTCAAGTGGATCCAGGCTCGTCCGATATCCAGCAGAGTTTTAACAATTCCGCGCTGCAAATCGGTATTGCACTGGGATCCGCTATCGGCGGCCTCGTGTTAGAGCAGGGAGGTACCGTAGCCAGTACGTCTTGGGTAGGCGGAGGAATCGTCATGGTGTCGCTAATTTGCGCCGTATATTCCTTAACGAGACCTGCGCTCTCGTTGAAAACAAGCAAATAGTCCATTTCTGCAAATCAAAAGGCAGCTGCGACCGCGCAGCTGCCTTTTTTTTCTCCATTGGAAGCATAAGGTATAAACTCGATCTGCAGGCAAAGATACGGCTGCGTTTCAAGCAGTTATGGAGAATGGATGGAATTGACACCGAATCGAAATAACCTTAATATTTAATTGTTTCATATGAATAAATATTTGGAGGAATAATTGGGATACATCCGTAATTTCTATTTTTTTATTTATTCTGTTGAAACAATAATCCGAAGTAAAGGGGGCTTAGTATGGCTGGATGACTGGAAGTATCTTTTCTTTCCGGGGTGTAACTTCTGTTGTATACTCATATTGTTTCTTGCGAAACGAACTTTGGTTATAATGAAAAAAACAATGAGTCGAGGAGCTTGCATAATCATGAGTACGAACAAAATGATAAAAAACGCTATCCATGAAAATTTCATTCAATTTCTGCAACAAAAAGAACAATATGAGAACCGGCTAAGCAGCGCTTTTATCGAAGAACTCCGGAAATTAATAGAGATAGAATCCACCCTAAACATAACGGAACTGCATACGATCGCGTGTATTGGGGAGCAAGAACCGATTAATGTCACTTCCATTGCCGAGTCCATGAACTTAAGCAAAGGGAACACCTCGAAGATAACCAATAAATTATTGAAGGCGGGGTGGGTGCGCAAGGCCCAACTCAATGATAACAAAAAAGAAGTGTACTTTCGGCTAACAGCGGCCGGAAAAAGGCTTTTTGCCATTCATGATGAGTTCCATATCAAGGAGCAGCAGAGGATGAACGAGTTTTTGGAAAGATATAGCGATTCCGAGCTTGACTTCATTAAGCGGTTATTTGGAGATTTGGCTGACTTTTATCATTAAGAATATGTTCGCTGTTGCGATCCTTGAAGAGTTCGAAGGGGAATTCAAGCGAGCAATGGCTGGGGGTTGAAAACATGAATTACATGAAGACGATCAGAGAACGAAGAAGCATCCGCAAGTTTAGCTCCACTCCCGTGGACCAGGAGCTGGTGGTAGATTTACTCTACGCTGCACGGCAGCTTTACCCTTCCAGAGAGGAAGTGGTCTTCCGAAGCATTTATGCGGGGACGGCGGATGCGAAGGAACGTTTGGCTTCCAGTATGCTGGAACCCTTGGTGAAGAACAGGCTGGTTAAATGGCTGCCGGAGAAGGTTCGGGATTTCGTTCGGAAGAGGGTTACCGATATACCTGGCCATCTCATTATTATTGCCTCTACTGATGCGGACAGAAGGAAAAGTGATATGAATTATGCAGCGGTCTGCGGGATCATGCAAAATTTTCAGCTTCTTGCCTGGCAGCGTCGGCTCGGTACATTATGGGACACCGAACCGATGATGCAAAGCAAAGAATTATTCGATCTGTTGAAACTGCAGTCCAATGAGAGACTGGTTGGTATTTTTCATCTGGGTTATTTCGATAAGGCTCCAAGAGGCAGAGCACGAACACAAGCAGAAAAGAAATGGACGATATTAACGAGCGGTGGAGGGGGCATTGGATGAGTTATAGCGCTAGACCCGTTTCCGAGAATCATATTTTGGAATTATTGAATGTTGCTGTATGGGCTCCTAATGACGGAATGCGGGAACCTTGGCGGTTTATATTTATCGGCTCCGACAACACAGACGTGCTATCTGATTTACAGGATCAGGCTCCGGCTTATCTGATATTGGTCATTAAGGAAGATCAGGATCCGCATAAAAGAGAAGAGGATTACGCAGCTGCAAGCTGCCTCATGCAAAATTTCCGTCTGCTTGCTCAGGATCGCATGCTCCATGTACGAATGACGATGAATGACTGGATTTATGATAGAGTATGCACCCGTCGATTTGATGTTCATGATGGTGAACGGATCGTTGCCGTGCTGGAAATGGGATACGATGGACAATCCATGGAGCCTGTGAAGGTAGAGGACGCGCGTGACCTTACCTTTGAGTTGTTGTAGATGGGTGCCCTGCAAGCCTACGATAAGGATCACATTATATACTCACAAGAGTCGCCATAATTGGCGGCTTTTTTGATGTATCACTAACGGCGCATGTATATAGACAGTCGTAGCCGTCATTGATCGCTGATGATCTGGAAGATTGACGCTGTCTGATAGTATGGAAGCAAATAGGCAGGAAAGTACCTGTTGTTCGTTGAATATATCCGAATACATACTGCAATCGCAGGAGGAGAACAACATGAAGTCGATCACCGTTCAAAGTATTACGGAAATTTTTCATTTGGAAGTACTGGCAGGAGCCAATCGCATGGATCGCATGATTACCCGTCCACAGACGCACAGGCCGGGACTGGAGTTTGTCGGGTATTTCGATTTTTTTCCTATGGAGCGCGTGCAGGTGCTCGGTCGCAAGGAAATCAACTATTTACTGACGCTTACCATAGAAGAACGCAAGTTACATATCGGGAATATCGTCAAATATCATCCGCCGTGCTTTATTGTCACGTCAGGACAGCAGGAGATTCCTTATCTGACCCTTTTCTGTAACCAAGAGGGCATACCGTTATTGCGGACAACAGAGACGACTACGGAATTTATCGCCAAGTTGGACAGTTATTTGGTAAAGACCTTGGCACCGGAGATGTCAATCCATGCGGTATGTGTGAACGTATCGGGCATAGGAATCCTGCTTCGGGGTAAATCCGGGATTGGCAAAAGCGAGACAGCTCACACCTTGATCAGACGAGGTCACCGGTTTGTGGCAGACGATATTGTTGTGCTTAAAAAGCTGGGCCCTTCGACTCTTCTTGGCACACACAATGAGACAACCCGCGAGTTTCTGGCGCTGCGAAGCATCGGTCTGATCAATGTGGTTCGTCAATACGGGCGCACGGCATTTCAGGACGAAACGCGAATCGTGCTCGATATTGAGCTGTCGCCTTGGCGTGAAAATTCCCTAAACAACGAGCTGGAGGCGGTGCCTCAGTTTACAGAGTATCTAGGCATTCAAATTCCGCATATCGAGGTTCAGCTTCAGCCGGGACGCGACGTCGCCAGTCTGATCGAGGCGGCGGCCAACAATTGGTATCTGAAACAACTCGGATACAGCGCGGCTGAAGACTTTATGAAACGGATCGAAAACGAAATGCAGTCGTAAGGCGGCGCTAGGCAAACAATGGAACACGTTCTATCCCGTATTTTGTCGTGAATGATGCTCGAGCCGCAAATATGGTTTGATATGGTTTTGATATCCCTTCCGCGTTCTACTCCGCTGTCAGCAGCATATATTTTCTGAGAATAACGCTATTGGGAGGGGCAAGATCAATGAGTGATCCCTTGTATGAGCACCGGTTTTGGCTACAGATTCTTGGCGACCACTGTCGTTTTATTTTTACCGCACTTTCCCCCAAGGAGAAAGGGGATATCGCTACAGCAGAGTCCTTAATGGCTAGATTTGATATGCTGCTTGGGGAGTCGCGGCGACCCGATGCCTCCACATTCATCGAGAAACTGACAAAGGATGCCTATAAAGCCACTTATGAACTGCGCGAGTTCAAGCTGAAATTGCTGGAACGACAGATTACAGGCAAAATTGATTTCCTTCTGACACCTTCCTTTGTCAATCATATGGTAAATGAATTGGAGGAATACCTGCGGATATTACAGGCGTTACAAGAAGGTAAGGGCGTACCTCTGTTTCATCCCTTGCACTATGATATGGTTTGGCTGCAGGATGCATTTGGTCATGCAGCAAGCCTGGCGGCCGATCTTGATTTTGCTGAAAAGCCGTTAATTGCAAAAAGCATGGCGTTTCAAAAAGATTTTGAAGGCTTTTATCTAAAGGCGGTAGAAATGACGGGTTATTTAAGGACCCAATTAAAGGATTTTCCTGCTATGCGTAAATTCCACGCTGATATAGATCTGGAAATGAGGGTGTTCATGCACTTTTTGGCAGAACTCGAAGAATTTGAACTGCGCGGGGAGGTGTTGGACCGGATTAATCCGCTGATGCCAGATCATATGTATCGTGAAGAGTGCTACTATTTGTCCAAGTTGGCTGCACTGGGTGAAATACAGAATCCGAACTGCGATCCGACGAAGCCGAGAGTCACGGGTTGAAGAATAGTAACGTAAGCCATGCATCCTGATCGAAAGCTTGTCTTGCGATCCATGCTAATGAGGTTCGTCAGGAACTAAGCAGGGTAGCCCGTGAACTATGAAGATAATCGGATGCCCCCAGTACGCCGAAATAAGATGCGATGGCTTCAATGGATCGTGGAGCAGTTTGCCAGCATCAAAACGAAAGGAGCCGCAAAATTGCGGCTCTTTTTCACTTATAAGGTGAGACTCATCAACTGTTCCTTGTACAGGGACATTAGGAGTTCAATAAAAGGAAATGAATGAATTCGGACGAATACTTTCAATAGAACATCTCGTTTATGGGAAACTGCAATGCGTTATTAGTCAGTGGGTGCCGTCCCGATAAAATGGAGTTGACCAAAACCAAGAAAGCGCGGGGTGTAGTTGAAGGGGGAAAAGTGATGAATTCGAGTCAAAATCTGGGAAGGCCGAATGTTTTGCTCATTACAGTCGATCAAATGCGCTTTGATTGTCTCAGCATAGCGGGTCATCCTGTCGTCGAGACGCCTAATCTGGACGAGCTTGCGAGGACTGGTGTGCGGTTTAGCCGTGCATATTCAGCCACACCGACCTGTGTACCTGCAAGGGCAGCCATATTCACCGGGCAATCACAGCGGGCACATGGCCGGGTAGGCTACCAGGACTGTGTGCCATGGGATTACAAGAGAACGCTGCCGGGGGAACTGGCCGGTGCCGGTTATCATACACAATGTATCGGCAAAATGCACGTCTACCCCGCACGAAATCTGATGGGATTCCACAATGTCATGCTCCACGACGGTTATCTGCATCATAACCGCAATAACCATAGTATTCCGATGCAGGAGCATTACGATCAAGTTGATGATTACTTGCCATGGCTTCGTGAAAGAGTACCCGGCGCGGATATGATTGATCTCGGTCTGGATTGCAACGCATCGACCGTCGCCCGTCCTTGGCATTTGGCAGAAATGCAGCATCCGACGAATTGGGTGGTAACGCAGTCTATTGATTTTTTGCGTCGCCGGGATCCCGGAAAGCCATTCTTCCTGTGGATGTCTTTCGTCAGGCCCCATCCACCGTTCGATCCCCCGCAGGCGTATCTGGATCTGTATGAGGATGCCGATATTCCGGAGCCGCCGGTTGGTGATTGGGCGCAGACGGAGGACCCCGATCTGGCAGGGTACTCCCCTATCACAGGGCGGGGACTGGTACCGAAACGCCGCTTGCGTAAAGCGATGGCTGCCTATTACGCCCTCATTACGCATCTTGATCACCAAATTGGCCGCTTCTTGCAATCATTGAATGAATATGGAGAGCTGCAGAACACCGTGATTCTGTTTACATCGGACCATGGTGAGCTGCTTGGAGACCATCATTTATTCCGGAAGTCTCTTCCGTATGAAGGAAGCACCCATGTGCCGTTCATCGTCAACGATCCGGGCAACCGATTAGGCTTGCAGCGCGGCATGGTGTCGGATCAAGTGGTGGAAATGCGGGATATTATGCCTTCGCTGCTGGAGGCGGCTGGCGTGCCTATACCGGATACGGTCGAAGGAGAAAGTATCTGGAGACTTGCCTCAGCAGGAAAGGAAGAAGGGCTAAGCACTCAGACATGGCGTCATCATCTGCATGGCGAGCATGCACAAGGGGTACAGTCCAATCACTGGGTGACTGATGGGAAGGAAAAGTACATTTGGTTCTCCCAAACGGGTGAGGAGCAATTTTTTGACCTGGTTCTTGATCCGCTAGAACTGCATAATGCGATTGCGGATGAAGACCGTCAAGAACGCATCAGATATTGGCGCTCTGTGCTCATACAAGAGCTCGATGGACGTGAGGAGGGTTATACGGATGGGCAGCAGCTGATCATAGGCCGGAAACCAACCGCAACACTATCCCATATCTTGAATGGAACGGATTCTTGAACGCAGAATCAGCAAGATAAAATAAGAAAAAGGGAGAAGAAGCGGCCAAAACGATTGCCGGCATGCAATCCAAAACATGGCGAAACGAAGTGGCGCCACGGGGAATATGGGAAATGATCAAATATAAGCCAAGCAGTACAGCAAATCAAATCGAAGCATCCGTTTTGATTTGCTCTGGTGAGTTCGATAAGGAGACGCAGGGCCCCCAAACGGCAGAGCTTATCAAAAGCCTTCCTAAAGCGGAGGTGAAATCGTACCCCGTTACGCATTTCGAATTTTATGAGCCCGGTATTCGGGAGCGGATCATATCCGATCAGATCGATTTTCTCCAGCGGAATTTTTCCGTAAATCCTGCCACCCAATAGAGGAGGATTCGGTTCAATTCTGTTACAATGGAGATACATCCTTATAGAAACGAAGTTGAATATGAAAATTGAACTAGGACAACAACAAATAGAATGTCATGTAGAATACGGTCCGCGCCAAAAGATGTCCATCCATATCGATCCTTCAGGTCTGGTTACGGTGAAGGCGCCGAATCATACAGGTGATGATGCCGTGCTAAACGCCGTAAGGCAGTATGGGGATAAGATTTTGAAACAACTGCAAGCGATTGAGTCAGCTCGAAATGCTCCGAAGGTGAAAACATACGAAGAGAGTGGCAAGTTTCTGCATCTTGGCCAATATTATTCGCTTGATGAGTTAATCGAGACCCATGGGCTGACGGAAGATGCGCTCCAACATGAGCTGAAGAAGTTCTACTTTGCCAGCTGCAAGAAGGTGATCGGGGAGAGGATTAAGATCTATCAGAAGCAGCTGAAAGTCTCGCCTAAATCCTTCACCATTGAGGAGTCGCGAACGAAGTGGGGCAGCTGCAGCTCTTCCAAACATCTCACCTTCAATTACCGTCTTGCGATGGCGCCCCTTGAGGTCATTGACTATGTGGTCATTCATGAGCTCTGCCATCTCATTCACATGAATCATGATCGCTCTTTCTGGCGACTTGTTGGCAGCGTGATGAAGGATTACAAAGCGAAGGAAGCGTTCCTCGCGAAGTATGGACACGCCATGACTTTATAATAGGATGGAGAACAAGCTGTACAGAATGCGTTAGCATGGACGTAAACAAGCAGCTGAGATCTGGCCAAACGAAACGAATCAAGTTCAATAACAAAAATACATGCAAGGTCGAGCCGCCAATTTGGCGGTTTTTTTTATTATCCGTTAACCGCGGCGTTGTGTCTTTCCATATAATCCAAAACGATGTAATATCTAATTAGATATTCGTTTAATTTGATCACTATCTAATCGATGGGTGTATGAAAGGAATGATGATATGAGCACAGAATTTTATCTTGTCAGACATGCTGAGAAAGAAAAGCGTGTTGGAGATGTTTCCATTACACCCGAAGGGATAAAGCAGGCTCGTAAAACAGCAAATCATTTTAGTGAAATGTCCATTGATAAAATGATTAGCAGCCCGCTGAATAGAGCAAAGCTGACCGCTCAGATTGTGGCTGAAGCAATTCATATAACCGTATCAGAGGACAGTCGGTTGCGGGAACGTGCGAATTGGGGAGACTTTCCTGGTCAAACGTTTGAGGAGTTTGTTGAGATGTGGAATCGCTGCACCAAGGAACGAGACTATATGCCTCCTGTTGGAGATTCCGCAAGAAGAGCCGGTGAGCGGATGACTTCCTGCTTATTAGAGCTGTCTCATCAACATCCATACGAAACCATTGTTATTGTGACTCATGGCGGTTTGATCACAGACTTTATGGTAAACGAATTTACCGAGGAAGAGTTGAACCATAAACACCCGAACTTTATCATTGCACAAAGTAATCTGGTCCCAGAATGTTCTATAACTCATATCAGGTGTTGTAATGGACGCTTTACATTAATCGATTTTACCAACACAGCGCACTTAACCCGTTGACAATAATCCGAATTTCGGGTTTTATCATGAATAAAACCAAATATACGGCCCACAGAGGCTAACGAAAAGAGGTTGCATGATACAAGAGAGAGATGAAAGGCATTTCTTGCTTCTAACGAAATTAAAACTGCCCCAGCCCCATGATCAAACGGTTCCGCGTCCCCGTCTGCATGCGCGATTGAATGCGGGACTAAACCACAGGGCGACATTCGTTACGGCTCCCGCCGGATACGGTAAAACGACGCTGGTCAGTGATTGGGCCAGACAACTGGACCGACCCGTCGGGTGGTTATCGCTGGATGACAAGGATAATGACCTTATAAGATTTTGGAACTACTTCATGAAAGCGATCGAGCAGGCCATCGGTAGTTTGTCAGACTCCGTCCGTACTTCAAACGCAATGCTGAGCCCGGGCCAATACGAGCCATTTATGGTTGCTCTGTTAAACGAATTGAACGGATTGAAAGAGCCGGTTATCCTGATATTGGATGACTGGCATGTCATACATAATACGGATATCCAGGCGTCCGTCTCGTATTTTATAGAGTATTTGCCTTCCCGCGTGCATCTATGTTTCTCAAGTCGAAGCATCCATGGATTTTTGAAGTCGAGATGGATTAGTCGGGACTGGATCCATGAAATCCATACCCAGCAGCTGAGTTTTAATTTGCAGGAGACGGTGAATTTCTTCCAAATCGTTGAAAAGAGAGGGCTGCAAAGGGAGCAGATTGAACAAATTCATATCCAGACCGAGGGATGGGTGACAGGACTCAGGCTGATCTCGTTGTCTATCCATGATGAAGAGTGGAAGGGAGCTTACAAGCACGTACAGTCCAACCCTGAACGCGTCGAGCTTTATTTATTCGAAGAAGTATTTGAATCGTTGGACGAGCCAACGAGGCGATTTCTGTTGAACGTCTCTATTTTACAGCGGATGAGCGGGCAGCTATGTAAGGTTGTAGCTGGCGAACAAGGTGCACAGCTGCTGGCGGAGCTGGAAAAACGCAACATGTTCCTCATCCCGCTGGATGAAGATAGGGAATGGTACCGATTTCATCATTCATTCAGCGAATTTTTACTGAAGCGGCAGCGACGCCTGGATCCGGCTAAGACGAATGTGCTCTTCCAATCGGCTGCTGCCTGGTGTGAAACGCAGGGACTGCTCGAAGAAGCGATAGATTACTACTTGGCCGGAACTTGTTATTCGGAAGCGATACGTCTGCTGGAACAGATGAGAAGCTTGATGATCCGCAGAGAATTTTCGACCATGAAGGTTTGGTTGTCGGCAATTCCCGAGGAACTGCTTATGCAGTATCCTTACCTTTATTTTTCTTACATTTTTTCGTTATTGTGGTCCCAGGAACTGGAGCTGTCGGAACGGTATTTACAGCTAGCGGAGAAGCATTATGCTGCTTCCTCTGCAAGCTGGAGTCCGGAAGAGAATGATCGCTATTTGGGATACTTGTATTATGTCAGGAACTTTAAAGCGACCCAATATGACATGGACATGATCAAAGGGCTGGAGTATATCCGTCTGTCACTTCAGCATAGTCCTACAGGAACGGATCTGATCTTCGCATCTCCTCATATGCCTCTATCTCCTTCTATATACAGGTCATACAATGGCAAGCGGGGCCAGCATTTGCCTCGGGGCCTTTCGGATACGTTCTTTTTGAGCATGATCGAATTCATGAAACCAATGGGCCTGCAGGATTCGGTCGTGGTTTGTTATGGCGAATTACTCTACGAACGCAACGAGCTGGAGCAGGCGGAGGATTACTTGAAGCTGGGATTACATGGGACGAGTCAGGCCCATTACCAACCAGAGAAGGTATACGTTCCCGCGAGTCTTTTTCTGGCACGGATCAGCACATCCAGACAGGACATCAGTCAGGCCGAAAAATGGCTGGAAGAAGCCTATAGAAGGGCGATTGAGGATGGCGCTAAGGCAGCCCCTATCTTGCTCGATGTCGAAATGGCTCGTCTGCGAATGGAATCCGGAGACTTGTCCGCAGCTGTGGAATGGAGGGATCATTACAAGGTCTCGTCGGATGATCCGGTATCCGTTTATCAGCTATTCGTCTATATCTTTCTCGTTAGGGTGTTGATGGAGACCGGCAAGAGCCAGGAGGCATGGGCGTTATCTGAGAGATTGCTGCAAATCGCGGTGAAAGGCCATCGTCCGATGGACGCCTTGGAGATCCAAGTGCTTCAGGCGATGATGCTGCAGGTGTTGGATAAACCGCAACAAGCGCTGCTCAAGCTGGAAGAGGCACTAATATTTGCGAAACCCGATGATTATATCCGTGTGTTTGTTGATAAAGGCTATCTGGTGGCACAGCTGTTAGGGGAATATGTCCAACATCGTCAAAAAGGGAACATTCGAGATAAAAACGCGCCTTCACTGGCCTATGTGCGGAGAATATTGTCCGCTTTCGGAGGAACAGCCGAATCTTCGGCACAAGGCAAAGCAACATTAGAAAAGCTTCTGACACCGCGCGAATATGCGATATTTCGTTATATGGAGGAAGGGATGGACAATCCGGCGATCGTTGAATCGCTCGGTATCGGAATGGGGACCTTGAAGGCGCACATCAACCGCATTTACAGCAAGCTGCAGGCGAAAAACCGAGTCGAGGCGATTACAAGAGGTCAAGAGTTCCAGGGTTAAACATCATAGGTTGTAACAGCAGGCTCGCCCGCACGGCGGGTCTCTTTTTATGGTGTGATCTATAACCGGGCCTATAACCGGGGTTAGATTCGAACTCGCGAAAAATCCAATATAATGTTCATCGTGGCAACTGAATAACGAAAGGAAGAAAAGACCAGATGAGACGCATCTTCTCTATTTTGATGGCATTATTGCTCGTGATCGGCATCATTCCGTTTCAAGCATTCGCCCTTCCGAATGATCCCATGTCCGGTGATGGGACGGCGAACAATCCTTACGTCATTACAACATTAAATCAATTAAACGCCGTTCGTAATGATTTGAACGCTCATTACAAGCTCGGAGCGGATGTCGATGCTTCGGAGACGGCAAATTGGAGTAATGGAGCTGGCTTTGTACCTATCGGCTACGACGGAAACGGTAATAACCCGTTCACCGGTGTCTTCGATGGAGCGGGTCATGCCATCCGCAATCTGACCATTAATCAGCCCAAAATGGACATTGTCGGCCTGTTCGGGATGGTAGGCTCCAACGGGGTGATCGAACATATCGCTCTCGAAGGAGGTTCAATCATAGGAAACAGCCATGTGGGCGGGCTGGCAGGACGTAGCGATGGAACCATTCATCGATCCTACGTTACCGGAACGGTTAGAAGCCATAGGGCCACCGTCGGAGGGTTGGCAGGATACAATGGCATTAACGGTAAAATAACCTCCTCCTACACTACGAATGCCGTCACCGGCACCGATTATGTCGGTGGTTTGGTAGGGCGTAATGACGGGACGGTGAGTGATTCCTATGCTGCCGGCAGGATCAGTGGCGCCTCTATAGTCGGCGGGTTAGTAGGGGACAATGAAGGTGGGGAAATCATCCGTTCATACGCCACGGGTGCCGTCAGCGGGAGCGCTGGACACGTCGGTGGACTGGTCGGTTATAATATTTCTGCTCTCATTAGCCAGTCATATGCCACGGGAGCTGTCCATGGTGAAAATGCTGTCGGCGGTCTTGTGGGCAGCACGGGCCACGGATCGATTGTACAGTCATACGCCACCGGCTACGTTAGCGGGCGCGATCAATCTGTGGGCGGTCTGGTTGGGAGTAATAGTGGGATATTGAGCGACAGTTTCTGGGATGCCGAAACTGTCGGCTTGAATAGCGCCTGTGGATATGATACATATGGATCCTGTACCGCGAGCAGCCTCACGACTTCACAGGCACTAACCCAATCAAGCTATTCCGGCTGGGATTTTAACAATGACTGGTTTATGGTCGAGGATTCGACGCGCCCATTCCTTCGCTCCGAATGGTCGGCCGCAATTTGGAACTCGCATCAACTGCAGCTGATGGCCATGGATCTGTCAGCGAATTACACATTGACGCAGGATATTGATTTCGACACGACGTTTACTGACAACAGTCGCTCCGATATGTGGGCTACGAGTACAGGGAACGGTTTCGGCTTTGAACCGATCGGTAATGACAGCACTCCGTTCACAGGTACGCTCGACGGCCAAGGATATGATATTAAAGGCCTGTATATCAACAGGAGCAGTTTAATGAGTGTCGGAATGTTCGGTACTATTGCTGGTGGTGAGGTTCGAGACGTTCATTTGAAGAACGGGAATGTCACGGGCGGCCCTCAGACAGGCATGCTGTCGGGACAGAACGGCCCCGGTAGTCAGATTATAGAGGTCCATGTTATGGGAAATGTTACCGGAGCGGACAAGACAGGTGGTCTGGTCGGGAATAACGACGGAACGATCGGCAGTTCTAGTTCAAGTGTTGCGGTCAATGGAAAAGACGAAGTCGGCGGTTTGGTTGGAAGGAACAGCATAGGAAGTGTAACTGAAGCTGTGTATGCTGCCGGGAGCGTTAGCGGAAACAGTCACATCGGTGGATTGATCGGCTTGAATACGGGTTTGGTAAATAATGCATATGCAACGGGTCAAGTTAATGGTCAATACAATGTCGGTGGATTGGTCGGACTCCATGATATGAATAGCCAAGTTAACCTGTCCTTCGCCGCCGGAGGCGTTGCCGGAATGCATTTTGTAGGGGGCCTCGTGGGACGGAATGAGAGCGGCAAGGTGCATGATTCGTACGCCATCGGTTCCGTTTCCGGTCGTTACGACGTCGGCGGCCTAGTGGGAAGGAATGTCGGAGACATCAAGACTACTTATGCCGTCGGCAGGGTAACCGGCAGCGGCGAAATCGGCGGCCTGGTCGGACGGGAGTTCGGCACGGTTAAGGCGAGCTTCTATAATAAGGAAACGACCGGGCAATCCGATACGGGCAAAGGTGAACCGCTGCTTACATCAGAACTGAAACAGCACACACTCTTCGGCACCGAGTGGGACTTCAGCGGAATCTGGGTGTTACAGGAGGGAGTCATGTTTCCTGTTCTACAAGGAATTGCAGCTAACCTCGAATGGGACGCTGCCCCGCCAACCATCTCCAGTGCGAAGATCGAAAGCGGGCATCCGAACAGCGTCATTGTGACCTTTGATGAAGCAGTCAGCCTCACTAACGCCGGTGGAATTGCAATTACAACGGACGGGAAGCCTTCTACGATTACTCGGGTGAACGGATCGGGAACGGATACGCTTGTTTTTAACGTAGAGAAAGCAATTGAAGAAGACCAGCAAGTTCTCCTGTCCTACGATAAACCATCTGGAACCATTTCCGACCTGGCAAACAATGCGTTGCTCAGTTTAACGGATCGAATGGTCGATAACCTGACACGTCCCGTTGACCATACACCGCCATCCATCGCTATTACGATGACAACGGCGGATGGAATGGAATACGTTGATCGCACATGGAGCAATCAAACGGTTAACGTAAGTGCAGCAGCATCTGACGAGTCTGGCGTCACTTCATTTACGTATTCGCTAAATGACGGAGTGTTGTGGAGCCCTTATTTATCTGATATCGTCCTCCGTGATGAAGGTGTTCATAACATCTCGTTCAAAGCCGTTGATACAGCGGGCAATGAATCGATTGAACGACGCACAGTCTGCATCAGCACAACCGGAATCACATTGACGCCTACACTAGTGAAGGCGGACGGAAGTGAATATACGAGCGGGGAATGGAGCAGCTCGAGCGTAACCTTGAGCGTCTATGCCGAATCGGCAGTCAGCGAGATCTCCAATCTGACCTATACGCTGAACGGGGGGCTTCCACAAGTCTACGAGAACAAAGCACCCATCGAAATTTCGAGCGAAGGCGAGACGAACATTCGATTTGAGGCGTCCAATCAAGCAGGCAATACGTTATTCCTCGACATCACAGTGAAGATTGACCATACGCCGCCAATGATTACGATTTACCCTAATGGCAGCGAAATGCAGGTTACATCGGTAACACCGAGGGTGACAGTCATTGATTCTGGAAGCGGTATAGATAAAGCCTCGCTGGAGTTTCAGTGGACGACCGATTCGTCCATACCAGCCACAGGCTGGAGACCGTTTGCGAGCGAGGCCACGCTTATGAAAAGCGGCGTAGACGGTGATTGGTACTTGCATGTAAGAGCACAAGACCAAACAGGTAATGCCGCTAACGTGTCGTCCAGCCGGTATCGTTTGATAACGCAGAAGGCGAGTGAAGAAAGCGATTCAAATCTCACTAACGGTAGCGATGTATGTTCACTGCCGAACAACGCCTTTCTTGTAGGCCTGGAAGGGAGAACCATTGCTTTTGAAGGGGGGCAGATTCTCATCCCTGCTAAAGCACTGAATCGACCATTTTGTTTATCCATAAATCTAACACTTCCAGATGGTGATAAATTTCTTCTATCTGAAGGAGAGCGAGTAGTTAGTAAAGTCGTTGAGTTTAAGAAAGATGTAACCGGAACATTCGATCAAGACGTAACCATCAGCCTGAAATTTGACGCCAACACCATACAACAAGGCAGTCATGAGCTCCAACTTCGTCAGTTTAATGAAGAAACGAAGGAATGGTTAGCGCTGGATAACCTCAACATAGACTGGGATGCGGGGATAATAAGTGGTACAACCGACCGCGTTACTCAATTTGCGATTTTTGCGAGAACGATTGTGCCTGTTGAAATCGGTGTTGCGTTTACCGATATAAAAGGTCATTGGGCGCAAAAGAACATTGAGAATCTCGCAGAAAAAGGGATTGTGAACGGTTATACAGACGGGAGCTTCAGACCTGACCGTATGATGAGTCGAGCAGAATTCGCTGCAATCTTGGTTCAAGCATTGGGACTCACTAGCAAAGGGAATAAGGAATTCGCTGATACAACGGATCATTGGGCGAGGCTAGCCATTTCAACAGCGTATGCTTACGGAATTATTCACGGATACGATTCGGTTTCCTTTGGCCCCGACGATTTCATTACACGCGAAGAAATGGCACAAATGGTGGTTCAAGCCTATCAATTGGATCATCCCCTTACTAACAAAACCTTTATCGATCAGAATAAGATTGCGGCTTGGGCACGGAAAGCGATGATGATTGCAGTAGATCATGGAATCATGAAGGGTTATCCCAACAACATGTTAAAACCCCAATCTCATGCTAGCCGTGCAGAAGCGATTACTGTGATTTGGCGAGCCATGGAAGTAAAATAAAAGGGCATGAAGTAACGAGTGTTGAATAAGAGAAGGACTTGTTGGCATTTAGCCACAAGTTCTTTTTTCTGTGGGCAGTAAGTCAACGTCCTCTCATCATGTAAGTATGATAAAGTAGAACTCAGCAGACAAATATGTTGTCTCCCGGCTAGGGTATGAATATATATAACTGAGTTTATTGATGCGACAGTTAATAAGGAGGAAACATGTTAACGACACGACAACTACAAGCTATTGAACAATTGCAAAAAGAGTGTGAAATTCATGATCATGTACAACTGAAGCTTAACTGGGACATGCTTAGAGAACGCAATACGGAGTCGTTCGATTATTTTCATTATGATGAGAATGGCGAACTTATAGCATTTTTAGGACTGTATGCGTTTGGTTCTACTGTCGAGGTATGTGGCATGGTAAAGCCAAGTGAACGTCGAAAAGGGCATTTCGGGCGGTTGTTTCACCTGGCAATGGAAGATGTAAAATCAAATGGATACAAGAAAATATTGCTGAACGCGCCTGCAGGATCCGATGGGGCAGTATTCTTTTTGAATAAACAAGGTGCTGAATATGCATTCTCGGAGCATCAAATGGAATGGCGGCATACGCCTCTGGAGGACACGGACGATATTCTTCTGAGACAGGCAACTGAAGAGGATTTCGAAATGAGCGTTCATTTGTCCGTAACGGCGTTCGGATTGGACGAAGATGACGCCAGAGCGATGGAAAACCACCGTTTTGCGGATCATGCGGATACGCTCATGATTGACGTGAACGAAGAAACGGTTGGAAAACTTCGGGTGAGCCGTGAAGAGGGGCAGGCGTGGATTTATGGTTTCTCCATTTTACCGGAATATCAGGGCAGAGGCATAGGCAGAAAAGCGCTTCGCCAAGTCGTTAAAGAGCAAAGCTCTGCCGGTTATACGGTACACTTAGAAGTCGAAACGAGAAACGACCACGCTTTGAGATTATATGAGTCGGTTGGATTTGAGGCAGTGCATGTACAAAATTATTATAAATATGAATGCAAATGACAAAATGATATATGTGCAGAAAAGTCGCCATCAGGGCGACTTTTTCATTTTAACTGCGAATCTTCAATTTAACGTATATCTATTGAAGTCTATTTATTCTGCCGATAATGAAGGTGCGTATATTTTTGATCATTCAGGAGGAATTATCATGAAAAAAACAGTCATCCTGCTCACCAGTGCGGCACTGATGTTTGCGACCGCTGCAGGCACGATCTCAGCCAAACCGGCTAACACCCCACCTGGCAAGACAAGTAACGTGGCATCGCCAAAAGGACCTAAAGAAAAAGAAACTCGAAATGAAGAGCATCAAATCGATGAAGTCGAGGCATCGGTTACGACCAGCAAAGAAGAAGACCAAGTTGATGATTCCGCACCTTCAGAAACAGAGAGCACAAACGACAGCTCCACCGATAAAGCGGACGCCAAGAACAAAGGGCACCAAGGATACAAGGGTTTGCTAAATGCCATACAAAACGTGGAAGATAAACCGGCAGGCCCCGTTTTAGCGAATATTTTGCTTACCGAATATGCGGCCAAGCTGACGGACGAGCAACAACAACAGCTGGAAGCCATTATTGAAAAGGACAAGGCGTTAGAAGCGGCTGCGGGCATGCTTGAAACAAACGGTAACGTAACTGACGCTGTGTATCTGCAAGAAGAAGCCATTCAAGCAAATTTTAAAAATCTGGATCTATACAAAACCTTGGATAAGCTCAACAAAAAGGCAGGTAAAAAGAATGGGGTTCAGCTGTATGTGAACGGCGAAGCTTCTGACACCGAGCCTTTTGTCAAAAAAGGCAATACCTATGTTCCTTTTCGCGCTATTGCCGAGGCTTT
The DNA here is from genome assembly GCF_001860525.1 of Paenibacillus sp. LC231. Lineage (NCBI taxonomy): Bacteria > Bacillati > Bacillota > Bacilli > Caryophanales > Paenibacillaceae > Paenibacillus > Paenibacillus sp. LC231. The sequence goes on along the minus strand of NZ_JFOM01000006.1, from coordinate 56,606 downwards.
GGAAGCAGAGGTAATATGGGATCCTGAAAAGCGTTCCATCACCGTCACGAAGGACGGGGTGAGCATACAACTCCTCATCGGCAGTAAAACAGCAACCGTTAATGGCAAGAAGGTCTCGTTGGATGCCCCGGCTACCGTTACCAAGGGCAATACGTATGTACCCGTACGCTTTATAAGTGAGGCATTGAATGCAACCGTCAAGTGGGAATCAGAAAGTCAGACCGTTGTTGTTTATGAAGAGGAAGCAGAATAGGTAAATTTCTTAGCCGCTAATCTGGAATGAGATCAGCGGCTTTTTTGTTTAAATAAAGTCTTTGATAAAGAGGGGGATTTCGTCTGCCGAAAAGCCGTATGAGAGTCAGGACTATACTTGATGTTAAATATGTGTACCATATGTTAAATTTTTTCAGTGTCTTCTTCATTGTAAACGCTTTAATATCGATTTATGACCGACTGAACAGGAGGGGGAGTTATGGAGGTTGCAGGACGTTTCTGTAGGGTGTTATGGATTGTCGTCATGATGGTGTCGGCAGCTGGATGCATGGCGGGGAGGAACGGAGCTGACAGCAGCATGTCCGAATCGGAACGACCGTTTGACAACGTGCGGATTACCGCATATATGGCCAAAAACCCGGTTGCGGATATCCTTCGCGCCCATCTTCCCGAATTCGAGAAGGAGACGGGCATCAAGGTTGATTTTCAAGCGTTGACCAATGAGCAGCTCAGCCAAAAGATGTCCGTTCAGATGACCGTAGGTAGCGAAAGTCCCGACGTGTTCATGATCCGGCCTTTGGAAGAGCTGAGTTTGTATGAGAACAATGGCTGGCTAACGCCCTTGGAATCGTATGCCGTATCGGATCCACGTTACGACTTTGCCGATTTTTCGTCAACGGCGCTGGAATCGGTAACGGTGAACGGAAAGCTGCTTGCCGTCCCGCTTTCAACCGAGCAGCAGATTCTATTTTATCGCAAGGATTTGCTGGAGAAAAAAGAAATCGAAGTGCCGCAGACTTTGGACGAGCTGGAAGGGGCGGTCAAGCAGGTGCACGATCCCGAGCGTGGCGTCTACGGTTTTGTTGCAAGAGGGCAGCGAAGCGCTCTCGTCACCCAGCTCTCGTCCTTCGTTTACTCCGAAGGCGGAAATTTTACGAATGAGGATCAGGCGGTGCTGAACTCAAAGGAAGCGGTCAAGGGTATTGAACGGTATGTAAGGCTCCTCGGAAAATATGGTCCACCGGATGTGCTGAACTACAGTTGGACTCAGTCCGCGGAGTTGTTCGCTCAAGGAAAGGCGGCGTTTTTCACCGATGCCAGCGCGATCTACCCCATGCTCACGCAATCAGGACTGGCGAAGGAGAAGATTGGGTATGCGCTGTTTCCGGCAGGCGATGCCGGCCGCAAGCCCTACAGCACTACCGCTTGGGGCATCGCGATCAATGCGAAATCGGCCCGCAAGGATGCGGCCTGGGCTTTCATCAAGTGGGCCTCGGGCCGGGACATGGTGCTGCAAGCCCAGAGGATTGGTAACCCGGGAGCCCGGAGCTCGCTGTGGCATGACAAGGAAGGCATCTCCGGCTTTCCGGAGGAGCTGATTCCGGTAATCAATGAATCCATCCCGATCGGAATGAGCTATGATCGTCCAAAAGTCATTCACGTGAAGGAAGCACGGGACATTATCGGCAGCATCGTGGTGAAGGGACTCATCGGCGAAGATGTCGGGGTTGCTGCGGAGTCGGCAAACGTTCAATTGCAAGAACTTATCGACAGCGAGAAGTAGAGCGAATCGCTCTGACACGGGGGTATGTTTTTTGATGAAGCGGTTAAGAACAAGTACGTTTGCGAAGCTAACAACACTGCTGGCGGTCTTGGTTATTCCGATTATTTTGCTGTATGCCTACTCCCATCAGGTCAGCATCAACGTCGTTCGTTCGGCTGTGGAGGAGGGCCAGCGGAACCGACTGACGTTCTTCATGAGTCAGATGGACAACATGATCGATCAGCTAACCAAATATTCGGTGATTGCGAGCAATGATGACGGGATCAAGAGTTATCTGGCGGAGCGCTCACGAAGCACTCTCATGGAACGAATCGACAGCCAGCAGCGGATCACGGATATGTTGAATATGCAGATTGCAACGAGCAGCTGGGACAGCCAAATTCTAATGTACGTAATGCAGTATCAAGAATTGCTGACTACCGACTTGTCGGCGAGGTATGATGCCGAATACTTGGCTCATGCCCATGAGCAGAACTGGTCTTATCATCGGGATTCGCGAGGACAAGCTTTTTTCAGCTGGATGAGAACGTCCGCTTCTTCCCAGGATCTGATCGTGGAGGTCCGTTTCACCGACCAGAATCTGGTCAATATGCTGAATCGGTTGAAACAGGATGGGGACAGCGAGCCATTCCTGTTTGCACCTGACGGAACTGTTATTGCCAACAGCACATCGGTCGAGGAGACGATACAAATGGCGGCCGGCATCCTGAACGAGATGCAGCTTGGGGAAGAGGGCAGCCGAATCGTGCAATCCGGGCAGGGCAAATATGTAATGAATTACGTCTTGTCCAGCAGTTTGGGCTGGTATCTGGTGGATTTCGTCCGACTGGACAGCGTTTATTCTCCGATCACTTTAAGCAGCACCCTCTTTTACATTTCCGTATCGCTCCTGCTTGTTCTCGTCTTACTGCTGACCTTGTTGTTGTACCGCAATGTTCAGCGTCCGATTTCCCGCCTGCTTCATGCGGTAAGAAGGATCAGGGACGGTCAATATATGACGCGTCTGAAGGATGTGCCGAAGAACGAATTCATGTATCTGTTCCATTCCTTCAATAATATGGCGGAGCAGATCGAGGAGCTCATCGAACGGGTATACAAAGAGTCTTTGCGATCCAAGGAAGCCACGCTTAAGCAGCTCCAATCGCAAATTAACCCTCACTTCCTGTATAACTGCCTGTTCTACATCAAGAACATGGCAAATCTCGGTGAGAAGGAAGCTGTCGTAGCCATGGCCCTGAACTTGGGGGAGTATTACCGATACACGACTCGACTGGAAAATCCGACCGCGCCGCTTGAAGAGGAAGTGAAGCTGGTGGACAATTATTTAACGATTCAGATGCTGCGACTTCAGCGCCTAACCTTCGAGATCGAGGTTCCCGAAAGCATGATGCAGCTGGAGATTCCGCGCTTATTGCTCCAGCCTATCGTGGAGAATGCCGTCATTCATGGCGTTGAGGATCAATTGGATTTTGCGATGATTCATATTTCCGGAGAAACCGAAGGTAGTCGATGCAGAATCAGAATTGACAACAACGGCCAGGGCATGGACGTTGGCATCATCGACAAGCTGAAGCGGCAGGTCGAGGAGCCATTGAACGAAAGCGGGGGATTCGGTCTGTGGAACATTCATCAGAGACTGATCACCCGGTACGGCAAACATGCGGGTTTGACCTTCTCGGAATCGCCGTCAGGAGGGCTTCGCGTAGAATTATGCTGGGAAGATCCAAGTAGGGCAAGGGGGGATGATGTTGTATACATTGCTGATCGTTGATGATGAAGCAAGCGTAGTAGAGGGGCTGGCGCATACGATACCTTGGCAGACAATCGGGATTGATGAGGTGCGCAAGGCATACTCCGCTTTCGAAGCGCTGGAAATACTGCAGACGCAGCCGGTCGACATTATGATTTCCGACATCACGATGCCACGAATGAACGGGCTCGAGCTTATCGAGATCACGAGATCGAGATGGAAGAAGATCAAAACGATCCTGCTGTCAGGTTATGCCGAGTTTGCTTACGCGAAAGAAGCCATAACGCTTGGCACTTACGAGTACCTGCTTAAGCCCGTCAGCGACGAAGTCGTGCTTGAAAAAGTAGGCGGAGCTGTGGAATCGTTGCGGCAGGAGCGTGAGTCCAGCGAAACCTACAACCGTGCGGTTCAGGCTTTTCAAGCTAATCTGCCTCAAATTCGAGGCGAATTTCTGAATCAGCTGCTTCAAGGCATGAAATCACCGAAGAACGTTTGGGCCGAAAAACTGGAGCTGCTTGAAATGAAATCCGCCATCGGCAATCAAGCGGCCTTGATGCTCGTACGGATGGAGGACCGCTTGACGGAAATGAGTCCTTATGACTCCTCCATCATGGAGTACGCGATCGGTAACATGGCGGACGAGATCTTCGGGGAACGGTTTCGGTTGTGGCGATGCAGGGACATACACGGATATCTCGTCTTTTTTGTTTTTGTAAGCGATGAATCGGCGGACAGGATGCACCCCCATGAGCATGCACAGGAAAATGAACTCAAGCATCTCGCGGCGCAGTTACAGATGAACGTCAGCCGTTACCTGAAAGGAACGATCTCCGTCCTGATAGGAAAACGAGGTTCCTTTCCGGAAGATGTCCGAAAGCTGTATCAGGACAGTCTTTTCGCTTTGCGCCGCCATATCGGCAGTCACAGTGATATGTTCGTTTACGCAGAAGATGAAGAGGAGCTTCATCCGGTCCGTTCCTTGCAAAAGTGTTATGAGCCCCCGCTTCTCCCTCATTTGCTGGAATCCGGCAGTTGGAAGCAGATCAAAGAGAAGCTTGAGCAGATCCTCAAGGAATTGTCGCTCGCGCACAGCCAATCGCAGGAGCATGTAATCGAAGCCTTTTTCTTTATATACTCCTCGCTAAGTGCCTATGCGCACAAGAACGGACGCAGTCTGGCCGATATCGTCGGAGCGTCCCTTGCGGACGTAACGGGACTGTCGCAATGCACAACCGCGGCCACGCTCGGCAAATGGGTGGGTCAAGTGCTGCCTCTACTGGAGTCTAGCGCCGAACAGGCAACCCGCAGCGACCGGAGCGCTTCCGTGTCCCGGATGAAACGGTTCATACGGGACCATCTGTCTCGGGATATTTCCCTTCAAGCCATTGCGGATCATATGTATATGCATCCGGTTCACGTGTCCCGCCTCTTTAAAATGGAGACCGGATCGAACTTAAGTGATTATGTGCTCCGGTTGAAGATGGAGCAAGCGGCCGAACTGCTGGCCGACCACTCCTTGAAGAGCTTCGAAGTTGCCCTGAAGCTGGGATACCACAACCCGAACTATTTTATTCGGGTGTTCAAAAAGTATTATTCCGTGACGCCCCAAGAATACCGAAACAGCTTGGAAGCCGGAAAGCCCTAATAAAGCCTGTATGCCGTCCGTTTCCAGCCATGCGTTTGCGCTGGAAGCGGGCTTTTTTTTGTGTAATTCGGCCGCTGCTTTCGATAGCGTCATCATGTTAAGTAAGGAGAGCGGATGTTAAGCCTATATCATTTAACCCTGTTTATGAAGTCTTTACAATAAATGGTGTAAGGACATTCCACTATATGCTGAGGGGTGAACATGATGAAGATGAAGAAAACCTCTATACGATGGATAACGGCAGCTTTAACCATGATATTGATGGCAGGATGCAGCGTAGGGGGAACGGGAGGCAGCGGATCGGGGAATGCCGATCCGGGGAAGGAAACCCTGACATTCTGGATGAAGAAGCAGATGTTCGAAGAGCAAAACCAGATGATCCAAGAGAGGGCAAAGCAGTTCGGGGAAGAGCATGACGTGAATGTCAACGTGGAGTTTATCGCGTACGAGGACTTTTATCCGAAATGGTCGGCAGCCATCGAATCGGGTACAACGCCGGACGTCTCCTTCTTCGGCTACCAGGAAGTCGGACAATTCTACGCCAAGGACGTTCTCGAGGATGTTACCGACGTTGTGGGCAGCGTGGAGAAGGCAAACGGGGAAATACAGGACAGCCTGAAAACCTCCGTAACGTTTGAGGACAGGCTTTACGGAGTGCCGTTCTGGACCGAGTCCACGGCTTTATATTACCGTAAGGACATGCTTCAGGCTGCCGGATACAGCGAGCCGCCTGGAACCTGGGAAGAATTCCGCGAAATGGCGAAGGCACTTTCGGATCCTTCCAAAGGGATATACGGTGCAGGACTCGGTTACGGGAAAGGCAATTCGGATGCCGAATGGCTGACCCGGGCGATCATCTGGTCCTACGGAGGTTCCCTCGATATCGAGGACGGCAAGAACGTGGCGGTGAATTCGCCCGAAACTCTTCAGGCGGTTCAGCTGATCAGGGACATTTTCATCGAAGATAAGGTGACGCCTCCAAGCTCTATCGGATGGGATGACAGCGGCAATAACAAATCGTATTTGAGCGGCCAATCGGCCATGATCTTCAACGTCGGCAGCTTGGCTGCGACGATCAAGAACGATAATCCCGAATTGTACGAGAATACAGGGATCGCGATGCTGCCCGCAGGACCGAAGGGAGCCGTAGTGCCTGGCATTAGCAATAATCTGGGCATATTCAAGGCATCCCGGAACAAGGAGCTCGCCAAATCCTTCATCGAATATATGGCGGACAAAACGTGGTACGGCCAGTGGGTGCAGAACGGGGCTCCTTTGACCGGTCCGATCTACACGGATCTGGCAAACGAATCCGTCTGGCAGGAGGAGAAGAACAAAGGATTCGTCGACTCCATCGCACATTTCGCTTTCCTTGGATACCCTGGGGCGTATAATCCGAAAGCTGGAGAGATTTATAACCTTCGATATGTCAACGACGTCTTCCAAAAAATGCTGCTGGATTCAGGCTTCACGGCCCAGCAAGCAGTGGACGAATTACAGAGTAAGATCGAGGCGGTATACGCGAAGTAGGGTTATGACTTAGCCGCGCATCAGGCTACCGCAGTCCGAATACAAGGCATCGATGCAAGGTCCGTGGCTGCGGACGAGCCTGAAGCAACAGAAAGAAGGTGCTCTCAATGAAAAGCTTGGAAGTCCAAACAACACCGGGGAAGACCCCGGCGCCTAGGCGGGAACAAGGCGGTACAAGCAGCAGGCTGGCCTACCTCCTCATGAGTCCGGTACTAATTTATTTGCTGGCTGTCATGGCGCTCCCTTTTTGCTGGGCGGTCTATCTTAGCTTGACCAATAAAGTAGTCGGCGTTCCCGAAACATTCATCGGCTTGCGGAACTATGCGGAGCTGTTTACCGATTCCGTGTTTTGGAAGGCGGTATGGAACACGGTTGTCTTTACGATGGTGGCAGTCATTCTGAAAGCGGTGTTCGGGATGATTATGGCGCTCGTGCTCAACGAGAACATCGTCGCCCGAAACTTTTTCAGGGTGATGCTGTTTCTTCCGTGGACCATTCCGACGATCGTTTCCGTTTTTACCTGGCAGTGGATTTATTCCGACGTCGGCGGCGTGCTGAATGCCATCCTCCTCAAAACAGGGATCATCGACAGTCCCGTCGGCTGGCTGGCCACACCGGACCTGGCCATGTTCTCCGTCATTCTCGTCAACGTGTGGCGCGGCATTCCGTTCATGGGCATTGCCATTCTGGCCGGCCTGCAGACAGTGTCCAAAGAGATGTATGAAGCCGCCATGCTGGATGGAGCGGGAGCAGTCAAGCGGTTTTTCTACATGACGCTCCCCTCGGTAAAAGAAGTGACCATTCTATCTTCCGTTATCACCACCATCTGGACGCTGAACGACTTCGAGATCATCTGGCTTCTGACACGCGGCGGCCCGGACAATGGCACGCAGGTGCTGTCCACGCTTAGCTATACCGTTGGCTTTCTGAACATGAGTCTCGGTAAAGCCATTGCGATATCCCTCATTACGCTGCCGCCGCTGATCATGCTGATCCATTATGTGACCAAGCGTTCGCTGGCGTCCGACAAGTAAGGAGTGATCTTGATGAAGAATTCGCTCGGCAAGCAAATTACGGTATACTCGACGCTCGCGCTGCTGCTAATATTCGCGCTCTTCCCTTTATATTGGATGGTGATTACCTCATTCAAGTCCAACGGTGAGATTTATTCCATGACGCCTACGTTTTGGCCGAAGGAATTTCTCGGCACCGCCTACGATAAGCTGATCAACGAAAAGGGGTTTATGACGAATATCAAAAACAGCTTGTTCGTCTCATTGATCGTATCCTTGTTCTCGATTACGGTCAGCATGCTGGCTGCGTATGCGATCTCCAAGCTCAAGTTTAGAGGGAGAAGCTTCATCTCCAAGAGCATCCTTTATGCGTACCTGATGCCGAGAGCCGTTCTGTTTATCCCGCTCTACATGCTGGTGACGGCAATCGGCATCAACAATTCCATTTACGGCCTCATGTTGATTTATCCAACGATCACGATTCCGTATGCTACATGGATGCTCATTTCCTATTTCAAATCCATCCCGGATGAAATCGAGGAAGCAGCCATGATCGATGGATGTTCGCGAATCCGTACGATGACCCACATCATTTTTCCATTATCGGCGCCGGGCATTGCGGCTACCTTCATTTTTTCGTTCACGTTATGCTGGAGCGAATACTTGTACGCTTTGGTCGTTGTCACTAAAGGCGCAGACAAGACGATCACGCTGGGACTGTCGGATATGATCGTCGGCGACGTATTCGCATGGGGACCCCTGATGGGCGGCTCCATCATTGCATCGATTCCGGTCATCGTGATGTATCTGTTCACATCGAAATATATGGTAAGCGGAATGACGGTGGGAGGAGTTAAATAATGAAGGCGAAAAAGGTATTAGTAACGGCTACGAATTATTCCAAACTGTGCGCGGATGCGAAGCGGCTGCTCGAGAGCCATGGATGCGAGATTATCGAGAATCATTTCGGACGTCCGCTGACGTTCGAGGAGCTGAAGGAAGTGGTAGGATCGGTCGACGGCGTCATTGCCGGTGTGGACACTTGGAATGAGGCGGTATTCAAGCTTGCGCCGCAGCTTCAAGGCATCGCCCGTTTTGGCGTCGGCGTGGACAATATCGATTTAGTGGCCGCAAGGAAACATGGAATACGAGTGACCAATGTACCAAGAGGCAATGCGAACGCGGTGGCCGAGCTGGCGATCGGATTGATGATCACGGTCCGCCGGCACATTCCGGCGCTGGATCGGTCGACGAAGAACGGCGGCTGGGAGCGCTTTGTCGGCTCCGAGCTTGCAGGGGGAACGATCGGCCTTCTAGGGTTCGGTAATATCGCCCAGCTCACCGCGAAGAAGTTGAAGGGCTTTGATGTCGAGATTATCGCTTATGATAAGTATCCAGATACAGCCAAAGCGTCGGAATACGGCGTTAAAATGACAACCTTCGAGCATGTGTTGGCGCATAGCGACATCGTTAGTATGCATCTACCCAGCCTGAAAGAGACACACCATATTATGAATGACAAGGCTTTTGCCAGGATGAAACCATCCGCCATTTTCATTAACACCGCGAGAGGAGCCGTCGTGGATGAACAGGCGCTTTCAAGGGCGCTGTCGTCCGGAGTCATCGCCGGAGCGGCAATCGATGTCTACGAGTCCGAGCCTGTATCCGCCGACCATCCGATTCTGCAGAGCAGGAACCTGATTACGACGCCGCACACCGCAGCCGAGACTTTCGAGACGTATACGCGGGTCAGCATGATTACCGCTCAGGCGCTGCTGGATATATTCGAAGGACGGGAACCACAAAATGTACTGACAGCAAAAGGATAATGGTCAACCATTGTTCGAACCATTCAGGAGGGGACGCATATGTATCAGATCATTACTGACGGCAACTGGCCGGTTATGCTTACGCCGTTTACGGAGCAGAACGAAGTGGATTACGATGCCTTGGAGCGGCTTATCGACTGGTATATCGAGCGGGGGGCCGACGGCCTGTTTGCCGTATGTCAATCCAGCGAAATGTATACATTGACCCTGGAGGAGCGCGTATTGATCGCAGCCTTCGTCAAAGCGAAGGCTGCCGGCCGGGTCCCGGTCATTGCATCGGGTCATGTATCGGATGCGTTTGAAGACCAAGTAACGGAGCTGAACGCAATCGCGGAAACCGGCGTCGACGCCGTCGTCTTAATCACGAACCGGCTCGCCGGTGTCGAAGAGTCGGATGACCTGTGGCTGGCGAATCTCGATAAGCTGCTGGCGCGGATTCCGGAACACGTACCTCTCGGATTGTATGAGTGTCCAGCCCCGTATAGGCGCCTTCTGACACCCGAAATGCTGAAGACATGCTCGGATACCGGACGCTTTCGGTTTATCAAGGACGTGAGCTGCGACCTGCAGCTGATCGGGGATAAACTCGAGGCGGTCCAGGGCGGGAGTCTGAAAATCTTCAACGCCAACACGGCTACGCTTCTGGACAGCTACCGGATCGGCGCTTTCGGCTTCAGCGGCGTGATGGCCAACTTCCACCCTGAGTTGTATACGTGGCTGTTCCTAAATTGGGAAAGTCAACCGGAAGCGGCAGGGGAACTGTCCGATTTTCTAAGTGTTTCGTCATTTCTTGAAAGGCAGCTCTACCCGGTGAACGCTAAGTATTATCTCATGCTGGAGGGCGTACTGACGAACTATCGCTGCCGTTCGAAAAATCATGAGGAGTTCAGTGCCACCAACCGGTTGGAGATCGAGCAATTGTACCGGGTGTCCAAACAATATGCACGGAAGTATCCCCTTACTATTTAAGGAGATATAGAAAAGCAAAACGTATAAAGTGAAAAGTCGCCCATCCGGCGGCTTTTTTTCATTATCTACAGGCACTCTCTCGCAGATTCATTTCTTCGACTAAAGGCTAGGTTATTTTCAGCCTCAGGGAGGATTTGGTATAACCGATGGTAAGGTAAGATGAGATGAATGAAATCTACATTCTTCCAAGCGAAATTTACTTGAAGCTTAAAGCAGAAAGGTGTCACATGAAAATGAAAAACTTAAGAAAAAAATTAAAAATTATTGGAGCGACCATCCTATTGCTGCTGATTACAGCCCTTTTCTTTCCTACATGGACTTCAGCTATCAAAGGCGAGAAAAGTATTAGCGTATTAGAACAAGTAGACATAAACGGAAGCCGGCATCAAATTATGATTCGCGGCAATGACAGCGATCATCCGGTCATTATTTTTGTACATGGAGGACCAGGATGTTCAGAGATTCCTTACGCCGCTAAGTACCAAGACTTATTGGAAACCCGTTTTACCGTTGTTAATTACGACCAAAGAGCAAGCGGAAAATCCTATCATTTTTTTGAGGACTACGCTAATCTTTCATCCGACTTATTGGTGGAAGACTTATTGGCGCTCACCGATTACGTTTCAGAACGTCTTGGCAAGGAGAAGGTCATCCTGATCGGCCATTCGTATGGTACATATATCGCAACACAAGCAGCGCATAAGGCTCCCGAAAAATATGAGGCATATGTTGGTATTGGCCAGATGAGCGACACAGTAAAAAGCGAGACGGACAGTTTGAATTACATACTTGACCAGGCTCAACAAGCCGGCAATTTCAATGACGTTTCCTATCTTCAAGGATTATCGGAACAAATCAAAAATGGCGATACGTTTACCCCGCGAAATTATGTCATGAAATACGGCGGAGCTTCAAGGCTTATTGATAGCCCCGACGGCAACACCCTGGATACGTTATTAAGCAGCGAGTATAACTTATTGGATGTCATACGTTACAACTTGGGACTATCCTTTTCTCAACAGGTTTTGTTAAAGGAAGTAATGGAACATCCATTGCCTGAACTGGTAACGAAGCTTGAGATCCCGTGCTATTTTATCATGGGGAAATACGATTATATGACTTCCTCTCATGCAGCAAAAACTTATTTCGACAGCATTGAAGCCGATTCAAAAGAATTTATTGCTTATGAGCAATCCGCGCATTATCCACAATTTGAAGAGAAGGAGAAATTTTATAAGTGGATGACCGATACATTCGTAAAGTAAATCCAACTGGATGTGCTTAAACTAACCGAAGCGATAACTCAATAAAGATTTGTTAGCAGCCGATGAGAGCAATCGACTGCTTTTTTCACTCAATGAACGGGCAGAAAGGGTTGTATATGGCGATACAAGGGGGAGAACGAAGGAATTATCACCAACTTCGTTTGCAGTAACTGAAATGAAGGATAGCTAGAATATCTTTTACAGTCAAAGGTCGAAGGCAGGCTCGATACGAGCCCTGTCCTTCGGCCTTTGTTACGAAAGACATTAACACTTGAAGTCTAACCAATACGAGAAGGACACTGCCTGATATAGGTCAATGTCCTTCTTGTATTGACGCTTTTTTGGTTTACTTTTTAATCTGTCCCCGGATTTCACCATCCGGATGTTGTATTGTATGCACATTAACATAAGTGTTGGCTCTTTCGATCTCTCGGATTAAATCACGGATCGACTTGCCAAGCAATGGGCCGACCAAATCGCTATTGGTCAGAGTTCCTTCTACAACGCCGCGTTTTACGGAGATACCGAATTTAGATGGTCCGAATAAAAAAGCCACCACAGGACCGTTTTGTCCTCTCCGCCCAAGATGAATATGTGCTTGTATAACCTGGGCGATATTTCTGATGACAAGTCGGAATCTTAAACGAGTGCCATCAGCGCTAAGCTGAAAAACGGCATCTCCAGTAGCGTTCGTTCTAACTGATGGCACTTCATTACCTCCGTTTAAGATAGCCCGGAAGATTCTCATAGGTTTGCTCCTCTCTATCGAAGATAGTTTATATGTATGCGGCAAAGAGAGGAGTGGATTGTTTTCTCGCCTGTGTTCTTGCAATTAATGAAAGAATGGGTTTGCATGAGTCTCACGTAGGAAAGGTAGTTCGAACTTCCCATTTACATGAAATCCGCATGGGCTTTTTTCATTACAGCACAAGGGGGATGGATCATGTGAACTGAATGAAGAGAGCAGCACGAGTGATAGTCACCCGTGCTGCTCTTCCATTCTAAGACCCTGCCTTCTTAACGACAGGGATCCAAACTTCCATTTCATACATGCTGTTGCCTCTATCGTAAGTCATTTCAAACTCAGGACCATTTGCCGGTTCGTAGTTGCAGGTGGGAAACCACTCTGCCCAAATGCGCTTCCACAATGCATGGATCCCGCTTTGCCCGTCGGGATAAAAGCCGGTTGAGAATATCGCGTAGGTTTGAGGTGGGATAGAGAGCCTTTCAAACCCTTCCGGCATGCCACTCTGGGGTATGAAGTAAGCGATCATGTAGGAAAATTCTCCATCTTCCTTGTTGTATAGTACCCCATGAATCTGACTATTTTCCCCCAGACCCGCAGCTGTACGGATTCGATCAACGGTGCCGTCGGATATGCACTTCGTCCAAAAAGCAGGTATATCAATAAAAGGATTATCGCCATCGCTATTCACCAGGGTTGATATGCCGAACATCTCAAAAGCCTGTTTTTCCTCTATTCTGTAATTCATCTCAACATCTCCTCGAATCGAAATGTGAAAGGATAACCGAGGATAGGCCTTCAGTGTAACTCCTTTGTCGCGCGCTGACATTGGCATCACACCGTGCATTTTTTTAAACGCTCTAGAAAACGCCTCAGGAGATTCATAACCATACTTTAAAGCAATATCGATTACCTTTGTGCCGCTCTGCTGCAGTTCAAATGCGGCAAGGGTCAGCCGCCTGCGCCTAATATACTCTGAAAGCGACACATTCGTTATGAACGGAAACATTCGCTGAAAATGGTATGTTGAGCAGCAGGCAATTCTAGCCACGACATCGTAATCAATCGAATCGGACAAGTGTGTTTCCACATATTCCATAACGTTGTTCATACGATCCAACCAATCCATACAGACCATCCTTTCAAGTTTGAGTATAGGGGATGGTAACCCATGAAACCTTGCAATCCATGCACCGAAATATCATGTTCGAGATGAGTTGCATAAATCCTTTTTTGTTGATGATGAGTCACTGCCAAGTGACCCAAAAGTCCCTCTTGCTGTGCCCACAAAAAGCTGATCGTTTGGGCTGTATTACATGACCAACCGAAGCACACCTTTCGGACGAGCTACGTTAAAACTTTATAGACGAAAAGCATCATTTTTCCGGGAAGTTTGATGAAATGGGTGTACGCTGCGAGTTGGATATAATACGATCAGACAAAGTGTTTTTAGCTCTTGAACACGAATGAACTCGAATCATACCGATAAATGGAGGGAAACAACGTGAAATTATTAAGGACGATGATGATTATAATGGGGAGCTTCTTCTTGCTCGGCATAGGATGTACGGATCAGAAACAGGGAGTGACAACAAAGCTTGGGCAATCCGAGCAAGTTGGCGACGATATACGCGTTCCGCACAATGAACGGCTTCATTTGTCCACCGACAAGAAATGGATCGAGCAAGAAGGACATCAGTCTGATCTGATTCGATTGCAGTGGACGGCGGAAAGGGCCAAGCCGGCGATCGTCTGGATGGACGAGAATGGAAAGGACAAGACGGCGATCATTTCCCATGATAAGGCAAACAATCCGGAGCAGCAGGATCATAAGCATATCTCGTTCGAGACGACCATGTCGCCGACAGGTCAATACCCCAACCAGCTGTTTACCCGGTTTGAAATTCCATTCGACACCGATATAAGCGAGATCCGTACTCATTCATCCAATTTCAATGTAATGAGCGGTATTTTGCGGGTAGCCGGCGAAAGCGGGACGAACCGGGACATTCAGTTAAGTGCAGTCGGCAAGGATAATGAGACGACACCGAGGTGGGCCGTCCGGGCCGACAGTTTAGAGGAAGCGGGCGACAATACGGGAGCCAACCTGCAGTTCGTACGATATGGAGATGACGGCGAAGTGCTCGATTCCCCGCTCACCATGCGGCGCAGCGACGGTAATATCGGGATTGGCACGAGCGAACCCGACACCAAGCTCGATGTAAACGGGGATATGCTGCGTCTTCGAGAAAAGTATACACCTGCTTCTTCCACTGCTGCTTGCAACCAGGGACAGATCTCTTGGGACGACCAATATGTATATGTTTGCGTTGCCCAAAACAATTGGAAAAGGACCGAACTATCCTCCTGGTAGTTTCTACGCCGCCGATCTGTATCCAGATCAGCGGCTTTTTTTGTAGAAGCTTTGTTCGAATATCTCAAAAGGTTTTGCTGCAGGAAGTTATAGAACATCCGTTGCCAGCGCTTGTAACGAAACTTGGAATACCGTGCTACTTTATCATGGGCGATTATGACTATATGACGTCCTCCCATGCAGCAAAAGAATTTTTCGATAAGCTTGAAGCCGAACAGAAGGAGTTTATCGCGTTTGATCAATCTGCGCATTATCCGCAATTTGAAGAGAAGGAAAAGTTTTTTGAATGGGGGTCCAAGACATTTCTTTAGCCTGCATTCCGCAAGTACTGGTATTAGGCAATTCACCTATATAGGCAATTGCAATATGGGGCTACATTTGGCATTAACGCGACGAATCGGGGGAGAATCGTTATCCTTGGCGGAGGAATCCCTTTGGTTCATGAAGGAAGGGTTGTCGGTGGTATTGGCGTTAGTGGAGGAACAAGCGCACAAGATATTGACGTTGCCAATGCAGCAGTACAAGCGTTTGAAAGTATGAGATGTAATAATATCCAATATGCAAACGCAAGGATTGGCACGGTACAACAGTCGTTTACTTATTAATGGCTCTCCTGCTTCGATGGTAAGGGCAGGCTGCTTCTATGCAAGAAGCAGCCTGCCTGTTTTCTATCAAATCGTGAATATAGGCTCACGATTTGATAGTTGGAATAGAAAGTTCAAATGGGCTTACATATACTTATTGATTGCAATCATTTACTTATATATACTTATAATTAAGATGTAAATGCTTAAGAAAGGAGGGATTGGACGTGTTCCAAGAGGAACGATTAGTAAAAATTCTGGATTACTTAAAACAACATCAAACGATGAGTGTAGGAGAGATATGCTCGCTCTTTCAAGTGTCGCGGGATACCGCACGCAGGGACATTGTCAGATTAGTTCAAGAAGGAGTAGTTGTTCGAACGCACGGAGGGGTAGCTTTGCCTGAACTGCAAAAGGAACTGACTTCTTACCAGGAACGGCTTATTGATGAGCCGACGAGCAAGAACGTGATCGGCGAGTATGGCGCTAAACTGATTCGGGACCATGAAACGGTCTTCTTGGACGTATCTACGACCGTACAATTTGTTGCGGAACATATTCAAGCGAAACAGATAACAGCGGTTACGCATTCCATCGATAATGTAGGGATACTCTCCAAACGAGAAAATCTGAGCATCTACGTGCTCGGCGGTTATCTGCATACCCATAATCGATTATTATACGGTCCTTCCGTCATCGATAAAATCAGTGAAATCCGTGCCGACAAGGCGTTCATCGGCGCGACGGCAATCCAGCCAGACGGACTCTATTATCCATATGAAGAAGATGTGCGGGTGAAAAGGGAAATGGCTCGGCGCTCAGATCAGGTCATACTTGTTGCGGATCATACCAAATTCTCGGTGAAATCGAGGTTCAAGTTAGACTTTGATCATGTGGATATTATTGTAACCGATCAATCGGTTCCCGTTGACATCCAAGAAATATTAGATCAGAAAAATATTACGCTTATAGAATGTCAAACTCATAACCAATAGGAAGGAGCCTTGTAGGAATGAATAACAAAATCATTCGACATGTCAAAGTCCACCTACCTCATCAAATACTTCCTTCTGCAACGGTCTGGATTTCGAACGGAAAGCTGAAGAGAATAGAACCGTCGCAAGAACTTGATAAAATCGAAAGTGATGCTGAACTGATTGATGGGAACGGAATGTGGCTCATACCAGGAATGATCGATGTTCATATTCATGGGGCCAATGGCTATGACATGATGGATGGAACCGAGGACAGCATTCAAGAAGTATCACGCGCTTGCGCGGCAACCGGATGCACCTCGTTTCTGGCGACTTCTGTGAGTTCGACGATAGAGGACCTGCTGAACATGATTCGCAGTGTCAAATCTGTAATCGGACGAGAACAAGGGGCAAGGATCGCCGGCATTCATCTGGAAGGACCCTATTTAAACCCGAAGCGTAAAGGGATGCAAAATGAGAAATACCTTCGCCACCCGAATCTGGATGAAATGAAGTTCATTTTTCAGGAAGCGGGATCGCTCATTAAAATGGTAACGATCGCACCTGAATTGCCTGGAGGATTGGAGCTCATATCCTATCTGAAAGAGCAGGGTGTTGTGATTGCCGTGGCTCATTCCGATGCCACATACGAGGAAGCAAAGCTGGCTTTTGCAGCTGGTGCGAGTCATGTAACCCATTGTTTTAACGGCATGAGACCGATTCACCATCGAGATCCCGGACTGATTGTAGCCGCGTTCGAAGAACCGCATGTAAGCCTGCAAGCGATTGTTGATCAAGTCCATCTTCACCCAGCCATCGTCAGATTAATGCATCGTCTCAAAGGGCCCGAAGGCATGGTGCTTATTACGGATGCGCTACAGGCGATGGGATTAGGCGATGGTAATTATATATTTGGAGGTCATCACGTCACCGTATCCGAGGGGATTGCAAGGCTTGCGGATGGCACGTTAGCATCGAGTACCGTGACTATGGATGAAGCGTTACGTCTGACCGAAGCTAACGGAATTTCAATGGAGGATGCCGTACACATGGCTTCAACAACGCCGGCCCGTATTCTAGGTTTATCTCACAAAGGAAAAATCGAGGTAGGATACGATGCGGATCTCGTGCTGATGGATGAAAGGTATCAAGTGCAATGGACGATGATTGAGGGTAAACTTTATTGTTAGTATGGAAGTAATCACAAGAGGCGGGTGTAAAGTAGACTAAACCTATTCTTTACCTATATCCGATCCATGGCCAATGTTATCATTACCCCATATCAGGTGCGCAGCTGATGTGTGTATAACAATTGTTGGTGTAAAGGAGATACGAGCATGAGTAAAGACAGTATAATCAAGTCCCTGCTTTCGGATCAGGTTAGCATGACACCCAATGGATTTGTCGCAGATGAAATAAGCCCCGATCAATTTGCAGATTGTTATGAGTTGTTTTTTGACAAAGTCTTGGAAATTAGTGCATCGGACATAGCGGGAGTAGAAGGCTATGGTGAGTTCAACGAGGATTGTAAAACGGAGTATAGTACCTGCAGGCAATTTCTAATCGATACATTTGCAGAAGATAAAGAAGGATACTGGTTTAATTGGAAGGAACTCTATGATACAACCATTTTAGACCGTGACTTTGTCGAAAAATATTGGATGGAAATGGACGCCAGAATTGATTATTGTGAAGGAAAACGTTATTTGGTAAATAATAACACGTTTTTTGAAATCATGATCACAGATGGAAAAACGACGGTTGGTTTCCCAGATTGGAGCAGATCGGGAATATGCGATTTCCTTTTAGATTTTGCCATTATGGACTTAAATAAGCCTTACTTGCACATACCTGAATTGTTATTCGAGTATTGCAAAAAAAGGAACATTGTCATACCGGATTTTAAAGAAAGATTTTTATGCATGGCTTATTATAAGGGAATCGATGTTTTGCGGTGGCATGCATCGATCGATGATATAGAATCTTGCAATTCTATTATGAAATCTATCGGTCAACTGAAGGATCGAATATACGCCTTATAAAGGGTGATCCTATGAATTATGAAAATGCCAGCGATATCATACCTGAGAAGTTATTGAAAGAAATTCAGAAATACGCTGCAGGAAAACTTCTTTATATCCCTACTGGAGAGGAAAAAAGGGGCTGGGGCGAGAAGTCGGGTTACCGAAATCAATTACAGAGGCGTAATATTATGATTCGCAACAAGTATGCCAATGGGGTAACGGTTTCGGAACTTGCGGACGAGTACTTTTTATCTTTGGATTCCATAAAGAAAATCATTTATTCGAAGAAAGATGACCGACAATTCACTTATGCTCCAACTGTGCGATCCGCTGTACAGTATGCGAATATCGGAATGCTCGAAGAATGGATTTATTGTTATATGCTCCATACCCGAAATGCAGCTCCTGGTTTACATGATTTGATGAGTAAAGAGTGTTTGTATTTCGGTGTCGTTAAGTTTCCCTTGCGGCTCATCGAGCTTAATGGAATTATGCCTGGGAATGACTGTACCGATGAAGATCCACCGCTTCTTATTCAGTATAAAGAAGGCAAATTTTATTGCATTGAACAGAAGAACGTATTAGCTGCACTCAAACAACGCAAAGTAAATGCTTATCCAACCATAATTGTACTGAAAGAAACAGCGGATTATAAAAGGTTTATGAGATACTATGAAAACGTTCTGTTTTATATTAATCATGCATGACTTTGCTGGGCTAACAGCGAGTGGAGGAAGGATTCATACGAACAGCATCATACCACAGACAGTGGGGTGCCCCAGGTCAATGGACCTCTTGGGGCACCCTTTTTTGCATTGAAAAACTTCAACAGTTTTTTGTGCGTATTGGAATAGGTGAAGCCGGATGAGAAGAAGTCACCATTGTGTTATCAGAAGAAGGGGCTGGAACATGAGGGGTTCGTCTCATTTAAGGAAGAGGCTGAAGAAGTATAAGTGGCTGCTAATGAAACTGCCGGGAGTCGTCTACTTGTTCATCTACAACTATGTCCCGATGTACGGCGTGATTCTAGCATTTAAAAACTATAATTATGTCGATGGCATAACTGGAGGAACACCTCCTGATAGCGATGCCGATTAGGTTTTTATCTAATCGGCATTGTTTTTTTTTACAATGCAACGAATCTAGTACCGGATAGCCTGTTTTCTAATGTATGTAAAAGTCGTAAACTATACATGCTATAATGATAAGCTTCTATAATTTGAGAACATACTTGTAATCTATGAGACACTCTATAAATGCATTCGATATGTTGAATCAGGATATATCGTTTGCAGTTCATTTGAAATGAGGGCAAATGATGCGTTACCTATATGAATTTATCGAGCACCAAGAGGATATGCCTTTTAAGCTGTTTGTCAACAGCGTGAAGCAGGTTCCATTTCACTGGCATAAAGAGGTGGAGATTGTCTACGTACTCCAAGGTTCGGTTATCATGCATCTAGATCAGAAGGAGTATACCCTGCATCAGGATGATGTCATTGTGGTGAACAGCATGTCGATCCATAAGTTTGAGCAGAATAACCACGACAATATATTATTAACGCTTCAGTTTGGCCCGGAATGGCTGCATAATAACGTTTTTATTTCTTGTAATTCAGCGACTGAGCCTGAGCCGGTCGGTTTCCGATTTGACACGATCAAGCAAGAGCTTGCCAAGATGGTATGGGAAATGAACAAGAAGTCTCCAGGCTATCGAAGCTTTACCGTGGGAAGGCTGCATACATTATGTGGTCATTTATTGCGATATTTTGCGGAAGGAATCAACCCGGAAGCTGAAGATGGCGGGAAGAGTTATGACTATAAAAGGTTGAATCGGGTTCTTACCTATATCGATCAAAATTACAAAGAGAAGATAACACTGCAGACGATGGCCGAACAGGAGCACTTAAGTTTGCATTATTTTTCTCACTTTTTCACCGATAAAATCGGTATTCCTTTCCAAAAGTATTTAACGCTGATCCGTTTGGAGAAAGCCCAGTCGGAGTTATCGGGAACTGAGAAGAGCATTACCGAAATTGCCATGGATTGCGGTTTTGCGAACGTGAAGTTATTCAATAAGTACTTTAAAGAAAAGTACGGCAGCACACCAGGATCGTATCGTGAAGCCGCTGCCTCGCTTCAGGATAAGCCTAATCGAAAACCGCTTACCTATGAAGAGTCCTCGAGTGGTGACTATTATGAATTAGATACGATCAATGCGATGGGGTCGTTATATCGATATCTGGAAGAGAAGTCGGTTCAGGAACAGGATAGGGCAAACCCTTTAACGGCGGTTGTTACGGATCATGTACAAATTCAGATTCAGCCGGGAATGTCGTCAGCAGGGTACAAAAAGCATTGGAACGTTACCACAACAGCGGGCAGGGCAATTGAAGGACTGCGCGATGACTGGCGTCGGCAGCTCGCCGAGCTTAAAGGTCGAATTCCTTTTGAATACATACGTTTCCATGGCATCTTTAATGATGAGATGATGGTATATAACGAAGAGGATGACGGTACTCCCATCTATAACTGGGCATATGTTGACAAGCTTTATGACTTTCTTATTGGGCTGGGCATCAGGCCGTTCGTGGAGCTTGGTTTCATGCCGACCCTGCTTAGCCGTTCCAACGAAACGGTATTCTGGTGGAAAGGGAATATTTCCCCTCCAGCCGACCAGGCAAAATGGGAGGCGCTTGTTCGTGCGTTCGTTCGGCATTGCTTAAATCGCTATGGGGCTCAGGAAGTAAAACAATGGTACTTTGAAGTCTGGAATGAACCGGATTTATCAGGCGTTTGCTGGGCAGGTAGCAAAGAGGAATACTTCTCTTTTTATGAATCTACCGTTCGAGTGATCAAGTCGGTCCTTCCCGAACTAAAAACAGGTGGCCCTGCTTTAGGTTATGGTTCGTTATGGAACGACAGCTGGGCCGAGGAATTTATGGCATATTGCAATAAACGTCAGGTGCCCCTAGACTTCTTTTCCTTTCATGTCTATTCGGAATATCCTCAGCTTAAGGCAGAGCAGAACATATTGACGAAGATGATGCCGCCGACCTTTTATAAAGAGAGCATCCATCGATTGCAGGAAAAAATGGCGCTTGCCTCTTTCCGTGAGATGGAGCTGCATATTACCGAATGGAACTTTTCGCTCTATGACCGGCATCTGCTACACGATACCATGTTTATGGCCCCGTTTGTGATGTATCATGCGATGAATACACTGGGAGACGTAAAGGCCATGGCTTTCTGGTGTTTTACGGATGTGTTTGAGGAAAGTCTTGTTCCATCCTCTCCGTTTTACGGAGGTTTTGGTTTAATGAATCGGGATGGCCTTAAGAAGCCGAGTTATTACGCCTTTGAGCTTCTTCAGAAGCTGGGTGAAGAGATCACCGTTAAGGGTGATGGTTATGTGGCCACTCAGAATCAAGATGGGAGCATGCAGCTTCTGCTGTATCATTATGTCCATTTGGATCATATGTTTTCAAGCGGGGACTGGTCGGAGATGTCCAATCTTAACCGTTACGGCGTGTTCGAAGAGAAGGGCAGCAAGGTATTTCAAGTCAACATTCCTCATCTTTCAGGAGCCTACAAGTGCACAACTTATCAGATGGACCGGGAACATGGCTCCGTTTTTGACGAGTGGGTTCGCATGGGGGCACCCGAAATCTTGACGGAGGAGGAACTTGCGTATCTTCGCGGAAGAAGCGGCCCGGTCATCCGGACAAAGATCTTAGAGAATCAGGGTTGGTATAAAGAGCTCATTCTTCCACCTCATGGTGTCCTATTGCTCACTTTAGAGAAACAGTTTTAAACACTAGAACCTTCAAGAACACCACCGCTCTATAAGAGAGAGGGGTGTTTTTTGCTGTCCATTCCAGGCAGCTTCGATTTGCCGGCTCCAAAGACGAGAAATGAACAAAAAACGACCATAGATGAGGCAATTTACAACGAGTAAGCGTTAACAATTGAATCTATACTATAGCTATGTCCACAACAGAAATACAGGAGGGAATACACAGATGAAGCGTTTCATGAAATGGATGACGGAATCCTTTGCGCCAAGATTGGATGCGATTACAAATAACATTTGGATAGCATCGATTCAAGAAGCCATTATGGTTGCCATCCCGATGATCTTTATTGGTTCCATTATTACTTTGATTTCAATTTTGCAAGACTTCATTCCTGGAATGCCGGATTTAACGCCAATTACAACATTCAGCTTCGGTCTTCTCGGTTTGTTTATTGCATTTCTAACGCCATATACGGTCATGGAGAAAAAGGAGAGACACAAAATCAAGCTGCTGGCGGGAATGACCGGCATATCCTTATTCCTCATGCTGCTTAATCCCGTCGTAAACGAGGACGGAACCGTTCAGTTCGTTCTTGAGCGTTTCGGTCCTGCGGGTATGGTTACGGCACTCATTGTAGGCGTTTTTATCGCCGTCATCATGAATGTCTGCGCGAAGTTCTCTTTCTTTAAAAAAGGGTCTTCCATGCCAGAGTTTATTATGGATTGGTTTGACTTCCTGGTACCGATTGCCGTGATCATGGGTTTAGGCTGGGTGCTTGTGTATCAGTTCCACTTTGATATCTTTGGACTGATTGTGAGCGTGTTTGAGCCTATTAATGCTATGGGGCAAAGCTTGTTCGGGTTTGTTCTGTTCAACTTTATTGGAGTTGTGCTGTACTCCTTCGGAGTTAGCCCATGGGTTCTGATGCCCATCTGGTATGCCATATGGATTCCGGCGATTGAAGAAAATGCCGCATTGGTGGCGCAGGGACTGGATCCCGTCAATATAAATACCTTTGAAACATTCTTCTCCGGATGGCTTGGAATCGGAGGGATGGGTGCAACCTTACCGCTTGTCATCTGGTTCCTGTTTGCCAGATCCAAGAAACTGAAAACCATTGGTAAAGCAACTTTGATACCTTCTCTATTTAATATTAACGAGCCCGTTGTGTATGGAGCGCCGGTTGCTTTCAATCCGCTGTTGATGGTGCCTATGTGGATCAATGGTCTTATTACACCTATCATCGTCTACCTAGCTCTTGATATGGGGTTTGCACAAATTCCGAGCAAAATCTTCCAGCTGTGGTATACGCCGATCGGTGTATCGACTTACCTCATGTCCGGATTCAATGGACTTATTCTGCTCGCCGTTGTCTTGCTGATTGTGTTCGCCGTATGGTTTCCGTTTTTTAAACTGTACGATGCGCAGGAATTGAAGAAAGAGCGGGAGCTACAAGAAGAAGCTTGATATGAAAGGGTGGAAGCAAATGAATGCATCTATTAACGAATTGATAAAGGACATGACACTTACTGAAAAAGCATCCCTCTGTGCGGGATTAAATATGTGGATGACCAAGGGGATCGAGAGACTCAACATTCCGCCGGTTCATATGTATGACGGAACGAATGGGATCCGCAAAACGAACAGTGACGATGAAATGGGGATTACGACAGAGAATGTTCCGGCAACTTGTTATCCCACGGGCGCAGCTATCGGTTCTTCGTGGAATACGGAACTGCTGCACGAAGTCGGGGAAGCACTTGGCAATGAATCCAAAGAGATGGGCGTAGAATTGCTGCTCGGCCCAGGAATTAACATGAAACGGACTCCGCTTGGGGGAAGAAATTTCGAATATTACTCCGAAGATCCTTGCCTGACAGGCGAATTGGGCGCTGCTTTCATCAATGGCCTCCAGAGCAAAGGAGTTGGGGCGTCACTTAAACACTTTGCTTGCAACAACCAGGAATTCGAGAAAATGGTGACGAGTTCAGAAGTAGACGAACGGACGCTGCGCGAAATTTATTTAAGCGCCTTTGAACGAATTATTAAGAAATCGGATCCCTGGACTGTCATGTGCTCCTACAATTTGCTTAATGGCTCGTATACCAGCGAGAATGAACATTTGTTACATGACATCTTGAGGGAAGAATGGGGATACGAGGGGGTTGTCATCTCAGACTGGACGGCGGTGAATGACCGGGTTCGCGGGCTGAAAGCAGGACTTGATCTCGAAATGCCGGGACCAGCAGGTTATAACACGAAAGCGATTATCAAAGCCGTTGAGAGCGGATTTCTTGCAGAAGAGCAGCTCAATAAAAGCGTTGCCCGTATTCTAAAACTCGTAGAACGTGTAACGGGTATGGAAGAAGCTGTTCCGGCATCCGCTATAGAGTACCACAATCTTGCGAGAAAAGCTGCAGCAGAAAGCATTGTACTTCTTAAGAATGAGAATGGCATCCTTCCGATCCAGGAGTCAACCCATTCCATTGCAGTTATCGGCCGTTTTGCCAAAAAACCTAGAATTCAAGGAGCCGGCAGCGCAAAAGTAACGCCTACACGCGTTGATATTCCAATTGAAGAAATGAAGGCGTTGGCTGGAGCTTCCGTTGAGTTGAGTTATGCTGAGGGTTACCCTGAAGATGACTCCGTCCATGAGGAAATGATCAAGGAAAGTGTCGCATTGGCAGCAAAATCTGATGTCACAGTCATATTCGTTGGCCAGCCTGAATACGCAGAATCCGAGATGCGTGATTTGAAGGGCATTGATTTGCCGGAACAGCAGATTCTGCTTATTCAAGCGATTGCAGCCGTACAACCGAAGTGCATTGTGGTGACCAGCAGTGGAACAGCCTTGGCGATGCGTCCTTGGGTTCAGCATGTTCCCGCTGTCATTCACTCATGGCTTTCCGGACAAGGCATGGGTAAAGCGATTGCTGAAATCTTGTTTGGACAGGTGAGTCCCTCCGGTAAATTGTCCGAGACGTTTCCGGTTAAGCTTTCAGACAATCCTTCGCATATGAGGATCCGCGGTGAAAACGGCAAGCTGTATTATCGTGAAGGGCTGTTCATCGGCTATCGATACTACGATAGGAAAGAACTCGCTCCGCAGTTTCCGTTTGGCCATGGCTTATCCTACACTTCATTTGCCTATAAGGATATGAAGGCAGCTCAAACGGAGACAGGGATCACAGTCTCTTTCTGGCTGGAGAATATCGGAAACCGAACAGGGAAAGAGGTCGTTCAGCTTTACGTGCATGACGAAGAATGCACATGGACGCGTCCAGAGAAAGAATTGAAGGCATTTTCTAAAATCGAGTTGGCTCCTGGGGAGAAACAACAGATCGTCTTTGAACTTGAAGAGAGAGACTTTGCCTATTACAATACCAAATATAATCGCTGGGTAGCGGAGAGCGGTTATTTCCAAATTGCGCTTGGCAGCTCTTCTCGCGATATAAGAATTACCGAGCGATTGTATTGTGATTTTCGGAAGGAAGAAGTTTCATTTCATAAATTCAGCCTGATTAGCGATTGGATTAGCGATCCGATTGCGAAATCGGTACTGGAAGAATGCCTCGATGAGATGAATCAGCATGTCGTAGAGAAGATTTATCTCAATGATGAATTCGTCGGATTTTGGGAAGATGGTCCACTCATTAAAATATTGCAAATGTATGGCCAAACTTGGTTGGGTGACCGGTCACCTGATGAGATCATTGAAGAGCTTATAAGAAGAGTTTATGAGCGACGCGTTAACATGTAAGACAATATATTATTCCTCAGAAGAGCTTTGGATCTGTTCAGGATCCAAGCTCTTTTTAGCATCCAAAATGGCGCAGCCATCTTAAATAGGACTTGTATTACTGAATGTCAGAGAAATAGCTTTGATGGCAGCAGCTGTGGAGTACATGGCATTCATTCAGACAAACTCCTTGCGAAGCTCGTTTTAGATCATTAAAGATTATTTAGAGCTCGCTTGGAACTTTATCCCTTCTTTGAGCGTTATATTGGTCGTAAGCAAGAAGCTATAACAAATGGGAGGGGAATTCATGCTTAACATCAAGAAGAAACAATCAAGCATAAGCCTCAAAGCTCGATTACGCCGGCGTCTCATTGCAAGCATCGCTGCAGGCATACTTACTGTCCAGGGCGCATTGGTAGTACCACCTTCGCAAGTGAATGCAGAAACGGCTGATGTTTCGGTACGCAACTGGCATTATTCATCAACAATCGAGGTACCCGAACTAAAGCCTTCCTGGACGGTAAAGGTGGACAATTATCTGAATATGGGCGAGAACGATGTTTCAGGTCACCAGGTAATTGCCGAAGAGGGCAAGGTATTTGCATTCGCGGGAAACAAACTCATCGCCATGGATGCCAGGACAGGCAAGCGGCTGTGGAGCTACGGTAAAGACCTGAAACCTTATATTGTTTATGATAATGGTGTTATTTACGGCCTGTCGGCAGGTCAGAAGCCATACGCGCTGAATGCGAAGACAGGAAAATTGAAATGGCAGTCGAATACGTCCATCTTTATGGATGCGCAAACGCGCACGGAGGCGCTGGTGCCGACTTATGATACGCTCTATGCTATCAAAGGAAGCGCAACTTTCGCTTTTGATAAGGCAACAGGAAAGCTTCGGTGGAAAATGAATGAGCCGTCAGGAGAAGGAAACGGCACGGATTACCTTCAGGAGGCGGATGGAGTCATCCTTCGGACGTTCTATGTACAAGGAGCACTAACATCCATTCAACTGAATGCTTATGACAAAAAGACGGGCAAGAAGTTATGGGACCATTTTGGTCAGGGAGAAGCGCTTCAAATCAAAGACAATCTCGTGTATTCGGTTGACTATTATTCTCCATTGCTGGCTGATTATCAGTCGCTTCCGGACCGCAAATGGATCGTAAACGTGTATAATCTTAAGACAGGCGTAAAGAGGAGCAGCCGAGAGTATAGCTGGAAGATGACGGGGGAGCCGCCATATGAGTACGGCGGAGGCGGTTTATTTATGAACCAAGGGAAGTTATACATGGATCAGGGCAATAAGGTGGCCGAATACAAATTTGACACCTATAAGAAAGGTGAAGTTCCTCTGCGAACTTTTCCTCGCCCTTATGGGGGCGACTGGGAGTTGATCGGACTGGTTCAGGAACGGCTGATTTTCAATAACAGATCGACGGGTGAACTGGCCGGCACCAAACTTGCAAATGGTCAACGGATCGGATGGAACGGCGATGCACCTGCTGCGCAGAGTGATGTGTATGGAAAAGGTTTATACCGGGCACAGCGTAACGGCACATTACTCGGCATTAACTTGATGACGTCCCGGCCAGTCTTTAAAGTAACGACTGGAGCAGATCTACACGAGTCGACACTAAAGACGAACGGTATGATCATCATTCAAGCGGAGGGTAAGCTCCTCGGTGTAAAAGTACCGGCATCGTTGAAATAAAGGAATAGCTTGGGCTACTTGAATCATATTTCGTTTAAGAATAATAAAATCCCACCGACGAGTCTGGATGGGATTTTGTTATTTCGGGTTTGATTATATTAGGGTGAATGTCTTCTATCTTATGGATGCTCGGTGAGACTGGATAAAGGGACGGTCATTTCCTGCTCCGAGTTTCCGATCGGATAGACCCGGGCGGTTTCATCCTCATTGACATGCTGGATAAAGATAGGGGTATCCAGATAAGTTACATTTTTCATAATGGCCGATTCCGAAATTTCAATCGCTCTTTGTTTGTTCATGACATATCTCCTTATTTCGAAAGGTCTTTCAATAGATCAGCCGGACGTTGAGAGGCTTTTTTTACATCTTGATCCAGTTTCGATTGTCCTTGAATGTCTTCGGCAGCCTCCATTTGATTATTCAGCTGTTGTTCTACTTGTCCAATCCCGTGCGCTTCTTGATGCTGTTTGCTCTTCGCCAAAACGATCCCTCCATGTTGTGATAACTTTGTAATCTCTGCATTACTACAATGCACCAAACGAATCGAACTTATACGGCTGTTTGCGTGGGTTCGCGAAGGGGATCTTCCGAAATCATAAGGATCTTAATAAGAATGGAGGCATATATGAATGGCAAGCTCGAAGATATTGCTTCAAGCCGCGGAATCTTTCGAATTTAATATAGGGACGTTAATCTTCCTGAGTAACTCGACCAATGAAGTATATCGTTTTACTAAGGGTGATCAATCCTATATCTTGCGGTTAACTCAGAAATCACACGAGTATGTACCGAAGATCAGGGCGGAGATAGATTGGCTTTATTACTTAGTGAAGAACGGAGTATGTGCTTCATTACCCATTCATACATGTAATCATGAATTAATGGCCGTGTTCTCTGATGAAGATAAGTGGTATATCGCAACTGCTTTTCACGAGGCAGCAGGTCGATTTTTTGATAAACACAATGAGCAGCTATGGGGCCCGAAGATATTCAAGAATTGGGGAGAAACCATGGGAAGGATGCATAGGCTGTCGACATCATATGAACCATCGGACATCCTTGTGAATAGAGATAGTTGGAGCAGAAGAAATATGGATAATCCTCATCTGCAGCGAGGCCGTTTCTATGTGCTTCTTGAAAAATTGATCTCCATGGAAAGTACGATTGATTCACTGCCTAGGGGGAGCGATTCGTTTGGTCTGATACATAATGACTTTCATCCGTATAATTTTTTTATCAACAACAGTGAAATAACGGTCTTTGATTTTGACGATAGTATCTATGGCTGGTTTTCGTTAGACATTGCAATAGCAGCCACACATGCCGTTTGGTGGGGAGTGCATGCAGAAGATCGTGTCACCAAAAGCAGGTTTGCCCAACAGTTCTTGCATGAATTCCTCATGGGTTACGAGAAGGAACACCAGCTCTCTGAATTCTGGAAACAAACAATCCCCTTGTTTATGGAGTATAGAAATATTTGTTCTTACTTCTGGTGGTTAAGTGAATGGAATGGTGATGAGAGCAGCTTTACAGAGGACCAACGGAATGCAATAGACCACGCTGTTAAGCTGATTGAAAGAGGTTTGCCTTTTGATGGCTGCGATATTCAAGTGTAGCACCGTCGATAGCATAGATTAAAGGAGGTAGTGCATTGAGATTTAAAGCGTGTATTTTGATTGTCTTCATGATTCTAACGGGGTGCTTTGCAGGAACCAAAGAGCAGATCTCACCTGAGAACAATTCGGCAGCTGCCGAGATCCAATTGACACCCGTGGATTTGTTCCAAGGGGAAGCAGCAAGGTTTAAGCTATTCCTCGGTCCGATGACGGGTGCATTTAAATTAAAGTATGAGGGAAATAAACACAATGTCAGCTTGGATATAGATATTTGGAAGAACGGGCAGAAGGTAGATTCGGCAGGGTCGATCGGAGATTTGTTTTACAGTTCGGACGAGGAAAAGGACAGCAACGAAGTAGAACTAATCATATCCGTGGACACGGAATCGATAGAAGGTCTCGAGGAGTTCAGAAAGATTAAAGTCAACACCAATTCCCATTTGGGATCAAGCCTGTCTACCTTTACCATTCCTTGGGACACAACGTTGACGGCACAAGGATTGATTCAGGATACGCGCCCACGTTCGTTTACGATAGATCAGCCGGTACATGTATTTGGCATGCATGCTACAAGTTCCAATGAAATACATACAGCGGATCTTACAACGGATTCGTTAAGAAAAACGGAGTGGGCACTTGTGTTCACCTTGCGTCTTGATGAAGATATGGAATAAACGGTTTGAGTTAGAATGATCGATCCAAGATCACATTTAAAGCAGAAACAAGTCTGGCGTTGAGAAATGTAAACAGGGTCAATATAATGGGGTGGAAATATAAAAAGAGTGAAGGGGAGATTTTAGTGAAGCAAAACAAGTATGACGATCAGGGATTTTTTGAAAATTACAAACAACTCCCCCGTTCCATCAAAGGATTAGAAGGTGCAGGAGAATGGAGCGCCTTTCGAGCGATGTTTCCGGATCTTAGTGATAGAAAGGTGCTTGATCTCGGCTGCGGATTCGGGTGGCACTGCAGGTACGTAAGAGAACAGCATGCGAGCACTGTGGTCGGGGTGGATATCTCAAGGAACATGCTGGAGAGGGCAAGATTGATGACCGATGACACGAATATAGAATATGTGCAGTCCGCAATAGAGGACTATGACTACCCTGCTAACGAGTTTGATGTCGTGATTAGCTCGCTTGCACTTCATTACATTCGTGATTTCGAGGATATCTGTAAAAAGGTATATCAGAGTCTAACGGTTGGAGGTTCGTTTGTCTTTTCAGTTGAGCATCCCGTATTTACTTCTGTGGCCGAACAAGATTGGTATTATAGTCCGGACGGGAAGAAGCTGCATTGGCCTTTGGATCACTATCATGAGGAAGGAGCACGCCAATCTAGATTTCTTGATAATGATGTCACCAAGTACCATCGGAATATAGCCACACAGATAAATGCGTTAGTGAAAACCGGGTTCCAGTTCAGGGAAATGTCTGAACTTAAACCAGAACGCGAGCAGATTGAGGATCCGGAATGGCATGACGCTTACCGACGCCCCATTTTCTTATTGATCGCCGCAGATAAGCAGGTCTGACGAGCTTGAGCAAAATAAACAGAGGGACACCTAAACAGGTGTCTTTTTTAGTTCACGAGGTGAATCGGTTAAGGTGACAGTCATTCATTATGAAACGCCGGATAATATTCATTGGAATTCGGGAACTTTCATCGACCTTAAAGAGTCTGTTTTGGTAAGGGGGCGAACAGCTTGAGGGAGATGCAGATGCAGCATTCTGCGGAACTGAATATATCGGACATAAGGACGCTGATGGAATTCTACGGTGAGGATGTCTGGAATTATGCTTACGTGATCACCAGAAATACATATACAGCAGACGATGTCGCGCAGGATGTGTTTATTAAAGCTTATCAAAAGGTTGCCTTCTTTCGCGGGGAGGCTTCCGTCAAAACCTGGCTGCTTAAAATTACTCGAAACACAGCGCTCTCCTATCTGAAACGAGCGTTTTTGCGCAAAGTGGTGCTGATCGGCGATCGTTCACCGGGTGATGGACTGAACGGGACGACGTCTTCGCCATCTGCCGAGTCGGAGTATTTGAAACAGGAGGAGGCGGATGAGCTGTGGCAGGAGGTTCTAAAGCTGCCCGGTAAATTTCGAGACCCCCTCGTGTTGAGTGTGCATCATCAGCTATCCATAGAGGAAATATCCGGCATTACCGGTCTTTCGCCAGGGACGGTAAAGTCTAGAATTTACAGAGCCAAACAGAAGGTTGCCGCCAGATTCGGAAGGAGCGAACGACGATGAATGAATGGAAGCCGGATTGGAACCGGAGACTGGCTAGACCCCCTTTTAAGAATCGGCGCTTTGGGGCTGACATGATGGAGGCCGTGGAGATACGGCTTAAAGTTGTTGGAAAAAAACGATCCCGCAGTGGATGGAGCCGAGCCGCTGTGGTTATCGTTCCAGCTTTGCTGCTTGTTCTCGGCGTGGGGATCTGGTTCGGAAACCAGTCGCCATCTATTCCCCAACCGGTAGCTCCAAGTCCAGGTAATCCAGTTACACAGGGGGGAGGAACGTTCGAATCCAGCTTCTTACTTGGGGGTGGAGGCGACTTCGATTGGTGGAACCTTGCGAAAAATGAAGTCAAACAGGCCAATGACCGTACCATTGTGACATTGGCCACAGCACTCTTGCAGCGAGAGCTGGGCATCTGGGGCGGACCATCGCCTGACATATGGGAGCATTCCGAGGTGAAATGGCCGCTTGACCGCTATGATGTGTCCAGCCCTTGGGTGTATGAAGTGCACGTAAAGGAGATAAACGCAGAAGAAGCACAAACCGTATATCAACTTCGTCTGCTGCTGCGGTATTCGATTCCGATGACGTATGAGGAAACGATAGACGTTACCATCCGTAACGATTCACACAAAATCTCGCTTATTGAGCAAATAGACATAGACGAAACGGGAGCACCTATGTATGAAATCAAGGCTGGAGACGAACAGGGGAATACCGTGATATTAAAGGAGGACGCGGAGATTGGCCTGAAGATAACCGGAACTCTGATCCAAAAAGAAGGGATGATCCGCTCCATCCACGTTCAGTATGGCGACATGGAACACACCTTTCATGATTGGAAGAATGTGAGCAACGAAACCTACTATCCGGACGTTGCTTTGCTGCCTGCAAAGAACAACAAGGAGGAAGTCCTTGCAATCATTTTGACAACCGGATACGGTACCAGCATTCGAGAATCGGAGTTGAAACTTCTTACAGAAAATTTTAGACAAGTGATGTCAGCCGATCCGGTGCTTGCGGTAAAATCCAGACTTAGCTATGGTGCGACGGCAGAAGCGGGAAAACGGATCTTTCAATTCACGCTGGACGGGGTAGCTCGCACATTTGAATATATGGAGGAAGACGCGGGATTTTGGCTGGATCAGCCCGCGCTTGGCAACATGGTTAGGTATTACGTTGAGGGAGGCATCTTATATGCATCGGTGCCGATACAGGTTTCGCCTGGCGAATTCCCGGTCGCGGTCCGGCTGCGGTACGAATACGACGGTACAGCGTTTCTTGTGTCGGAAGCCATGTATGGAGAGATGTAAGCCGGCGAGATCAAGGGATGATCATTCATACAACGAATATTGACATAGGGCATGAAGTAGATTTATTTGCTGACTATAATGAGCAGGGGCCGTCCACTGTCATCTTTGATGACTTATGGACGACCCCGGAATTGAAGCCTATTAGTTTCGGAAGAACTCGACCTGATCGATATCCGCCCATTGGGAAGAGGACGAATTGGATACGTAAAATCCGATCGTTGCCTTTCCGCCCGTCACTTGAATATTGGATATCGTGACAGGCGTCCACGCTGTCGTCATCGGACACCCGGTTTGTAGCATGCTGCCTCCATACTCCTTCACTTCCATGACACAGCTGTTCTGGCCCCCGCTGCTGCGCATGCGTGCTCGCATCGTATACGTGCCGTTATCAAGACCGCTAATCGTCTGTCCGACATATGCGGTCGAAGGTCCGCTTGTGCCTGCGAGACCGACAAAGTATGAGCCTTCGGCAGCGGGAAGTCCAACGCCGTCATTGGCTCCATGAATAAGAATCCGATTCGGGTAATCATCGCCGTACGTAGTCCAGCCCGCTACATTGGCTGTTTCAAAGCCGGGATTGTTAACCAGATTGGTTTGCGTCGGTGTCACGGTATGCCCGAAGCGCAGATAGATGCCGTTTGACGGATAAGTTGCGCTGGTGACGGCTGCAACACGAGTGGAATCAACGGCCATTAGCGCATTCCAGTTGGAGGATTTCGTATCGGATACCGGAAACACGTTGGTTTTGTACTGCCATGACGCGCCGTTATCGGAGCTGATCATCGTAAACATCGATGAGTAAGGATCCCCCGTGTTGGCGCTGCTTTCATCTGTTTGGAATGCAGCCATAAGACGACCGTCGGCGAGCTTAACGACGAACGGAGCGCCCGCTTTTTTGCCATTGCCGCTGGGCACGTACATCGTTTGACGGGGAACCGACCAATTGAAGCCGTCCGGCGAAATTTTATATTTGATGACAAAAGGGTGGCCGGCAACGTCCGAGGCTTCGAAAACAGTTATATACCGCCCGTCGTTCATTCGCGTGATGACGGGCATGCCGTCGCGGGAGCCGGCGGCAACTCCGTCACTGACCGTGATCCGGCTGCCCCAGCCGCTTCCGTTCCAAGTCTTCATATACAAATTTTGCAGGCCGGTCGTTCCGACCGCTGCCGGACTGTCGTCCGCATAAAGCACGGCAATCGTGCCGTTGATCATGTCCAGATGCGGCTCCCACAAACCTTTAAAGCTGGAGGCGGTTGAACTTCCGATCAATCCGCCCGGTAAATCGCTCCAAGTGTGACCACCGTCCAGACTTCGCCGAACATTAAGCTGGATCTCATAGGTCGAGCCATTCTGAACGACCTGCCGATAGGCTAACCAGATTTCCCCGCTCGGCAGCCTTAACATTTGACCGTTCCCCACATTGCCCGCGGTGCTTGAGACAGCTGTGACCGGAGTGCTCCATGTATAGCCGCCGTCCTGCGTTCTGGAGACCACAATGCGCGTGTTGCCACCGCCAGCGTTGGTGTCGAAGGATACGAGCCACTCGCTTGGCGTAAGCTTGAGCAGCCTTGGATACCACACACCTCCCGATGGCGGCGTATAGATGGCAATCTGCTGCGAAGCCCATGCCATGCCTGATGAAGCGGCATGAACCGGCGACAATGGAATTGCCGTTAGAGCAAGTGCAAGCATAACAATGAACGAAAGTGGTTTCTTCCAGAAGCCTGTGTTCCGTTTCATATGCAATTAACCTCCCAACCCAAATTAGAAAGCGTTTTCTAAAATGGATTGTATCGTAATTAATATCATTTAAGATATACTAAATATATATTATTTTTCAGTTGGGACTGACGTAAAAAGAGAGGTCAGACATGGAGCAACCGTTATATAAACGTATTCAGAACGATATACGCCAGCGCATTCAGAGCGGCGAGCTGCAAGCAGGAGCCTTGATACCTTCGGAGAAGGACTTGGCCCAGCGGTACGGTGTAAGCCAGATTACATCCAAAAACGCGCTCAACGGTTTGGTGGAGGAAGGCTTGTTAGTGCGATATCGGGGAAAGGGCACCTTCGTTCGGGAGCTGGTCATTCCGGAAGAGCCGCATCTTCAGTCGGGTACGAAAAAGACGATCGCGATTATTTTGCCGACGATGAAAACCAAGATCGACCAGCAGCTGCTGGACGGTCTGGAACGCTATTGTGCGGATAGGGGATACGATCTGTTGATCCGCATTACACGCGAGTCGCAAGAGGAAGAATACCGAGCGATCAAGCAGTTCCAGGAACGAGGAGTCGACGGGTTCATCATTTTCCCTGTCGAGCAGGAAAGCTACAATAACGCTATTCTGCGCTTGTCGCTCGACCGGGTTCCCTTGGTGCTTGTTGACCGTTTCTTGAAAGAGATCAAGGCGTACAGCGTCAGCTCGGACAATTATGCAGGCGTTCGGGAAGCTATATCCAGTCTGCTTGCTGCTGGGCACATGCGCATTGCCTTCCTGTCACCGGAAATTACAAATTCGGTTACGGACGAAAGAGCGAAAGGCTTCGAGGCCGCTTTCATGGAACAAGGCTTGCCTATAGACAAGACATTGTGGTGCATGCTGGATTTGGAGACCATAGCAGAGGGGAACGGACAACGGGAGGTCGTTCGTTTCCTGAGCGATCAGAGCGATATCGCGGCCGTCTTTGCCGTTAACGCGGAGCTGGCCCGCTATGCCTATTATGCCATTCGGGAGATTTGGAAGGGGGCGGGGAAGGAACCTCAGCTGGCCGCGTTTGACGATCCGGATCTCGATGGCATTCCTTTCATCCGTCAGCAATTGGATGAAGTAAGTCGGCGTGTCGTCGATTTGCTGTCGGAACAAATGTCCGGTACGCACGAGCCAAGGCGTGAAGTCGTACCAGTCCAGTGGATATGCCCGGAATGATCTCAACCTCACCTATTACAATTTAAGAATCAATGAAGTAGCCCGCCAAGAAACGGTCTGAACTAAGTTCAGACCGTTTTTTTTGTAGACATCAGAAAGTATAAACTTCGAAGCATGAACATTCCTGATATCGCAAGAAAAAACATCCTATAAAGGCAGTCATTCTCCTTTACGAATCCTCTGATTGATGTTTTAGTCATTTACAAAAGCGAAGTTATATTATAATAATATACTAAATATACTATTTAAATTATAAAGGTTGTGATGGGCATTGAAATCTCTGCCGCTATACAAAAAAATTCAGGAAGATATCAAGCGGC
Organism: Paenibacillus sp. LC231; assembly: GCF_001860525.1. NCBI lineage: Bacteria > Bacillati > Bacillota > Bacilli > Caryophanales > Paenibacillaceae > Paenibacillus > Paenibacillus sp. LC231. The sequence continues at coordinate 20,447 of NZ_JFOM01000006.1, read as the reverse complement.
TGATCGCCATCGGCAAGCTGCGGGAAGGCGACCGGGTCCCTTCGGAGAAGGAACTGTCCGAACGTTACCGCGTCAGTCAGATTACAAGCAAAAATGCGCTGGTTGGACTGATGGAGGAAGGCTTGCTCGTCCGGATTCAAGGCAAGGGCACCTTTGTCATGAGCAAGCCGGAGCACGCCACGGCGATTGATCAGTTGGGTGAATGGACGGCAGGTCCGGGCAAAAGCGGGCGGATCGGGTTAGTGCTGCCGACGATGAAAACGAAAGTGGACCAGCGTTTTTTGGATAACATCGAGAAATATGCGTCTGCCGCAGGCTATGAAGTGATGCTGAGAATTACGCGCGAATCCCAGCTAGAGGAATCCAAGGTCATCTCGTCCTTTCTCAAGCAAGGGGTGGACGGCATGATCATTTTTCCGGTTGAAAACGAGACCTACAACGATTCGATTCTGAGGCTCTCGCTGGACCGTTTCCCCTTCGTTCTGATCGACCGGTTCTTGAAGGAGATCAAGACATACAGTGTAAGCTCGGATAACGTAAACGGCACAAGGGAAGCCGTTGAGTATTTGCTTAACAAAGGCCATTCGTCTATCGCGTTCATCTCTCCCGAAATTACGAATACGGTGACGGACGAGAGGGCCCAAGGGTTTGAGCAGGCATTTCTGGAGCATGGATTGTCGATCGACAAAAGCTTATGGTGTCTCCTCCCGCTGGATGAGATCGCATCGGGTCAATCCGTCGAACACATCAGGACGTTTATAGATGACAATCCCCATATTACCGGCATTATTACGGCCAATACGGAGCTGTGCAGAAATGCCTATAAAGCGGCAGTTGCATCGCGTAGGCAGGTGCCGGACGAACTGGAGCTGATCACGTTCGATCCGCCGGATCTGCCGAATGTGCCGTACATCCGCCAAAACGAGGAGGAGATGTGCCGGTTAACCGTAGAGCTGCTAATTGAGCAGATCGAAGGGGCTTTTGAGGCGAGAAGAATCGTGGTGCCGGTCATGCTGGTGAAAGATTAAGGTGAAAGATCGAAAAACGGAGGATAGCCCTAATTTTATACTAAATATAGTATATAAAATTATATTATTATAAGTTACTATGATTTCGTAAAGCGCTTACACCACATCTTTTAAAGAAGAGGGGAATCGCATGAAATCGAAGAACAAATTCGCAGGCATGATCATGCTGCTGCTGATGTTCGCGTTAACCGCTTGCAGCGGCGGCAATGGACCAAATGACGGGGCTGCACCAACCACCCCGGACACTTCATCACCAGGCAATGAAGCTTCCGCCGGGAAGGACCCTAAAGAACCTGTAACGATTGAGTTTATGGGCCACGGCAATCCGAACGAAAAAAAGATTTTCGAAAAGCTGATCGCTTCCTTCGAGGAAAAGAACCCGCACGTCACCGTTAAATACACTTCGGTACCGCCAGGCGAATACTCGCAGAAGATGACGACGCTGATCAGCTCCGGCAAGGTTCCAGACGTATTCTACGTCGGAGGCCCCGAGTTTTACCGCTTCGCGGAGGCCGGAACGCTTCTCAACATTCAGTCCTATCTGGATAAGACCTCATTGTTTAATCCCGATAACGTATGGAAGCAGGCGATGGACCGCTACCGCTTTGACGGCAGCAAGGTTGGCGCCGGAGATGTGTACGGACTGCCGAAGGACGTAGGACCATGGTCATTTGTCTATAACAAGGATTTGTTTGACGAAGCGGGGGTGCCTTACCCTTCCGCAACGGCAGGGGAATGGACCTGGGACGACATGCTGGAAGCAGCCCAACAGCTGACGGTCGACGATAACGGCGACGGAAAGCCCGATCAATATGGTGTAGGCGCTTACAGCCTGGAATCGGCGGTGTGGGGCAACGGCGGTGAATATATCGATTACGCCACCGGCACGGTCAAGGTGAACGAGCCCGAATTTTATGAGGCGATGCAATTTGTTGCTGACCTGAACCTGAAGCATAAGGTCAGCCCGAATCAGGAAGCCGAGCAAGCGATGAATGCATATACCCGCTTTATTAACGGCCAGCTGGCGATGTTTGCGATGGGCCCTTGGGATCAGCCTGCATTCTGGGAGCTGCCTTTCGGTTGGGACATTGCGGCGTGGCCGGCAAGCCCGAATACGGGAGAAACGGCGACCTGGCTCGGCTCGATGGGATTTGCCGTTTCGGCGAAATCCAAACACCCGCAGGAAGCGTTCGACTTGGCTGCCTTTCTGTCCCTGGATGAGCAAGGGCAGCGCGAAAACTACCAGCTCGGCCAAGCGGTTCCTAATCTGATCGATATGGCGGAAGGCGAATTTAAGGAAATGGACAAAGGACCTCAGACACGTCAAGTATTCCTCGATATTATCCAAGATTACGGACGTCCGGACGTGGTAGCTTTCTCTAAGGATACGCAATGGATGGATATGTTCAACCAGAACGCGAGCAAAGTATGGAACGGTGAGTTGTCGGCGAAAGACTTTACGGCCCAGATCCAGCCGAAGATGCAGGAGCTGTACGACAAAGGCAATAAATAATGCCGCTAGGGCAGGGGGCGTCAATTATTCATATCGGCGCCCCCCGCCGTACGGACATCCTGTCATGTCATAACGAAATACAGGCGAAGGTGGAATGAAATATGGGTACCAAGCTTGGCGGGTATCGCAGAAGAGAGCTGGCGTGGTTGTATCTGTTTGTCGCTCCGCCAGTTCTCGGGTTTCTTTTGTTCGGCCTTGTGCCGATCTTGTTCTCGATCTATATCAGCTTTCACAAATGGGATATGCTTACCGATCCGCAGTGGACGGGGCTCGCAAACTATAAGGATCTGTTGAAAGACGAGAAAGTGTTCAAATCGTTGTACAATACGGTCTACTTGATGATCGGCATTCCGCTCGGCATGATACTCTCGATGCTGCTGGCCATATTGATGAACCGCAAATTCGCCGGCATCTCGTTCATGCGAACGATCTATTACCTTCCGGTCATATCGCCGATTATCGCGGTATCCCTGCTGTGGCAGTGGATTTTGAATCAGGATTACGGATTGCTCAACAACTTTCTGTGGGAAACATTCGGCATCACCGGGCCTAACTGGCTGGGCAAGCCGGAGTGGGTGAAGCCTTCGCTCATCCTGATCGGGCTGTGGAGCGGCATCGGCGGTAACATGGTGCTGTATCTTGCAGGATTGCAATCGATCTCCTCGACGTATTATGAGGCTGCGGAAATTGATGGCGCTGGTGCATGGCACAAGCTGACGCGAATTACGATCCCGCTGCTCACGCCGATTCATTTTTTTGTCATCGTTATGGGCATCATCGGTGCGTTCCAGTCATTCAGCCAGATTTACGTGCTTGCGGTGGATGGCGGACCGGAATACAGCGGCGCTACGGTCGTCTACTACATTTTCCAGCACGCGTTCGAGTACTTCAACATGGGCTATGCCAGCGCGGTGGCCTGGGTACTGGGCATTCTCATCTTTATCGTCACGCTCATTCAATTTAAGCTTTCCAATCGATGGGTTTATCAAGACTAGGGGGGAAATCTGTGAAACGGGAAAAAATGACGGACCTCTGGTCGCTGCTGCTGTTGTTATGCGGTTCGATCTTTATGGTCGCACCGTTCATATGGACCATATCGACCTCGTTAAAGGATCGGCGAAACGTATTTGAAATTCCTCCACAATGGATTCCCGATCCGTTTACGTTCGACAACTATGCGAAGGTTTGGCTGGAGTCGCCCTTGCTGCATGGATTTATGAACAGCTTGATCATCGTGGTGATCGTCCTGACGATCGGGATGCTGGTATCTGCGATGTCGGCCTATGCCTTTGGCAAATTCGAATTTCCTTACAAAGGCATGCTGTTCATGGGTTTGCTCGGGACGATGATGATTCCGTATTCGGTCGTTATGATACCGCAGTATATCGGATTCTCCAGGCTGGATTGGGTGGATACACTGCTGCCGCTCATCATACCTGGCCTGTTCGGCAACATCGTTGTCATCTTTTTCATCCGCCAATATTTGCAAAGCGCGATGCCAACGGAATTGATCGAAGCGGCGAAGATCGACGGCTGCAGCTTTCCGGGCATTTTCTTCAAGATCGCGCTGCCGATCATGAAGCCCGCGCTCGCCGCCCAAGCTGCCCTCGGCTTTATGGGCATCTGGAACGATTTTCTCGGTCCGCTGATTTACCTGCATACGCCCGAGAAGCAAACGATTCAAGTGCTGATCGCTTCCATGCAGGCCATGTACATTGGCCAGTCGGATTATCCGATGATCATGGCCGCCGCCATCATCGCCATGGTGCCGGTGATCATCGTGTTCTTTTTTTGCCAACGATACTTTATCGAGTCGATGGCAATCAGCGGAATCAAGGGGTGAGACACATGCCAAGAAGTATGCCGCGCCTGTCGAAGATCGTTTGTTGTCTTGGCATGTTAGGATTAGCGGCCGGATTGGCATTGTCGGGATGCGATTCAAGAACGAAACCGGAGGCGGTCGATTTGGACATTTACAACGAAAAGATTTACGCCAATCCTTTTCCTTCCCTAGAGGAAGAATGGGAGGATTACGGCAACGGGGACCCGTATATACTGCGGCATGACGGCCGCTATTATCTGTATGTCAGTACAAAGGATCACCGGACGGGCATCAAGGCGTGGATATCGGACAATCTGGTCGATTGGAGGTATGCGGGGCTGGTGACGGAGGATCCCGTATCGACCGGCGCCTACGCACCTGAAGTGATTTACTGGAACGGCTGGTTCTATCTCTACACGTCTCCGGCAGGAAAGGGGCATTATGTGTTTCGCAGCGAATCGCCGACAGGCCCGTTCGAACGGATCTCCGACAACGTCGGGATGAGCATTGACGGCTCGGTATTTATCGACGATGACGGCTCATGGCTGTTCACCCATGCTGGTTCGTCGGGCATTGTCGGCGTTCCGATGGATGGTCCCGCCGAATTCGGGGTGGGCCAGACGATCCCAGGGCCCTATTTGGGGCATTGGACGGAAGGGTCCATGATCATCAAACGGAACGGAACCTATTACATGACATATACCGGGAATCATGTGTTCAGCAAAGGTTACCGCATTCATTATGCCGTGTCGCATGATTCGGCGCTAGGTCCGTACACCATTCCGGCCAACAACCCGCTCGTCATCAGCACTAAGCCGGACTTTTACGGGCTCGGCCATAGCTCGACGGTAATGGGGCCCGATCTGGATTCCTATTATCTCGTCTATCATAACTTGACGGGAAGATCCCAGGAGGGCCCGCCCGTACGTCGGATGAACATCGACCGGCTTGTATTCAACGGAGACAAGATGGAGATTCTGGGGCCTACGAATTACGATCAGCCTGTTCCGGGAGGGCCGGTCTTTGCTGATAGGCTGGACGCAGAAGCCATCGATCAAAGCCGCTGGGAAGCAGCGGATTCTGGAGGAAGTGCACAAATCATTAGCAAGGTGAGCACGGATGGAGTCTTTACTGCCGAATATAACTTGGTTCCATCGAAGGCCCCCGTCGCCGCGTTGTTTGCGTATCAGGACACGAATCAATACGGGTTCGCCGAAATCGATCCGGAGCAAAACGGGTTATCCTTAGGCAGAATGCAGGACGGCAGCCGCAAGGTGCTTGCCACGGTGGAGCTTCCCACAGATACGGATTGGTCCAAGCTGCACACGATTCGCGTCGAGCGCGGAGAAGATCGGCTGCGGGTTTATCTGGACGGCGTTCTGAAGCTGGATCAATCGGCGGTACCGTTCGGACCAGGTAAAATCGGTTATCGATACCAAACCGGCGAGCCGAGCTTTTCGTATACGGCATTCTCGAATCACGCCTCCGGCAGCAGCGACTTCGAAACGGCCAAGCCGCTTCCCGGCAGCATGGAAGCCGTACACTACTTAAGCGGTGAAGGCAGAGGGTTCTCGGTCCGCCATCCATCGGAAGCAGGTGCATGGCGCGGTTCGGACCGTACGGCGATTAAGATGGCTGAGGATGGAAGCTATTCGGCTTCGCTGACGGAAAAAGGCGACTGGTTGCGTTATGCCGTGAACGTGTCGGAATCCGGAACGTATGCGCTGGACCTGACGGTCAAGGCCGGAATGGGGCCGACATCCTTCAAGCTGCTCGTGGACGATAAGAAGGTCGAAAACTATAAAGTTGACGGCAGCCATTACTCGGGTAGCGGTAGCGAACCTTGGGTTAAAATTCGGGTTGGGTCTCTTAAGCTCGAAAAGGGATTACATAGCCTTGCCATTCAATTGGACAGCGACCATACGATGGAATGGAAAACGATGGACTTCGAGCTGGTCGACATGCAAACGTTTAAATTGGAGAATCTTCTGGAACAAACAAGCTCCGAGGATGTTCACGGCCAATGGATCGAATCGGACGGCGGGTATGCCGGCGCAGCCGATTCCGATGCCAAGATGTATGGAGGAAGCCCCCTTTGGACCGATTATCGCATCCGAACGACCGTGAAGCTGGGCGACGATCCGTCCGGTCAGGCGGGAGTGCTCTTTCGAGTGACTAACGAGTCGGATTTCCGGGATCAAGTGAGTGATTCGCTGATGGGATATTTCCTTGCGGTCGGCGCTACGAAGCTTGAGCTGTACAAACATAATTACGATTCCGAATTACTGCATAGTGTCAAGGTTTCGCTGAAAGCGAACGAGCCGACAAGCTTGCGAATTGAAGCGGTACGAGGCACGATTCGCGTATATGTGCAGGACGGGGGAGAGCCGATCCTGACATATGATGATCCCCGGGCATTCATGCAGGGGAGAGTAGGCCTGCGATCGGTTCATGCAGAGCAGATCGAGCTCGGCGACTTAACGGTGGAATCCATGGGTACGGAAATAGAAACGATAAACTAACAGAAGATGGAGAGTGGAACATAATGTCTAGCTCGCACAAATATATTAAAGACTATCCTAGACCGCAATTGGTGCGTGAAAACTGGGAAAATCTGAACGGGGAATGGGATTTCCGTTTTGACGATGCATGGGAAGGGGAGAGCGGCAAGTGGTACGACCGTCTTGAAGCCGACCGCAAAATTACGGTCCCCTTCGCGTTCGAAACGAAAGCAAGCGGCATTGCGGATGAATCATTCCATCCCTGCGTATGGTATGAGCGGATGGTTGCCATACCTGCCAAGGAAGCAGGCAAACGTATCCTGCTGCATTTTCAAGCGGTCGATTACACGGCGACCCTGTGGGTCAACGGACACAAAGTTGGCACGCATGAGGGCGGATACGCAGCCTTCTCCTTCGACATTACCGAAGCGGTTGAGGTCGGCCGGGAGAACCGGATTACCGTTCGAGCCGTGGACAGCAACAGCTGTACCCAACCGCGCGGCAAGCAGCGGTGGATGCAGGACAACTTCGGTTGCTGGTACGTGCAGACGACAGGGATATGGCAGACGGTATGGATGGAGTACGTGAATCCGATTCATATCAACCGGGTAAAAATAACGCCGGAGCTGGAACGCGGGTCGGCAAACTTCTGTTATGAACTGGGTAACGCTGGGCAGGACTACAACGGATTGACCCTGCAGACCATCATCCGGTTTGACGGTAAGCTGATCCGGTCGACGGAAACGAGCGTAGAGCGCGGCACCGTAGCAGTTGACGTGAGCGTTGTTAACGAGGCCGTGGGCGAGTGGAAGATCAAGCCGTGGCATCCGAACCATCCGAATTTATACGACGTCGAGATGATTCTGAAGCAAAACGGAAAGCCGGTCGACACGGCCTATTCTTATTTCGGCATGCGGAGCATCCGGATCGTAGGCGATCAGGTCATACTGAATCATACGCCGATCTATCAGAGACTGCTGCTGGACCAGGGCTATTGGAACGATACGCATTTGACGCCTCCATCGGAGGAAGCACTGCTGGAAGACATCGACAAAACGCTGGCCCTCGGCTTTAACGGTGTGCGCAAGCATCAGAAGCTGGAGGATCCCCGGTACTTATATTGGTGCGATCGCAAAGGGCTGCTGGTATGGTCGGAGATGCCGTCAACCTACGAATTCGGGGACGATGCGGTTGAGCGATTCACGAATGAGTGGATGGCTGTCGTCCGCCAGCATTACAATCATCCTTCCATCATTGCATGGGTACCGTTCAACGAGTCCTGGGGGATAACTGACATCGCCACCGACCGCAAGCAGCAGCAATTTACGGAGTCGATTTATCATTTGACCAAGGCATTCGACCAGATGCGGCCGGTCATCGTGAACGACGGCTGGGAACATACGATTTCGGATATCATTACACTCCACGATTATGAAGAGATAGGCGCTATGCTGGAAGAGCGATATCGGGACAAAGACGCGCTGTTGGGCAATAAATTCGCGCATAACACGCATCGTTATCCATTCGCGCAGGGGTATGGCTATCGAGGCCAGCCTGTGATCATCAGCGAATACGGCGGCATCGCCTTTACAAGCGAAGAGGGCTGGGGCTACGGCAATCAAGTTCGTAACGAGGATGAATTTTTGAAGCGATACGAAGGAATTACGCAAGCGATTAAAAATTTGCCATACGTGAGCGGATTCTGCTATACGCAAATTACGGACGTTCAGCAGGAAGTGAATGGCTTGCTGACGATCGAGCGCAAACCGAAAGTGAATATGGAAGCGATTCGAAGCATAAACCTGGCGTAGGTGAATATGGACTGGATTCGAAGCATAGACCTTGCGTAAGCGAATATGGACTCGTTACGACGCATGAACCTGGCATAGGTGAGTATGGACTCGATTCGAAGAATAGTTCTGGCGTCGTTGAATATGGACTTGATACGAAGTATAAGCCTGGCGTAAGCGAAAATGGACTGGAATCGAAGCTAGACCTGGTGTATGCGGTTATGGACTCGATTCGAAGCATTAAGCTGGCGTAGGTGAATATGGACTCGATACGACGCATAAACCTGGCATAGGTGAATATAGACTTGATACGAAGAATAGAGCTGGCGTAAGTGAATATGGACTGGATACGAAGCTAGACCTGGTGTATGCGGTTATGGACTCGATTCGAAGCATAGACCTGGCGTAAGCGGTTATGGACTCGTTATGACGCATAAACCTGGCATAAGCGAATATGGACTCGTTACGAAGCATAACCCTGGCATAGGTGAATAGAGAGCGTCATTGCACACTTTTTCTGGAAAATGTTTAGTTTTCTCGCGAGATATAGGCATGCACAGAAGCAGCAGGGACCCGTCAATGGATAGGTCTCTGCTGCTTCTTTCAGCCGTTTAGGATTTGATTTTCCATATCAAGGGGGAAATACATGCAATAGAATACTCGACCAAAGTGATGGATATGAAGAAGATTAAGGATAAGTTGGTTATATGAATAAGATGGGTATATGGATAAATACATCGGGTTCTTCTAAAGGATCAACTGTGGCAGCGATAATAAGAGCCCAATTAACAATAGCCCTATTTTCAAATTGGAAGTAAAAATAGGCAGGTGCACTGATGTATGCGGACAGGAGGTCCGCTATTTCCCAACAAAAGTACTAATTTCAATGCTTAGCGGACACAGAATCCGTTATTCTCGGTTTTTTCTCTGTTTTTGCGGTGATATACCGGTAATAGCGGAACCTGTGTCCGCTTAATCTTATATTTAGCACCTTTGCTCACAAATAGCGGAATCACGGTCCGCACGGAGTTAGTATAATAGTTTCTTACTCATAATTAGGCGGGAGACCCGATGCGAACCGCTATAAAGTAAAGCGATGCCAATCGAAAATAACTAATATGGCAACCCGGACACGATAGGGGTCGGGTTCACATGAATATACATGCGTAGAAAGTCGCCATAGGCGGCTTTTTTTGATGTGCCGAGAAAAAACAAGAGCAGCATCCTTCATCAAGCTGGTGCAGAGATTTTAATTTTTAATTAACAAAAACCTGCATTCTATTAAATTATTCTTTTTTACAATCAATGGCGTAGGGTTATTAAACCGGTTTAATGATCCAGCAGGCAATGAGAATTTGCTAGAGAAAGGAACAACCATAGATGGCTACCATTGATGACGTTGCCAAGAGGGCTGGTGTATCCAAGGGGACCGTATCCAGTGTGTTCAGCAAAAAAAGGCCGATCAGCCAGCAAGTGACGGAGCGGGTACTGGAGGTAGCCCAAGAGCTGGGATATTTCCCGAATCATCTGGCCCGAAGCCTCGCGATCAAGAGGACGATGAGCATCGGCCTCAAGATCCCTCTCCCGCCTGATGGGACGATGACGGCTTTCGATACTCAGTTGATTAACGGTGTCATCAAGGAATGCTCCAAGCAGGGCTACCGCTTAGTGCTCGACACTTTACCCGAGCAGGATGATCCTACGATGTATTCACAGGATCCTGTCGATGGCGTCATTCTGCTCAACCCGCGAAAGAATGATTTGCGTATCCAACGGTATCTGATGATGGGCACACCCCTTGTGCTGGTGGGGCGGTCGGATCCATATGACGATTCGATCAGCTACGTGGATAACAACAACACAAACGTGGCTCATCAGGTAGGAGATTATTTGCTTCAAGGAGGACATCAATCCATCCTCTTCCTGAATGCAGCCTCCGATATGACCGTGTCCTATGATCGAAAACATGGCTTATTGGAAGCTTATCGCCAGTTCGGTCTGCCGATGCGCGAAGAGTACGTAATGTACTATAATCACAGGCTGCATGCCAACGGTACGGAATACGGATACATGTCCATCATGAATACGTATAGAAACATGAACTATACGGCAGTCATTACCGATACGGACAGAGTGGCTCTTGGCGTGCTGAGGGCAGCCAGGGAGCTTGATATTGATGTGCCCGAACAGTTATCGGTCATCGCCCTCAGCAATGATGCGATTTTAGCTCAAGATATGAATCCAAAGCTGACATCCGTGGAGTTGTCGGCAGAGACGCTTGGAGCCGAAGCAGCCAAGCTGTTGATCGAGAAAATAAGCGATAAACGTGTCCACAGGCAAATCATCATCCCCGCAAAGCTGGTTGTGAGGGAATCCTGCAAATTTCTTATTTAATGACAATTAAGGAGTGGTTAGCTTGGTAAAAAGAAACAAGATCATGAGTGCAATCATGGCTGTAACTCTGTTCGGTGGGCTGCTTGCGGGCTGTTCTCCGAACGCAGGCAGCAGTACACAGGAAGGCGGCATTGCCGCGTCCCAAGCTGCATCGAAAGAAGAACGCACACTCAAAATCATGACGGGTGTCATCGGCGGCAAAACGCCTGAGGAGAACACGCAGTTCGAGCAAGAAATCGAACGTCTAACCGGCATCAAGGTAATGATAAACAAGCCGGCTGCTGACTATGACCAGAAGCTGCTTGCAGCGATCGCTTCCGGAGAAAAATTCGATCTGCTGCAAATCAGCAAAGAGAAGATGTCCACCTTCGTTGAACAAGGAATTCTTACGCCGCTGACCGATCAAGTGAACGCCTCCAAGGTGCTGTCGGATCCAAACGTCATTCCCGCGAATGAGTGGGAACAAGTAAAGACGAAGGATGGCCAGATCTACGGCGTGTTCACCAAGTACCAGGGAGGAACGATGCCGATCGTTCGCAAGGACTGGCTGGACGAATTAAACCTGCCGGAGCCTGCAACGCTGGACGATTATTATAACGTCCTCAAAGCGTTCACCGAACAAGATCCGGACGGAAACGGCAAAAAAGACACGTACGGACTCAGCACGGCCGGCATGTATGAACTGCAGGGTTTCTTCAGCGCAGCGGGCTTGAAACAACGATATGTGGAAACGGCGGACGGCAAGCTGGACGTTCCATATTCTACAGATGCGGCCATCCCGGTTTATGAATGGCTGAACAAGCTGTTTGAGGAAGGCATTCTGGATCCGAACTTTACCACGAATGACACCGGTAAAATGCGAGACCTGTTCCTAACCGACCGGGTCGGCATGATTACGTACTGGGACGCTTGGGTAGGCATGCTGAACAATACGCGCCAGGAACAAGATCCGAATACGAAATTCGAAGCGAAGGGCTTGCCTGGTGCAGCCGACGCAAACGGCAACCACATGCTGCGCAGAGGCGATCCGGATGTTTGGGTTATTCCCGTCAATGCGGAGCATCCGAAAACAGCCTTTGAATTCATTGAATGGTGGCATTCCGAGGAAGGTATTACGCTGGGCAGCTTAGGCATAAAGGATGTGGATTACACGGTTGCCAACGGCAAATACGAATTGACCCAAACCGGTAAAGAGCATGCTTCCGACCATGGCGTTCCTTTCTGGTATAACCGCAACGTCGAACCGCCTTTCGGTAAACTGCCGGGCGTCCAGGAAGCGCAGGATCTCGTCGATCAATACGCTTCCTTGGAATTAACGCCTCCGAATTGGGCGAATGCCGAGAAGATTATCAATGAATATTCCTTCAAAGCGATCATGGGCGAAATGCCGGCTGCCGACGCCGTAAAGAAAATGCGAGAAGAGCTTAAAGCAGGCGGACTTATCGATTAAAGCATGAGGAGGGGCGGTGATGGCGGCCGCGCCCTTCTTTATTTTTTAATAAGGGGGCGAAATTCCGTGAAAGCCATATTCAAATACAAAACCCTATATTTTATGATGCTTCCTATCCTGGCCTACTTCCTCATCTTTTCCTTTTATCCGCTGGCCCGGGGACTTGTTATCAGCTTTCAAGATTACCGGCTTATCGGAGACCGGCCCTTTATCGGTTTCGATAACTATCTGAGTGTGCTAAAGGATCCGGTTTTTTGGGAAGTTTTTCAGAATACGATCGTAATCGGCACCGGAAGTTTTATCATCAACTTCTTGTTGCCTCTGATTCTCGCGCTCTCCTTAAATGAAGTGGCTTCCGCCTGGTTCAAAAAAATGACCCAGATGATCGTCTATTTACCTCATTTATTCTCTTGGGTTGTCGTAGGCGGGGTGTGGATTCTACTGCTGTCTCCGGATACGGGCATCGTGAACCAAATCATTCAGCTCTTCGGTGGTCAATCGGTCGGGTTCCTGTCTTCGGACCGTTATGCCCGCTTCGTCATGATCCTGACTTCAGGTTGGAAGGAAATGGGGTATACCTGCATTATGTACCTGGCCGCCATTGTGAACATTAATCCCTCGTTGTATGAGGCTGCGAGCATGGACGGAGCCAGTCGCTGGCAGAAGGTCCGTTACGTCACCATTCCGATGCTTCGCTCCACCATGAAAGTGGTCATCATGTTGAACGTTTTGGGAATCCTGCGTTTGTTTGATCAAATATTCGTGATGAGTAACGGCGCCATTGCCAATAAAGTCGATGTCATTATGATGTACACCTACCAAAAGGGGATATTGGAATTTAGCGTTGGACCTGCTACGGCGGCCGGCTTCCTGGTGATTATGGCAACATTCGCGCTAACGTACGTAACAAGAGCGGTGATCCGCTACGATGAAGGGTGAGTCGGTAGATGAAATCAACGAATAAAATCAGCTTGCCGGGCCGTGTGTTTGATGCGGTTAATATTCTGTTCCTCCTTCTGCTCGTTTCAACCATGGTTATCCCTTTTTTAAATACGCTTGCGCTTGCATTTTCATCAAATTTTGCTTCCATGCAGCCCGGGATCGTACTGTGGCCCAAGGAATTCAGCCTGGAGGGATTCTCCACGGTGTGGAACCGCATGAAGCTTTATTTGCCATTTACGAACAATGTCATTGTGACCGTTGTCGGTACCGTAGGTCATGTGTTCCTAAGTTCTATGGCTGGCTATGTGCTGATTCAAAAAGGGCTTCCCGGAAAAAAGTGGATGTTATCCGCGATCCTGCTAACGATGATGATTCCGAGCGAGGCGATCATGATCCCGCTGTATATCGTGAATCAGGATTTAGGACTCCTGAACACGTTGTCCTCACTCATACTTTCCGGGTTCGTATCCGGCTTCAGCGTCATGCTCATGCGAAATTTCTTTTTGAGCGTCCCTTACGAGATGTCGGAATCGGCGCGGATCGACGGAGCCGGGGATCTTTGGATTTTCTTTAGGATGTACTTGCCGCTTGCGAGAGCAGGGCTGGCAACAGTTACGCTGTTTGAATTTGTCAGCCGCTGGAACCAATTCACGCCAGCCCTCCTGTATATAAATGACTCGTCCAAATATACGCTGCAGATCGCGTTGAAATCGCTCATTGTCGATACCGATTCGACCTCGAGCAACTTTCTTATCACGACCAATGTCAGAATGGCAGGGATCGTCATTGCGCTTCTTCCGCTAATCATCATCTATCCGTATGTGCAAAAGTATTTTGTTAAAGGAATGTTTGTCGGTGCAAATAAAGAATAAGCAGAATGGAGGAGGCAGTCGTATGACTAAACAAATCGAGCGAATGAACACCTTAGCTTTCCAACGATACATTGAGCATTCGGAACAAAGTATGTACATCGAAGTCCCGTTTCAAATGCCGGAGCATGTCGAAGAAATCCACGTGAGCTATCAGGTGGAATCCCACGGCGATGATGTCGCAAAAGCCGTCATTGATTTAGGGATCCGGGACGCTGAGAGAGTAAGAGGCTGGAGCGGAGGGGCACGTCAGGAATTTAGCATCGGTCTGAATCAAGCGACTCCAGGATATCTGCCTGGACGGTTGGCCCCAGGAGATTGGGCTATTCTCCATAACGCATACAAGGTTCCCGCTCAGGGTTGTACGGTCACGATCGAAATCGAGTTTACCTACAAGATATCGCGCTGGCTGAAGGGAGATCTTCACACGCATAGCGTTCATAGCGACGGCACTTATACTCTTGAAGAGAATGCGGCCATGATGGAGAGTTTGGGCTGCGATTTTATAGCCATGACCGATCACAATACGAACAGCCAAAACCTTGCGTATCCCCGCGGGACCTCGGTACTGATGATACCGGGTACGGAGTTTACGACGAATTATGGTCATAGTAATTTTCTCGGCGTGACGAACCCCATGGATGATTTTCGCGTATCGGGAATATCCGATGTGCACGAGAAGTTTCGAGTCGCCCGCGAACGGGGAGCCAAGATTGTGCTCAACCATACGCACTGCGATAACTGCCCGTGGGAATGGGATTTCGATGTGGATTACGACTGGGTAGAAATTTGGAACGGCCCTTGGAGAGAGCACAACAGACGCGCGCTTTCTTGGTGGCAGGAGCAGCTCGTTACCGGAAGACGTCTGGTAGCCGTAGGGGGAAGCGATGTGCATCGACCGGACTCATATGTGAAGCATGCGATGCCATGCGTATGGGTCTGGACCGATGAAAAAACGGTGGAAGGCGTGCTGAACGGCATTGCGGAAGGCCATGTCGTCATCACTTATTCGCCTGATGGTCCTTTTGCTAACCTTCAGTGCGGCGAATACGGGATTGGTGATGAAGTGCCCTATGGGCACGCCGATCACGAGGTGGTCGTTCAACTGGATGATTTGATTCCGGGCGATCGGATTCGTCTGTACACCGAGCGCGGTCTTGAGGAAGAAACTTCTGTTGACTCGGAAGGAGGCGTTACACTGACGGTTAACGCCATGCATAGGAGATTTTTGCGGGCTGAAATTTGGCGGAATCTTGATCTGGCCGACGGCTTGTCGATGGCGGCAGTGACAAACCCCATTTATTTTGCTTCAAGAGAAGATACGCGATCATTGAATCACGAGGATTAAAGCCTTGATCATACATTTGCGCCTAGTAAAAGCAGGAAAATATCATGCATTCACGAAATCCTCTTTATATCCTGAGAATCCTGGATAATTGCTAACGATGGAGGTTTATCGCTCAAATGTACACCGTTCTGATAGCCGAAAATGAACCATGGGTCTTGAAAGGAATCGTCGAGATGGTGAAAACCGCCGGTGAGGAATTCCAGGTGGTAGGGGAATGCAGCAATGGAAAAGAAGCGTGGAGCATGATTCAGGAAGTGTGGCCGATGCTCTTGATTACGGATATCATGATGCCTGAGCTGGACGGGTTATCTTTGATCAAGCGAATAGCGGAGCATCGGATTCCACTTGTATCCGTGATTATCAGCGGCTACGACAATTTTCAATATGCCCAGAAGGCCATGAGTTATGGCGTTTCGGAGTATTTGCTAAAGCCGGTAGAATTTGAAACCCTGACCGAAGCGCTAAGCAGATCCAAGGAGAAGCTGGAATCTCTGAAGGACCTGAACGACTATATCGTTAAGTTCCAGTCGCTATTGGATAACAACCAGGGATTGGCGCTTGATACTCTCATGCAAAAGCAAAGCCACCTAATTCAGTCCGTCTTAAGATTACATGCTCTGAGCAAAAATGCCCGGATTGGGCTGCTGAATATTATGGAGACCAAGCTCAAGAGCCTGTTGAATGAAATCGGCGCTGCGTCCGAGGACATCCCTAAATATGTATCTAATGATGATGGGGCCATCCTGAAATACTACATGGCGCTGCTGGAAAAATGGTACCTCGAGTATCCGGGAATGGGGAAAGCGAGCCTGCCTGAAGCCATTGCCCAATCGTGCCGATACATTGAGACAAATTATAAATCAAATCTGTCGCTCACGGAAATGGCGAATCTAACAAATTTCAGCATTTCCCATTTCAGCGCGTTATTCAAAAAACATACGGGCAGCTCACTCGTCGGTTATGTCAATCGATTGCGTATGGATGAGGCCAAAAAGCTGCTGAGAACTACCTCGTACGCTGTGTCCGAGATTGCTGAAATCGTCGGGTACACCTCTTCGCCATATTTCACACGAGTATTCAAAGCGCATACCGGAGTTGCTCCCCTCGAATACAGAAGGAGGATGGGCTCATGAAATGGCGTAACTGGCATCACCGTTTCTCTTTTCAGACGAAGATCCTCGGGTTGGTGCTGTCCGTTAGCTTTATTTCCATTTCACTGATGGCAGTTTTCACGTCCTATTACTATACAGAATCGGCAAAAGATGATTTTTACATGATTGCCCAGGATTCTACGGCCCGGATTAATCATCAGCTCGACCGGTATTTTACGCAAATGGCCCAATCGACTTATGCATCGATTGCCGGTCCGCTGCCCTCCAATTCGCTGTTAGGCGACAATCCGGAGAGCGGACTTCTGCAGAAATGGCTCATTAGCGGTGAAATGTTCAGTAGAGAACAGGAAGCGCTCGTCGAGGGCATCATGTCAAAGTATATTGCCATCAACTATTCTAATGTCCTGGGGATTGTACTCCGTTCACTGGACGACCGATTAATTTATTCGAAAGATCACGCCTTGAATCATGCCATGATTAAGTACTCGCCATGGCTAAGCAGCCCCTTATCCGATAAGCTGAACATCGTCCCCTCACACTACCGTCATGAAGATGCCGTCATGGCTGCATACCCCTATATTACGCTGATTGTGCCCATATTTGATCCGAATTCCCTCAAGCTCGTCGGAAATTTGAACATCGCTTTATCCATTACCGAAATTCAAGACATTCTCGGACAGACGAGACTCGGGAGAACGGGGTTCTTTTTTATTGTCGATTTAACAGGAGAGATCGTGTATCACCCGGACATGAACTTGGCCGGTCATCGTGTCGAGGATACCGCTCTGGGTGCACTGCCGCTCGGTGAGCAGGATGCTGTAATCAAACGGAACGGAGAGAAAATTCTGATCTCCGGGAACCGCTCGGAAGTGACCGGCTGGAATATGGTTGCTTCTGTACCCATGCATGAAATGGCGAGCGGGCTGGACTTCGCGCGCAAGGCAACGTTCTTTGTGATGACAGGCATTATTATCGTATCGTTGCTGTTTATTCCGAGAATGGTCAGCCAAGTCGTCCGTCCCATTCTTCGCTTGCGGAACCTGATGAAACGGGTGGAGACCGGCGACACGAATGTCCGTGCGGAGGTGGTTGAAGGCAAGGACGAGATTCAGCAGCTTAACGGCAGCTTTAATCAGATGACGGCAAGGCTGAATGAACTCATTCACACGGTACATCATCTTGAGATCAACGAGATGCAGCTGCAGCTGCGGCAAAGGGATGCGCATATCCAGGCACTGCAGAATCAGATCAACCCGCATTTGCTCTACAATACGTTGGAAATTATCAAAAGCATCGCCTTTATCGAGAAGGTGCCCACGATTGAGAAAATGGTGACAAGGCTTGCGGGTGTGTATCGATATACATCAAAGATGCCCGGTTCCGAAGTGCTGCTGCGGGATGAGCTGCGGAATTTGCAAAATTATTTGGATATCATTCATATCCGGTTCGATCATTTTCGAAGCCGGATATCGGTGCCTGAATCCTGCATGGATTGCCGGATCATCAAGCTGTCGCTGCAGCCGATCGTAGAGAACAGTGTAAAGTATGCGGTTGAACCAAGAAACGGAAATGCCCATATCGCGGTGGAGGCATATGAGAAGGATGGCGACCTTGTCATTGACGTTACGGATAACGGCAGTGGTTTTCCAGAAGAAGAATTGCAGCGGATTGTCCAGAGAATGAAGTATGTGGAACAACAGGCAGAGCCATCGGACCACGAGGAATCGGTTGGCATCCTCAATGTCCATGCCCGAATGGCTTTAAAATACGGCCCTCCATACGGCGTATGCGTGCATTCAGTATCGGGACAAGGAAGCAAAGTCACGCTTCGATTCCCAAAAAAGACAAACACATGATCAGAAATTCGGATAAAAACATCATCATTATGTGAAAAAGTGACCCCGGACAACAAGATATATTAAAGATGCATGAAGGACAAATTCCAAAAATTCGTAATGGAGGTCACCCGAAGTGAAAAGAACGTTATCAATGATCCTGGTTATGAGTCTGGTGTTATTGTCGATCGTTGGATGCACATCCACGGGAAAAGAGGATGCAGGTACGGCTTCCGGTGCGAACGGAGAGAAAGACGATTCCAAGAAAATAAAAATCGATATGATGATCGCTTCATGGAAGGGTGGGGGCTGGGCGGACAACCATCATCCGATTATCAAGCATATCAATGAAAAATTTAATGTGGATTTGCAGATTCAATGGGTTCCGAATGCCAATTTTGCCGAGAAACTGAACGTGATCGCCGCATCCGGCAAACTGCCGGATATTATACGCATGGATAGTCCAAGCCTATACTTGAAATGGGTGGAGCAGGGCGTGTTCCTGGATTTAAAGCCGCATTTACCCGAATATTCAAATTTGCAAAACATAGCAAAGCCGGAAGAATGGGCGCTGCTGAACCCGAAAGATCAAATCTTCGGCATTCCGATATACGCCACAGCCCAGAACACAATTTATGTAAGAGCGGACTGGCTTACTAAGCTGGGAATCCCCGTGCCAACCGCAGAGCAATTCACCATCGATACTTTTTATGAAATAGCCAAAGCTTTCACGACCCAAGATCCGGATGGCAACGGGAAGAACGATACCTTTGGATTCTCGGCGCTTGGCAACTCGAGCCTTATGGGAATACCGGAGCTGTTTGCAGCATTCGGATTAGCGAACGGCTGGAAGGAAGAGGACGGCAAGCTGATACCGATGCAAACCCAATCGGAAGAATGGAAAGCATTCCTTACTTTCATGAATCGCGCCTATAAGGAAGGCGTGCTTGACAAAGACTTCATTACCAACACGAATTTCAATGAAAAATACGCGCAAGGTAAAGTAGGCTTTGCCGACATGCATTATCAGTTTAGCCAACAAACCAACCAGCAGCTGCAGACCATTTCCCCAGGAGCCGAGTTCGTGGAGCTGGCGCCGCCGATGGGAGCAAACGGAACGCGGGGCACATCCACGCCTACGAGCGGAACCATTAAGGTCGTTTTAAGCAAGGACGTCGATGCCGAGAAGCGGGATCGCATTCTGGAAATGTTCGATTGGTGGGTTTCTCCCGAAGGGGAAGACATCCTCAAGAATGGAATTGAAAATATCCATTACAAGAAAAACAGCAATGGAGCTTATGAGATGACCGATGAATTGAAGGCTGAAGGTGAGGGGCGTCAAAGTCTCTTGTGGAACTGGGTATTGCGAAACAATTCCAATACGTTTAACACGTACAAATGGAGCGACCCGACTTGGGCAAAGGAAATGGAGCAATCCATTGATAACGCAGGCAAATATCCATATAAGAACGCGTCCGACGCTTACATCTTCTCGTCAGCCACATACTTGGCGAAGGGGACAGCCCTAAACGAAAGTTTCCATAAATCCGTCATCGAAATCATTGCAGGCAAAAAACCGGCGGAACGTATAGATGAAGCGATCGCGGAATGGAAGCGAGACGGCGGAGACAAGATCATGGAGGAAGTGAATGCCGCTTATACAGCGAATCCATAACGTTCGCCTGAAGGACCCGAGCGGCTCCAGCTGCTCGGGTCCTTTTATTGTAAAAAGAAAACCATACGCTATGCGTATGGTTCAGGATAGCTTAAGCGTTGTATAAAAAAAATCCTCCGAAGTGTTAAGATAAATTCGGTTCGCCAACCAAATTTAAAACACGAGGAG